>JAZQRH010000020.1:0-106343 GCA_045629525.1 Pedobacter sp.
GTGTCCACCTCTTCCCATTCCGAACAGAGAAGTTAAGCCCATCTGAGCCGATGGTACTGCGGTAACACGTGGGAGAGTAGGTCGGTGCCTAATCTTAAACAAGCCCTTGCTAGAAATAGTAAGGGCTTTGTTGTTTTATACGAGCACACCATTAATTGCTTTAGTGTTTATAGATTTTAGATTATATAAAAATATTCAGGTGCCTATATCGGCGGTGTCCACCTCTTCCCATTTCGAACAGAGAAGTTAAGCCCGCCTGAGCCGATGGTACTGCGGTAACACGTGGGAGAGTAGGTCGGTGCCTAATCTTAAACAAGCCCTTGCTAGAAATAGTAAGGGCTTTGTTGTTTTATACAAGCACACCATTAATTGCTTTACTTTGTAGATTTTAGATTATATAAAAATATTCAGGGGTCTCTATCGATGATGTCCACCCCTTCCCATTCCGAACAGAAAAGTTAAGCCCGGCTGAGGCGATGGTACTGCGGTAACACGTGGGATAGTAGGGGTCGGTGCCTAAGCTTAAACAAGCCCTTGCTAGAAATAGTAAGGGCTTCGTTGTTTATAGAAGCGCATCAATAATCGCTTAAGGTCTGAGATTTTTAAATCAGTATAAATATTTAGGTAGGTATAGCGGCGCTGTTCATATCTTTCTTCCCATTCTACAGAGATTAAGCTCGCCTGAGTCGATGTTACTGAGGTAAAACTTGGATGCGTAGTGAGGAAAATTTTTACCGAGCCATTTTTAGGCAATAGTGTGGGGCAATTTGTTTAATTGTTGGTCAACCACGCTATCCAAATTAAGTTTAAGTAGTAATATTTAGGCTGCAATAAAATTGTTTAATTCGAAGGTTTTGTGCACTACCTGGAAAATCAAATTTTTGACACCGGTATGCACCATAAGACGGTTTCACCTTTCGTATTTGTACGTTGAAAGATTTAAAAAATAGGGTGCTTTGTCGCCAAGAATGGATGATTTCTTACTTTAAATAGTTTTTTGAGAAAAGAGTTCATGCACAGAAATAGATTGTCAATTTTGACATCCTTAATACGATAAGTTAAATTATCATATTATCTATCAGTGCTCCTCATTCAAGTGGCTTAGCGCCTCTTTAACCATTTTATCGCTCTGGTTGTACGCTTTATAGTAGCCTAGATCGCCTAAATGATATTTGTAAAGCGTCTGTTTAAGATGTTTGTAGATCAGTGGTCTGGCAGCAATTAACTGTTTTATGTCGATGGTTATCTTTCTGTTCTCGGCCAATTTCAGAAAGTCTACATAATCTTTATCAGATATTTTAAAAGTGTCAATTGTCTTAGCAAGATGTTCTGCGCTATAACGATCTGACAAGGTATCAAATACAAAATCTATAAATATCTTTTTATCTAGTAGTTTTGCATAGAATTCATTGTAGCCACTAGTATCCAAGCCTACATAAACATCAGGTTTAATTCCGCCGCCCGTAAAGCTCTTCTTACCATCTTTGGGAATGTGTACCATACTGTTTACCAAACTATCTATTTTCGAACTCTGGGCAGTTAATTCCCCTCTGTTTAAACGGTCTTCAATCTCACTCTCGTAAGCCTTTACGCCTTTAGAATATGGTTTTTGAATACTTCTTCCGAGCGGCGTGTAGTAGCGAGCCACCGTAAGATTAATAGCAGAACCATCTTCAAAAGCAAATTGCTCCTGTACTAAACCTTTTCCAAACGAGCGACGGCCTATTATAATGCCGCGATTAAGATCTTGAATTGCACCCGCAAAAATTTCGCTGGCAGAAGCGGAGTTTTCATTGATCAGCACTACTAGCTTGCCCTGTTCGAATTCTGCTCCGCCAGTAGTGAAATAATTAGTACGAGGCTCGTGTTTACCTTCTGTATAAACAATTAGCTTTTTCTCAGGAAAGAACTGATTGGTTAAGCTCGTGGCTGCAGTAAGATACCCGCCCCCGTTATCTCTCAAATCGAGAACCATTTTCTTCATACCCTTAGCTTTTAAGCTTTTCAATGCGCTACTGAAGTCGTTGCTAGTTGTAGCCCCAAAACGGCCAATTTTGATGTAAGCTGTCTCTTGATTGATCATGTAGGCAACATCGATAGAATTGATATCCACTCTTCCTCGTTTAATGTTTAACACTAGAGGTTGATGGTTACGTACAATTGTAAGCCGCACGTTAGTGCCTTTTCTGCCTTTAATCTTTCCAACCATTGCTGAGCGCGGTAATGACCTGCCACTTACTACAGTCGAATCTACTTTGATAATTTTATCGCCCTGTTTGAGACCATTTGCAAAAGCGGGACCATTTTTAATAACATTGGTAACTAGCAAAGTATCGTTTAATATGTAATATTCCACGCCAATGCCTTCAAAATTACCTTCTAAATCCTCAGATAAAGCGAAAGCCTCTTGAGGGGGTAAATAGCTGCTATGCGGATCGAGCTGCTGAAACAAGCTATCGATAGGTAAATTTTTTAATTTTTCGGGATTGATATCATCAACATATTTTTTCTTTATGAGATACAAAATATCATCAACTTTATCAATCTCAGTATGAGCAAGCTTTTCGTTTCTTTTTACGTCAAAGCCTTGATCTTTAAGGAACTTGTAGCCGAAATACATCCCGCCGGTCAGCGTAATACAGTAAGCTAAAGCAATAAGTAAATTGAGGCGGGTGTTTTTATTCATAGTATAAGGACAGTTCAAATTTACCAAATAACTATCTAATTTGAAATAACATATAAATAACATTTTAGTTTTTTTATCTTTATTTCCGATATTTGGAAAAACATGCATAATGATGCAAAAATACGCAAATTCACCGAAGGTAGATAAGCTGTAATATCAGATGAGAAGAATAACCGAACAAGAATCAAACTATAAAGACATCGATAAGATGTCAGTTTTAGAAATTTTGACGAACATTAATAACGAAGACAAGTTAGTCCCGTTAGCAGTGGAAAAATCTTTGCCACAAATTGAAAAGCTGGCGACTGCCGTGGCAGAACGTATGAAGAAAGGGGGAAGGCTGTTTTATATTGGTGCAGGAACCAGTGGACGCTTAGGGGTTGTAGATGCTTCTGAATGCCCTCCTACGTTTGGCGTTCCTTTTGACTGGGTTGTTGGCATTATTGCGGGCGGAGACACGGCTATACGCAAGGCTGTGGAATTTGCAGAGGATGACGAAAAGCAAGCCTGGATTGATTTGCAGGAGTTTGGTGTGAATGAGAAAGATTGTTTAGTAGGTTTGGCTGCTTCCGGTACTACACCTTACGTAATCGGGGGCTTAAATACAGCTCGCAAGCATGGCATATTAACTGGGTGCATCATTTGTAACGAAGGTGGGCCGATAGTGGCGGAATCAGATTTCCCTGTTGAGGTTGTGGCTGGTCCGGAATTTTTGACGGGTTCTACTAGAATGAAGTCTGGAACGGCTCAGAAGTTGGTGTTGAATATGTTAAGCACAAGTGTTATGATACAACTTGGTCGTGTTAAAGGAAATAAGATGGTTGACATGCAGCTGACGAATTTAAAGCTTGTGGATAGAGGTACGCAAATGGTGATGGACGAATTAAATATTGACCATGAAAGTGCTGCAGCCTTGTTGAATAAATACGGGAGTGTGCGCAAAGCTGTTGATGCCACAAAATAGTTAACAAACTATGAGTTTGAAATAGCGTTTTAAGGTAATACTTCAAAATCCTAATTCTAAAATCGTAAATTTGTTTCATGCATGAAATAGAGCCATATTACCAGTGGAGAGACGATTATATCGCTGCCGAAGACGAAAAATCGCCCTTTTATAACACTGAGTATTCGGAGTTTTATTATGATAAACAACTCTATAATTATCTGATTCATCCCCAGTGGGATACCTTTGGCTCGAACACGCTATATCTAAAAGTTTTGTATGTGGATTACGATCGTCAATATGCAATTATCGAGCTTATTGGCGAATGGAATGACGCTATTACCAATGACATTATGATCCTAAAACGGGAGATAATTGAGTTGATGATTGACGAAGGAATTAATAAATTCATCCTAATTGGGGAGAATATTTTGAATTTCCACGCCTCTGATGATAGTTATTACGAAGAATGGTATCAGGATGTGGAGGACGGTTGGATCGCTGGCATTAATTTCAACGATCATGTAATCCAAGAGTTTAAACATAATAATATCGATTACTATATTAATTTTGGCGGTACGCTTGATGTATTGAACTGGCGGACGCTAAAACCTCTCCAGTTTTTCAAAAAAGTTGAAGAAACTTTGACTAAAAGGTTAAACTAAAATAGTATTTTTATCCAGGAACCAATTTAAATTAATAATGGAACAACAAAATTATCAATTTCAGAACCAGTCAGTTTTTGTGCAAGAGCGTTCTGTGTCGAAAAAATTCTTTGCAAACGTTTTCTTATGGATGTTTGTTGCATTAGCTGTATCGGCGGTATCCGCTTTTGTATTAGCTACTTCTCCACAAATAATGTCCTATTTAGTAGGAGATAGAGGTTTTACCGTATTGGGCTACATCGCAATTTTTGCACCACTTGGTCTTGTAATGGTTATGGGGGCTGCAATGAATAAGCTATCATACGGAGCTTTAATTGGCGTATTCTTACTTTATTCAATATTAACTGGGGTAATGTTAGGCTTTGTATTATTGATTTATACATCAGCATCTATTGCAATTTGTTTCGTAGCGGCCGCAGTAATATTTGCTATTATGGCTGTAATGGGCTACACTACAGATGTCGATTTAAGTAAGTTCGGCCCAATTTTAATGGCTGGTGTAATCGGTATTGTAGTCATGAGTATTATCAATATGTTTATCGGAAGCGACACTTTGGGTTATATATTAGGTTATATAGGCATTGCGGTGTTTACGGCATTAACTGCGTATAAAGTACAAGAAATTAAAAGACTAGGCGAAGGTTTGGATGAAGAAGGTAATGAAATTGCTTTAGCAGATAGCAAAAAGCTTGCTTTGATGGGGGCTTTATCGCTGTACATCACCTTTATTAATCTTTTCTTATCTCTACTTAGAGTTTTCGGAGATAGGAAGTAAAGCGACTTAACTCAGAATAATATATCGAAGGCCATGCATATTTGCGTGGCCTTTGTAATTTTATTTGGTTATATGACTGATATTTTTGGAATTGATAAGCGGATGTTGCACATTTGCAAAGCTTATTAAGAAAGACGGAGGGAATAGACCCAACGAAGTCTTAGCAACCTGTGCCAACAAGGTGCTAATTTCTAATCTCAGCAGTGGCGAGAGAAGATAAGTTTAAAAGGAAATCAATTCCTCCAATACTTTTAGAGTAAGCTTTTTAGATTTGAGACCATAGATAATAGATTTGAGTTTATTCAATCTAATATCTCACATCTCACATCTCATATCTATAAAAAGAATGAGCATTAGAGAAGAACTACAAAAACGTATTTTAGTAATTGATGGTGCAATGGGCACTATGATCCAGCTGTATCAACTTTCAGAAGCTGATTTTAGAGGTGAGCGTTTTGCAAATCATCCATCGGATGTTAAGGGAAACAATGATTTATTGAATATCACCCGTCCGGATATAATTAAAGCAATTCATACCAAGTACTTAGCTGCTGGCGCTGATATTATTGAAACGAACACTTTCAGTACGCAACGAATTTCTATGGCCGATTACGGAATGGAAGAGCTTTCGTATGAGTTGAGTTTTGAAGGTGCTAAAATTGCAAAAGAAGCAACTGCCGAATTTATGGCTGCCAACCCAGATCGTAAATGCTTTGTAGCTGGTGCAATTGGTCCAACCAACCGCACACTTTCTCTCTCTCCTGATGTAAATGATCCAGGTTTTAGAGCTATCTCTTATGAAGAACTTTTTGAAGCTTATTATGAGCAGGTGAGAGGTTTGGTAGATGGTGGTTCTGATGTGCTCTTAATAGAAACGATTTTTGACACGTTAAATGCAAAGGTTGCCATAGCGGCAATTAAAAAATACGAAGAAGTTGTAGGTAAGAAAATCGAAATTATGATTTCGGGTACTATTACCGATGCTTCCGGAAGAACATTGTCTGGTCAAACAGCCGAAGCGTTTTTAAATTCAATAGCTCACGCCAAACCACTAAGTATAGGTTTTAACTGTGCATTGGGCGCTAAAGAAATGCGTCCTTATATTGAGGAATTAGCAACCAAGGCAGCATGCTATATTTCTGCTTATCCAAATGCTGGATTGCCCAACGAGTTCGGCGCTTACGACGAAACACCACACGAAACCGCTCATTTAGTCGAGGATTTTATCGCTGAAGGTTTTGTGAATATCGTAGGTGGTTGTTGTGGTACTACGCCAGAGCACATCGGTTGCATTGCTAAGAAAGCTGCTGCAGGTAAACCCCGTAAAATTCCAACTGTGGCACCATATTTACGTTTGAGCGGCTTGGAGCCTGTAACGATTACGCCCGAAAGCATTTTTGTAAATGTAGGCGAGCGTACCAACATTACAGGTTCTCCAAAATTCTCTAAATTAATTTTAGGTGGCGATTACGAAGCGGCCTTAGCTGTTGCTTTACAGCAAGTTGAAGGCGGTGCACAAATCATCGATGTAAATATGGATGAAGGGATGATCGATTCGGAAGCCGCAATGACCAAGTTTTTAAACTTAATTGCCTCTGAACCTGACATTGCTAAATTGCCTATTATGGTTGATTCGTCGAAGTGGACGGTTATTGAAGCTGGGTTGAAGTGTTTGCAGGGTAAAGGTATTGTTAATTCAATTTCTTTAAAGGAGGGCGAGGACGTATTTAAGCATCACGCAAAAACCATTTTAACCTACGGAGCCGCGGTGGTGGTGATGGCTTTTGATGAGCAAGGCCAGGCCGATAATTATCAACGTAGAATAGAAATTTGTAAAAGAAGTTATGATATTTTGGTTAACGAAATTGGTTTTCCTCCTCAAGATATCATTTTCGATCCTAATATTTTAACCGTAGCCACGGGATTAGATGAGCATAACAATTATGCTGTCGATTTTATTGAAGCAACCCGTTGGATTAAGCAAAACCTTCCATACGCTAAGGTAAGTGGTGGAGTTTCAAACATTTCTTTCTCATTTAGAGGAAATAACGTAGTTCGCGAAGCGATGCATTCGGCATTTTTATATCACGCTATACAGGCGGGTTTAGATATGGGGATTGTAAATGCGGGAATGTTGGAGGTTTATCAAGAAATTGAGCCCGAATTATTAGAAAGAGTTGAAGATGTATTGTTAAATCGTAGAGAAGATGCTACTGAGCGATTAGTAGAATTTGCGGAAACGGTAAAAAATAAAGGCAAGGTTGTGGTGAAAGATGAGGCTTGGCGACAAGCCTCGGTAGAGGAACGCTTATCTCATTCGTTAGTAAAAGGTATTGTAGAGTTTCTGGATGATGATGTCGAAGAAGCTCGTCAAAAATATGCTCGCCCAATTCAAGTAATTGAAGGCCCTTTAATGGACGGAATGAACATTGTTGGCGATTTATTTGGGGCTGGCAAAATGTTTTTACCTCAGGTAGTTAAATCGGCCAGGGTAATGAAAAAGGCAGTAGCGTATCTACTACCATTCATAGAGCAAGAAAAATTAGATAACCCAGAATTAAATCAAAGCTCTTCAGCTGGAAAAGTGCTGATGGCTACCGTAAAAGGCGATGTGCACGATATCGGTAAAAACATTGTTGGGGTGGTGTTAGCCTGCAACAACTTCGAAATTGTAGATATGGGCGTAATGGTTCCTGCGCAAGACATCATTAAAAAAGCTAAAGAAATTAATGCTGATATTATTGGGTTAAGTGGTTTAATTACACCTTCTTTAGATGAAATGGTGCATTTTGCCAAAGAAATGGAACGCGAAGGTTTTACCATTCCTTTAATGGTGGGCGGTGCAACCACTTCACGTATTCACGCCGCCGTGAAAATTGCACCAAACTATTCTGGACCAACTATACACGTGTTAGATGCCTCTAGGAGTGTTACCGTTTGTAGCACTTTAATGAATGGCGAGGCTCGTGAAACTTATATCAAAGATATTAAAAATGAGTATGATAAAGCTCGTGAAGCGCATTTGAACAAACGTTCGGATAAACGCTATAAAAGTTTAGCAGAAGCAAGAGAAAATGCATTTAAGTTAGATGTTGCTAAAGTTGCAGGAGCTCCGAAATTTACTGGAACCAAAGTTTTAGAAGATTTTCCTCTGTATGAGTTGGTGCCCTATATCGATTGGACACCATTTTTCTATACTTGGGAGTTATACGGTGCCTACCCACGTATTTTAACAGATGAGGTTGTTGGTGTAGAAGCCACTAAATTATTTAACGATGCTCAGGCTTTGCTTAAAAAAATAGTAGATGAGAAATTGTTAAAAGCAAAGGCTGTATTTGGTTTCTGGCCAGCCACAGCCATAGGCGATGATATTGAATTAGATTTACCTACATCATCCTTACCAAAAAATGATTTAGTGAAATTAGGCAATGCCGATAAAGTTCGCATCCATACTTTACGTCAGCAAAATGAAAAATCTGCCAACCAACCTTATTTGGCTTTGTCCGATTTTATAGCACCTAAAGATAGTGGAGTGCGAGATTATTTCGGAGGTTTCGCTTTAACGACTGGTATCGGTTGTGATGAATTGGTTGCTGTGTACGAGAAAAACTATGATGATTACAACAGCATTATGGTAAAAGCACTTGCCGATCGTTTAGCAGAAGCCTTTGCCGAAAAACTTCACGAAATGGTACGTAAAGATTATTGGGGTTACGCAAATGACGAGAATTTAACTAATGAGGAATTAATTAAAGAACAATATAAAGGTATTCGTCCGGCGCCGGGTTACCCAGCTTGCCCAGAGCATACCGAAAAAGGCACTTTATTTGCCCTTTTAGATGCTGAAAAAGAAATCGGATTGAAACTAACCGATAGTTATGCAATGTATCCAACCGCGGCAGTTAGTGGTTTCTATTTCGCTCATCCAGATGCAAAATACTTTGGATTGGGAAAAATTACCAAAGATCAAATAGAAGATTATGCAAATAGAAAAGGTTTAACCATAGAAGAAGCGGAACGTTGGCTAACGCCAAATTTAGCGTATTAGTGGTCATCCTGAGGGAAACGAAGAATCTGCAAGCGATGAAAAACTGAACCTATGCAACATAATTATTTTGTATACATCCTTACTAATAAAAATAAAACTGTTCTCTATGTCGGCGTTACAAATGATTAGGAGACAAGGCTTAAACAGCATTTAGAAGGTAATAATAAATTTACTTTTTCTAAAAGATACAATTGTTTTTATCTAATTTATTTTGAGAGATTTCAATTTATAAATGATGCAATTAGCAGAGAAAAGGAATTAACAGGGTGGACAAGGAAGAAAAAAATGAGATTATAGAAACTGAGAATTTAGATTGGAAGTTTCTTAATGATGATATATTTGGGTAAAATTAGTGCTAATAGGTAACAAATGCTTCGTTCCTCAGCATGACATGTAAAAAAAAATTAAAGCCCCTTTTGGGGTTTAGGCTATGAAAATAATAGACCATATAAAAAACGCAAAGGGTAAAGCCTTATTCTCATTCGAATTATTGCCACCAATAAAGGGGCAAAGTATACAGTGGATTTACGACGCGATTGATCCTTTGTTAGAGTTTAATCCGCCATTTATCGATGTAACTTCCTTACGTGAAGACTATATCTACAAAGAGCATCCAGACGGTTTATTGCAAAAGGTTTCTTACCGTAAGCGCCCAGGAACAATTGCTATTTGTGCCGCAATCATCAACAAATACAAGATCGATGCGGTACCCCACCTAATTTGCGGTGGTTTTACCAAAGAAGAAACCGAAAATGCATTAATAGATTTGCAGTTTTTAGGTATCGATAATGTGTTGGCTTTAAGAGGCGATGCCCGCAAAGCGGATAGTTCGTTTGTGCCAAATAAGGGTGGCCACGCCTATGCGTCAGATTTGGTGCAACATATTAAAAACCATAATGAGGGTAAGTTTCTTCACGAATATATAGATACCTATAAAAGCGATTTTTGTATCGGCGTAGCTGGATATCCGGAAAAGCATTTTGAGGCGCCAAATCTCAACGTCGATTTTAAATACTTGAAACATAAAATAGATTTAGGAGCTGAGTTTATCGTAACACAGATGTTTTTCGACAATCAAAAATATTTCGACTTCGTTAATAAATGTAGAGAGAATGATATTAACGTTCCGATTATTCCAGGACTTAAACCAATTAGTACGTTATCTCAGTTAACTGTATTACCAAAAATATTTCACATCGATTTACCAGATGAATTGACTGATGCCTTGTCTCGTGCTAAAAACAATGCTGAGGCTAAAGAAATTGGAACGCAGGCAATGATTAAACAATGTAAAGAACTAATTGATTTTGGGGCGCCAGTTTTACACTTTTATACTATGGGTAAACCCGATCAAACTAAAGCAATAGCAAAAGCTATATTCTGATAACATTTTTAAATATTAAATCGGCATGATTTTTTAAGTCTGCCGTTTTTTTATTGCGTGTTAAATTTGGAATATGCGTAATTGTGCGGAAACTAATATTTATTCCTTATCATTGAAGAAACAAATTATTCGTTTTATGATTAGGAAACTTATACTAACAATTATTGCTTCTTCAGCTTTAGTTGCAAGTACGCAAGCACAAATTAGTAATCAGCCTAAAATACAAAGAGAATTTAGGGCAGCCTGGGTAGCAACTGTTGCCAACATCAATTGGCCAAGTAAACCCGGACTAACTACGCAACAACAGCAAGACGAAGCCATCGTGTTGCTTGATTTGTTGAAGAAAAATAATATGAATGCGGTGATTTTTCAAATCCGTCCGCAAGCAGATGCTTTGTACAAAAGTAATTTTGAACCCTGGTCGTACTTCCTTTCTGGTGAGCAGGGTAAAGCACCAGATCCTTATTATGATCCTCTAGAATTTTGGGTAAATGCAGCTCACGAGCGTGGTTTAGAGCTTCACGTTTGGTTAAATCCATACAGAGCGCACCATATTTCTGGTGGTCCAGTTAGCGAACACTCGGTTGCTAAAAAATATCCAGATTTAGTGGTGAAGTTAAAGCAGGGTTACCATTGGTTTGATCCATCGAAGAAAGGAACTCAAGACTTAGCCATTGATGTAGTAAAAGATATTGTAACGCGTTATGACATTGATGGCGTTCATATGGATGATTACTTCTACCCTTACGAAGAATATAACGGCGGAGCTGATTTTCCTGATGATGAAAGTTATGCAGCATACCAAAAGGCAGGGGGTAAATTATCTCGTGGCGATTGGAGACGTGACCACGTAAATAATTTTGTAGAGCGTTTGTACAAAACCGTAAAAAAGGAGAAGAAGTTTGTAAAGTTGGGAATTAGTCCATTTGGTGTTTGGCGCCCAGGTTATCCAGAAAGTATTCGTAGTATGGATCAGTATGATAAATTGTATGCTGATGCTAAATTATGGTTAAACAAAGGTTGGGTAGATTATTATATGCCGCAGTTGTATTGGAGAATTAATGCGATACAGCAAAGTTTCCCAGTATTGTTAGGATGGTGGGAGAGTGAGAACACACAAAAAAGGCATTTGTGGCCAGGTATTAGCAGCTCTATTGGTGGCGGCGATAAGAATAGCGATGAGGTAATTAATCAAATCATGATTACCAGAGGGATGACGCCTAAATCTCCGGGTGTGTCGCATTGGAGTATGAGTGCTTTGACCAAAAATGAACAATTGCAAAACGATCTATTGGCAGGCCCATACAAAGAGGAAGCACTAGTGCCAACATCAACTTGGTTGGATAAAAAGGCACCTAAAGCGGCAACCGTGAGTACCGAAATTGTAGGAGCAGATACTCGTATCTCTTGGACAGACCATAAAGAACAAGATATTTTTAAATACGTGATCTATACCAGATATGGCAATATTTGGTCGTACAGAACAGTAAATGCTAAAAGCAGTTTCTTTGTAGTACCGAATGAGATTGAGATTAATGCAAAAACTAAAGCAAAAGGTAAACTTAACGCGGTTAAGGTAACTGTTGTTGATAGAACAGGGAATGAAAGTGAGGGAGAAATAAAGAGTTTATAAACCCATCGTTTATAAAAATGAAAAGGTCGAAACGTAATGTTTCGACCTTTTTTTTGTCGTCATTTCGACTGAAGTGAAGCGGAATGAAGAAATCTTTTAGACAAGGTTCAAAAATCTCTCGACTACGCTCGAAATGACGGGATGATAAAACAAATGCCGAAGATTTGGCTTCGGCATTGTTATTCATGGTACGTGAATGTGGGCTAGTTTTTATTTAACCAATCTTTAAATCCTTCGAAATCTATACCTAACTCATCGGCTTGTTTTGCTCTTCCTGCTAGTTCTTGTACCGATGCGGGGATTTCAATTTGAGCTGCTAGTTCCGAAGGGAAAATGTCTGGAAATTTACAAGCGTGAGCGGTCGATAAAAATACGCTAGCACCATCAAAATTATTTGCTTTGCGATATGCATCGACGGCTAAATAGGCAATGGCTGTATGCGGACAAGCGATGTAATTGTATTTGTCGTTAATTGCTTTAATACCAGCTAAGGTTTCTCCGTCGTTATAACGAGTTGCGGTTACTACTTTTTTTAAGCCATCAACATCGCCACCAAATATATCCATAATGCGTACCCAGTTGCTAGGTGCGCCAACATCCATCGCGTTAGCATACGTTTGTACTGATGGTCTGGTTTCGTAAACGCCAGTTTCTAAGAAACGAGGAACGGTGTCATTTACGTTGGTAGCAGCAATAAATTGTTTTACTGGCAAGCCCATTTTGTAGGCCAATAAACCAGCACCAATATTGCCGAAATTTCCGCTAGGTACAGAAAATACTACCTCTTTAAAGCCTTTGCGTTTTAATTGAGCATAAGCATTGAAGTAGTAGAATGTTTGCGGGATTAAACGTGAAATATTGATAGAGTTTGCTGAAGTTAAACGGAACTTTTTGTTCAATTCTTCATCCGCGAAGGCGGCTTTAACCAATGCTTGGCAATCATCAAAAGTACCATCAATTTCTATTGCACGAATGTTTTGCCCTAAAGTGGTTAATTGTTGCTCTTGTATAGGGCTCACTTTTCCCTTTGGATAAAGAATAGTAACTCTAGTATTAGCTACACCTAAAAAGCCTAAGGCTACAGCGCCTCCAGTATCTCCAGAAGTAGCAACTAATACGTCTAATAATTGCTCTCCATCTTTTAAGAAGTAGCCCATTACACGGCTCATAAAACGAGCGCCAAAATCTTTAAATGCTAATGATGGGCCGTGGAATAATTCTAATACAAAAGTGTTTTGGTCAAGCTCAAAGGCTGGCGCATCGAAATTAGCCGCTTCGTTTACTAAAGCTTTCAAATCATCAGCAGGTATTTCATCTTTAAGCAGAGCTGATGTTACCTCATAAGCAATGTCTTGCAAAGAATATTTTTCAATATTTTGGATAAAATCTGCACTTAGTTGGGGGATTTCCTCCGGCATGTACAAACCTTTATCTAAAGGCATACTGTTAAAAACAGCCTCTTTAAAGGATAGGCGTAAATCTTTATTGTTGGTTGAATAAAATTTCATTTCGTTATCGTTTGGTTTTTACGTTTTAGGTTATACGTTTATGTATTACGTTCAACTTAAAGCGTTCTTGGTCCTTCTGTATTTACTTCAGATACAAAAGCAAAACTGTTGATATTTAAACTTTTTAAATGCGCTTGTTGCGCTTCGGTGATTTTTTTAGCACTTTCGGAACTTTTAGTTAAGGCAAAAACCGACGGGCCTGATCCAGAAATGCCAAAACCTACGGCGCCATTATCCATTGCTAATTTGCGTAATACTTCGAAATCAGGGATTAAAATAGAGCGGATAGGTTCAATTAACACATCCTTCATACTCCGGCCAACCAAGTCGATGTCGTTCAAAAACAAACCACTAACTAGGCCTGCCACATTTCCCCATTGCGTAACGGCATCTTTCAATTCCACTTTAGAACGGATCATTCTACGTGCATCTTTAGTAGGCACATCAACCTCTGGGTAAACAATCGCTGCGTGCATACCATCTGGTACCGGCAGCGAAATCACATCCAAAGGATCATAGCTTCTTATCAATACAAAGCCACCCATTACGGCAGGTGCAACATTATCTGCGTGGCCATAACCGCAAGCAATTTCCTCGCCCTTCATCGCGAAAGGAACCAGTTCTTTTGCCGATAAAGGAGCGCCCATCAATTGGTTAATGGCATATAAACCAGCAACAGTACTTGCCGAGCTAGATCCTAATCCGCTACCAATTGGCATTTTCTTTTCAAGCTCAATTTCCACACCAACATCTTCTCTGCCAATGTGGGCTAAATAGTGTTTTACCACTGCACTAACGGTGTTCTTATTACTATCAAGTGGCAGTTTGCCATCATCTCCAGTAATTTTCAGTAAACGTACGCCAGGTTTTGCAACCAAACGCATCACGACTTCGTCGCCAGGTGCGTTAACTGCAAAGCCCAACACATCGAAACCACAAACTACGTTAGCCACGGTTGCTGGTGCAAAAACTTTAATTTCTGCACCCACTTCTACCTCGGCTATCTTATCTATTGTATTCACTTTATTCATTTATAATTTAGGTTGATGTTATTTGCTCGCTACGTTGATGATGTCAGCGAAAACGCCAGCGGCCGTTACTTCGGCACCAGCACCTGGTCCTTTTACTACCATTGGGCGGAATTTGTATCTATCCGTAACGAAAGAAATAATATTATCAGCTCCTGATAAGGCATAGAAAGGATGATCATCGCCCACCATTTGTAAGCTAATTTCTACTTTTCCATCTTCCAATTTTCCGATGTATCTCAATACTTTATTTTCTGCTGCTGCAGTATTCTTTAAGTTTTCGAAGTAGTCGTTGTTATTTTTTAATTCTTGATAAAATTCTTCCACACTAGTAGCTTTTAAACAAGCCTCAGGTAAGATATTGTCAATACTTACATCGCTAGCTTCTAAAGGATAGCCAGCATCACGAGCTAGAATTAACATCTTTCTCATAAAGTCCATCCCGTTTAAGTCGTCACGTGGATCTGGTTCTGTATAACCTAAATCTTGTGCTTCCTTCACAATTTCGTGGAAAGCTTTTTCACCTTGGAAACTATTAAAAATAAAGGATATCGTTCCAGATAAAATTGCCTCAATACGGTCGATTCTATCACCACTCATCATTAAGCTTTGTAAGGTGCCGATAATTGGTAAGCCTGCACCTACGTTGGTTTCGTAATGGAAATCGACGCCGAATTTTTTAGCTGTTTCCTTAAAAGTTTTGTACTGTGCGTACTCAGCCGAATTACCTTTTTTATTACAGGCCACAATAGAAACGCTGCTTTCAAAAACTTCCTTGTAAAAAGGAATTGGAGCCTCGCTTGCTGTGTTATCTACAAATACTGAGTTCGCTAAATTCATTACCTTCATTTGGTTCACAAAATCCTTCAAGTTGGCTTGTTGACCATTCTCTTGCAACTCGCTTTCCCAAGTTTGCAAATCAATACCGTTAGCATTAAACAGCATCCTACGACTGTTCGCAATGCCCACCACTTTAACCTGTAAATCGTTTTTCTCAGCTAAGAAAGGTGTTTGCTTCTCAATTTGCTCAAACAATGTTTTACCGATATTTCCAGTGCCTAAACAAAAAACGTTTAACGTGCGTTTCAAGTCGGTATAAAATGCATCGTGTACGGCATTGAGTGATTTCGCTAAATCATCTTTACTGATAATTACCGAAATATTGTATTCTGACGAACCTTGCGCAATGGCTCTTACGTTGATACCGTTACGACCTAAAGCGCTAAATAAACGACCGCTCATTCCAGGCGTACGTTTCATATTCTCACCAACGATGGCTAAAACAGATAAGTTTCCTTCTACCTCTGGATAAGCTAATTTGCCTGCTTTTAACTCTAATTCGAACTCTTTGTTGATTAAAGTTACTGCTCTTGCACCGTCTGCTGGGTTTACCGCGAAGGTAATGCTGTGTTCAGATGATGATTGCGTGATTAAGACGATGTTAATTTGCTCACGCGACAATAGCGAGAATAATCGGCCACTGAAACCTGCTTTGCCTACCATACCGCTACCACTCAAATTGATGATACTGATATCGTTGATAGATGAAATACCTTTGATTGGTAATTCTGAAGGTTTAATATCTTTTCTGATGTATGTGCCAACAAATGTCGGTTCAAAAGTATTTTTAATGACCAAAGGGATGTTTTTGGCAAAAGCCGGTACCATTGTTGGCGGATAAATCACCTTAGCACCAAAATAACTTAACTCCATCGCCTCGATATAACTTAGCTCATCTAATGAGAAAGCTTTTTTCACGATGCGAGGATCTGCAGTCATCATACCGTTTACATCTGTCCAAATTTGGATTTCTTCTGCATCAAGTGCAGCGCCCCAAATGGCAGCAGTATAATCAGAACCTCCACGCCCTAAAGTGGTAATTTTTCCGTCTTTCGTACTCGAGATAAATCCGGTTACGAAAAGAACTTTATCATTGTTATCTGCTTTGAACTCTTTAATCAAGGCATCTGTCAATTCGAAATCGACTTTTGCATTGCCAAATGCAGCATCAGTTCTTATCAATTTTGAGCCATCAACATATAATGCATTATCAAAAAATTGACCTGCGATGTGGCTTACCATAACGTTCGAGCATCGTTCTCCAAAGGAAACAATAAAATCTCTGGTACGTAAACTCAATTCGCCTAAACTAGCTACTGCTTGTAAAGCATCTTCTAGTTCGTTAAAATGGATTTTTAATTTCGTTAATATTGGATTTTGAGCAGCTGCAGGCAAAAGTGCCTTAAGTACGTCAAAGTGTTTTTGCTCAATAGAAAGCAATTGCTCTTTGTAACTTTCGCCACTTTCGGCTTTTTCAGCCATTTCCAATAGGAGGTTGGTTACTCCACTCATTGCCGATAATACAACTACCGGATTTTCATTCTTCTTTTCTTCTTTAACAAGTAGTAAAAGCGTTTTAATGTTTTCGGCCGTACCTACGGATGTACCGCCAAATTTTAGGACTTTCATCTATTTTAATTTTTATGGTTTGGTATAAAAAAAGGCGCTCCCGATTCGTCATCGGGAGCGCCTTTTTGTTTTTTATGTTTTTCTCAAATTATAAAACAACATTATAGCTCCCGAAACTTTTGCCCCCGGTAATAATAATGGTGTTAATAATGGTTGAATTTAATTTCATTCTGTTTGTTGGTGTAATATTTACATTGCAAAGAAGCTGATTAAATTTTAAATATGCAAACCTTAGCGGCTATTTTTTTAAATTTTTAAAAAAAACCAGCTATTGCTTGAGGATTTAATATTTTTAGATTTTCTTTTTGAAGCATACACTTTCGGGAACATCAATGTATGGCCATAGTTTTCAATGCGTAGATACTGGTTTTTTAGATAGAGAGCGATAGCGTCGGGCTGTCTTATACTTGTTTCCAAAACGCAGTATTGCAAACCTAGTTCTTTCGTCCAGCTTTCCAACTCCTGCAGCAAAATGCTAGCAAGGCCTTTGTTTCTATAATTGGGGTGGGTAAACATTCGTTTTACTTCCATACTTTGTTCATCAAAAGCTTTGATTGCACCACAAGCAACACGTTTATCTTCTAAAAGAATGACCGCGGCGTGTTTTATTGCATCAATTTTATTGAACTGTGCAAAGAAATCGTTTTGGTCGCCGTTAATTAGAGTAAGCTCCTGGTCTAAAGCCTTCACTAAATCAGCGAAAAGTTTATCGTCTGAAGTGGTTCTAATGATTGTGTAGTTCATCGTCTAAATATCGACTAAAATAGTGCTTTGTTTAAGAAATTGGCTTTTTCTTAGTACTTTTGGGGTTGCAACATCAGTGCAGAAATTTAATTGCAGAATTACAAAAAAAATTATTGAACCTTACTTTAAAATCAACATACTTTAATGAAAAATACAGCTTTAACCGATAAACACATTTCACTAGGCGCTAAAATGGTACCATTTGCTGGCTACAATATGCCAGTACAGTATGAGGGTATTAACGCAGAACACGCGACGGTGCGTAATGCCGTAGGCGTATTTGATGTGAGCCATATGGGCGAATTTATCTTGAAAGGCGACAATGCGTTAGACCTTATACAACGTGTAACCAGTAACGATGCTTCGAAATTATTCGATGGCAAAATTCAATATTCGTATTTACCTAACGAGGGTGGTGGTATAGTTGACGATTTGCTAGTTTATCGTTTAGATGAGAAAAGCTATATGTTGGTGGTAAATGCATCGAACATTGAGAAAGATTGGAATTGGATTTCTAAATTCAATACTAAGGATGTTGAAATGCACAACATTTCCGATAAAACATCTTTATTAGCGGTACAAGGACCAAAAGCTGCGGATGCGCTACAATCCCTAACTACTATTAATTTAGGGGAGATGGAATATTATACGTTCCAGAAAGGTACTTTCGCTGGTGTAGAAAACGTATTAATTTCTGCGACAGGTTATACTGGTGCTGGCGGTTTCGAAATTTACTTTGAGAACGAAAATGCAGAACAAATTTGGGATGCGATTTTTGCAGCTGGAGCTGAGTATGGCATCAAACCAATTGGTTTAGGCGCCCGTGATACTTTGCGTTTAGAAATGGGTTTCTGTTTGTACGGAA
Organism: Pedobacter sp.; assembly: GCA_045629525.1. GTDB lineage: Bacteria > Bacteroidota > Bacteroidia > Sphingobacteriales > Sphingobacteriaceae > Pedobacter. The sequence goes on from JAZQRH010000020.1 coordinate 18,749, forward strand.
ATGATATTGATGATACAACTTCGCCAATTGAAGCTGGCTTAGGCTGGGTAACTAAATTCACTAAAGAGTTTACTAACTCAGCGGCTTTACTAGCACAAAAAGAAGCCGGCGTAGCCCGCAAATTAGTAGGTTTCGAAATGATCGATAGAGGTATTCCTCGTCACGATTATGTAGTGGTAGATGCTGAAGGTAATGCGATTGGTAATGTAACTTCTGGTACGCAATCTCCATCTTTACAAAAAGCCATAGGCATTGCTTACGTAGCTAAAGAATTTGCTAAGGAAGGCACCGAAATTTTTATCGACATTAGAAATAATAGGGTGAAAGCTAAGGTGGTTAAATTTCCTTTTTATAAATAAAATTCTAAGTTTTAGGTTGTAAGTGTAATGTTCACTTACCGCCTAAAACCTAATACTTACAACTTAAATAAATGCCCAAAGTAGAAGTCTGTTTAACGCCTGCACTCCTTCATTTATACGATATTAAAAGCAGCATAGTAGTTGTTATTGATATTTTGCGAGCAACATCATCTATCACTTACGGAATTGATAACGGCGCCACGGCGATTATTCCAGTAATGAATGTAGAAGATTGTAGCGCATACGCGAATAAGGGCTTTTTATTGGCTGCCGAGCGCAATGGTTCTGTAGTTGAAGGCTTCGATTTTGGAAATTCTCCATTTTCTTACAGTAAAGAAAAGCTTGAAGGCAAAACTGTAGTTTTAACTACAACTAACGGTACCAAGGCGATGCGAATGGCACAGGAAAGTGCGTATCAGGTAGTAGTAGGTTCGTTTTTGAATTTGGCAGCTGTTTGCAACTATTTAAAGCGAGAAAACAAAGACGTACTCTTACTTTGTGCAGGCTGGAAAGATAATTTCAATTTAGAAGATACACTTTTCGCTGGTGCTGTAGCCACAAACTTGAGAGAGGATTTTAGTATGGCAGACGATGCCAGCGTAGTTGCACAAGATATGTATGCTTTAGCTAAGGATGATCTGAGAAGTTACTTAAAAAAATCATCGCATAGCCACAGACTGGTGAAGCTAAACATTGAAGAAGATGTTAAGTTTTGTTTGCAGCTTAATATCTGCAATTCAATTCCTGTACTAAAGGGCGAGCAGTTAGTTAAGCTTTAATTAACGGTGCTTAGCCGTGTATAAACACCATAATGCGTTGATGCCAATTAACGCAATTAGTAGCAAGATTTCGCTTCGAAAAATATTAGCTCTATATTCTTCAATCGTTTCCCAATGTGGTTCTAAAATAAGTGGCGATCTGCCTGCGTAGACGTTGCTTCTTATTGCGATATGCGCAATGTCATCAGCTGCTATAGGTTTATAAAAACTCGGTTCTTTTCGATATAGATTAATAAAATGCATTCTCTTTTCTTTTTGAAATTTTAGAGCTGCCGTCTGATAATCAGTATGTTTAAAGATCTTTTGCTTATATATTTTCACTGCCCAAAACCAATATTTAGTGCTGTCAATAATGCGATCACCGTTGGTAATAGGTGTAAGAAAATAATGAGTTAACTTGTGGTGTTTACTTCTTCTCGTTCCTTTCTCATAGATGTAGTGGGTAACAGTAGATTTTTCAGGATCGAACCCTACCTCTTTAAAAGCGTATAAGATGTTGCTCATTTCGCCCTGGATATCCATTGGATAGTTTAGACTAATCATAGGTAATGTCCTTTTGTTGTATTCTTCTACTACGAAAAACAACAATAAGGGCGATAGATAAATGAAAAAGTTCGTGCCGGGTGAATAGGCTAAGTTCCGGAAATAACCTCTTTGAACTGGTTTTTTAAAAAAATATAGCCAAATTAAAAATGATAATATTGCGCTTCCTAATAATTTAACTGGAGTTTTATCCTCAGTTAAATTACTATTTTGAATAAACAAGATGTACAGTAGAATAATTGGGAGAGCAACAATTAGATACAAAATGCACTTTTTTAAAGCGAACCCATATGCTGCGGAAAACGTTGGATAATTTGGATTGCTATGCTGATCAATTTTTTTGAGATGTTGTTGGAGGAAGTTATCCAATTGTTCTCTATCTATTTTGCTAAATAGATTAAAGTGAAGGCAATCGAAATTGTTTAAATAAATATATAGGGCTTTTTCCCCTCGTCTAGTCTCTGAAATATCGTAACCTCTGATGTCACTAACTAAAAAGCTTTGGGCTCTTCGCACATTAAATTTATCACTGGTAACGCTAATGGTTAAGTAATGATCTTTAATTTCAAAACCAGCATAACCGTTGCATATGTCATCAGAAGATAATGAGACAGAAAACTGCCTACACCAACCAAGTATATTGCAGTCTTAACATCTCCAATAACAAACCCAGTAACGATTAGTATGCAAATAACTAGTACCGAGAATAATCGATGTTCTTTTTTGAGAGTTGTTTTTATCGAGCGTAGTTCTATCATTTATTGCTTCAGCAAGTCTTGAAAGCTCTCACTACTTTTTATCGTCTTTAGCGTTTCTTCGTAGGCTAACCAATATATAGTTTCGGCCTTTTTGGTATCGAAAGTGTTGATTTCTCCCATCCCTTTGGGTTCAATAATTAAATTGCAAAATTTTGATTTTCGTTCCATATCGTGGTTTACAGACATCATTCCAGCTCGTTGCATCAGTGCTGTTATGCCAGTAATTTTATCGACCTTTTTTAAGTGGTTACAAGAAGACCCAATGATATAATCGCAATTATCCAAAAGCGGTTCCACAGGGAAATTATTTAAAACACCCCCATCAACATACATTTGGTTATCAATCATAATCGGTTTAAACACTCCCGGAATGCAGCACGAAGCGTGAATAGCTCTAATTAAAGGCCCTTTGGTAAAGTAGGCAATATTCCCCTCGCTAAAATTGGTTGTGCAAATGGTGAGTGGTGTTTTTAGATCCTCAATATGTGCAGGCAAATACTGTTTAAAAATATCTCCGGTTCTCTCGATATTAACCAAGCCCAAAGAGCCTAAAGCAGGCCTCACAAATTTAATGAGTCGCGTACGCATGAAGATGTCGAAAGCATCTTCGGGTGTAATTCCTGCAGCTAAAAAAGCACCTGCAATTGACCCAGCGCTCGAGCCTGTAATGTGACTGTAGGTGATACCTGTTTTACGTAAAGCACTCAAAACACCTAAATGGGCAATACCTCTTATTCCGCCGCCGCTTAAAACAATTCCGATTTTCATTTCCGCTATTAAATTATCTAAATTTTCAATTTCGTGAATGACTGAATAGCGAGGAGAGTTCGTTAAATTCTAGACATTCTGTGGGTAAGTTAATTATTTGATGGTTTTGGTTTATATTTCGATTTTGTTAAAATCTTTTGAGCATCCGTATCGGCCATCAATTGTTGTATTGTAACATCTGGATTTTCCTTCATGTACTTGCGCACAATTTGCCAACCGGTAAATACACCCAATTTAGGCGCCGACGAATTGTTTTCGCCTAAGCCCGGCGTAAATGGCCCTTCACTTAAATACACTTGAATTTTTGCATAATCTGTTTGATACAGCAAGTTGTTTTCCAAATAATATGCCCAGATTTCGCCTTCAAATTCTTTAGCCCATTCTAATTGCTTTTCGGTATAGCCAATTTTTACACTGTCGACTATATTTTCGGGTAATATTTGATCCATAAAATACAAAATTTTACCGTTGTAAATCATCTTGGCCAATAAGCTTCTGTCTTCATCTCTTTCCCTAAATAAATTCTCTCTCACATAATATTCACTTACTCTGGGAACAATATATGCTGGCGTAAATCGTCGTGAGGCGTACAGCGGAATGCTATTTACTAAAGCACCGTAAAATTTGCTGTCTTTGCCTAAAAACATATCTAAGCCAATGCCTACATAGTCATCTCCAATAGGCGTTTGGTAGGCAAAGCCTGAGAAAAAGCCGATAAAACGAGGAGTAGCTGCTTTTGGGTAATAGTACTTGATGTACTTAAAAGTTTCTGTTAGCTCGGTTTCCACCTTATCAAGTTTTGGGAAAACACTGTCTACTTCGTGATGTAGATGGTCAAAAGCTTTAGCCTGATACAAGCCTTCTAGAACCTCCAATCGTGTGTAGCTCTCGTTACCAACCATCTTGAAGATAAAGTCTTCGTAAAAGGCACCGTACTTTTGGTGAAGTACGCTATCTACTTTAAGGATGCTTTGATCTTTGCCTTTGTATAGATCTTGGTCAAATCGCTCGATTTCGATTTTTAAATCTATCTGACTTACATCTGGTTTAGTGCTGTTATTGCACGAAAAAAAAACTATACAACACAGAAAAATTAAATAACTTTGGCCAAATTTCAATTGCTTTATCATTGATAACAAATATATAATTACTAATATGAAAAAAATAGTTTTTGGTCTACTATTCGCGTTATTTGCAACTAACTCTTTTGCGCAAAGCGATGCCAGCTTTAGGTTAGGTTTAACGGCGCATCCTAATTTTGGATTTTTAAAAGTAGAGGATGGCAAAGGAAGCGGTACAAGCACCGGTTTTACTTACGGCTTAATTGGAGATTTCGAATTTGCTGAAAACTATAGCTTTGCTACAGCTTTTACCGTTACTACAATCAACGGAAGTGGAGAGTTGGTTAATTTAAAGCCCTTCCATAGCGGAGCAAATAACAATAAATATGATGTAAAGTACAAAATGCAATACATCGAGATCCCCTTGTCTATTAAATTAAAAACAGACGAGAACAACAACATGAAATGGTATGGTCAGTTTGGTTTAACTACCGATTTTAGAATTGGAGCGAGATGGGACGTAGAGGGGAGTGGAGCGACTAATATTGACGACAAAAAAGCGACCGATAATACCAAGTTTTTTAGAGCTGGTATGCTAATTGGTGGTGGAGTAGAATATCGCATTAGCGGAAAAACCAGCCTTTTGGGAGGTTTAACATATAACAATGGATTAACCAACATCGCTAAAGACGGGCAAACTGTTAAAAACCACTACGTTGGTATTAACTTAGGGGTGTTCTTTTAAACGATTAGTAGACATAAAGTGAAAAAAGCAAGTCTAAATGGCTTGCTTTTTTGTTTTACAATCGGGGGGCATTTTTGCTTAATAGGCTCCCAGTTTAATATATTTGTAATGATGAAAATAGCACTAGCACAACTGAATTATCATATCGGAAATTTTGAAAGTAATACCCAGAAAATAATTACGAGTATCAATTTGGCGAAAGAAAAGGGAGCTGATTTGGTGGTTTTTGCCGAACTGGCGATTTGCGGCTATCCACCTCGAGATTTTTTAGAGTATGAAGGTTTTATCTCACTGTGTGAGGAAGCTGCCCATAAAATTGCCGACCATTGTGTTGATATTGCTTGCATTGTAGGCTTGCCTATAAAAAATCCAGTGTTAGACGGCAAAGATTTATTTAATGCAGCTTATTTTATCGCCAATGGCGAAGTAAAAAAGGTCGTAAAAAAAGCGCTACTACCTACTTACGATGTGTTTGATGAGTATCGTTATTTCGAACCGAATATTTCATTTGAATGTGTAGCGTTTAATGGGAAAAAAATTGCACTGACCATTTGCGAAGACCTTTGGAATATCAATGACAATCCGATGTATGTTTCTTGTCCGATGGATGAATTGATAAAACAACAACCAGATTTGATGATTAACATCGCGGCATCACCATTTGATTATGGCCATGATGAAGATCGTATCAAAGTGTTGTCCGATAATGCGAAGAAATATCATTTACCTTTATTTTACGTAAACCAAGTAGGTGCTCAAACGGAAATCATTTTTGATGGTGGCTCGTTAGTATTCGACGAAGCGGGCGAAGTTAAGGCAGAAATGAAATACTTTGAGGAAGATTTACAGGTTTTCGATTTAGCTGAAGTCAAAAATGTAAACAACAAATATCCGGCGGGCGAGCGAGCGAGTGATATTGAGCAAATACACGATGCTTTAGTATTGGGTATTAAAGATTATTTCCAAAAATCAGGGTTTTCAAAAGCTGTTCTGGGCTTATCCGGTGGGATAGACTCTGCAGTGGTTTGTGCTTTGGCTTGTGAGGCATTGGGAGCAGAGAACGTAATGGCTGTTTTAATGCCTTCAAAATACTCTACGGATCACTCGGTTAACGATGCCTTAGATTTAGTGAAGAACATAGGGTGTAAATATGAAATTGTCCCTATCAAAGACGCTGCGGAGGCTTTTGACCTCATGCTTGCCAAACCGTTTGAAGGTTTGCCATTTAATTTAGCTGAAGAAAATATTCAGGCTCGCTGCCGCGGAATTGTGGTGATGGCCATGTCTAATAAATTTGGGTACATACTTTTAAATACCTCTAATAAAAGTGAATGTGCTGTAGGTTATGGTACGCTGTATGGAGACATGTGTGGCGCTATCGGTGTAATTGGAGATGTTTACAAAACTCAAGTTTTTAAGTTGGCACGATACATTAATAGAGAAAGAGAAATTATACCAGAAAACACCATTGTGAAACCGCCATCGGCTGAATTAAGACCAGATCAAAAAGATTCGGATTCACTCCCAGAATATGACGTTTTAGATCAGATATTGAAATTGCACATTGAAGGTAAACAAGGGTCGAAAGAAATTATTGCAAATGGATTTGATGAAGCTTTGGTGAAAAGAATTTTGCGAATGGTAAACATCGCAGAATTCAAACGTTATCAAACGCCACCAATTTTACGCGTTTCTCCAAAGGCTTTCGGCATGGGCCGACGCATGCCAATTGTAGGAAAATACATGGATTGAGTTCACAAAAAAGGTCCTGAATATTTTTTGCAGGACCTTTTTCTTACAGGCTAAAGACTACTTTAATCTATTTTCAATTTTATCTTTAATCTCTACAGCTTTGCCGTGGGCTTCTGCTCCTAAATCCTCAGCTTTCGTCTTTAAGTCGTCAACTTTATTCTCCGCTTTATCAGTAAGTTCAACAGCCTTGCCGTGCGCTTCTGCTTTTGCATCTTTTGCATCGGCCGTTAAATCATCCCACTTATCTTCTGCTTTATCTTTTAGCTCCTCAAACTTATCTTTAGCTTGATCTGCTAAGTCTTCAGCCTTGTCCTTCAAGTCTTCGAACTTATCTTCTGCTTTATCCTTAAATTCGTTAAATTTATTTTTTAAAGAATCCATAAAGCCTTTTTCTTCTTGTGGATTTTGATTGTTGTTATTCATAACGCTCTGTGTTTTATTTTAGATCTATAATGAAATAACAACGATGCAGTACACTTTGTTTTGCGGTGCAAATTAATTAGTTACTATCTCTTCTTCTTTTTTGGTTTTCTGAAACGATTGAAAAAGTAACAATCCAATGCCAATCATTATAGAAACGTCCGCTAAATTGAAAATCCCGGTTCTAAATAATACAAAATCCATAAAAAGGAAATCTGTGACGGAGCCATAAAGAATACGATCATAGATATTGCCCAAACCTCCGCCAATTAAAAAACTTACCGCTACCTGCATAAGCACGGATATGTTTTTGTTGGTATACAAAAACCATAAACCATACCCGAGAACAAAAACAGGCAGTACAGTAAGTAATATGGTTCTGATAAAGTCGGGGAGATTGCTGCCAGCACTTAAAAAAGCACCAGTATTCTCTACTTTTGTGAGTATAAATCTGTCTTTAATAACGGTAATTTGCTCATAAGGTTCAATGTTTTTCCTTGCAATTACCTTGCTAATCTGATCGCAACCAAAGTTTAGTGCTACAATGATAAGTAGGACGACAAATTTTAAAGAGTTTCTTTTGTTAATAGTCATGTTTTATTTAATTATCCACTTTTTTAGTAGAATGAATGCTGCCGCTAAAGAAGCCAAAGCGACCGCTATTTTAGCAATGATGTCCCTATATTCAACGTAAGGAGTTATTTCGTCGTTAAGATTGATATCTGCTTTTAACGCAGTTCTAGTCCACCATTCAGATTGCGAGGTAATGTCACCACGCTGGTTGATAAATGCTGAAATGCCGGTATTAGCAGAACGCACTACATATCTTCTGGTTTCTATTGCACGTAATTTGGCATAAAGAAGATGTTGGTCTTTGCCAGATGTGTTTCCCCACCAACCGTCGTTGGTTATTACAGCAATAAATTGAGCGCCATTTTTAACTGCTCCGGCCACCCAATCTCCCCAGATAGATTCGTAGCAAATAACTGGGGCAACACCAATGCCGCTGTAAGCATAAAGTACACCCGGCTCGTCTTGCCAACCCCAGCCAGAAACACTGCCGCCAAGTTGACTGAAAACCGGTGCCAAAAATGACAATAGCTTCGGAAAAGGTAATTTTTCGACCCCAGGTACTAATTTCGATTTGTGGTAAAAAGCAACGTTGGCGGAGTTTTCTACCTGCATTGCCGCATTGTAATTATCGTAAAATCCACCGTTTGGATTTTCTTTAGCAGATAATGTTTTTTTATCACTATAAAAACGTACGCTTTCAATGCCGGTTACTAAAGTTCCATTTTTATATTTCGATAAAAATTGCTGTAAAGCTAAAAAGTCAGGGTTCTCTCGAATTCGCTCTTCATCTGCATAATTAGGGATTGCTGTTTCTGGCCAAATGAAATATTCTGTATTGGTTTGCCCTACAGAATCCGAAAGCTTTGTTAGGATATTCAGCTGTTCACTAGCGAATGTTGCTCCGTATTTCTCATAAGGATCAATATTAGGTTGTACTGCTATTACATTTACGGGCACCACTTTTTCCTCGTAGTTTTTGTAACGATATAAAGAATATCCGATAGGAAGAACTAAAAGCGCAGCCCAAATGGCAGCTAACTTAAATGGCGTTTTCGTTTTCATCTGTTGGTAAGCCTCAAAAGCAATAATGTTGCTTAGTAAAATCCAAAGAGAGCCTCCGTAAACTCCGGTAACTTCATACCATTGCACAATTTGATGCATGCCGGCAAAGCCGTTACCCAAAGTCATCCATGGGAAAGACAAATCCCAAGTTTGATGTAGGTATTCCATGCTAATGTAAAAGGCAATTAATCCGCCGTAGGCGATATATTTATGAGTATAGGTACTTAAACGATAATAGAGCCAAAACGCGAACGTCATCAGTAACGCACCTAGCCCGTAAGGGATAAGCGATACCAGTAACGAAATAAGTGTACCCAGCACTCCCGAATTCACTGCATTAATGGAGTTAAAAACCCAATAAATGGATGCCGTGTTCCACACTATGAAGGTTAAGCCAGCAGTTAAAAATACTTTTTTGCCTTGTTTGTGCGAAGCGCTCAATTTAATGTCGCTAAGTGCAATGAATAAAGGCACCAAGCCAATTAAAAGGAGGGGCGCAAACCAGGTGTGTGGTGGCCATGCAAGCCACATGATGAAAGCACTCGATAGCGCTAATAGGATCGTTTTTCTTGTCATTTTTGGGCTTAATCATGTCGACAACTTTGTCATTCATACGAAAGGAGGAATCTAATAGGAATTAAATACTTCGCTAATCTTAGAATGATATTATGGTATGTCGGTTTAGATTACATACTATCTAAAATAGCTGCTTTCTTGTGTTCGTATTCTTCTCGGGTAATCAATTGCTTATCGTACAACGTTTTTAGTTTTACGAGTTTTTGTTCGATTTCATCAGCCACATTTACTGGCTCCGCAATTTCAAGCACATCATCTTGCACAATTTGTGCCTCCTCAATGGGGATATCGATTAGTGGATTAACGTTGGGAACTGTGAACGAAGATGCGGAGGCTCTGTTTTCTTCCAACTTTTGTTGTCTAAGCATCTCTTTGTATTGTTCCAGTTGCTCGTTGGCCGCTTGGTGCAATTTTCGTACCTGTACTTTGGGAATATAGTCAGTTACAATATTTTCACCCGATTGAGGCACACAGACGAATTTAGAACCTAGCAAACCTTCCTTAAATGAAACTTCCTTAATGTTTTTCCAAGAGATATCTTTAAAGTTCATAGTTAATCCTAAGTTACTCGGCGAGCAATAAAAAATTCGCTTATTACTTATGGCAATGCAATCGGGCAAAATATTTACCGCTGGTTTTTTCTGCACTGCTAAATAAAGAATCTCTTCACCAGTGGTGAGTAAATCGTTCAACTTTCCGGCAACTTTTTCAACTGCTTTCGGATCTTGTTCGTCGGCTAAAAATCTATCAATGTTAATCATGGTCGTCTTTTTTATGGTATTTGTCTTTCTGTTTAGGAGCAATAGTTGCGCCAGCTACACAAATTACAAATTCTCCTTTTAAAATATTGTTTTCAAAATGTGATTTTACTTCTAGAATACTTCCCCTCACATTTTCCTCAAACATTTTACTTAACTCCCGGCTCACAGACGCTTGTCTGTCTTCCCCGAAATATTCTGCAAATTCACCAAGCGTTTTCAATAAGCGGTGCGGACTTTCGTAAAAAATCATTGTTCTTTCTTCGGTGGCCAATTGTTTCATGCGTGTTTGTCGGCCTTTTTTCACGGGCAAAAATCCTTCAAAAACAAATTGATCATTTGGCAAACCAGAGTTCACTAATGCGGGTACAAAAGCGGTGGCGCCTGGTAAGCAAGTAACGTCAACGCCATTTTTAATGGCTTCTCTCACTAAAAAAAAACCTGGATCGGAAATAGCAGGAGTGCCGGCATCAGATATTAAAGCAATATTTTGGCCTTCGTTTAAAAACTTAATAATTTCGGCCGTAGCTTTATGTTCGTTATGCTGATGGTGTGCAAAAACCCGTTTATCAATTTCGAAATGCTTTAATAAGGGCGCACTCGTTCTAGTATCTTCTGCTAAAATCAAATCCACTTCTTTCAGCACTCTAATTGCTCTAAAAGTCATGTCTTCGAGGTTGCCAATAGGCGTAGGTACAATATATAATTTACCGATTTTCATTTTAACGAATATTTTATTGCCATTTATCCGTTAAAAGCTTGCATAAAAACACACAACTGATAACGCATAACGCTTAACTCTTACTATCTTTGCAGCAAATAATTTAATAAATGCTGCAAGTTAACTATATCCGCGAAAATAGAGAGAAAGTTTTAGAGCGTTTGAGCGTTCGTAATTTCAAACAGTTAGAATTGGTAGATCAAATCATCTCCGTTGATGAGGATCGTCGTTCTACTCAAAGTTCGTTGGATAACTTTTCGGCAGAAGCAAATGCTGCTGCAAAACAAATTGGCGACTTAATGCGTAACGGCAAAAAGGACGAGGCCGAAGTGATAAAAGCTAACACAGCAGCGCATAAAGAACAAATTAAGCAACTTTCTGAAAAGTTGCATGATTTAGAAACGCAGCAACAAGCGTTAATTGTGCAAGTGCCAAACTTGCCATATCATTTGGTTAAAGCAGGCAGCACAGCTGATGATAACGAAGTAGTATTAACTCATGGTGCCCCTGCAGCACTGCCAGCAAATGCTTTGCCGCATTGGGAATTAGCTGCCAAATACGATATCATTGACTTTGAATTAGGAACTAAAATTACGGGCGCTGGTTTCCCTGTTTACAAAGGAAAAGGTGCTAAATTACAGCGTGCTTTAATTAATTTCTTTTTAGATCATGCTACTGCTGCGGGTTATAAAGAAATGCAAGTGCCTCATTTGGTAAATGCTGCATCTGGTTTTGGCACTGGGCAGTTACCAGATAAAGAGGGACAAATGTATCACGCCGGAATTGATGACTTATATTTAATTCCTACAGCAGAGGTGCCTGTTACGAATTTGTATCGTGATGTGATTTTAAAGGAAGAAGATTTTCCGATTAAGAACACTGCATACACACCTTGTTTCCGCAGAGAAGCAGGATCTTACGGCGCTCATGTTCGTGGTTTAAATAGGTTACATCAATTTGATAAGGTAGAGGTTGTGCAAATCACTCATCCTGATAAGTCTTATGAAACCTTGGAAGAGATGAGTGGCTACGTGCAGTCGTTGTTAAAAGGATTAGGCTTGCACTACCGTGTGTTACGGTTATGTGGTGGCGATATGGGCTTTACCTCAGCCATGACTTACGACATGGAAGTTTGGAGCGCTGCGCAACAACGCTGGTTAGAAGTATCTTCAGTATCTAACTTTGAAACTTATCAAGCAAACCGTTTGAAACTCCGTTTTAAAGGTAAAGAAGGCAAAACTCAACTGGCTCACAGTTTAAATGGAAGTGCTTTGGCTTTACCGCGTATAGTGGCTTCTATTCTAGAAAACTATCAAACAGAAAACGGTGTTAAAATTCCAGAAGCTTTGGTAAAATACACCGGATTTGATATGATCGATTAATCAGTTGTTAATCATAAAAAAAAGGAGTTCTAAAATGTAGAGCTCCTTTTTTTATGTATGATTTCTCGAATATCGCTTACAGAATTAGTATCAAAAGCAATATAATGATGATGATTGCACCAACAGACAAATAAACGCCGCCGCCAATAGCATTGGCTTTCTTCTTCATATCTTTAAGCTCTTTACGCAGTTCTTTGCGCTCCTCCTTGCTTAATTTCGATTTGTCCATCGACTTAATCTCATCAACTCTAGACATAATTCTAGATAGTTCGGCTCGCTGCTCTGTGGTGAGGTCTGCCTTAATTCTCGGGTTGGTTTCGTTTGCGCTTACGGCACTAAAGTTTAACATTAATGCGGCTACCAGCATCATTACAAAAGTGATCTTTTTCATATCGTTCTATTTTAGGTAGCGATATAACAGTTAATTACTATATTTTGTTCTCCCGAGATTTCAACTAATCGTAAATCTTACTAAAGAATAATAATTAGCAGCAATAAAATGATGATGATAGCACCTAAAGAAAGAGTTACGTTTTGATTTAAGAAATCAGCTCGTTTTTTTAGCTCTTTCACTTCTTTTCTTAAAGTTTTTCGCTCTACTTTGCTAAGCAAAGATTTGTCTAGCGCTTTAATTTCAATTACACGACTGGTAATATGATTAAGTTCTATCTGCTCTTCGGGAGTAATTTCTCTTTTTGTTGAGCTATTATCATTAGCAAAAGAAGGTGCCGTAAAAGAAATAAGTGCAAAGCATAAAATGCAAACGTAAAGTGTCTTTTTCATCAAAAATTCGGTTTAACGTGAATAAAAAAACCTATCATCAAAACGATGATAGGCTTACAAAAGTATTAAAAATATGATTACTTAATCTCGAAAACCGTATTAACGGTAAAACTCAGTTTAATCTTTTTGAAATCAATTTCTGGAGCTTGAGCTGCATCCATTGCCATTTCTGCTTTCATTGCATATGCCCTATATTGTGGCACCATCATACCACCAGCATTGTCGCCTAAATCTTGAATATCAAGCACGCTACCTAATTTATCTCCTAAAGCTTCAACCATATAAGTTGCTTTTTCTTTTGCAGCTAATAATGCTTTTACTTTAAGTTCTTTTTTTAGCACATCAATTTTACTATAATCGTAACCGTCGATGTTGGTGTTGGCAATACCTTTGGCATCAATCCCCTCTAATATTAGGTTAAATTTGTTCAAATCTGACACTTTTAGGCGGTACTGTTTACTGGCTAAAAAGTCTGGATCTTTCTTTTTGTTAGTTTGGTAATTCCAGCTACTTAAGTTGTTAATGGTTAGGTTTTCCTTCGCAATTCCTGCTTTTTGTACAGTATTGAAAAGTTGCGTTTCGAGAGTAGTAATATCTACCTTCTTTTTGCTATTACCATCTTTTAAATATTCTTTTAAAGAAATATTGAGATAAATAATATCTGGTGTAACTTCTGTTTCTGCGGTACCACTAACGGTAATTTTTTTTCTTAAATCCACTTGTTGTGCCATTGCATCTAAACTCGTAATTGTTGCTAAAGCTACAAGAGCTGCGGCTAATAATCGTTTCATATTTCTCATTTTAATGTGTTTGGTAATAAGATGAAAATATCATACCAAATCCACAAAGATATTTTTTGTATCTATTGTAGTTTTGGTAAAATGCTGGCGCAGAGTGATTTTAATTTATTTGATAACTTGAACTTTAACTGCAGTTGGACCTTTTTGACCTTTTTCAACTTCGAAACTCACTTTATCGCCTTCTTTAATTTGAGTAATCACACCATTGATATGCACAAAAACACTTTCTTGTGTCTCCGTGTTTCTAATGAAACCATAACCTTTGTCGGCTTTAAAAAGTGTCACAACACCTTTTTTAACTGGATTTTCGTCAATAATATCCTCTTGGCGAGGCGTGCTAATCAAGATGTCCTCAGAATTAATTTTTCTTTTTTTCGTTGGATCTGGTGGAGTGCTCGTGATATTTCCATACTCATCTACATAAGCCATCATATCTTCAAGGGTCATTTCTTTCTTGTTAGCCTGGCGCTCTTCGCGTTTTTCTTGCTTGTCTTGTCTCTTCTTTAATCTTTTTTTCTCGTTTTCTTTTTTGTTAAAAGTTGCTTGAGATTTAGCCATATTTTTTTAATTCTTTTTTTACAAACGCAAACTACGTTTGATAGGGTAATGTTGGCATTATTGCCGCACACAATTTAGAGGTGTATTTCGTGATATAACGTTGTACGGGGAATTTGGTTTTTCCCAATCCATTTTATATGAGAGATTGCAAATATACGAATAATTGTATGAAGCTTAGATTATTATGAATTAAAAATATAAAAGTAGTTTAAAAAGACAATAGCTTGATAGACTTGCTAGTTACTCAATTTTTTAATGGGCTTTAGTGCTACCTTTCTAAATTCGACTTCGCTGCCTTCTGCTTGGAGCGCTATACGACCACTCGTTGCAGTGCTGTTGTAACCCTCATTTACTAAAACGCCATTTACCCAAACTTTAATTTTATCTCCGAGACACTCTACACGCATCGTATTCCATTCCCCAAGTGGCTTTTCCGAATTGTCTGTGCGGTTCTTTATTCGTCGAGCTTTACCTTCGCCAACCCCCCATTTTTCTTTGGGTCCTCGATGGGCTTCCATATTACTTACCTCAATGTCTTCTTCAATTACCCAAAAATCTCCGGCATCCTGATGTTGCATTTGTACCTCAATAGATTTTGGGAACATTTTGTACAACACTCTTGGCGTTGACACGTGCACTAACACACCGCAATTTCCGGGCTGTCCAGCAAATCGGTATTCGATGTTTAAACGGTAATTTTTATAGCTCGCGTCAGTAATTAGGTGACCTCTCGGGTTTCCCATGCTTACTAAGTTCCCTTCACGAATAATAAATGATGCTGGCGTGTCTGGGTTGACATCTTTGCCAGGAACATCTGCATGCCATCCTGTTAAATCTTTGCCATTAAACAGTTGGATGGTTTTTTGAGCATTTGTGCTACTTGTATTTAGGAAAAAGATGAGTAGGAAGCCTACAATGGATTGGTTGTTTCTCATTTCATTTGGTCTTTACTCAAATGTAACAAAACCTATGTTAATTCCCATTAGGTTAATGAAAAAGCTCGCAACGACAGTTGCGAGCTTTTTATAGATCTTTACACGTATTTCGTATTTCTAAAGTCTAAAATTGCTTAGTCTTCTAATGATTCATTATTGATACCAATTTCGTCCTTCACTTCTTCTTTAAAATAGGTTTTTTGGAAGACTAATATGGTAATTACACCCACCGATATTGCGGTATCAGCTAAATTAAAGACAGGTCTAAAAAACTCAAACGATTCGCCTGCCCAAAATGGCACCCACGAAGGGAATGTGCCCTGAACGATGGGGAAGTAGAGCATGTCTACCACACGACCGTGGAACAAAGTTTCGTAGTTGTAAATTACACCGTAAAACACCGAATCGATAATATTGCCTAACGCTCCTGCAAAAATTAATGCTACACACAAGATAAACCCTCTGTGGTATTTATGCCTAATCATATAATGCAAAGCGTAACCAATACCAGCCACAGCAATTATCCTGAACAGCGAAAGTGCAAGTTTTCCAAATTCGCCTCCAAACTCTAAGCCAAAGGCCATTCCATTATTTTCTGTAAAATGGATAATGAACCAATCGCCTAAAATTTTAAACTCCTGACCTAAATACATATTGGTTTTGACCCAAGTTTTCGAAACTTGATCAGCCAATAGCACTAAGAAAATCAATAATAAAGGTTTGGTATAGCCTTTCATCAATTCTGCTTCAATTTAGCTTCCATACTTAAAGTAGCATGAGGTACAGCACGAAGCCTTTCTTTTTGAATGAGCTTACCAGTTTCTCTACAAATACCGTAAGTTTTATTTTCAATACGTACTAAGGCTGCTTCCAAATTGTCGATAAATTTCTTTTGGCGTGCAGCCAATTGATTTATTTGTTCCTTCTCTAAAGTTGCCGACCCATCTTCTAATGTTTTATATGCGCCAGAGGTATCTTCAGTACCATTTGAATTTGGGTTGCTTAACGACGAGGTAAGTGCCAATAACTCTTCCTTAGAACTTTTTAATTTTTCTAGTATCAGCTCTTTAAATTCTTGTAATTCGCTATCAGAATAACGCGTTTTTTCAGATTTTTCCATATAATTTATATTTTGGCAATCAAAATTTCCAGTTCAACATCTTCAATTACAATTTTGTTTCCATTTTGTACCTTTTTAACCAAAATGATATCAATGCCCAACACTTCGGCACAAATGTAATTTTTGTTTTCTGCCACTGCAGCACTAATCAACTCGTTGTTTTCTAGCTCAATACTTATTTTGTCAGTTACTTCGAAATTCAGTTCCTTACGTAAGTTTTGAATTCGATTAACCAACTCACGTGATAAGCCTTCTTGTTTTAAAGCTGTGGTAATATTTACATCTAAAGCAACAGTTAGGCTACCCATATTGGTTACTTGCCACCCCGGAATATCTTCTGCGATAATTTCAACGTCACTTAAAGCAACTGTATAGCCCGTATTTGCAATGGAAAACGAACCATCTTTTTCAAACTGAGCAAGATCTTCTTGGCTCATTTTATTGATAGCTTCGGTCACTATTTTCATATCCTTGCCAACTTTAGCACCTAAAGCTTTGAAATTTGGTTTTACCTTTTTCTTGATAAAACCAGCGGCGTCGGTAATATAGGAAATTTCCTTAATATTTGTTTCAGAGAGGATTAAATCTTTAACGAGTTCAATTTTGTCCTTAAAGTTGTCGTCTAAGATCGGGATTAAAACTTTTGCCAAAGGCTGACGTACATTAATTCCCATTTTTTTACGTAACGATAAAACCATCGACGAAAAGTTCTGCGCTAATTCCATACGCTCGTTTAAAGCATTGTCAGTTAACGAAGGGTTAGCATCTGGTAACATCGTTAAATGCACCGATTCTACTTTTGCAGAAGCTGGCAAAATTTCGGTTAAGTTTTGATACAACCAATCTGAGAAGAAAGGCGCAATTGGCGACATTAACTGCGAAACGTTGATTAAACAAGTATACAAAGTTTCGTATGCGGCTTTTTTATCTTCAGTCATTTCGCCTTTCCAGAAACGACGGCGAGACAAACGGATGTACCAATTACTTAAATGTTCGTCAACAAAACTTTGGATTGCTCTGGCAGCTTTCGTAGGCTCATAAGTGTTATAAGCTTCATCAACTTCAGCAATTAGGTTCTGTAATAATGATAAAATCCAACGATCTAACTCGCTGCGTTGTGCAACTGGAGTTTGGTTGTTTAAGTCGATTTCGAACTTGTCGATATTGGCATATAATGCGAAGAAAGAGTAGGTGTTGTATAGAGTACCGAAGAATTTACGGCGAACTTCATCTAATCCTTCTAGGTTAAATTTTAAATTCTCCCAAGGTGATGCATTTGATATCATATACCAACGGGTTGCATCAGCACTATAAGTTTCGATAGTTGAGAAGGGATCAACAGCGTTGCCTAAACGTTTAGACATTTTGTTGCCGTTTTTATCCAATACTAAACCATTAGAAACTACATTTTTAAATGCAATACCAGGGTTATTTACACGCTCATTTATGGCTTTAATTTCATCGCTACTTTCGCTTAACATTACGGCAATAGCGTGCAACGTGAAGAACCAACCGCGAGTTTGATCTACGCCTTCGGCAATAAAATCTGCCGGATAAGCATTTTCAAATTCTTCCTTATTTTCGAAAGGGAAATGCCATTGTGCATAAGGCATTGCGCCACTATCAAACCACACATCAATTAGGTCGGTTTCGCGGGTCATTTTTTCGCCTTTAGCTGATACTAAAATCACATCATCCACATAAGGGCGGTGCATATCTTTTAACTCAAATCCAGCTGGCATAAAACCTGCAGCAATTGATTTAGCTATTTCTGCGTTTAGCTCGGCAATTGAACCGATACATTTTTCCTCAGCACCATCTTTAGTTCTCCAAATTGGAAGCGGAGTACCCCAATAACGCGAACGAGATAAGTTCCAATCCACTAAGTTTTCTAACCAGTTACCAAAACGACCAGTACCAGTTGCCTCAGGCTTCCAGTTGATGGTTTTGTTTAACTCTGCCATTTTTTCTTTAACAGCAGTAGTTTTAATGAACCAACTATCTAATGGGTAATATAAAACTGGTTTATCAGTTCTCCAGCAGTGCGGATAACTGTGTACGTATTTTTCGACTTTAAAAGCTTTGTTTTCTTCTTTTAAACGGATGGCAATTTCTACATCAACCGATCTTTCTGGAGCCTCTTCTTCTTTGTAGTACTCGTTTTTAACATATTTACCACCAAATTCTCCTAAGCTATCAATAAACTTACCTTGTAAATTCACCAAAGGAACAGGATTGTTTTTCTCATCCAAAATTAACATTGGTGGTACTTCTGGCGTAGCTTGCTTAGCTACACGAGCATCATCAGCACCAAAAGTAGGGGCAGTGTGTACTATGCCTGTGCCATCTTCGGTAGTTACGAAATCTCCAGAAATTATTCTAAAAGCATTTTCTGGATTTTGATAAGGTAACGCTAGAGGTAGGAGTTGTTCGTATTTAATGTCTACCAAATCTTCGCCTTTAAATTCAGCTAGTAATTGGTAAGGGATTTTCTTGTCTTCTGATTTGTAATTGGCAAAATCTTCGTCGCTTTCTGTTCGGAAAAATTTGCCGCCAAATTGTTTGCCAACCAAAGGTTTACCTAAAACCACATTGATTGGTTCGAAAGTGTATTGGTTAAAAGTTTTTACCAATACATAATCAATTTTTGGACCCACGGTTAAAGCGGTGTTACTCGGTAAAGTCCAAGGGGTAGTGGTCCAAGCTAAAAAGTGTACTGTGCCAAAACCTTGTAAGAAAGCTGGTAAAGTTGCTTCAATAGCTTTAAACTGAGCTACTATAGTCGTATCACTTACATCGCGATAGGTGCCAGGTTGGTTTAATTCGTGAGAACTTAAGCCTGTACCAGCTGCTGGCGAGTAAGGTTGAATGGTGTAACCTTTGTATAAAAATCCTTTGTTGTATAATTGTTGTAAAATCCACCAAAGGGTTTCAATGTATTCGTTTTTATAAGTTACGTACGGATTTTGTAGGTCAACCCAGTAACCCATTTTTTCGGTAAGATCATTCCATACGTCGGTATAACGCATTACTTCTTCTTTACAAGCTGCGTTATATTCATCTACCGAGATCTTTTTACCAATGTCTTCTTTTACGATACCTAATTTCTTCTCAACCGCTAATTCAATTGGCAAACCATGAGTATCCCAACCGCCTTTTCGCTTAACCTGAAATCCTTTTAGGGTTTTATAACGACAGAAAATATCTTTAATAGCACGAGCCATAACGTGGTGGATACCAGGCATTCCGTTTGCCGAAGGTGGGCCTTCGTAAAAAGTAAATGGTTTAGATTTTGGTCGGCTATCAATACTTTTTTCAAAGATATTTTGTGCTTTCCAAAACTCCAGTACTTCGTGTCCTATTTTAGCTAATTCTAGTTGTTTAAATTCCCTATACATCAATCAAGTATCTCCAAAAATTAAGGATGCAAAGTTAAGCTTTTTGTATTAATAATAGTAGCTTTATATTAAATAGTCGGGATGGATAATCTATTGAAAAAAGGATAGCTTTATGTTCTTGTCGGCGATGTTACTCCCCTTATCGCTAGTTGTTGAAAAACATAGATGAAAATTAGGCAGTAATTGCACTTTTAGTGGTCATAGTATTAGAACTTATTGGTTTAATATTTGTTATTCTACATATAATAAAAGCTCGGAAAATCTCAAAATAACCTGTATGATTAAATATTTAAAACTCAAAAGGGCACTCATAGTGGTAGTATTAGGCATAATTGCACTGATAATTGCCAAAGTGATGGAAGAAAATAAAGTAGATGGCAAAAATATTGTACTTGGTATTTCGGGGGGCTTATTAATTGTGGGGTCGCTAATGTTTTTGTATCCAATATTGTTTGCTAAAAAAGTCGATATTGATGGCAAGCATGTCGAGTTGACCCCAATTGTAAAGGAGGAAACGGAAGAAAGTCAGTCTACCGGATCTTAAATTCTCTGGTCAAATTAGCTTCGTGTATCATCTTGAATTCGTGGGAGAATTGTTTATTTTAAAGTAATTATTGTTTAGTTTTGGAATTCAATCTAACGTTGATCTCGTTGAAATAAATGATAACCCATGAAAACAAATAAACGCTCTGTGGCTACAAAACCAAGCGCTACAAAGGCGACATCTTACGAGGATTTCATGACCTTGTTTTTTATCGCAGCATTTTTGGTAATAGATTTCTTCCCTTATTTTGATGCTCTGGAGATAATAGCCCCACAATTTCTTTATTTGGGTTGTTTAAATGTTATAATTGCTGGATATATATACGGAAATCCTAGTTTACACGCTAAAGCGCTTGTCAATATTTTCAAGGCCAGCTTGTTATTTAAGCTTTATCTAGCCTTTATCGGGCTGTGCTTTGTATCAATGCTGTTTGCAGTGAACTTAACTTTGAGTGTGCTTGCAATTTCGGAGATATTGATTGTGTTTTGTATGTTCTTGAATTTTTCGATACTGTTGCACGGTAGACTGCATTTATTGCTGAAAATATGTTTTTTAGTAGGGTTGAGTGCGCTTTTCCAATCGGGGAAGGTGCTGTATGAGTTTAACACCATGGCAAGCACCAAAAGTTTAGCAGATGCTTTTAGTTCTAATATCCTTAAAGGAAATACCGGAAATATTAACATTTTAGCAGCCAGTTTAATGGTTAAAATGCCTTTTATTCTGTTTGCTATTGTTCACGTTTCGAATTGGAGGAGACTAGTCTTATCTTTAGCTCTAGGGTTATCAATATCAACGATTTTGTTGATTAATGCCCGGGCGACGTTGTTATCATCGGTGATATTACTTGTTTTATTTTTGGTCTTTTATTTAAGGTCTAACCTAACAAAATCAGCAATACTAAAATTAGCTTTTGTTATTGTACCCCTAGTTACATCGTATATTGTAGTAGATAAAGTGTTTAAAGAAGCCGCCTTAAATGATCGTTTTACTTCTACTTTAGATAGGTTTAAAGCCGTGAATACAGAAGATCGGTCCTCGGGTCGACGTTTGCAGATTTGGAAGGGTGCTATTGGTGTAATAAAGGATAATCCAATTGTAGGCGTTGGGATTGGGAATTATCGGGTGGAATCGATACCATATGACATGACAGTTAGTGAAACTATTCCTCTAAACGCACACAACGATTTCCTTGAAATTGCTTCGGAAACAGGTATTTTGAACGGGATCGTTTATTTTTTAATCTTTGCCACCTTATTGTGCCTTAATTTTAAAAGATGGTTCAAAAGTAAGAACCAAGAGATAAAAAATACAGCCTTTGTAAGTTTGATGCTTTTGGTGGTGTATGGCATGGATGTTTTGGTAAACTTTCCACTATATCGGCCTACGATGGCTATTGCTTTTTGTTTTATTATGGCGTTAACCTTTGTCAACATAGGGAAAGAAGAAAAAGAAAAGATTGAAAATGGTAAGACATTTTCTCTTATTCCGATAACAATCGCGTTGATCCCGATTTTTGTTGCTTATCAAGCTTATAAGGCATCTGTTTTGGAGCGAGACATACAAGCCGATGATATCAATGTGAAAGATACAGGGCTGTTGACTGGAGATGATGTACTTAAAAGAATGCCGCTTGTACCAAACGTTTTTAATACATCAGAATCTTTTGCTGAATATGCAGCGATCTATTTTTTAAGAGAGAAGAATTATGAAAAAGCAGTGCAGCTGCTAGATGAGGGGAATCGAATTAATCCGTATTTAGGTAGATCAGATTTTTATAAGGCTCTCATTGCAAGAGACAAAGGAGATTTAGATAGTGCGTATATCTACACTAAAAAGGCTTTTTATCAAAGGCCTGTGAATACCACTTTTTATGCTAGTGGTCTGATGTATGCTGTAGTGCGTAGAGATACTGCCGAGATCGAAAAATTTTACCATACCTATACCGCTAATATCAAAAATCCTGTAATTTGGGAGCAAGCTTATATAAGTTTTAAAAACGCTGGAGCGAGCGAGCAGAAATTGAATAGTTTTAAAGAGTTGGGTAAAAGGACATTTCCTCAGGACACCATTGTATCAAAAGCAATAAATGCATCAACAATTACAGCGCTAATTGTCGAAGCTCAAGCGCTAACAGACCAAGGAAAACTTAAGGAGGCTTTGGCTAAATATAACAGAGGTTTGGCATTAGAACCTAATAACATTTATATCAATCAAAATTTAGGTTTTTATTATTTTAACCTAATGGACTATAAAAAGGCTAGTCAATTTTTCTTGAAATCGTTGGAAATGCCAGGTCTTAATGGGGGAAAAACCGAGTTTTATCTAAGTTTGTCTTTCTTCAACACTAGGCAAAATGAAATGGGTTGCAAGTATGCGAGCATTGCCAAGGAGAAAGGGTTCCCAAATTCGGAAATCTTGTTTACACAATACAAATGCAAGTAGTGAATGTACTTGCATTTGTAAAGATAAAGCAAACTATATTTATTGAGGTAAGTTATTTACGGACTAACGACTGGTTTTTTCTATTCAGCCAAAGCATTAAGGCTGGTAACAAAGTAAGGTTAAAAATCAACGCCACTAAAAGGGTTATCGATAAAAGGAAACCTAGTATTACGGTACCGCCAAAGGTAGATGCTGTGAAAATCCCAAAACCAAAGAATAACACTAAAGCGATGTGAACCATACTGATCCCAGTTTCTTTTATGGTAAGTGATATGGTGTCGGCGATGTTAGCCCCTGTCTTCGCTAGTTCCTGCTGGTATCGAGTTAAAAAATAGATAGTTTGGTCTGATGCCAAGCCGAAAGCAATGGTAAAGATCAGGATTGTAGACGGCTTTAACGATAAGTTAAAAAAGCCCATTAAACCCGCCGTTATTAATAGAGGGATGATGTTTGGAAGTAGTGAAATAAACATGATTTTCAGACTTCTAAACTGCAATAACCTAATTAATGAGATTAACACGATTGCTATGGAAATACTCTCAAATAGGTGAGTGAGCATATAATTAGTTCCTTTCGAGAAAATAATGCTTGAACCTGTAAGCGTAACATCAAATCTTTTTGGTGATAATATCGAATCGATTCTAGGTTTAATTTCCTCTAATAAATTATCTAATCTGGCGGAACCAATATCGGCCATTTGAAAGCTTATTCTAGCTCGTTGTTTATCCTTATCTACAAAGTTAGTCAGCATGTTCCCGTCGCCTTTGCCAGAGTTTGCCGCATAAATAAGGATAAAGTTTTTCTCAAACTCTGTAGGTAGGCGGTAAAAAGAGGTATCACCGTTGTAAAAAGCTTGGGTTGCGTATTTTAAACCAGCGTTAAGCGAGATTGATTTTGAAAATTCTGGATATGCTGCGATCATTTTCTCCATCTTCTCAATTCTGTTGAGGGTAGACAGGCTCATGATGCCATTTTTACGTTTGGTATCTACAGCAATTTCCAAAGGCAAAATGCCCTCAAAATTCTTCTCGAAAAATCTCAAATCTCTAAGGATGGTAGAACTTTGTGGCAAATCATCGACCACAAAACCATTAATTTTAACTTTAAGCGCTCCAATTAAGGCAATTGCCGAGATAACGATAGTGGCTAAATAAATCGCCTTTCTTTTGTAAAGTACCCAGAAATTAATCTTCGCTAATATCTTATCAATCAAATTAGGTTTATGCTCGCTTTCAGCTTTTACGTTTGGCGCTTTTAAAAACGAAAATACTGCTGGAATGAGACATAAACTCATTAACCAGGTAAACATTACGTTGAGTGCAGCCACACCACCAAATTGAATAAGCAATTCGCTACCTGTAAAACATAAAACGCCAAATCCGATGGCAGCAGTAACATTAGCAATTAAGGTGGTCTCAGAGATTGTTTCTAAAGTTACATCCCAAGCTAGTTTCTTGTCGCCATGCTTGGCAATCTCATTACGATATTTATTGAGCAATAAGATGGAATTAGGAATTCCGATGATCACAATGAGCGGCGGGATTAAACCTGTTAAAATCGTAATTTCATATCCGAATAATACGAGAGTGCCTATACTCCAAATAACGCCCATTACAACTACTAAAATTGGGACAAGAACGGAGGCCACATTTCTAAAGAATGCTACTAATATAATCGCAGAGATAAGAATAGATAACCCTAAGAAGAGCACGAATTCGTTTGATACTAGCTTGCTTGTAGCCGTTCTGATATATGGTAATCCAGAAATATGGACGTCGATATTTTCTCGCTTAGCAAAAGCTCGTGCTTTTTCTTCGATAGCCTTTAGTGTCGGATTTCGATCTGCGGTATTCAGGATTTTAGGGTCGAAACTTACTGCCATTAGTGTGGCATTCGTTTGCCTATTGATCAGTAAACCATCGTAAAAAGACAAGCCGCTAATTGTGTGACGGAGCGAGTCCATTTCTGCATCGGTTTTAACGGGCCCACCCGGGATTGGCCTAACCATAAAACGCTGATTCACGGTGTCTTTTTGCAATTCAAAAAGTTTCCCCACCGAAAGTACTCCTTTTATACCATTAAGTTTTGATAGCTCATTAGAAAGTTCTGCCCAATGATTATAAGTGTCTTTAGTAAAGATTTTATCACTTTGTATGCCCAAAACCACCATATTTCCATCTTCGCCAAACTGCTTTTTAAAAGCATTGTATTTTACGAAAACAGAATCAGTTAAAGGAAGGATTTTGGCTCCTGCAAAAGAAAGCTTGATTTTGGTTGCTTGCCATCCCATAAAAATGGTGATGCCTACAAACAACACGATAAAAATAACGCGGTTTTTAAGTATAACGTCAGAAAGTTTTTTCCACATAAAATTCTAAAAAGCTATAAAGAAACATATAAAAATGAACCTTTACAAAATGACAAGTGTTAATTATACACAAATATTACGCTTATAAACACCAAATAATTGCAAAAGTTAGACCGTTTTTATAACTAACTTTAAATATGAAGGTATTATTTATGTTTTTCAATGGCTTCCACTTTGCTTTAAACGGCTTGTTATACGTTTTAAAAACTCAGGCCAACTTTAGGCTGCAACTGTTTATTACACTACTTGTAATTTCTCTTTCTTTTTATTTGCGGATATCGAGCACGGAATGGCTTGCTGTTATGCTATGTATAGGCGTTGTTCTAGCTGCCGAAGCCTTCAACACTGCAATAGAGAAGCTCGTGGATTTAGTGTCTCCACGCCCTAATAAAGAGGCCGGTATAATTAAAGATGTAGCAGCGGGCGCTGTTTTGCTTCTCGCAATCATGGCATTAATAATTGCATTGATTATTTTTGTGCCGAAGATTTTTTAGATGTTACATAAAACCCGAGGAATTGTATTGAAAACAACAACTTACAGTGAAAGCAGTGTGGTTGTTCAAGTGTTTACCGAAAAACTGGGTATTCAGTCTTATCTCGTGAATGGTGTTAAAAAGCCAAGAGCCAAAATTCCGATGAATTTTTTGCAGCCCTTACACTTATTAGATATGGTGGTGTACTACAAGCAAAATGTACAAATACAACGTATTTCGGAAGTTCGATTATCTCCAATATTTAAAACTATACCCTACAACTTAATTAAGAACACCATTGCGCAGTTTTTAAATGAGGTTTTATATAAAAGTATTAGGCAACAACATGTAGATGAACATCTGTTTGGGTATTTATATAGTGCTATCAGCTGGTTTGATGAAATTGATGAGTTGAACGTCAATTTTCATCTCTCGTTTTTGATGAAGTTAACTCGGTTTTTAGGTTTTTCACCTCGTTCACAAGATAGAGCAGATCAACAATATTTCGATTTGCAGGCTGGAAATTTCACGTCTTTGTCTCCAATCCACCCGTTTTTTATCAGTCAAGTCGACGGTAAGGCATTAATGGATTTGTTGGATACGCCTTTTGAAAAAAATAATACATTGTCGTTTAACAATGCTTATCGCCGGTTCTTGCTCGATAAAATATTGATTTACTTTAGGTTGCATACAGCCTCTTTTGGAGAGATAAAGTCTCATCAAATTTTAGAAGAAGTTTTAGGATAAAAATTTTAAAAAAAGAGTTGTAAAGAAATAATATAACGCTATATTTGCATTCCCAAAGCGAAAGGAACTATGCGGATTGCGAGTTTTATTTGGGGTTAAATATTGGAAAATTAGCTCAGCTGGTTCAGAGCACCTCGTTTACACCGAGGGGGTCGGGGGTTCGAATCCCTCATTTTCCACCATTTATTTACTGGACGGTAAATTACAAAATGAAATATTGGAGAATTAGCTCAGCTGGTTCAGAGCACCTCGTTTACACCGAGGGGGTCGGGGGTTCGAATCCCTCATTCTCCACTTAAAGCCTTGTTAGTTTCTAGCAAGGCTTTTTTTATTCTTGTGATGTCTTAACTTTAAGTTATGTTTTTCGTCTATATCCTTTATTCTTCATCCCGCAACCGATACTATATTGGTTCGACTTCAGATTTGGGAAAGCGTTTAGCGAAACATAATACCAATCACAAGGGTTTTACGGGTAAAGTTGGTGATTGGACTACCGTCTATACGGAGCGGTTTAATTCAAGGAGCCAAGCGCTAACAAGGGAGAGCCAGATTAAATCTTGGAAAAGCCGAAAAATGATAGAGAAGCTAATTGAGGCAGCCGGTTCATAGCATCCCGACTTTTTGTCGGGAGGGTCGGGGGTTCGAATCCCTCATTCTCCAGTTAAAGCCTTGTTAGTTTCTAGCAAGGCTTTTCTTGTTTTTAGGATGTTTACCTTTAAGGTATGTTTTTTACTTGCCTCCTTTTTATTCTTCATCCCGCAACCGATTTTATATTTTAATGTAAACGGCTATATAACCTTTGCTAAGCAACGCTTTGTAATTTTAGTTTAGTTTTTTAGTCGTGCTGATGTTAGGTAGAAATGCAGTTATCAATCCAATTAAGGGTAAATAAGCACACACGCTAAATACATAGGTAATACTTGTTTTATCGGCAAGGTTACCAATTAAAGCGGAGCCTAAGCCGCCCATGCCAAAAGCGAAACCAAAGAATAAGCCTGCAACTAAACCAACTTTTCCAGGAATTAATTCTTGTGCATAAACTAATATGGCAGAAAAAGCTGATGCTAATATTATACCGATAGGAATTATCAATACACCTGTCCAAAATAAATTGGCGTGAGGCAATAGTAGTGTAAAAGGCGCAGCGCCCAGTATCGATCCCCAAATTACATACTTTCTTCCAATTTTATCGCCAATAGGTCCCCCCATTAATGTGCCCGCGGCAATGGAGAATAAAAAGATAAATAGGTAAATCTGCGAGGTTTGTACCGAAATATTGAATTTGTCGATCAAATAAAAAGTGAAGTAGCTGGTTAGGCTTGCCATGTAAAAGTACTTCGAGAAAATAAGGATCAATAAAATGATGATTGCAAACACTACTTTAGATTTAGGTAGGCTGTGTGTTTCGAAACTATTGGCTTTGGCCTTTTGGCTGCGTTCCAAGATGATTTTCTTGTACCAACTACCCACATATCGTAGTACAAATATCGCTAGTAAGGCAATGGCAGAGAACCAAATTACACTAAACTGTCCTTTTGGAACAATTATCCATGCTGCTAATAGGGGGCCAATGGAGCTTCCAAAGTTTCCGCCTAATTGAAATACTGATTGCGCCAAACCTCTTTTTCCGCCAGATGCGGCGTGTGCCATTCTAGAGGCCTCAGGATGAAAGATTGACGAGCCTATACCTACCAATGCAACAGAGAAAAGAATTAAATGGAAACTGTTAGCGAATGCTAATGTAATTAAACCAATTAATGTGAAGCCCATCCCTATGGCTAAAGAATATGGTTGTGGTTTTTTATCGGTATATAGACCTACAAAGGGTTGAAATAACGAAGCTGCCAATTGGAAAGTTAGTGTGATTAATCCAATTTGAGAAAAAGTTAGCTTGTAAGTGGTTTTAACGACAGGGTAGATGGCTGGTATGAGCGATTGTATGGTATCATTAAGTAGATGAGAGAAACTTAGCGCAAACAAAATCGGAAAAACAGTTGTATTTAAATTATTCGTTTCGGTATTTGATGTGTTCATGCTGTATTTATTTCTGCAAAAATAGTTAAAGCTTTTGTACATCTCGGTTCACCGCCAGAAATTATCAGTTAAAGTTCAGGTTTTTGCCCTCTTTCTTCAAATCAAGCCAAATCTCAATCTAAAGTCGTGAATCGGGAATCAATTTGCTATTTTTGCGTCGAAACAAAATTATAATATAATGAGTATTAATAGAGGACCAATATCGAAGTTCATGGAGACTAATTATCTCCATTTTAATGCGGCGGCAATGATGGATGCAGCTAAGGGTTACGAAACGCATTTGGATGAGGGTGGCAAAATGATGATTACCTTGGCTGGAGCAATGAGCACGGCAGAGCTGGGTATTTCGCTAGCCGAAATGATCAGACAAGATAAAGTATCTATTATTTCTTGTACCGGTGCAAATCTGGAAGAAGATATCATGAATTTGGTAGCTCACTCTCACTATAAAAGAGTTCCAAACTATCGTGATTTAAGTCCTCAAGATGAATGGGATTTGTTAGAAAATCATTACAACCGTGTAACTGATACTTGTATTCCAGAAGAAGAAGCGTTCCGTCGTTTGCAAAAACACATTCACGCCATTTGGAAAGATGCTGATGATAAAGGCGAGCGTTATTTTCCGCACGAGTTTATGTATAAAATGCTATTGAGTGGCGTTTTAGAACAGTATTACGAAATTGATCCAAAAAACTCATGGATGTTAGCTGCGGCAGAGAAAAATTTACCGATTGTAGTACCCGGATGGGAAGACAGTACAATGGGCAATATTTTTGCTTCTTATGTAATAAAGAATGAGTTTAAAGCTACCACCATGAAAAGCGGTATCGAATACATGGGTTGGTTAGCAGATTGGTATGTGAAGAATTCTGAAGGAAAAGGTATTGGTTTCTTCCAAATTGGCGGTGGTATTGCTGGCGATTTCCCAATTTGTGTGGTACCAATGTTGTACCAAGATATGGAAATGCAGAACATTCCTTTCTGGAGTTATTTCTGCCAAATTTCTGATTCAACTACCTCATACGGTTCTTATTCGGGCGCTGTGCCAAACGAAAAAATTACTTGGGGAAAATTAGATATCAATACACCAAAATTCATCGTAGAATCTGATGCAACTATTGTTGCGCCATTGATTTTTGCTTGGATACTAAAACAATAATTTAAAAACAAAAATTCACGGTTAAAAAGAAGCCAAAACTAAATTGAGATTTAGTTTAAAAAATGCGATTATGTTTATTCTAGGTGGTTTAACCGCATAGTTTAGAATGATTATAAATTGTATTTCACTGTCATTAATATGTCATTGGTATCTTAATAAACCTTACTTTTGTCCCATTATTTGCGAGAGATAGGCATTTGTTTATCAATCGGAACAAAATTTTTATTCAAAAATAAAGCATAAAATACTCATTATGAGGAATATCTCATTTGGACTTAAAAAATTTAGAAAAGCAACTTTCGTATTAGCTGTCCTATCTTTTTTAACTGTAACTGTATCTAAAGCGCAAGATGTTGTAGAGGGAAGAACTTTATTCAAATCAAAGTGTGCTTCTTGCCATGCCTTGGATCACGATGGAACTGGACCTGCTTTAGCGCCAAAAGTTAAAGAGCTGGAAGAGTCGTTTTTAATTCCTTGGATTAAAAATAACCAAGCATTAATTGCTTCTGGAAACAAGCAAGCTATTGAAGCTGCTAAATTCTCCCCTTCAGAAATGACTGCTTTCCCAACTTTAACTGATGATCAAATCAGAAGCATTATTGCTTACGCGAAAGAAGGCGAGCCTAAAAAAGAAGGAGCTGTAGTGGCTGACGTGAAAGACGAAGGCGTTTCTGGTCTATCTATGGCGGGTGTAATTGCTATTATCTTAGTGTCTATCGTTATCTTGGTAGTTTTAGGTAGAGCGGTTAAAATGTTAGAACGCTTAATTCTTGAAAAACAAGGAATTGAGATTTCGGAAGAGGATAACGTATCTTTAGCTACAGGCATAAAAGGATTATTCAAAAACAAGAAATTTGTATTCTTTACCGTATTGTGTTTGGTTATTGTGTTAGGCTCATTCGGTTGGATGGGTATGTGGAATACTGGTGTTCATACTGGTTACCAACCAACACAACCAATTAAATTCTCTCACGAGTTACACGCTGGTATCAATCAAATCGATTGTCAATATTGTCACTCTAGTGCATTTAAATCTAAGAATGCCTCTATCCCTTCATTAAACGTTTGTATGAACTGTCACAAAAATGTACAGGCTAGAACGGATGATGGTATGATTTCGCCAGAAATTCAGAAGATTTACAGTGCTTTAGGTTATAACCCTGAAACACAAACTTACGACAAGACTAAAGAGAAACCTATCGAATGGGTGCGTATTCACAACTTGCCTGATTTAGCTTACTTTAACCACTCTCAGCACGTAGTTGTGGCAGAAGATGCTATTCGTAGAGAAGCAGGTTTAAACCCTAAAGATCCAGTTTGTTTCGCTTGTCACGGTCCGGTTAACACCATGGAAGAAGTTTATCAATATTCTCCACTAACCATGAAATGGTGTATAAACTGCCACAACAGCGCTGATATTTCTGATAAGAAAAGCGATGCTTTTTATGCTAACGTAATTGCTGCTCACGAGAAAATCAAGAAAGGCGAGAAAATTACACCAGCATTGTTAGGTGGTTTAGAGTGTGGTAAGTGCCACTATTAATAAATAGAGTTTTTTAAGAACGTTCGATAAACAGTAATATAGCTTAAATGGAAAGCAACAAGAAATACTGGAAAGGTTTGGAGGAGTTAAATAAAACTCCCGAGTTTGTTGAAAACAACAAAAGCGAATTTGCCGAGCCGCTTCCAATAGAAGATGTTTTGAATGAAGCAGGATTAAGTACAGTAACACCACGCCGTGACTTTTTAAAGGCATTAGGTTTTGGTTTAGGAGCTGTTACTTTAGCTGCATGTCAAAAAGCACCTGTACACAAATCTATTCCTTACTTAGTTAGACCAGAAGAGGTAACTCCTGGTATTCCTAACTACTACGTTTCTACTTTTAAAGGTAATAGCGTATTGGTTAAAACTGTAGTAGGTCGTCCTATCAAAATTGAAGCTAATCCTAACGCAGGAGCATTCAATCGTGGTACAGATGCGCAAGCGCAAGCTTCAGTTTTAGATTTGTATGATGTTTCTAAGTTAAAAAGTCCTTTATTAAAGAAAGACGAAACAACTTGGGGCGAATTAGATAAATACGTAAAAGCAGAGTTAAATAAGGTGCAAGCAGCGGGTAAAAAAATTCGCGTTGTAGCAAGTTCTTTAAACAGTCCTTCTGCCAAAGCCGTGGTTGCAGATTTTGCAGCTAAATACCCAACTACTAAATTGGTTCAGTATGATGCCATTTCGTACACAGGTATTATTAAGGCAAATGAAAATAGTTTCGGTAAAGCAGTTTTACCAAAGTATAATTTCGATAAAGCTGATTTAATTGTAAGTTTCGCTGCCGATTTCTTAGGAACTTGGATTAGCGGTGAAGAGTTTACAGCTCAATATACTTCTAATAGAGATTATAAATCTTTAGAGAAGAAAAAAATGTCTCGTCACTTCCAGTTCGAAGCGGGTATGAGTTTAACCGGTACAAATGCCGATACTCGTATTGCTTTAAAACTATCTGAAGAAGGACCAGCTTTAATTGCTTTATACAACGCAATTGTTGGCGCTAGTTTACCAGGTGCAGGTTTACCTGACAATACTACTGCAGACAAAGCAATTAAATTAGTAGCTAAAGAATTGTTACAAAACAAAGGTAAGGCAGTTGTAGTGGCTGGCTCTAACGATGTTTCTGTTCAAACTTTAGTCAATGCAATTAACGTAGCAATTGGTAGCTACGGTACTACTATCGATTTAGATAACCCTTGTAAACGTTACGAAGGTAATGATGCAGAGTTTGCATTATTAGTTGACGAAATGAATAAAGGCGAAGTTGGTGCAGTGTTCTTCTTGAACAGCAACCCAGCTTACGATGCAGTTAATGCAAAAGCATTTAATGATGGCTTGTCGAAAGTATCATTAAAAGTATCTTTCTCTGATAGAGAAGATGAAACTGCTGATTTGTCAGATGTAGTTGCAATTACGCCAAACTATTTAGAAGCTTGGGGTGATGCAAACACTTACGAAGGATATTACAGCATTGTTCAACCAACAATTAACCCTGTATTTAATTCTCGCCAAGCAGAGCAAAGCTTATTAATTTGGGCAGATGCTCCAGTGCAAGATTACTACCAATACGTACGTAATTTCTGGGATAAAAATATCTTACCTGCTTTAGGTAGATCATGGGAAGATGTATTGCAAACTGGTGTGATCACTGCTGCTGCAAAAACAGCTGGTTCTTACGGTTTCAGTTTGTCTTTAGATGCGGTTGCTAGTGCAATTGTTGCGAGCAGCAAAGCATTGAAAAAAGACATTGAGTTACAAGTTTACGAAAGCGTTCCAATGCGTGACGGTAAACAAGCTAACAATGCATTCTTACAAGAGCTGCCTGATCCAGTATCGAAAGTAACTTGGGATAACTTTGTAGCTTTAAACCCTCGTCAAGCAGATAAATTAGGTTGCAAAGAGTTTGATATCGTTACCATTAAAGCAGAAAACGGTTATTCAATTGATTTGCCTGTATTGTTTCAACCAGGTCAAGCAATGGGTACTGCTTCAGTAGCTTTAGGTTACGGACGTGTTAAGGCTGGTAAAGCTGGTAACAACGTAGGTAAAAATGCTTTCCCTTTTGTGAGCTTTACTAACGGAACGTTTAAATATGCCACAACAGCTACTTTGACAGCTACTGGTGGTAGAGAAGAATTGGCACAAACACAAACACACTACTCTTTTGAGGGCAGAAACATTGTGCGTGAAGCTAGCTTCCAAGACTTTGTAAAAGATCCAGCAGCAGGTTCGGGTAACCACCATAAACATAAAGTTTACGATCTGTGGACTACCGATAAGCACGAAATGTTAGGTAACAACTGGGTAATGGCAATCGATTTGAATGCTTGTACTGGTTGTGGATCTTGTATCGTAGCTTGTAACGTAGAAAATAATATTCCAGTTGTTGGTAAGGATGAGGTTCGCCGTCGTCGTGAAATGCACTGGTTACGTATCGATCGTTATTATAGCATTAACGATGATAAACAAGGTTCAGTTACTGAGGAGAAAGAGATTGCTAACTTAGATAACTTAGAGAATGTTTCTGTGGTACACCAACCAATGTTGTGTCAACATTGCGATCACGCACCTTGCGAAACAGTTTGTCCGGTATTAGCTACTGTACACTCATCAGATGGTTTGAACCACATGGCTTATAACCGTTGCGTAGGTACACGTTACTGTGCAAATAACTGTCCGTACAAAGTGCGTCGTTTCAACTGGTTTAACTACTGGAATGATTCAAGATTTGATAACTACTTGAATAACGAGTTTACTCAATTGGTATTAAATCCAGATGTTACTACTCGTTCAAGAGGTGTAATGGAGAAATGCTCTATGTGTATCCAACGTATCCAAGCAGGTAAATTGTCGGCCAAAATTGAAAAACGTGCATTGAAAGATGGCGATATCAAAATGGCGTGTCAACAAGCTTGTTCTGCAAATGCAATCATCTTCGGCGATAAAAACGATCCTAATTCGGAAGTTTCTAAAGCATTACGTAGCGAGCGTACTTACTACGTACTAGAAGAGATCAACGTTGAGCCAGGTATTGGTTACATGACTAAGATTAGAAATATAGATTCAACAACAAAAGAAGTACACGCTTAGGCTTTACTTACAGCAATATAAATTATGTCAGGACATAGCGAATCAATTTTAAGAGAACCATTAATTACCGGCAAAGACATTACGTATGCGCAGATTACGGAAGAGATCTTATCGCCGGTAGAAAATAAACCTAACAAGGCATGGTGGATCGGCTTTATCTTAGCACTTTGTGGTGCTACTTTATGGGTTGTATCTGTAGGCTATACCTTTTGGTTTGGTATTGGTGCTTGGGGATTAAATAAAACAGTAGGTTGGGCTTGGGATATCACCGGTTTCGTATGGTGGGTAGGTATCGGTCACGCCGGAACGTTAATTTCTGCGGTATTATTACTTTTCCGTCAGAACTGGCGTAACTCAATTAACCGTTCGGCAGAGGCAATGACAATATTTGCCGTTATCTGTGCCGCAACATATGTAGTTTCTCACATGGGGCGTCCTTGGTTAGCTTACTGGGTATTACCATTACCTAACCAATTTGGATCACTTTGGGTAAACTTTAACTCTCCATTAGTTTGGGATATGTTTGCGATCTCTACTTATTTCTCTGTATCATTATTATTCTGGTACACGGGTTTATTACCAGATATCGCAACAATTAGAGATAGAGCAACAGGTCTTCGTAAAAAGATCTATACAATCTTCTCTTTCGGATGGACCGGTAGCGTTAAAACTTGGCAACGTTTCGAAGCGGTGTCGTTAATTTTAGCAGGTATCTCTACTCCACTTGTACTTTCGGTACACACTATCGTATCAATGGACTTTGCAACATCTGTAATTCCAGGATGGCACACCACTATCTTCCCTCCATACTTCGTAGCGGGAGCGATTTTCTCTGGTTTCGCCATGGTATTAACTTTAATGTTGGTAGTACGTAAGGTGTTAGGTTTAGAAAACTACATCACTATGTTCCACATTGAGTCGATGAACAAAATCATCATCTTAACAGGATCTATTGTAGGTGTGGCTTATTTAACTGAGTTCTTCATCGCTTGGTATTCAGGTTCACAGTACGAGCAATATGCATTTATCAACCGTGCAACTGGTCCGTACTGGTGGGCATATTGGATGATGATGACTTGTAACGTAATCTCTCCACAGTTGTTATGGTTCAAGAAAATTCGTACCAGCATAGCAGCTACTTGGATTTTGTCTATCGTAGTAAACATTGGTATGTGGTTCGAGCGTTTCGTAATTATCGTAACTTCATTACACCGTGATTACTTACCATCAAGTTGGACAATGTTCTATCCATCATGGGTTGATGTGGGTGTATTCGTAGGTTCAATCGGCGTTTTCTTCACTTTATTCTTGTTATTCTTAAGAGTGTTGCCATCTATTGCTATTGCAGAGGTGAAAATGATCTTGAAAACTGCAAGTGAGCAGTCGAAAATGAAATTGATTAAAGAAGGTGATTTAGATAAAGAACAGGTAGCAGAATACGTTGAGTCTTTAGAGAAATTTGATAGTGTTAAACAAGAAGATTACGCAAAAATATAACAATGAGTAATATCAAATATATTTTAGGCAGTTTTGGTGATCCTGATGAGATGTTACATGGCATCGAAAAATTACAGGAAAACAACATCTCCATTTATGATGTGTACACCCCTATGCCTATTCACGGTATCGA
Source organism: Pedobacter sp. (assembly GCA_045629525.1). Taxonomy (GTDB): domain Bacteria; phylum Bacteroidota; class Bacteroidia; order Sphingobacteriales; family Sphingobacteriaceae; genus Pedobacter. The sequence continues at coordinate 54,629 of JAZQRH010000020.1, forward strand.
AGCAAAATTAGGTGTAAAGAGATCTAGGTTAGATATTGCAGCCTTCTTTTTCGGAATTACGGGTACAATAACCATGCTTACAGGTGTTTATTTAGCTACTGCTGTAGATTGGCCAATTAACATTGGTGGTAAGACGCATTTTGCATTACCAGATTTTATTCCAATTACGTTCGAGTTAACGATTTTATTTTGTGCTTTTGGTCTAGTAGGTTCGTATTATGCATCTACTCACTTATTCCCAGGAAGGGCTCCAAGAGTAATGGATTTAAGAGCTACAGACGATCGTTTTGTAATTGCAATAGATGCTAAACAAAATGTTGAACATGAAAAAATTGACGAACTTTTAAAAGGTGCAGGTGCTATAGAAGTTAAGCATAATGAAAGGAAGTATATTAGCTATGAATAAGAATAGAATTGTTTTAGGAGCATTTGGCTTATTGGCTTCTGTGGCAATGCTTTCTGCCTGTAACAATAATAAAAGTACAGGTTTAGAATTTGCAAGAAACATGTATGATCCGATTGCTTACAATCAAGATCAGCCAAACAAAAATTTTGCAAATGGGGCTACGTCACAAACACCACCGGCTAACACAAAGCCTGTGGATTATATCAGATACGAGTATCCAAATTCAAAAGAAGGATATGAGGCTTCTGCAGCTCTAGTTAATCCGTTAGCATTAACGGAAGCACACTTGGTTAGCGGCAAGCATTTATATGCAGTTTTCTGTGCTCCATGCCACGGCGATAAAGGCGACGGACAAGGACATATTGTTACTTTAGATAAAGGTATTTCTGGAGTTCCAGCATATTACGGTGCAGATGCAATGTCATCTCGTGGTGGTTTAATGCAAGATATGCCAGCTGGAAAAATTTATCATACCATTATGTATGGTTTAAATGCAATGGGATCTCATGCTTCACAACTTAGCCCAGACGAGAGATGGAAAGTAGTGATGTATGTTCAACAATTACAAAAAAATCAATAAGAAAAGCAGATATAAATGGGAACTCATCATTATAATTTAAGTGAACAATTTGAGTTTACAGGAAAAGTAAAAATGCTAAGCATTGTCGGTATCGTTATCGGCGTACTAACAATTGCTTACGGCTTATTCCTTAACAGCGATCATGTTACACACGAACGTACTTACGGCAATCTATTATTGATGGCATACTACTTCGCTTGTGTATGTATGTCTGGAGCTTTCTTTTTAGCTGTTCAATTTGTTGCACAAGCTGGGTGGTCGGCGTCTATTTTACGTGTACCACAAGCTATGGCAAAAGCGTTGCCATTGGCTGCAATTATTTTAATTGTGGTAATGGGCTTAGGCTTATACACACACAACCTTTACCACCATTGGGCAGATCCAGAGTTGTTGGTAGAAGGTGGCCCTAAATACGATAAACTTATTGCTGGGAAAGCGGTGTTCTTAAACATTCCTTTCTTCATGGCAAGACAGTTCTTGTTTCTAGGTTCATATTCAATATTTGCATACTTTATCACAAAGTGGTCGTATAACGAAGACTTAACAGGTGGTTTAGAATCATACCGCAAGAGCTTTAAATACTCATGTATCTTCTTAGTAATTTACGGTTTTACCACTCCAGTTTTCGCTTTCGATACGATCATGTCGATTGAAGCACACTGGTTCTCAACGATGTTTGGTTGGTATAACTTTGCAGCAATGTGGGTAAGTTGTTTAGCAGCTATTGCAATTATTGTAATCTTGCTAAGAAAAGCTGGTTATATGAGTTGGGTTAACAATAGCCACTTACACAACTTAGGTCAGTTTATCTTCGGTTTCTCAATTTTCTGGACTTACGTATGGTTTGCTCAGTTCTTATTGATTTACTACGCAAACATGTCAGAAGAAACTGTTTATTTCTACAAAAGATTTAACAGCTACGAGTTTTGGTTTTACTTAAACTTAGTATTAAACTTCTTAGCACCGCTATTATTATTAATGGATCGTGATAACAAAAGAAGCGAAAACATTTTGCTTACGGTTTCTATCATAGTTTTATGTGGTCACTGGGTAGATTATTACCAAATGATTATGCCAGGTATATTTGAGTTTGGCACACAAAGCGGTAGTGGTTTTGGCATCTTAGAAATTGGAATTGCATTAGGTTTTGTAGGGTTATTTACTTTCACGGTATTAGGTGCGTTGGCTAAAAAACCACTTGTAGCTAAAAATCACCCGTTTTTACAGGAAAGTTTAAATCACCATTTATAATCTACGGTTTACATTATATAAGTAATAACTACGGTACATCGTACTACTTTTAAGAAAATGAGTTTAAGAAAATTAATAGTTAATAAAACAATGGCAACACTAGCAGTATTATTTACTGTATTCTCTAGTGTTAATGCCTTCGCTCAAGATGCAGCGGCCACTATGGCTAAGCCTGTAGATATGGGTCCTATACATAAAACAGCAGTGTTTTACGTGTTGTTGTTCTTGCTTTTGTGTCTATTCATTGCAATTGTAGGAAAAGCATTAAAAGTATATGAACTCACTCGCGAAACTCAGGGTAAACCAGAGGGAATAAATTGGAACACTATCAACGCGGTGTTATTTGCATTATTCCTAATTGTTGGTTTGTACGGTGTTTATTGGGAGTATACAGTTCACGGAAGCATGATTTTGCCAGAGGCGGCTTCTGAACATGGTGTTAAGATTGATGAGATGTTTAATCTGACATTAATCATCACTACAATTGTTTTCATTGTAACACACATTTTTCTGTTTGTGTTTGCTTATGTCTATAGACACAACGGTAATAGAAAAGCATATTATTACCCGCATAACAATACTATCGAGAAAATTTGGACTATCGTTCCAGCTTTAGTTTTAACAGTATTGGTATTAAAAGGTTTCTTAACCTGGAGATCAATTTTCTATAAAGCAGAAGATGCCAACAACAGACCAATTAGCATTGAGGTGACTTCGTCTCAATTCCAATGGGATGTGCGTTATGCAGGTCAAGATGCTATTGTGGGTAAGAAAAATTATAAATTAATTACTGCTATCAATGCTTTAGGTATCGATTTTAATGATAAAAATAGTATTGACGATTTAGTAGCGGATGAAATTGTAATTCCGGTTAACAAACCAGTACGTTTTATCTTAAGCAGTAAAGATGTTATTCATAGTTTTTACCTACCTCACTTCAGGGTTCAGTTAAATACAGTACCAGGTATGACTTCATATTTTGAATTTACACCAACCATAACTACTGAGGAGATGAAGGCTAAAACAAACGATCCGAAGTTTAACTACGTGTTATTATGTTCTAAAATTTGCGGAACGAATCACTTTAACATGCAAAAGAATGTAAGAGTAGTTAGCGAACAAGAATATAAAGAGTGGTTGGCTGAACGTACTCCGTATTTAACTAACGACTTGAGAAAAGCATTTAACTTGCCAGTTGTTGCTGAGGCTGAAGAGGCTGTAGCTGTTGATACCGCTGCGACTACTGCGAAAGTGCAAGTAGATGTGAATAACCAATTAGCTTTAAAAAAATAATAATACTGGAAAAACCTTATTATGTCAACAATATCAATACACGATACTCATCACGACGATCATGGTCATGGCCATCACCATGAAACGTTCTTAACTAAATACGTATTTAGTCAAGACCATAAAATGATTGCCAAACAGTTTTTAATAACTGGTATCATCATGGCTGTTATTGCCATGGTTCTATCTATTTTATTTAGACTTCAGTTAGCTTGGCCAGACAAAAGTTTTCCTTTGTTAGAGACATTTTTAGGTAAATGGGCTGAAGGTGGAAGAATAAAACCCGACTTTTTCTTGGCGTTAGTTACCATACACGGTACCATCATGGTATTCTTTGTATTAACTGCGGGTTTAAGTGGTACTTTTAGTAACTTATTAATTCCTTTACAGATTGGCGCTAGGGATATGGCTTCGCCTTTCATGAACATGCTTTCTTACTGGTTTTTCTTAGTAGCATGTATCATCATGATGGCATCATTCTTTACCCAAACGGGACCTGCAGCAGCTGGTTGGACTATATATCCACCGCTTTCTGCTGTACCAAAGGCAATGCCGGGTTCAGGAATAGGGATGACCTTGTGGTTAATTGCCATGGTTATTTTCGTAGCATCGTCATTAATGGGTAGTTTAAATTATGTAGCTACGATTCTTAATATGCGTACCAAAGGTATGGACCTTTGGAAAATGCCTTTAACTATCTGGGCTTTGTTTTTAACAGCAATATTAGGTATCTTATCTTTCCCGGTATTGGTTGCTGGTGTGGTGCTACTAATCTTCGACCGTAGTTTCGGTACATCGTTCTACTTATCCGATTTAGTTTTCGGTACAGAAATTCTACCAAATGAAGGTGGTTCGCCAATTTTATGGCAACACTTATTCTGGTTCTTGGGTCACCCAGAGGTATATATTGTAATTATGCCAGCTTTGGGTATTTCTTCAGAAATTATCTCTGTAAATTCAAGAAAACCAATCTTTGGCTACCACGCAATGGTTTACTCGTTAATTGGTATTACAGTATTATCATTTATCGTTTGGGGTCACCATATGTTTGTTACCGGTATGAATCCGTTATTAGGTGGCGTATTTATGATTACCACTTTAATTATTGCGGTACCATCAGCTGTAAAAACCTTTAACTATTTAGCAACGCTTTGGAGAGGTAATATTCGTTTTACCCCAGCAATGTTATTTGCCATCGGTTTAGTGTCATTCTTTATCTCTGGTGGTTTAACTGGTATCTTCTTAGGTAATGCTTCATTAGATATTAACTTACACGATACTTACTTCGTAGTTGCTCACTTTCACTTGGTAATGGGTTCTGCTGCTATTTTTGGTATGTTAGCTGGTGTGTATCACTGGTTTCCAAAAATGTTCGGTAGATTAATGGATCCGAAGTTGGCTTATTTACACTTCTGGTTAACCTTTATTTGTGCATACTTGGTATTCTTCCCGCTACACTTCTTAGGTTTAGATGGTGTACCACGTAGATATTATGCATTTACTGAGTTCGAATTCATGAACAAGTGGTTAACTGTAAACGTATTCGTTACTTGGGCGGCAATTATTGCGGCTTTAGCGCAAGTTGCTTTCTTATTCAACTTCTTCTATTCAATTTTTAGAGGTAAAAAAGCGACGCAAAACCCTTGGGAAGCAAATACTTTAGAATGGACAACCCCTGTTGAACGCCTTCACGGTAACTGGCCAGGAGAAATCCCTACAGTATATCGTTGGCCATATGATTATAGCAAGCCAGGCGCAGCGGAAGATTTCATTCCTCAAACTGTTCCTTTCTCAGCTACAATGAGCTCTAATTTGCCTCACGATTTTGAAGGGAATGAAGAAGCGGAACGTATTCAATTAGAATGGGAAGCAAAGAATAAAGTGCAAGGATAATTATCCACTTTAAACTTTGTCCAAAATATGTAATAAGGTATCTGCAATGTGTTAAATCACTTACAGGTACCTTATTTTTATAAATCTATCACAAGTCAATGATTACGAAAGCGGAAAGTAGATTTATTAGAATAAATTTTATCACCATCATCGCTACATTTGTAGTTATTTTGGCCGGAGGAGTTGTTAGAAGTACGGGTTCGGGTATGGGTTGTCCAGACTGGCCAAAATGTTTCGATCAATATATTCCTCCAACATCAGTTAGTCAACTTCCAGCGGATTACGAAACAAAGTTTATAGAAGGCAGGAAGAAAAAAAACGAAAAGTTTGCGAAGTACTTGGAAAGTATGGGTAAGCATCATCTAGCAGATAGTATCAGAAACGATCAATCTATTTTGGTGCATGAAGAGTTTAATGCCGTTAAAACATGGACGGAGTACATTAACCGACTTACAGGAGCAGTATTAGGAGTCTTTTTACTACTCACGGCTTATTTTTCCTTTGTTTATCGAAAAAAAGCAACACGTTTAGTGGTATTAAGTTGGCTTAACATTGTGGTGGTTGGTTATCAGGCTTGGCTAGGCTCAATAGTAGTTTCTACAAATTTAACACAATGGGTAGTAACAGTACATATGCTATTAGCACTAGTCATTTTGACCATATTGATTTATACCTATCATTATGCTAAGCAACTTTACAAAGAACCAAGTGTTGTCATGTCTCGCTTGCCATGGCTAAAATTAGCTATACTATGCTCTATAGCGCTTTCGGTTTTGCAAATAGTATTGGGCACTGAAGTTAGGGAAGCGATAGATACGATTTCCAAAAGTTTACAATACAATGCTCGCGATACTTGGATAGCGAAAATTGGTGATGTGTTTAATTACCATAGGGATTTAGCAATATTAGTGGTGATCGTTAATTTTGTAATTTATAAAATGGTGATGGATAGGTTTAGCGGTAAAGGCTGGCCTTTAGTTACTGCAAATTATTTGATGGCGGTTTTAGCTATTCAAATAGTTTCCGGCTTGGTGTTATCGTATTTTGCTTTACCACCGTACATGCAAGTTGTACATATCTTGTTCTCAACAATTATGTTCTCCTTGCAGTATTATTTATACTTACTGGTGTATAGGACTAAAACCTATAAAACCATATAATGATTAAAAATTGAAACAGTTTTTTTCAGATTTCTCGAAGCTTATTAAATTCCGACTAACATTTTTGGTCGTGTTTTCGGCTTCAGTTACATTTTTAATTGGTTCTAAAATTCAAATAGAGCGAGCAATTATCGACGATGTTAACTGGGGGAACTGGCTAATATTAATAATTGGTGGTTTCTTGGTTACAGGAGCAGCAAATTGCTTTAATGAAATTATAGAAGTTGACTTAGATAAGTTGATGACTAGAACCAAAGATAGACCTATGCCTGCTGGTCGAATGACTACAGGTCAGGGTTTAGTGTCAGGTTTAGTGATGGGTGTTTTAGGCACCTGGTTATTGGGTAAGCTAAACCTGGAGACAGGTTTAATTTCTGTGTTTTCAATTCTGCTTTATGCCTTTGCATATACGCCATTAAAAAGAAAATCCCCAATTGCGGTATTTGTTGGGGCTATTCCGGGCGCTCTACCACCTCTTATCGGTTATTTAGCTGCTATAGGTCATTCTCCGGTAGGGTATGTGCCACAAGATTACGCCATTGCTATCATCTTATTTTTGGTTCAGTTTGTGTGGCAATTTCCTCACTTTTGGGCTATCGCTTGGGTATTAGATGAAGATTACAGCAAAGCTGGATTTAGGTTATTACCCACAAAGCAAACAGACAGAACAAGTGCCGTGTTCATTTTGGCAAGCACTATCATTGCTATTCCAGTAAGTTTGTTGCCAACCATTTATGGTTTTGGAGGGTATTACATCGCTATCGTATCCATCATTATTGGCTTATTCTTTTGTTGGTACGCTTACCAGTTGGTGCGTAAACTCGACTTGGAAAGCGCTAGAAAAGTGATGTTTTGCTCGTTTTTATATCTGCCGTTAGTGCAGTTGGTTTTATTGTTTGATTTAATAGTTTAGAAATAGTGAGTACAATACAACAAGAAGAATTAGCAGTAAGTTACAAGGCAAAGAAATTTTTGGTTTGGCTCTTCGTAGTGTCATCAACCATTATGTTTGGTGGCTTTACAAGTTATTATTTAGTGTTCGAAGCTTCCAAAGGAAAAGGCCATGGCTTGGTTTTGCCAGATGCATTTATGTACAGTACTGTGGTACTTGTAATTAGTAGCATCGCGTTAGTTTTAGCCAAGCGTTCCTTGCGAAAGCAACAATTCGCTAAACAACGTTTGTTCCTGTGGTTAACTTTTACTTTTGCATTGGTATTCGCCTATTTGCAATTCTCGGCAGCAGGCAGTTTAGTAAATACTGGAGCTACATTTGTGAATAACAATGCTGCCATTTCAATGATCTACGTACTAGCTTTTTTGCACTTGGTACACATTGTAGGCGGTTTGGGCTTCATCACCGCAGCGTTGCTAGGTAACTACGGAAAAATACCTCAAGATAAAGCCATATTTCGTCAAGATATTGCCTCAATATTTTGGCATTTTATAGATATTCTATGGATTTATCTATATGTTTTTTTACTTTTGAACAGATAATTTTTAACAAAACAATTATACTATATTTTTAAATGGATTCATTATCGAAATTAGACCAAGTTAAAGACACCGCATGGACTGGTGGCCGTGAGCCGTGGTCAATGGAATATGGTAAAATCATGATGTGGTTTTTCCTAGTGTCCGACGCATTTACGTTTTCATCATTTTTGATTTATTATGGAGCTCAAAAATTTGCGCAACCTACATGGATCGATGCTGATAAGATTTTTCAATCTATCCCAGGCATAGCAGACTCAGGTCAACCTTTGGTATTTGTTGGTATAATGACGTTCATTTTGATTATGTCTTCAGTAACGATGGTGTTGGCGGTAGATGCCGGACATCGCAATGCGAAAAAGGAAGTAGTTAAATGGATGATTTGGACCATCCTTGGCGGTATAGCTTTCGTTGGCTGTCAAGCATTAGAATGGTCTCACTTACACCACTTAGGTTTCTGGTTTGGTCAAAATCCAGCTACAGGTTTAACAGATGCTACAGAAATTACGGCTGCACTGCAACCATATTTTACTAAAGATATTTCTTATACAGCTGCATTGCAGTTCTCTAACCTTTTCTTTACCATTACGGGTTTCCACGGTTTCCACGTAACTATAGGTATCATTTTAAACATCATTATTTTAGGTATGGTGTTAAACAATACTTTCGAGAAAAGAGGTAGCTATTTAATGGTAGAGAAAGTTGGTTTATACTGGCACTTTGTAGATTTAGTTTGGGTATTTGTATTTACCTTCTTCTACTTAATATAATTACAAAATCATTTCATTCAAAGAAAAAATGGCACACCACGATCATACATTAGATACACATGACGCTCATGGAGCGGGCATGGACAAAAAAGCAATTTGGAACGTATTTTTTATCCTTTTAGGGTTAACAGGCGTAGAGTTTTTAGTGGCTTTGGGTTTCGTTCACCACTGGGGAATAGTTGAAAAAGGACCGATGCTTTATGCGTTCTACGTTGTTCTTACTTTAATTAAAGCCTATTACATTGTTGCATTCTTTATGCACTTAAAATTCGAGAAAAAGGGCTTTATTATTAGCTGTTCTATCGTGTTTATCTTCATTATCTACTTCATTGTATTGATGTTAATTGAAGGCGACTATCTATTAGAACACTTTAGAGAACATCCTATTTACCCTAATAAGTAATGAGGAACGGAAGTTCAACTAATAAAAAGTTAAAAACTATATTAATCCTGGCCGCTATTTTAGTGATGCCAGGATTTTTGTATTATTTACTACAGGATCAAGGTAAAAACAGATATAAACCTTTAGCATTTTTTGGCCCTAAAGTCGTAGCAAATACTTTTCATTCTGTAAGAGGTGTTAAAGTTCCTGACACTATTTATCACACCATTGCCGATTTTACTTTAGTTAACCAAACTGGAGATACAGTAAACCTCTCTGCTTGGAAAGGAAAAGTGGTAGTGGTGAATTTATTCTACTCAAATGCCACCACCGAAGGTGTAAGAGTAGCATTAAAGACAATGCAAGGTTTTTCTTCATTATACCATAACAATCCGATGGTTCGCTTAGCAAGCCTAAGCGTTGACCCAACAGAACCTTCAGATACACTGGCAGCCTTGGCAAGTAGCATGAAAGCGGTTCCTCAGCACTGGGACTTATTAAGAGGCAGTGCCGATCAAATAACAGGCTTGGTTCGCAACTCTTTGTTGCTAGACGTTGTTGAAAGCAGCGGTTCAACAAGCTCTAAATTTACACATAGTAATAAAATGGTACTGCTTGATAGTAAGCATAGAATTAGAGGCTTTTACGAATCAACAAATGCGGAGGATGTTTCTAAGCTTGATGATGAGATAAAAGTTCTAATCGCGGAAGAATTAAGAAATATTAAAGACGGAAGATAATTCCAAAAAAATCTATAAAAACATGAGTAGTTCAATAGAACAGAAATATAACAAGTGGATAGTTGTGCTTTCTATAGCCATACCAGTAGTTGTTGCTATATTGTTTGGTGTAAAACTTAAGGATTTTGGCTACAATGTTGAACCTTTAAGCTTCTTGCCACCAATTTATGCGAGTATAAATGGGTTAACGGCAGTTGTGCTAGTGGCTGCAGTTTTGGCAATTAAAAACGGAAGGCGCCTACTTCATGAACGATTAATGACTTTCGCGATTGTGCTTTCAGTGCTTTTCTTAGGGATGTACGTAGCCTACCACATGACCGCGGATTCTACAAGTTTCGGAGGGGTAGGCAGCATCAGGTATGTTTACTTTTTCATTCTTATTTCGCACATATTACTTTCCATCATCATTATTCCGTTGGTACTAGTTACCTATGTTCGAGCCCTTGCGCAACGCTTCGATAGGCATCGTAAAATTGCTAAAATTGCTTTTCCGTTGTGGCTTTACGTGGCTATCACCGGAGTGATTGTCTATCTGATGATCGCACCATATTATCAGCATTAGCCTATTAGCGGCAACAGTCCGCCGCTCGTTATCCGCTATTGTTCTTTAAAATTCTTATATTGCATTAACTAGTTAAAGGTTTTGCGATTAAAGAACACGTCACCAGATATTAAGCAAATAGTAGCCGACGGCAACGTATCGGCATTTAGTGACTTGTACAATTTCTTTTTTCGAAAACTCATTCTTGAGAGTGATAGGTATGTTAAAGATTTAAGTGTTGCTGAAGAGATAGTTCAAGAGGTTTTTCTCAAAATTTGGGAGAAGGCAGATGACTTGTCTGCAATTAATTCCATCAAATCATACTTATATCGTGCTGTCATTAATGCTTCAATCAACTATTTAAAGCGACAAAAAAACGTCGATAATCATCATCAAAATATTGCTGCAGATTTAACGCAAAGTTATATCCAGGAAGCGGATGAGGAGCATGAACTTGTACTTCGTTTATATGAAGAGATTGATAAGTTGCCTACTAAATGCAAGGAAGTTTTTAAGTTGGCTCGGTTTGATGGGTTGAAATACAAAGACATCGCTTTGCAACTGGGTATTTCTGAAAGGACCGTGGAAAACCACGTGGCTAATGCTTTAAAAATACTCAAAGATAAAATGGGTACGAAGCCCGTTAACGGCCCAACCTTATCGAAAGCATTGTCGCTTTTAGCCTTTTTTTAAAAAAATAAAAAAATATTTAGGGGAATTTGGTCCTTGTATTGTCTTAGAAGAAAGATAAAGACAAACGGTTTGAGCAAAAATCAACGAGATATATACCAATTAACATCTACCTATTTTAATGACCCTAGTGATTCGATCTCAAAAAACGAGATCGAACGCTTTAGGTCTCAATCTAGGACGAACGATCAATTATATCGGGATTTGGAGTCTATTTGGCTCGCGTCATCTAAATTGAGCAAGCTACAACGTTTTGATTTCGCTCATTCAAGCACTTCTTTTAAAAATCGATTGGTTCTTTCCCAAGAACAAGAATCTGAAAATAGGCCTATTAAGGATCGACATCGATCATTTTTCAAATCTCCACTCTTTAGATGGGTAGCAGCAATTTTAATTTTCAGCACACTAACGCTTGCTATTTATCAGGTTTATCAGGCTGATGATGTAAATGTCCAACACATTTCCGCAGGTAATTTAGAGGCAACGCTTAACGGTAATCTAGCAACACTTACGCTGGCAAATGGCAAAAAGGTAGTGTTAAGCGACGCATTGCAAGGAGAGCTTGCGCTAGAAGAAGGTGTTCAAATTAGTAAAACTGCTGACGGGCAAATTGTTTACCAGATTGTAGAAAGCGAACAACATACCTCTGAAGTGAGCAGTAATACAATAGAGACTCCAAAAGGAGGAATGTGGCAAGTAAAATTGCCCGATGGCACCCAAGTTTGGCTAAATGCAGAAAGCTCATTAACCTATCCCGTGGCCTTCTCTAAAGAGAGTAGAGATCTTGTGCTGCAAGGTGAAGCTTACTTCGAAGTTGCGAAGGATAAAAGTAGACCCTTTATCGTCAAAACAGATAAACAGGCACTAGAAGTGTTGGGTACTAAATTTTGCGTCAGTGCATATAACAATGACGTTGTAGGCACCACGCTAATGGAGGGGAGTGTCAGAGTGTCGTCTTTACTTAACAGTAACACAGCTATTTTGAAACCAGGGGAGCGTTCTTCAATGAGCGCAAATGGCATAAAGATTGAAAAAGTAGATGTAGAAGATGCTTTGGATTGGAAAAATGGATATTTCTTGTTCAATAACGAGAGGCAAGAAGATATTATGAAACGCTTATCAAGATGGTACAGTATGGACGTCGAGTACGCTGATGTTCAAGCTAAAGAAGTCGTTTATTATGGTATTGTGAGTAGAGAAGAGAGCCTTTCTCAAATACTCAGAAAGTTTGAGCTTACTGGGGATGTAAAATTTGTGATCAATCGCAACAAAATTATAGTGCATAAAGTTAAAAGTGACGAAATAAAATGAACCTAAAATTATAACCTATCTACCAAAACCAACCTATGAGAAAAAACTGACCTATCAAATTGTACTTGTACCATTAGGTTAACAGTAAATGTTAAACCCAATCGGTAATACCGCGTCTTGCGTACAATTACGAACATCAATCAATTATTTATCGTGTTTTAGATGTGGCTTCCTAAATATTTTAAGGAAAGTGCATCAAACAAAAAACAGACTATCGAAAATGTTTAAGAACTATTTCCAAATGGGTAGTAGCCGAGTTTCTTGGTTGCCCAAATTTTTATTTGTTACAAGAATAGCGACGACGATAATACTCATCGCTGTTATTCAAGTGAATGCAAGTTCCTTTGCTCAATCGATCACTATTCGGGAGAAAAGTGTTACCCTAGAGCGTATTATTAAAGAACTAAAAAACCAAGGAGGCTACGATGTTTTAGTTTCCACATCTAAGGTTAATAGCATGTCCTTAGTTCCTGCAGGCTTTGTCAATGCTTCAGTAAATGAAGTACTAGAAAAAGCTTTAGCGGGAAAAAACTTAAGTTATACAATCGAGGATAAGATGATTGTTATCAAAAGCAACGTCGTATCTAACTCGGTTGCTGATGTTAGAGTGTCGGGTGTTGTTAGAGATAAAAAAGATGGTTTGCCAATTCCTGGTGTGAGCATTTTGGTAAAAGGCACCAGTCAAATTGTTGCGACTAATGAAAAAGGTGAGTATCAGATTAATGTACCGGAGAATGCTACATTAGTGTTCCGGTTTGTGGGCTACAAAGCCATCGAGATGAAGGTGTCGGGCAGAACTAGAATTGATGTAACACTTGAAGAAGATGCTAATCAGTTGAGCGAAGTGAATATTGTTTCGACTGGCTATCAAAATCTTAACAAGAAGTTGTTTACAGGCTCTGCAACCGCGTTGAAAGGCTCAGATGTAAAACAAGATGGAATTGTTGACGTGAGCAGGATGCTTGAAGGTAAAGCTGCAGGGGTATCTGTACAAAACGTTTCTGGCACTTTTGGAGCAGCTCCCAAAGTTCGTGTTAGAGGTGCTACCTCTATCACTGGTGATAATAAACCTTTATGGGTAATTGATGGAGTTATTCTTGAAGATGTCGTAAATATCTCTAATGAACAACTTTCTACGGGAGATATTAGTACCTTAGTTGGTTCCTCAGTTGCTGGCTTAAATGCTGATGACATTGAGAGTTTCAATATTCTAAAAGATGCAGCAGCAACGGCACAATATGGTGCAAGAGCGATGAATGGTGTGGTTGTAATTACCACTAAAAAGGGACGTATTGGGAATACACTAGTAACCTATACAGGAAACTTTTCTACCTATCTTAAACCATCATATAACACCTTTAACATCATGAACTCTTCTGACCAAATGTCTGTATACTCAGAGTTGGAAAGAAAGGGGTTCCTAGATTTTGCTACGGCTTCTCGTGCAATTAATGGAGGTATATATACCAGAATGGCACATTTAATTAATTCTTACGATGCCACCAATGGCTCGTTTGGATTAGAAAATACGCCTGAAGCGAGAGGAAAGTTTTTATCTAGGTACGCCTTAGCAAATACCGATTGGTTTGACGTATTATTTAAGAACTCGTTTATGCAAGAGCATTCTATAGGTATACAAGGTGGTACAGAAAAATCCCAGCTATATTTTTCTACAAGTTACTTAAATGATAACGGCTGGGCAACTGGTAATAACGTAGAACGTTATACGGCGAATGTAAATGGTACGTTTAAATTGTCTGAGAAATTTACGGCTAAATTTATCACAACAGGCTCTATTAGAAATCAAATGGCACCAGGCACAATTGGGAGAACTAGCAATCCAGTTGAAGGAACATTTTCTAGAGATTTCGATATCAACCCATATAGCTACGCCTTAAATACCAGTAGAGCATTAACTGCTTACGATGAGAATGGAAAGCGAGAAAGCTTTACTAGAAATTTGGCAAACTTTAATATTTTGGATGAATTAGAAAATAACACGCTAGACCTTAGTATGCTTGATTTTAAACTTCAAGGAGGTTTAGGTTATAAGATCAATAAAAAACTAACTGTTGATGTTTTAGGGGCCTATAGATATGTAAAAAGTGGTAATGAACATAAGATTAGGGAAAATTCTAATATGGCAAACGCTTACCGAGCCAATGATGATTCGTTTACCAATGAAGCCAACAGGTTTTTATTTAGAGATCCTGAACATCCAGAAGAGCCAGGTATAGTTGTGCTACCATATGGCGGATTTTACAATACCAACGATGATTTTTTGAAATCCTACATGGTGAGAACTTCTATTGAGTACGATAACACTTTTAACGAAAAGCATTTGGTAAACTTTTATGCTTTTCAAGAAACTAGAACCGCTAGTCGCCAAACTAGAACCGGGCTAGGTTATGGCTACCAGTACGATAAAGGTGGCGTTCCATTTGTAGACCCTAATATCGTAAAGCAAGCGGTATTAAGCAATCTTAACTATTACTCTATGAATAATAACTACGATCGTTTTGCGGCATTTATGGCACGCGGGGCTTACTCTTATGACGGAAAATATTCTATTAATGCAACTGCAAGGTATGATGGATCTAACCAATTAGGAAAATCTGCGAATGCTAGGTGGCTGCCTACTTGGAACATTTCAGGAGCATGGAATATCGATAGAGAGGCATTCTTTGAGTCGTCAAAAGTTTCGAAAGTTTTAAATAGAGCATCTATTCGTGCAACATATGGTTTAACGGCCTCGTTGGGAAGAGCCACCAACTCTGCTTTAGTACTAAGAAATGCAACTTCACTTAGACCATACCTACATGAGTTAGAATCGGTAATGAATATCGATTATATTGAGAACGCTGATTTGACTTGGGAGAAGCAATATGAAACAAATCTAGGATTGGATTTAGGTTTCTTTAAGGACAAACTAAGTTTAACCGTTGATGTCTATAATAGAAATGGATTCGATCTGATTAGCCCATTAAGAACTTCGGGTATTGGTGGCCAGTTTATTACTACCGCAAATTACGCGGACATGAATTCCAAAGGTCTCGAAGTCACTTTAAGTGGCCCTATCATTAAAAGCAAAGATTGGAACTGGAGAAGTAATTTTAACTTTGGTTATAACGTAAACAAAGTAACCAAGCTATCAGGAAAGAAAAGTATTTTTGATTTAACCGTAGGAGATGGTGGACCACAAGAGGGTAAACCCTATAGAGGCTTATATTCTTTAGATTTTCAAGGGCTAGATGGGGAAAAAGGATTTCCTAAGTTTATCAATGAGCTTGGAGAGGTGTCCACCGAAGTAAACGTTCAGAGCTTGGAAACACAGTACTTGAAGTATGAAGGTCCTACCGATCCAAAACTAACCGGCGGTTTTTACAATACAGTGAGCTTCAAAAACTTTACGCTGGGCACGTTGTTTACTTTTTCTGCTGGAAATAAGATACGGTTAAATCCGGTTTTTAGAGGTAGTTACACGGATCTAGACGCTTTACCGGAGGAATTTAAAGATAGATGGACGATGCCTGGCGACGAGGCCGTTACAAATATTCCTTCGATTTTGAGTGACTTTAACACATTGTTTATGGATGGCTATCCTTACAATGCATATAACTACTCAACTACAAGAATTGCCGACGGAGGGTTTATTAGACTAAAGCAGGTTACGCTATCCTATAATCTTGCCGAGAGGTTTGCAAGAAAAATTGGCGCAAGCACAACTTCATTAACATTGGCAGCTAACAATTTTTGGCTAATACATTCTGACAAAAAATTGCGAGGCCAAGATCCAGAGTTTTTTGCTTCTGGAGGTGTTGCCTTGCCTATTCCTAAACAGTATACATTATCTCTAAAAGTTGGATTTTAAATTGAGTATTATGAAAACGAAGAACATTTATATATTTTCAGTTTGCGCATTGCTTTTCTTGAGCACAGGCTGTAAGAAATTTCTTGAACATCAACCAGATGATCGAACGGAATTGAATAACGAAATCAAAGTTACTGAGTTATTGGCTAATGCGTATCCGAAAGCAAATTATATCACCTTTGCGGAATCAATGAGCGATATGGCGGGAGATAAAGGTACTTTCAGAGAGGAAATCCCTAATTTCTATCCATGGACATTCAGAGACCAGGTTGATCCACAAAGTGAAGATACACCACCATTTTATTGGAATGCTTGTTATAAGGCAATTGCAGCCGCTAATTACGCTCTGGAGGCGATCGAAAAGGCTGACAATCCTGAGAGTTATAAAGCAGCAAGAGGCGAGGCATTAGTGGCGAGAGCATACGCTCATTTTATGTTGGTTACTTTTTTTGCTAAAACCTATGATGCTACCACTGCTGCTACAGATTTGGGTATTCCTTATGTGAAAGACGCTCAAAAATCTGTAGAAGGAAATTATACTAGAGGTACAGTGGAGAGTGTTTATACAAATATTGAGAAAGATTTATTAGAAGGCTTGCCTTTGATTAACGATGAGTCGTATAGAATTCCGAAATATCATTTTACTGTACGAGCAGCAAATGCGTTCGCTACGCGTTTTTACTTGTTTAAAAAAGATTATGCTAAAGTTATCGAACATGCAGACAAAGTATTTCCGACAGCAGTAATCGTAAACAATCTCAGGAATTGGAATGCGTTATATATGACCTTGGGATATTATGAGTTACAGGCTATCTACACAAATTCCACAGAGCCAGCTAATTTATTGCTTGCGGAGACTAATTCATATTGGGGTAGAAGTTATTATGTTTACACTTATGCCCTTAATAATAACGTCTTGAATATCCTCACGAGTTCAAGCGCCAATCCGGCTCGCAAAACCTTCGCAGTTGCAAACCAGATATATGGTAATACTGAGGCTAGTAGAAATATTCCAAAGTTTAGAGAACACTTTGTAAAACCTTCTATTAGCGCAAACTTTGGTGATGGCTACAACATGGTTCCTTTGTTAACCACAGAAGAAGTGCTGTTTAACCGAGCCGAGGCTAACGTGATGTTAGGGAACAATGCGGCAGCATTAGCAGATATTGATGCTTTCCTCTCTAAACGATTAGCCAATTATTCTGCTACCAACGATAAGTTTACAGAAGTAAAGGCTACAGCGTTTTTCGCCGGACAACCAGTGCAACAAGCACTAATTAATTCGATCTTGCAATTCAAAAGAATTGAATATATCCATGAAGGCATGAGATGGTTTGATATCCTTCGCCATAAAATTGCTTTTGAGCACAACAGCGTTGATGGAAAATATAGAATTTCAATAAGTGCTGACGACCCGCGGAAAATATTACAAATACCACAAGACGCACAAGCAATCGGTTTAGAACCTAATCCGAGATAGTTAAACATAAGAATATGAAAAAGAAATTATTATATGTATCAATGTTGGCTTTATCAAGTTTGGTAGTGGCCTCATGTAAAAAAAAGGAAGTCCTAACGGACGATATCGTAGGTCTAGGTGGAGATAAATGGGCTAAAAGTTCATTAGATCAATGGATTTACGACAATTATACAAAGCCATTTAATATCGAGGTAAAATATAAATGGGATAGGAGCGAGCTATCTGAGATCTATAAGACGGTTGTTCCTATTAAGGAAGATTTGGTAATTCCAGTAATGGATATCATTAAGCAGACTTGGATCAATCCCTATATAGAAGTAAAGGGTGCAGACTTTATTAAAACATATAGTCAAAAACAGTTTTACTTGGCTGGCAGTCCATCGCACAATGCCGATGGAACGATAACCTTAGGACAGGCTGAAGCTGGTCGTAAAATAATAATGCTTGATCTAAACACTTTTGATAAGACAAACAAAAGAGCTGTTAGGCGAATATTACATACAATGCACCATGAGTTTGGGCATATTTTGCATCAAAATATTGCGTTTACCCCAGAATTTCAAAGAATATCGATTGGTTCCTATACGCCTACTTGGTTTAATCTGAGCAATGCTGAGGCGCTTAGCATGGGCTTTATCACGCCATATGCGAGTTCTGGAAAAGACGATGATTTCGTTGAAATGTTGGCGACGCTAGTTGAAGGAGGTGAAGCGAATTTTGACAACGTGATTAACAATTTATTTGTGCTAGGAAGTAATGGAGCTGTGGTAAGAAGTGCGTTAGGTGTATACGAACAAAATACCGAAGCCAGAAGCAAATTGCTGAGAAAAAAGGCAATAGTTATTGACTACTTAAAAGAAAAATGGGGAATAGATCTTGCTGAACTGCAAGCTAAAACCCAAGCTGCAATAGAAGCTCAGGCGCAAACGCCTGATTTTCATACTTTGGTTGGCCCGGGCAGATCGGTAACCACGCTAACAATAAATCCTCAGCGTGCTGTTAAACAATCCGCAAAGTTTCTTACCGCTTTTAATACAGCCAACAATAATATTAAAGCGGCTGCTCCAGTTAGATTTATAGATAATATTTCATTGGTTTTTAGCACAGCCAACAGGATAACTTTAAGGGTTAATATTGTTAATCCAGTAGCTAATACTGCTATTAATGCCGACTTTAACTTTGATGTAAACATTGTGGATGGTGTGTGTACTTTTAAATACGCAACGCAGCCTACAACTGGAACAAATTTTGTAAATGCTAGGTCGGTAGAGGCTCTGATGCCAACATTGATTAATTATTTCAGAGATCAAGAATTCAAAATTCGCTGGGTTGATGATATCATACCTCAATCGAAAAGTATTCTCGGAGGTCTGGTTAAAACAAACGACGCAACATCATATTTATATGGGATTCTTTAACGACTAAAACACATTGATATGAAAAAACATTTAACATATTTTTTGCTGATTATACTTGGTTTTACATCATGTAAAAAAGCATACGAGCCAATTTTGGACAGTCCCGATGTTAGGCTAGCTAATACCATAGAAGGTTATACTAAAGAACTATCCGAGCCTGAGTTTGGATGGATAGGTTATTACTTAACAGGTACTGACCTACAGGCAATTTTTAAGTTTAAATTTGATGACAAGAATAGAGTTGTGATGTCTGCGGATTATCGTACTCCTCCAGCGGAAAGCTCTTATCGTATTAAGGCTTTGCAAAGTCCAACATTAATTTTCGACACCTACTCAACACTACATCTAATTAACGACCCAACTGCAAGCGTTGCTGGAGGGGCTTCTGGTAAAGGTTTTACTGCTGATTTTGAGTATGAATTTCATCGCGTAGCAAAAGATACAATTGAAATGAAAGGCGTTTTAAATGGTACGAATTTATTTTTAATTCGAGCAAAGTCTCAACAAGAGGTTGACAATGCTTTCGTTAGAACCAATGAGGTAGGAGTAGAGATTAATAAAATTCTTACCTATTTCAAACGTTTTGAATTAGAGGGTGTGAGCTACGACATTAATGTTATAGGCACCACAATTACTTTGACTTCTCTAGAGAATGATCAGCTAAAAGTAGTATCATCCCCATTTTTTTCAGTTGGTAAAACTATTACACTATTTAAACCGGTTACTCTTGGAAAATATAAAATTGCTCGATTGACGGCTAGTGCGTTCGATTCAGCAACAGGCTCTGTAAAGTTATCACTGTCGGATGGTTCTGAAATTATTGTGAAGGAAGCTAAATCACCCCTAAAGTATGATCCAACTTCTGGATCTAAATGGTATGCATGGGCTAAAAGTAGTACTTGGGTTGTTTCGTTGTTGGGATTTCATATAGACGGCGTTGATGATGCGCTAGGCTTAAAAAGCCTTGCAGGGTACAGGGAAATTAATTTTATTCCGTTTGCAGGTGCTAATACATTCGATAACGCAAGAATTGTTGGAACAACGAGTTATGGACCTGGTTTAATCACAACTATCGGAGAAGACGGAATAGCAATTTTCAAATCTAGCGGAGGATCGTTCGGTACTATTCCAGCAGCAGCAACAGCAACATTTTCAAGATATTTGCAACAATATACAACACCAGAAGGATATTATTTGATACAGACGAGAACAGGTACTAATGCACAACAACGTTGGGACATGGTAAATGTAGCAGATGCAAAGACTTGGGTTAGCTGGCAATTTTAGGTAACTCGCATATTTAAGTACACAAACCTCTAGCAAACGCTAGGGGTTTTTTGCTTTTAGAAGTATTAAATGTGTAATTATAAATTGATACATTTTTTAATATTGGCTGGTTAGATGAAGTATGGGGTCGGGCATAGTTTGGTACTTGCTGAGTTATAATATTTACTTAAAAATGAGTGAATCATGGGTCAAGTTTGTTATTTTTGTGATTATGAAAAAGGTACTAGTGATAATATTAATTACTTTCTCTACTTTTTTAATTCACTCAGATGTCAATGCCCAATGTGCAATGTGCTCTGCAAATGCAGAGATGAGTATTAAAGAAGGAAATGGCCAAGGAAAAGGATTAAATACTGGTATTTTATATTTGTTGGCTATTCCTTATGTGTTGTTGGTTGGTGTAGGTGTATTTTGGTATCGTAATTATCGGAAAAAGGATGTGCCCAATCCTTTTGGTAACTAACCGTGGCTCGTAGCAATGACTAATTTGCTAACGGTTTTCTAAAATTAAAAATGTTAAAAAAATCGACTTTTGATTTCCTCAGAGAACTTGTTGATAACAACAATAGAGAGTGGTTTGCCCTTAATAAGTATAAATATGAGGCTGCTAAAGAAGATTTATTTCACTTTATCGCTCCCCTAATCCAGACTTTTTCTACGATAGACCCTGAGTTTTCTGCAGATACACCACTGAAAAAGTGCTTATTAAGAATTTACCGCGATGTACGTTTTAGCGCTAACAAAGAACCTTATAAAAAAAATTTTGGGATTGCCTTTGACGTGAAAGGTTATGGACCGAAGACACCGAGTTACTATATCCATTTAGAGCCTAACAACTGTTTCTTTGGCGTTGGATTTTGGATGCCAGAGGCTGCCGTACTAAAAAGTATCAGGGAGGAAATTGATTATAACGCAGACGAGTTTGTTTCGATAATTGAGGATGACAATTACAAGACATTGTTTAACTTAAGCAAAGAGGATAGTTTAAAAAAGGCTCCCAAGGGCTACGATGTGGATCATCCAATGATCGAATATTTAAAACTAAAGAGCTTTATTTCCATATATCCGCTCCAAGAAGCTGATTTTTTCAAGAAAGATATCACAAAAAAGCTTACTGATGCATTTATCCGTGTACAGCCATTCATTTTATTTTTGCGAAAAGCCGTAGATTAGCGTCCAAATAAATTATACTTATCCATAGATGAAAAAACTAAATCTTTTACTGGCGCTTTTCTTAGTGGTGTGCACGCTTAGTTCTTGTGTCGTGTTATCTACCAAAAAATATAAATCGTTATTGGCAAAACAAGATTCCTTAAATAGCGGATGGTCTGAGGCCCAAACTACAAATGAAACACTAGAGCAACGTGTGAAAAGATTGCAAGCTGATACTGCTAGCTTAAACGCAAAGCTTGCATCATTAAACGACAGATACAGAGATCTAGATGCAAATTATACCACGCTCAGAAATAACAGTTCGTCTGAGATCAATAAATTATCTGCCGATCTGCAAAAGCGTGAACAACGATTAAAAGAAGTTGAAGAAGTATTGCGCAAAAGAGACGAGGCAACAGATCAATTAAGAGCGAAACTGCAGCAAGCATTGTTGGGTTTTACAAAAAGTGGCCTAACGGTTGAAGTGAAAAATGGTAAGGTTTATGTGTCTCTAACCGATAAATTATTGTTCCCATCGGGTAGTATTATTATTGACGAGAAAGGTAAACAGGCTTTGACGCAGCTGGCAGGAGTGTTGAAACAACAATCTGAAATTAATATAGCCGTAGAAGGGCATACCGATTCTCAACGAATTTCTAACCTCGGACAAATTAAAGACAACTGGGATTTGAGTGTATTAAGGTCAACCTCGGTGGTGAGGTTTTTAACCGACGATCAGAAAGTAGAAAGCGTGAGGATGACTGCAACTGGAAAAGGTCAATTCCAGCCCTTAGCAGATAATGCAACCGCCGAAGGAAGAAGTAGAAATAGAAGAATTGAAATTGTGCTTTCTCCAAAATTGGATGAATTGTACGATTTGATAAAACAATAGTTTTGTCTTACAGTAAAAAGCCCTAGAAGTTTAAAAATATTTCTGAGGCTTTTTTATTTAGAAAGGTGACTGTAAAGATGCAAAATCACTTAACACCAAATCTTTTTCTGATAATAGAAATTCTTTGGGATCTAAATAATCAGACCAATTGATTTTTAAAGTAGGGTCGTTCCACAACACACCAATTTCCGAATCTTTGTCGTAATAGTTGGTTACTTTATAGCAAAATATCGTGTCGTTTTCTAAGGTTAAAAATCCGTGTAAAAAACCTGGCGGCACCCACAGTTGTTTCTGGTTTTCGCCACTTAACTCAACGCTAAAGTACTGTCCATAGGTTGGCGAGCCTTTTCTGATGTCAACGGCTACATCAACTACTTTGCCTTGAATTACTCTTACCAATTTGCCTTGCGCAAAAGGATTAGCTTGTGCGTGCATTCCTCTAAGTGTACCTTTTTGCGAGAACGACTGATTATCTTGGACAAATTGAACTTCGATGCCTGCATTGTCGAATACGCGTTGGCTGAAGCTTTCGAAAAAATAGCCTCTGCTATCTTGCCATATTTTAGGTTCAAAGATTAATAAATCTTTGATAGGGGTTTCTACTATATTCATAAGCTTAAGAAATGAATTCCATCAAGGTGCTAAACACCACTAATTTTTCGGGGTATCTAGTGTAGATGTGAGCAGTAAATTCGTGTTCAAATTTCTCTCTGAAGGTATTGAAATCAGCTTCGCTGTCTGCTATAAATTGCACTGAGTAGGTAATACCTTCGTTTGGCGAATCTAATATCTTGAATAAGCGATGTGAAACGAAACACTCTTTCTCCATCAAAGCCGGTATATGGTCTTCCTTCATCCAAGTGATAAAATCGTTGGCCGAAGGCTCTTCAACAATAATTGTAACATTAAATAATAACATGTGGCAAAGATAGAATTAAGTCCCCAAATTATCGCCACGTAGTAAGCGGTATCTTTTTCTGGCTTCGGCATTTAACATGCTGCCTGGAAAATCAGTAATTAACTGCTGATAGAGTTTTTTTGCTTGTTCGGGGTTCGATAGTTTATTTTCGTTCAGCTCTGCGAGCATGAAAATGGCGTCATCTATCCAAATACTACTAAAATGGTTTTCTATTATAGATTTTAAACTACTGGCTGCATTTTCAAATTCATTTGTTTTGATAAATATTTTTGCTTTCGACATTAATATATCGTCTGCTAAACTATTGCTGGGGTAGAGCAGGTCAATGCTATCTAATTTAACCAAAGCCGAAGGGGTGCTATTGGTAAACTGTAGCAGTTCGGCATCAGCATACATCATTAATGCCAGGCTGTCGTTTTTATTTTGCAGGTTGTCTGAAATCAGCAAACTCAAGTTTAGCGCATCATTAGCAATGAGTTGAGAGGTTGATGCTTTCAACACATCGGCTTGAGCTTTCGAAAATTTGAAATTGCCTTGGTAGAATGATAAGCGAGCTGATCTAAACCTTGCATCGCTACCAATCGATAAATTTTCGTAGGCCTTTGCAACTTGTTCGTACATCAATAGAGCTTCCCAAGGTTGGTTGTTAATAATGTATACATCTCCCAAATCGAGCTTTAATTGAGCAATATCTAAAGCCGCAATGTCTACGGCTTTTATCGCTTCTTCCAAAGTTCTTTCGGCTGCGGTAAAATCACGTAAATGGTAGGCTTGTAAACTAGCTAGTTTTTTTACTGCAAAAAGTGTTTTAGCATTAACACCGAATTGATCCGTAATTAATTTAAAATCCTTTGCTAACGCAGTAATTGCATTTTGATCGAACTTGTTTTGTAAGGCAAGTTCGTATTTAGTATTAATTAATTGGATTTTGGCTGGTATATATAGGTCGATATCGGGGCCTTTCGCAACTAAATATTCGTAAACCTTTATTGCTGTTGGATAAGCTTTATTTGCCACAAAAGTGTTCGCGGCGTTAAACAAAGCGTTGTCAGCATTCTTTAGGCGCTTATCTTGCGCTATCAGTTGGCGGTAGGCCATCTCGTAGTTTTGCTGCTGTATGTATTGCCAAGTAAGTAGTTCTGCAAAAACTTCGTTATCGGGCTCCTTCTGTAAACGTCTCAGCAAAGCAGTTTGCAACAAGAAATAATCAGAGGTTCCCTCAAATAAATTTGCGAAGGTACTTTGAGCTTGCAACAACAACTGAGGCTCAAAATTTAGTGCATTCATGTACTCGTTAATAATTTGAGCTTTGTCTTTTTTAAATCGATATATACTTAACAATTCATAAGTAAACAGTTGTTCGTTGTTTAACGCTTTTCTTCCTTGCTGAAATGCATTTATAGCCATGTCATAAGCTTCTATGGCATAAAAGCTATTGGCTAATTCTCTAAAATGAAATTCAGATTTTTGAGTGTTTTGAATCGCAGTTTGAAAGATTTTATAGGCCTCGGGAGCTTTACCCTTTTCTTGATAAATACGCCCCAACGCAATCTGATATCTCGGGCTTTTTGGCGATAGTTTTATTGCTCTCTTTACCAAATTTTCAGCTTCGTCGTATTTTTTGATCTTCAATAGCGATTGATAGTATAGATCAAAATAGCCCTCATTAATTCCCTCCTTAAACATTGCTGAAAAAATAGAAACCGCTTTTTCAAAATCTCCTTGCTGATAATATTGATAAGCCAAGGCTTCGTTGGTTTTATTTTGAGCTCGCAAAACCGTTAGCCAAAAACTGCAAATAACAAGGAGTATGATCTTTTTCATCAATCTTTTATTTAAAAACGATGGTTTGGAATTCGTATAAAGAAGATAAAATTAGTGTATTTTATGAGAATGTATTGAAATTTTGGGGTAAAATACATATTTTTCACTTTCGTATTTTTAAAGTTACATAAAGTTTTGCGGCTAATTGCCAAACAGTTACTATACTTGATAAGTACATTGGTTCGGTAACATTGTTAATGCGAAGAGCCTAAACAGAGTGGGGCTTGTTTATTTTTGTGAAATGATAACTGCGGTGAGAAAATTTTTATTGATGTTGGGAGGATGTGTGCTATTTGTTGCCTGCAGCGAGAGAAGTAAGGTGCGTGAAATTCCTGTAAACGATTTTTTTAAAACCTTGGATAGGGCCATTTACAGGCTATCTCCCAATGGTAATTATATTTCGTACATCAAACTGGAAGATAAAGTACAACAATTGGTGGTGGAGGACTTGGAAACCGGAAAGGTTACACCTATTACCAATTCTGACGATAAAACCATAAGCTTTTACGCTTGGGTAAGTAATGACAATATTATTTATTATAAAGACGAAGGCAATAGAGCCAATACTGACATTTATATTACCAATAGAAATGGCACTGAAGAAAAGCTCTTGAGTAGTAAAGAAAAAAGCAGAATAAAACTACTTGATGATCAGCTTATTGATGGTAAGTTTTTGCTAATTACTAGTAATAAACGAGATTCAACAGTATTTGATGTATACAAATTAGACGTGATTAGTGGTGCTACCACTATCGTTGCTAAAAATCCCGGTAACTTTACCAGTTGGTTAACAGATCATACTGGTAAAATTAGGATGGCCATAGCTTCTGATGGTGTAGATGAATCTTTATGGTACCGCGAAAATGAAAACTCAATTTTCAGAAAAATAACTTCGAATAATTTTAAAACAACTTTATTACCCATTGCATTCTCACAGCAAAACCCCAATGTGGTTTACGCCATCTCTAATGTAAATAGAGATAAAAATGCCTTGGTGGAGCTAGACTGCAATACTGGTAAAGAAATAAATGTGCTTTTTGCCAACGATAGTTTAAATGTAGTGGAGGCGCAGTACTCTAAGCAACGTGGTAAAATTGATTTCGTGGTTTATGAAAACTGGAAAAAGGAGCGCTACTATTTAAACGACGAATCGAAAAACAGATACGGCAATTTGGACGAGCTACTGCCAGACGCCGAAACCCGTATTTTAAGCCGTGATCACAATGAGAAGCATTATATCATAAGGTCGTTTACAGATCGCAATCCAGGATCCTATTACCTCTATGATATTGATGCCAACAACTTAAAAAAGCTGAGCGATGTTAATCCAACGATAAAGGTGGATGAGATGTGCGAAATGAAGCCCATTAGTTACGTAACTAAAGATGGCTATAAAATTAATGGCTACCTAACACTTCCGTTAGGGAGAAAGCCAGAAAACCTACCCGTGGTAGTGTTACCGCACAACGGGCCAGGTCAGCGTAACATTTGGGGATATAATGCCGACGTGCAGTTTCTTGCCAACCGGGGCTACGTTGTTTTGCAGGTAAACTATCGTGGTTCCTCAGGTTATGGGAAAGAATTTTACTCCGCTGGTTTTAAAGGCTGGGGAAACAAAATTCAAGGTGACATTAACGAGGGCGTACAATGGTTGATTGATCAAAAAATTGCTGATCCTGATAGAATTGCAATATATGGAAATGGATTTGGCGGTCTCATCGCTATTAATAGTGCAATTAGCAGTCCACAGCTTTATCGTTGTGCGGGTTCAAATGGGGGAGTGCTCAACCTCTTCAGTTACTTAAAAACAATTCCGCCATACATGGCTTCTAGCTTAAGCATGTATTACGAAATGGTTGGCGATCCTGTACAAGATGCAGAATACATGCGTAAAGCTTCGCCAGTTTTTCACGCGAATAAGATTAAAATGCCAGTTTTTATCACCCAAAATGCTAAAGATCCTCGGATAAATGGTAATGACGCCGTGCAATTTGTAAAGGAGTTGCGCAAGTTAAACCTTCCTGTTAAGTATTTGGAGAGAGAAGATACTAAAACCATTGCCGACAGAGAGGAAGCTCGTAAAAAATCTTACACTGCATTAGAGGTATTTCTTAAGGATAATTTAAAAAAACGCTAAGGTGGGTAAGGTATTAGGAACGTTGAAAGCAGGGGTTTATCGTAAAAACTTCTCCTTAATTGTAGTTTTTATAGCGTTAATTTCAGCACTTTTCGTGCTTTCCTTGTTCCTGGCTTTCAACATAAGCAAGAAGAAAATAGAAGGCGATTTCGTTTCTGCAAAAACCAATGTTTTGGAAGAAAGCTTGAAACCATATAATGATTTCTTTTCCAATAAGCTTCCAGAAATTTCTTATTATAACGGATATTTAGATTCTAACACAGCTGCAAAATTCGTAGATACCATCTTGTTAAAATACCCATTTGTAAAGAAAGTTACTTTTTATGATGCTGAAGTTAGAAACACCAAATACGAAGATAACGGATTAAACGTGGGCGATTTCTCCATCGGAATGAAGCACGTGTACCAGTTTGGAACGAATGTGCCAGCCGATTCGGTAAAAATCTTCGGTCCAAACTCAATACCTAGCACCACAACATTAGAAAGTTTCAACGAACTGGCATTAAAATTATACACTTTTGTGCATAAGCTCGATACCTCTCGGGTACCCACGCAAGAAGAGTTGTTTAGTAATTTTTCTAACATTAAACCTAATCGAATAGATTATTTTAATATTCCCAGAAATGAAGATTTGAAGCTGTACAAGCGCATGATTAGAGAGAAGCTCAGCACAGAGCCGATTTATCAGCAAGACATGCTATCGTTTGAGCTTGATCCGCTCAAAATAAAAGTTATCAACAACAGGCCACTACTTTACCAGTCGGTGAGGATAGAACCCGTAACCTTTGACCCCATTGAAACGCCAGAAGATTATGTGAAAGGCGAGATTACTTTGGGAGGACCATTTTCTGCTTATAAGCTATATTTCATTTCCTCGAAATCTTTTGTAAAAAAAGAGATTTATGCTTATTTTATCCCCATTGCGGCTTTTATTTTGCTTTTCTATTTGCTGGTGGTTATAGTTGGATTTTTAATTTATCGGAACTTAAACATCAACCAAAAGATGTTTAAGCTGCAGTACGATTTTATCACCAATTTAACCCACGAGTTTAAGACGCCGGTGAGTGTTATCAAAATTGCTGGAAATAATATCAGAAGTGCCAGCAGCTTATCGCAGCGGGAACAACTCATGTATGGTAAAATTTTAGATGAAGAAGCAGATAAATTAAACGGCTTGATGAACAAGTTACTTGCCTTTACTCAAATTGAGAATAAATCGATAGATCTCAATAGAGACGAGGTTAATATCAATGATTTTATAGAATCTACCGTGGACGCTTATATGTTGAAATATCCAGATTTTAAACTTAGCTATAATGTTGAAGGTTTTACCCATTTTATTACCGATCCAGTGCTCTTAGGAAGCTTGTTCGATAATTTAGTGGAGAACGCCTATAAATATTCTCCTGCAGATCGTAAACAATTACACATTGGTGCACGTTTAGTAAAGGATAAAATTTTGCTAAGCTTTAAGGATAAGGGCATTGGTATACCAAATAGCGAAATGGGTAACATTTTCAGGAAGTTTTACCGAATTCAAACACAATACAACCAAGCGGGTAGTGTAGGCTTAGGTTTGGCTTTTTGCAAAGAATTGGTGAACTTTATGAAGGGCGATATCACAGTAGAAAGCGAGTTGGGTGTGGGCACTGAATTTAAAATTACCTTACCTTTTAACATTTGATGGAGTAATATTCTAACTTTGCATTACGCTCATCAAAAAAACAAATACATATGTCAAAAGATATCAAGATATTAATTGTTGAAGATGATGAAAATCTACGTTTTTTAGTAGTACATCGTTTAAAAGCCGAAGGCTATCAAGTTTTAGAAGATGCTGATGGAAATGAAGCTGTTAAAATCATAACTGCCGAAAAACCAGACATCGTTTTATTAGATTGGATGTTACCAGGTGTAGAGGGCGCTGAGGTTTGTGCACAGGCACGTAAAAATGGTTACGAAGGGTTAGTGATTATGATGACCGCTAAAGCCCAAGATGTAGATAAAATTGATGCTTACCAATTTGGCGCATCAGACTATGTAACGAAACCTTTTAACATGGATGTTTTGGTGGCGATGTTGGATAGCAAGGTGAAATTTTTGTTGAACAGTGATAAAGCAGAAGTTCATCGTTTCGGCAATATGGAGCACCAACCTAATATTCACACTTTGTTTCGCGAGGGCAGAAAGATTGAACTTACGATATTAGAAAACAGGATTTTGCTTTATTTCTTGCGTAATCCGAACCAAGTGATTAGTCGCGATGATTTGATGCTAGAGGTTTGGGGATATAACTCTGACGTAAATACGCGTACCTTAGATATGCACATCGTTAGGTTACGTAAAAAAATAGAGAGCAACCCAGATAACCCGCAGTTGTTACAGACTGTAAGGGGGGTTGGTTATAGATTTAACGTAACTGCTTAGGTTAGAAAGCCGAGAAAAGCATTAACATTAGATATTGCAAAACCATTGTTCCGTCTAAAAAAAGAAAGTAGTAATACTCATTTCTTTTCAAATTGGATTTAAAGATGAGCCAACCCGTAAGTACTACGGTAACCGTTAAGGCAACCACGTCTAAATTAAAGGTTTTAGTGAAAAATAGGAGCAAGAGAAAATAAAGTACAAGAAGAGCCTGGCAAAAGATCCAGGCTTTTTTTTCGCCTAATATTACGGGTAGTGTTTTTAGTTCATAGCGTTTGTCTTGAAATAAATCCCTAATATCAAACGGTATGGTAATCGCACAGATGAACAAAAAGCGTTTGGCGACTAGCAACACCATTTCGCTTAAGCTCACATTAATTTGATGCGAGGCTTCCATTTCTACGATGGGTAAAAGCACACAACTTACCGCCCACACCAGCGAGATGAGAAATAGCTTTATACCCGGTAAGTTGCGCAAACCAATTTTCTTTCCGTTGATACTCAAAAATGGAAGGCTGTAGGCCACCGAAATTAAGCCTATAAAGCTCATCAATAATTTTGCAGCAAAACTGAGATAAAATAATCCCAAAGGGATGATACAAAGCGTAGCGATTAAGGTGGTTGATATTGTTAAACGATGGTGCGAGAAAATCCATCTTACCCTTTTGTAAGGAGATTTTTCGGGATGCTGCGGTTTAGCCAATAACATACTTAAGTTGTATATGATTAGCGTAGCGCAAAAAACAAAAGCTAAAATGTAAAGATTGGGTTCGGCATTTAACAAATGATAGGTTACTAAG
Source organism: Pedobacter sp. (assembly GCA_045629525.1). GTDB lineage: Bacteria > Bacteroidota > Bacteroidia > Sphingobacteriales > Sphingobacteriaceae > Pedobacter. Next base: position 85,338 of record JAZQRH010000020.1, read on the forward strand.
CCTTGTGCCACGGCGCAAATTGCAATAAAAATATTGCTAAACAACAAAAAATCTAATATGGATAAACCAAGTTTCTTTACCATAATGATAAATTACGCGTCGCAGTGCTGCAGTTAGTATTTGCTAAGCTTTGCGTAACGTAAATATCGTGATTTCTGGTAATATTCCAACGCGACCCGGATACCCTAAAAAGCCATACCCTACGTTTACGTAGAGTTGCTGTTGTGCTTCTTGGTACAAGCCTGCCCAATCTTTGTAAATGTATTGAACGGGGCTCCATTGCATGTGCTCTAACCTTACGCCAAACTGCATACCGTGCGTGTGCCCACTAAAAGTGGCATCAATTTGTGGGTATTTAGGTAAAATCTCTTGGCGCCAATGCGACGGGTCGTGCGACAGCAAAAGCTTCACAGGCAGGTCGTCCGTGTTTTGTATTGCTAAATCCATTCGTCCATATTTAGGGAAGCGGCCCATGCCCCAGTTTTCAACGCCCAAAATACCAATTTCTTCGCCGTTTACCTTTATGCGTCGGTTTTCGTTCATCAACAAATCAAAACCCATTATTTTATGAACTGCAATCATATCTTGTAGGTTTTTAACCTTGGCTGGCGTAGTTTCTTTTCCAAAAAAGTAATCACCATAGTCGTGGTTACCTAAAACCGAATAAACCCCAAGCGGTGCGTTGATTTTACTAAAAATGTCTTGATAGTCTTTCATCTCATTAGTAAGGTTATTCACCAAATCTCCGGTAAAGAAAACCATCTCGGGTTTCTCAGCTAAAAGCATGTCTACTCCACCCTTTACCGCTGTTTTGTTATAAAAACTTCCAGAATGAATATCAGAAATCTGCGCAAAGGTCATGCCGTCGAAGGCTCTTGGAAGATGTGGCAATTTCAAATCAACTTTGCGAATTTGGTAATCGTAAGCGCCAGAAATGATACCCCAACTTAAAGAACTTAGCGGTACAGCTCCGGCAATTAACCCGGCTTTGGTAAGAAATGCGGAACGACTGATAGGCTCTCCTGGGAGTGTTGCATCCGGAGTTTTGCGATGCTTTGATCTGAATTTCTTTTTAAAGAGCATTCTAATATCATCAGCCACCAAAAATGGCAACATCACAAATTTACCTGTACTGATTAAGAAGAATGCCACTAGTATGATTGCTCTCGCCGTTAAAAACAAGTTGAGGAAGGTGGCGCAGAAAACGCTAATCATTAATATGATATTGATGGTCCACCATGCGTAGGTAAACGCTTTTTTGGCTTTAGGTGTCCAATTTTTAAAGGCTTTGATAATGGCATGGTAGCAATAAAAATCTAACAAGATAATGAAGAGACACAGTATAGCTAAAAATCCGGTTCTACCCATGAGGATGAATTAAATGTTAAAAATGTTTTCAAATGCAGCAACTAAAATAGCGTTTTGCAGTGGCTATATTTTAAGCCCGATGTCATATTCAGTAAATTAATTTTTGCTAAGCTGTCGGTAATTGAAGATATTTAGGAAACATTTGATGATGAAACTCGTTTTTGCATTTTTTATTTTAATGTGGTCTTTAAATCTACTTGCTCAGAGCAATAAAGATAGATCTGCGGTTTTACACGTGTTGGAGACACAGCGCCAAGGCTGGAACAGCGGAGATCTGGAGCAGTATATGCAAGGCTATTGGAAAAGTGATAGCTTGCTTTTTGTAGGTAAAAGTGGTCCAACTTATGGATGGCAGCAAACCTTAGATAATTACAGAAAAGGTTATCCATATAGAAAGGCAATGGGTTACCTTACCTTTGGTATTAAAAAAGTGGAGTTTTTAAGCAGTACTCAGGCTTTTGTTTTAGGAAGCTGGCACCTAAAGCGTGAAAATGATGAGCTTAAAGGATATTTTACCTTACTACTAAAGAAAATTGATGGCGCTTGGAAAGTGGTGGTTGACCACAGTTCTTAGTTTTTATCCTTCGAGCTTAAAGTTCCTATAGTAATAATCTTTATCGGCATCGGTAATTTCTCTAATTACTTTACAAGGGTTACCCGCCGCGAAAACGTTGGCTGGGATATCTTTGGTAATTACGCTTCCCGAGCCTATCACTACATTATCGCCGATAGTAACCCCCGGGTTAATGACCACGTTACCTCCTAGCCAAACGTTATTGCCAATGGTAATGGCTTGTGCCCACTCGTACTCTTGATTGCGCAGGTGCGGGTGTATAGGATGCCCAGCGGTGTAAATTGCAACGTTGGGACCGAACAGGCAACGCTCACCGATGCTTACTTTAGCACAATCTAAAATGGTTAAGTTAAAGTTCGCGTAAAAATGGTTGCCAATTTCGATGTTGTATCCATAGTCGCAACGAAATGGAGGCTCTAGGTAAAACATGGTATCGGTTTTACCAAATAAATTTTTGATAAGTTGTTTGCGTAATTTTATTTGCTTAGGTGCGCTATTGTTAAATTCGAAAGCTATTTCTCTGGCCTTAAGGCGATCTGTAGCTAATTCTTTATCGCCGGCCTGGTAGGCTTTGCCGGCTAGCATCTTCTGTTTCTCGGTTGGTGGGTTCATACTGGCTAATAAAAAGTTGTTTGTTGTAGTTGCTTGGTAGAATAAACCTGATTGAATGAAAATACTTTTTTTAAAGCTGTGCTATGTATAATTTTTGGAGGTCAAGCTTATTTACAAAAAGATTGAAATGAAAGCAGGGCATAGGGAACCGATGGCTTGCTGGCGATGCTTTTCAAATAATAGATTAGGTAACCTTCGTTTTTCTAATCAGTTTAGAAAAATAGCTGGGGAACAACCTTTTAATTAGCACGCCTTTGACCTCTTTGCCTCCAATAAAAATTTCTTCTTTTTTGTTTTCTAAACCGCGGATAATCTCCTTTGCACAATCTTCAGCAGGCATTCCATTAGCTTGTGCCTCGTCCATTGTACCTTGTGGCGAGCCGTTGGCAGTAAGGGCATTAATGGTAACTTTAGTTTTGATAAAGCCTGGGCAAGCCAACATGATGTGGATATTTGGATTTTCAAGTTCTATACGCAACGACTCGAAATAGCCGTGCAGGGCATGTTTTGATGCAGAATAAGATGAGCGAAAACGGGTGCCGAATTTACCGACCAAACTACTGACGCAGACAATAGCCCCGCTATTTTGTTTAATCATTTGGGGAAGCACTGCCTTACTTAAAATAACCGTACCCCAATAATTTACATCGAAAAAACGCTTCTCGGTTGCAAAATCTGTATCTAAAGCAAGTGAACGTTGGCTGATACCGCCGCTGTTAATTAGTACATCGATTTTACCGTAAATGCGTATGGCGTCCACTGCTTTTTGGGGTAAATTGTTGCTGTCTTCTAAATCTAAGGACAGCACATGAACGTCGATTTGATTTTTGCATTGCTGCTTTACTCGGAAAAGTTCGTCTCTGTTTCTAGAAGAGATGATTAGTTTTGCCCCAGCCGCGTTCAATTCGTAAACCAACGCTTCTCCAATGCCCGATGAGGCGCCAGTAATCCATACAATTTTGTTTTTCATTGTGTTAATTTACGGTTTTTGTTACATTAATTCTTCATCATCGGCAAAGAGCGCTGCGGCAATTCCATCAGCGAATAGTTTTCCGTTGTTGGTTAAATACAGTTTTTGATCAATTTTTTTAACTTTTCCATTGTCTAAATACGGACTAACTTCTTTGTTGAGAACGGAAAGCGCATTGTCGCCGAACTCGCTTTGTACTTTTTGCAAATCTAAGCCCCACATGGTGCGCAAAGAGGTCATTACATATTCGTTGTGCCTATCGGCTTTGCTTAGTTGTTCAATAGTTTCTGGAAGTTTTCGATGGGCCAAATCTTCCATGTATTTGGCGTTGTTTGCGATGTTAATATATCGGTCTCCTCCGTCGAAACCGTGAGCGGATGGGCCGATGCCTAAGTAAGGAACGCCCTTCCAATAATTAGTGTTATGAACGGCATATTTGCCAGGTAGGCTGTAATTTGATATTTCGTAATGCTCGAAACCTTGAGTAGTAACCTGTTCTATTAAGCTTAAAAATTGCGATGCACTTTGCTCGTCATCCACAGGTTTTTGCTTGCCTTTGTCAATAGCATGAGCAAGAGCTGTTCGTGGCTCAACGGTTAAAGAATACGCAGATAAGTGGGGGATTTGAAGCGCCAATGCTGTTTCGATATTCGTATTCCACCTGTCGTTTGTAAGAAGCGGGTAGCCATAAATCAAATCGATGGTTAAGTTATCAAAGCCTGCGTCTTGACTACGTTTAATACAGTCGATGGCTTCGGTGGCGTTATGAGCACGATTCATCCAAATTAAATCTTCGTTGAAGAAAGATTGCGTGCCAATGCTAAACCTGTTCACGGGAAGCTGTCTCATTTCTTTAATCTTCTGGGCGGTTAGGTCGTCTGGGTTAGCTTCGAGGGTAATTTCTGCCTCGCTACTTACCGTAAAATTTTGTGTAATAGCGTCAAATATTTTACGTAGGGCTGCTTCGGGCAAAACCGATGGCGTGCCGCCTCCGAAATAAATGCTGCCAATTTGTTGATTGCCCAATCTGTCTTTTTTAAGAAATATTTCCGTGCAAATTGCATTTACCATTTCATCCAGATATTTGGTAGAGGTGGTGAAGTGAAAATCACAATAGGTGCACGCCTTCTTACAAAAGGGGATGTGGATGTATATGCCGGCCATTGTTGCAAAGGTAACTTAAATTAAAGTTTTCGCGGGGGCTTTCAGGCTTCATATTTTAAAAATATTCAACTAATTCTAAAGCAACTTAGTACTTTAGTGACATGATAAATGTTAACGAATACTTTGATGGGGCAGTCAAGTCTCTTGCTTACCAAAACAACGGCAAATCTACGTTAGGAGTTATAGTGCCTGGAGAATATGAGTTTGGTACATCCACTCACGAAACCATGCATATTATTGAGGGAGAAATGACTGTGATGGTTGATGGGGCGGTGGATTGGAAAGTATACACGGCAGGTGAAAAGTTTGAGGTGGAGGCTGATAGTTCGTTCAAAGTCAAGGTATCTTTGCCAACATCCTACTGGTGTAAGTACAAATAGTTTCTCCATACATTTTCTACTTATTGATAAAATAGATATGAGGTTTGTTGTATGCGTGGTGTTAGTTTTTTTTATTACGAATAGTTTTGCACAGCGAACCTTTAAGCTTAAAGTGGTTGATGAACATGAGAATGAATTACCTCATAAGCTAGGCTTCGTAAAAGAAATTAACGATAGTTTAGCGGTATATAACGAGGCAGAAAAAATCATCTCTCATCTACAATTTGGTGGTTATCTATTTGCGGAGCTCACGTCGGTAGAATTCAGAGGTACTGATGTGAAAATCAAAGTTGCGCAGGGCCAGCCTTTCCAATGGGTAGCTTTAAAGGCTGGTAACATGAGTTTTGCGGCTCAACAGGCTGTAGGTTTTAAAGAAAAAAACTTCGAAGCTAAAAGTTTTGATATTAATTCCTTGCAAGCTTTTTTTAAAGCGCTACTCGCTTATTATGAAAATTCGGGTTATCCCTTTGCTGTTGTCAGTTTAGATCAGATAAGTGTAACTAACGAAGGCGTCTCTGCAATAATCAAGGTAAATCCCCATCACCAAATCGTTTACGACGCGATAAAAATCGTGGGTAACGGTCAAGTAGGGCAAAAATATCTGCAATCTTATCTGAATATAAAGGAGGGAGCGCCTTATTCGGAGTTGGTAGTGGCTAGAGTAGAAACTAAATTGAAAGAAATTCCATTTCTAAGCGTAGCGAAGCCAACAGAGGTTGCCTTTACCAATCAAAAGGCTAAAGTTACGGTGTATGTTACCAAGAAAAATGCAAACCAATTTGATGGTATTGTTGGCTTGCAGCAGGAGACCTCAACAGGGAAACTCCAAGTTGTAGGAAATGCGAAACTACATTTGCAAAACGTGTTAAAGCTCGGCGAACGGTTAAATTTCGACTATCAAGGCTTGCCTAACAGCAGTCAACTTTTAGATCTTAAAGCCAATATCCCTCATGTGTTAAGTACGGCATTTGGTTTATCTCCAAGTTTGTATATGCTCAAGCAAGACACCTCTTTTTTGAATGTAAATACAAAGCTTGGCCTTAATTATATTTTGCGGGGCAACAATTCGTTTCAGTTTTTTTTAGAAAACAAAGCGACAAATTTGTTAGCTGCAGAGCGCTATCAAAATAATGCATCGTTGCCAAGTATACTCGATTCTAAGAGCACGTTTTACGGCTTAGCAATCGCATTCGACAACCTCGATTACCGAATTAACCCAAAAAAAGGTATCAGTATTAGTGCTGATTTGGCCGTAGGTTTGCGGAAAATTAAGCGAAATTCTGCTATAGATCCGCAACTTTATAATGGCTTAGATTTAAGCGGTAATTCTTATCGGTTTTTTGCTCAATTTAATTACTTTAAGGCTTTTTCGAACAGAGTGGTAATTGCCTTAAGTAATCAGAGTGCTTTCTTAACAGGATCACAGCTCTTAGAGAACGAATTGTTCAGATTAGGTGGGCAGCGAAGTTTACGAGGCTTTAATGAGCTATCGGTATTGGCTACTAATTATACCTACGGTAATGTAGAAATGCGGTATTTGTTAGCGCAGCACTCTTTTTTGTTTGCGTTTTACAACCAAGCATATCTCCAATATAAAACTAGACAGCTAAGTTATACAGACTTTCCCTTGGGCTTTGGTTCCGGAATTAATTTCGAAACAGAGTTAGGAATTTTATCTGTGAGTTATGCATTAGGTAAACAACGAAATATTCCGTTAAATTTGCGGCAAGGTAAAATACATTTTGGCATTACCGCACTCTTTTAACATGTATAAGAAGATCTTCACGTTTCTATATTTTTTACTATTGGCCGCAGTTATGCCTGTAAGTGCACAAACGGACTCTTCTTTAGTAAGTGAGGCAGTCACGTCAAGCACGTCAAGCACTTCTAGTTCGCTAGTTGTGGTGCCTATCGATAGTGTCGAAACGTTTAGTAAAGTTGACACCTTAACGCCTGCTATTTTAAAGCTACGCGATTCCTTAACGCATGTTGCTTGGCTAGATAGTTTAGAAAAAGGGTACGGTTTCGCTGTATTCTCATTAAAAGAGCAACTGAATGATGTTGGGGCAAAAGCTGAGAATGTAGCCTATCGAGAAGGAAACTTGTTGCCAAAGGGCGATGTCTGGATATTAGCAATTATTGGCTTTCTGTTGATTTTATTTGCTGTACTAAAAAATTCTTTTGGCAAACAGCTCACCTCAGTTGTTCAATCTTTCTACAGCAACCGGGCGCTAACTAATCTTAACAAAGAAGATAATTTAGTTACTTCTTGGTCCTTTTTACTTCTTTTTATACAATTTGGCTTCACCATTGGGATGTTTTTTTACCTCTTAGCTAGATTTAGAGATGTCCCTCAGGCGCATCAAGGCTTTGTCTTTTTTGTTTGGGTTTCCGTGGGTGTAATCGTACTCTATTTACTTAAGATACTTGTTCTTAGATTTATTGGCTTCGTATTCGACATCGGTCGGCCAGTACATCAATACATCTCCATTTTATATTTGAGTTATTTTAACACATCATTATTGTTTGTTCCAGTAATTATTGGTTTTGCATTATCTCCAGTTAAATATGGCTATTTATATACTGTTATAGGCATTTCGGCACTACTGTTGATCTTTGTTTTTCAGTTCATCAGGGCTGCTGTAAATATATTATCTCAATATAGGTTTCCGAAGTTGTATTTAATTTTGTACTTTTGCACCCTCGAATTTTGTCCTATATTGATATTAATCAAGGTAATAGGCTTTTAAGTGCTAATTAGGAAAATGCAAGAAAATAAAGAAGAAAGATTACGTAAGGTGAAAAGTATTTTAGTAACCTTGCCTAAGCCAGAAACCGAAAAGTCACCTTATTTTGATTTAGCTAAGAAATATAATTTAAAAATTGATTTTAGGTCCTTTATTCATGTAGAAGGCGTACCAGCTAAAGACTTTAGAAAAGATAAAATTAACTTAAGCGACTATACGGCGGTAGTTTTTACCAGTAGAAATGCTGTGGATCATTTCTTCAGAGTTTGCGAAGAGATGAGACACGAAGTCTCAGCAAATTTAAAATATTTCTGTATTTCAGAATCTACAGCGCTCTATCTCCAAAAATACATCCAATACAGAAAACGTAAAATTTTCTTTGGCAAGCAAACTGCTTCTGATTTAGCAGAGGTGTTAAAGAAGCATGCGGATGAAAAGTTCTTATATCCATGCTCTGATGTAGCTACGGAAGATACGATGAATTTTTTGCAGAGAAATGGTTACGATGTTACTCCTGCCGTGCTATTCCGTACAGTGGTAAGTGATTTGTCAGACCTTGCAGACGTATTTTATGATGTGCTAGCTTTTTTTAGTCCGTCGAGCATTCAATCGTTGTATATTAATTTCCCCAATTTTCTACAAAACAACACGCGAATTGCCACTTTTGGATTAAATACTCAAAAAGCGGTAGCAGATAAGGGACTTATTGTTGATATTGCAGCGCCAAATCCAGAGGCCCCGTCAATGATTATGGCCTTAGAAAACTATATTAAAAAGTCCAATAAGTAGCAAATTAAGTGAAGTTTTAATTACTGTTTTTCAGTAGTCTAAGATGTTTATAGCTTGTTTGCGTTAGATTTTTCTAAGGAGATGTAATAATTCTGATACGCTTGCGTTTATTTTTATTGATTAAGGAGAAACAATGGCTAACAGTTTGCTTATATGCTTATTATATTTGTTTGCTGGGGTTTAAACGCAATTTTTAGCTATTTTAAAACCTTTAGGAATAAATTGTCGTAATGTTAATAAGTATCTATTTGAAAAAAAGTGTGGATTTTTTTGTGCGAATAGTTGTTAATATCAATGTTAATCTATAAAATTGCTATAAAATTGCTTAGACAACATATGAAGAAAATATACTTTCTTTCCATTTCTGTACTTTCCTTAATGCTCTCAAGTTGCGGGAAGGGCGGTAATGGAGAATTAGTTGGGTCTTATAACAAAAAATTTAAGAACACAGCAGTCCCATTGGGAATGGTTTACATACCAGGAGGGAGAAACCTTATTGGTATGACCGACGAAGACATTACTTTCTATCAAGGAAAGCAAAGTAAGATGGTGTCATTCAGTCCTTATTTTATGGACCAAACCGAAATTACGAATGCGGAGTACAGGCAATTTGTAAATTGGGTGAGGGATTCCATCGCTATCACTAAAGGTAACATCGACGAGTATTATATTAGACCAAAAGGCAATGCTGCTGCTGGTGCCTCAACTTTCAAAAATATTGACTGGAAAAAGGTGGGCAACGGTTCTAATTTGTGGCGTAACAAAAAGCCTGAGGTGCAAAATAAGCTGAAAGCAATGTATATTACTGATAACCTGTCTCAGTTTACACAAGGTAGAAATGATAAGGATATAGATACAAGGCTTTTACGCTATGCATACGTGCAAAAAAATCTAGATTTAGCCATTCAAAACGGAGCGAATTCTGAAAGGGTGGAGGGTTATGATATTTATACCGACAATCCTGATTTAAGCAAGCCAAATCAACATCCCTCGGTAATGGTTTATCCAGATACTTTAGTGTGGAGAAAGGATTATACTTACGAATACAACGATCCAATGGTTGAAGCCTATTTCAATCATCCTTCATATGACAAGTACCCAGTAGTGGGCGTTACTTGGGATCAAGCAAATGCATTTTGTGCTTGGAGAACTCAATTTTATGAAAATGTGGCTCGTCAGCGAAAACTTCCTTTAAACTCACGATTACGCTACGCTCTACCAACAGAAGCCGAGTTCGAGTATGCTGCTAGGGGCGGTAGAACTCAAACCAAATATCCTTGGGGCGGTCCGTACATTATGAATGCTAAAGGATGCTTACAGGCTAATTTTAAAGTAGGCAGAGGTAATTATGTAGATGATGGAGCACTTTACACCGTTGAAGCGAAAGCGTACTTGCCAAATGATTACGGATTGTACAATATGGCTGGTAATGTTGCAGAATGGACTCTAGACGCCTATAATAAAGGGATTGTTGAGGACAAAAATCCAATTTACAGAAAAGGGAAAAGCAAGGTGGTAAAAGGTGGTTCGTGGAAAGACGTAGGTTTCTTTTTACAGAACTCGGTGTCAGCTTCAGAGTACCAGGATGTGGCAAGATCATACATTGGTTTTAGATGTGTATCTCACTTCCCTGGTAACAGTATCATTTAATCAAACTAAACAAAAAACTACAAAATAAATTATTGAATTATGGCCGGATTATTTGCCACAAAAGAAGCAAAATTACACCTTGCAACGTCGGTTGGGGCGGCAATTGTAATTGTTGGAGCACTTTTTAAAATTCTTCACTTGGGTGGTATCTGGGGGAGTATTATGATCGGTGTTGGATTAGGTGTTGAGGCGTTTCTATTTATTTTGGGAGGTTTCTTTCCGCCACATCCAGATGTAGCATGGGACAAGGTTTATCCGCAGCTGCGTGAAGATGGAAAACCAACACCACAAGATGCGATACCTCAAACAGCTGTTGGAGTAGGTGCGTCTCAGGGCTTAGATAAATTGTTAAATGATGCGAAGATCGGTCCGGAATTGATAGAGAGTTTAGGCAGCGGTTTACGTACTTTTAGCGATAAAGTTGCGACTATTTCAAACGTGGCTGACGCTTCATTAGCAACTAACGAATTCACCGAAAAAGTTAAGGGCGCTTCGGCTGGGTTAACAAATATGAATGGCGCATTTGAAAAAGCAACGCAACAGTTAACTTCTTTAGGTGACAGCACTGCAGCTTCTAAAGCTTATCATGAACAAATTTCGAATTTAGCGAAAAACCTATCGGCTTTAAACGCAGTATATGAATTAGAATTACAAGATTCGAGCGCTCACTTAAAGTCAATGAACAAGTTTTACTCAAACATAGCTATCACTATGGGCAACTTTGACGATTCGATGGATGATTCGAAACAGTTTAAAGAAGAAGTAGGTAAATTAGCTAAAAACCTATCGTCGTTAAATGCTATATATGGCAATATGTTAACGGCAATGAACCAACCAAGAGCTTAATTGTCATATCATTAATTACTAGAAAAAACTAAGTAAATATGGCAGGAGGTAAGGAAACCGCAAGGCAGAAGATGATCGGTATCATGTATTTGGTACTGTTAGCTATGCTTGCGTTAAATGTTTCTGATTTGGTGTTAAAGGCTTTTAAAAACATCAACGACAGTTTAACGACGTCGAAAGAGAATGTTGGTAATAACATAAACCAACTAATAAGAAATTACGAAGCCACTAAAGCTAAAGAAGGCGGTGAGAATTTGACCAAGTTAAATAGAGCTAAAGAAGCGCAAAAAATAGCAGGCGAGCTGATTAATCATATCGATGGTTTACAGAAAAAGATTGCTGCCGATGGTTTAGATGAAGAAGGTGATTTAGTTCAGAAAAATAACTTGGATATTGGTCAAAACATCATGGGTAGTGATGCGGTACATAAGGAAGGTAAGAAGTTACAAGCTAAAATAAATGAAACCGGTAAAAAATTAGCGGCTTTGTTGCAGGCTGATGAAGGCAAGCCGACTTTTATGTTGCAAGCTTTAGATCCTGCTAAGCCTAAAGCTGGTCAGGCTAAAACCTGGACCGCTTCGATGTTTGGCGAAGGTGTTCCATTAGCTGCTTTCAGAACTATTTTAACGATGATTCAGAACGATACCAAGAATATGGAAGCTGATATCATTAATAAAATTTTAGCCGACAAGCCTATCGTAGTATTAGACCAATTTGAAGCGGTTGCCGTAGCGCCATCTTCTTACGTAATTCAAGGACAACCTTATAAAGCAGAAATTTATTTGACAGCAAGTGACTCTAAATCTAGCCCAGACGTAACTGTTAATGGTAATAAAATTCCTACAGAAAACGGTAAAGGTGTTTATACAGGAGGAACTAGCAGTGTTGGTTCGTTTACTTGGAAAGGTACTATTAGAGTTAAAGAGAGAAATGGTAACGTCAAAACTTATGAAACCAAGCCTCAAACTTATCAAGTAGCTAAGCCATCGGCTAGTGTGTCGTCTGATAAGTTAAATGTAATTTACGCAGGTATTCCAAATCCGTTTACTATTTCCGCTCCAGGTTTTCCGGATGTTAATGCCTCTATTTCTGGCGGTTCTTTATCAGGTTCAGGAGGTAAATATTCGGTGAATGTTCCAGGTTCGTTAGTAGGAAAGGAAGTGTCTATTAGCGTAACCGGTAAAAACGGCAACAATACAGTTCAATTGGGTACGCAGAAATTTAGAGTAAAGGGCATTCCTGATCCAGTAGCTAAATTTGCTGGCAAAAAAGGTGGAATCATGTCTGCTAGTAAAATGGCGAGTACAGATCAAGTAGTAGCAGAGCTAGAAAATTTTGAGTTTGATTTGAATGTTAAAGTAACCAAGTTTCAAGTTACCATTATGCGTCCTCGTCAAGATCCAATGCCTTTCTATTGTACCGGAGATAATTTTAGTGCTGCGGCAAAAGCTGCTATAGCTTCTTTACCGTTCGGTTCGAAAGTATTTATAGAAAATATTATAGCGCAAATGCCGGATGGTCGTCAGCCTGCATTAAACTCAATGGTGTTTACCATTAACTAAGAAATTTATGAAAAGGATATTATTATTAACTGGGTTTGTTTTCTTTTCTCTGGGTTCATTTGCTCAAGTTAAGAAGAAAACAACCGCTGCAAAACCAAAGCCAGTTGCAACTAATCCTGTTACACAAGAGGTCGCTAGCACACCTGCGGCTACGCCCAAGCCTATCAAGCCTAGAAAGTTTAAGCAAGACGGCTATGTGTTCGATAAAGATACAGTAGTTGTTCAGGTTGAGCCAATCCCACTTCCAGTAATTAATAAAGAGGACGTGGTTTTCACTAAACGTGTGTGGAGAGAAATTGATTTTAGAGATAAAGGGAACAAAGTGCTTACTTCTCCCAAAGTTAATTTACTAGCCGTGATCTTCGACGCCATTAGCAAAGGTGAGTTAGAATTGCACGCAATCGATGATGAATCGTTTCAAAAGGAGCCAATCGCTTCAACAAAATCTGGCGCAAATGACAAATCATTAGTTGATACTTCGTTTTTAGGCGTAAACTTAAATACCAATGAATTGAATGGAGCGAATAATGATTTCTTCGCACAGTCGTTTAAAGGTTTACGTGTTAAAGAAGACTGGGTTTTTGATGGGAAAAGAGGCACTTTCGAGCCGCGTATTGTGGGTATTGCGCCAATTAGAATGGATACTAGACAAGCTATGAATGCAGATGGTACTCCTGTGTTAGGGGCCGATGGTCAACCAATGCCACCTACGATCACAGATCAACCAGTAGGCTGGATTAACTTTGAAGAACTTAGACCATTGCTAGCCAATACAAAAATTGCTAACGATGAAAACAGCAACTCAGGTTTAACTTTTGATGACGTGTTTCTAAGAAGACTGTTTTTTAGTAACATCATTAAAGAAGATAACGCTGCTGATTTAAGAATTCAGGATATCGAAATTAACGGTAGAAGACTTACTGATAAAGAAAAGTTAGTAGAAGCCGAAAAGATAAGGAAGAAAATGGCTGATTTTGAACAAGGCCTTTGGGAATACTAATTCCTTTCTCATACACAAAAAAAGCTCCCGGTGTTTGTTACATCGGGAGCTTTTTTTGTGCACATTTATTATAAGGGCTGCCGCCTACTCTTCGGTTTGATTAAAATATTGGGTTATAGCCGACACTTGTTTTAAGTTGATCACCTTCAGCAAATCTTCTTTGCTGGCTTCTTTTATCTTTTTTACTGATTTAAAATGGCTAAGTAATTTTGTCGCTGTTGTTTTGCCAATGCCCCCAATCTCTTCCAATTCAGTTTTTAACGTACCTTGGTCTCGTTTTTTACGATGGAAGGTAATGCCAAAACGGTGTGCTTCGTCTCGCAACTGTTGTATGATTTTTAAGGTTTCTGATTTTTTATCCAAGTATAAAGGGAAACTATCGCCTGGATAAAACAACTCTTCCAATCTTTTCGCGATGCCGATTACCGTTACTTTCTTGTCAATGCCCAGTTTTTTTAAACTGCTCACTGCCGATGACAATTGCCCCTTTCCGCCATCTATAATGATAAGTTGAGGCAATGGCTGATTTTCTTCTAACATTCGCTTGTAGCGTCTATAAACGGCCTCCTGCATCGTTGCAAAATCATTTGGGCCCTCTACGGTTTTAACGTTAAAGTGACGATAATCTTTTTTGCTCGGTTTAGCATCTCTAAAAACAACAATAGCCGATACTGGATATTTGCCTTGAAAGTTAGAGTTATCAAAACACTCGATGTGGTGCGGCAATTGTGTTAAACGTAAGTCGTTCTTCATCTGGGTGAGCAAACGTTCGGTTCTAAGCTCTGGGTTAAGTTTTTCGTATTGGTTAAGTTTCTCTTTTTTGAAGAACAACACGTTTTTCTCCGAAAGCTCCAATAACTTCTTCTTTTCGCCAAGTTTGGGCACAATTAGCTTTATGTTGCTGTCCTCAAACGCAATGTCGAAGGGCACGATGATTTCCCTCGAAGTACTTTTAAATCGATTTCTAAATTCGGCTATGGCAATAGAAAGCAGTTGTTCCTCGCTCTCGTCTAACCGTTTTTTAATCTCGATGGTTTGCGTTTGAATGATGCTGCCGTTCATCACTTTTAGGTAGTTAACAAAGGCATAACGTTCATCGCTCGCAATACTCACCACATCTAAATTGGTTAAGGCACTACTCACCACAGTCGATTTACTTTGGTAGTTCTCCAAAATACCCAGTTTGCGTTGGTATTGGTGCGCCAATTCAAAGTTTAACTCTTCTACGGCGCTGCCAATCACTTGCTTTACATCTTTAATTACAGCGCCTATTTTTCCGTTAAGTATATCTTTAATTTGACTGATGTTTTCTTGATACTCTTCCTCCGATTGATAGTCTTGGCACGGACCTTTACAGTTTCCTATTTGATATTCGAGGCACACCTTAAACTTTCCAGCCTCAATATTACTTCTTGTAAGTGGAAGGTTACACGTTCGCAAAGGATAGGTTTCCTTAATTAGCCCCAAAATAACATGCATCATGCTTACCGAAGCATAGGGGCCCAAATAAGTAGAACCATCTTTAATGACTTTGCGGGTGCTAAAAATACGTGGAAAAGGTTCTTTTTTGATGACAATCCATGGGTAGGTTTTGTCGTCTTTAAGCATAATGTTATAGCGTGGCTGATGCTTCTTGATCAAGCTATTCTCCAATAACCAAGCATCAATTTCGGTATCTACAATGGTGAAGTGAATGCGACGTATTTTAGAAACCAACACACGGGTTTTTCCATTCAGTTGCTTATCCTGTACAAAATACGAGCTCACGCGATTGCGTAAATCTTTCGCTTTACCAATATAAATCAGTGTATCGTCAGCATCAAAGTATTGGTAAACACCCGGACGGTGAGGAATTTCCTTAATTGCCTTTTTATAATCGAAACTGCTCATGCGAAGCAAAAATAAGCTAAATATTTTGCTTCGACCTGCTTATTGCCTTGGTGTAATTACAAAAGATAACGGTTCCATTTTTAACAATTGATTACAAATGCACATCATTTAGCTATAATCGTTCTTACCCCATGTTTTTATTGCAGAGATATCAATAAATTAGAATACTAAATCTAAAACTATGAAAATCAAACAACTAAAAATGGGGGGGGCTGATTGGGGTATTGCTCTTTTTGCTCCTCAATTCCTGTAAAAAAGAATTGTTAGTAAAAGGATCCGATAATTTGGGTAACTCTTTGAGTATAGCAGAGGCTAAGAGTTATTTTGAGAGGAATATTCGGAATAGTCCTGAAACAAATAAATTGAACTCGTCTAGAAGTTTAAAAGGCGCTCCCAAAAACGTGTTTTACTCTCATACCAAGACCCCATTGTGGGACTATTTCATGGTGAAAAAGGGCAACGACGACATAGATCGTTTATTTATTCCATTAAAAAAGGAAAATGCGTACATACAACTTGCGGAAAACAAATTCGTTTAATACGACAAATTGAATTATCTGGTTATGTTTAAGGATTCTCTAAACACTATTAGGAGCATAATTGTTCGTTTAAGTCCAACGGAAGAATGGTTGTGCAGTAAGATCAAGAAAAATTATGAAGGTAGGTTGGAGTTAATAACTATGGGAGGGGAGAAGGTAGGTAGTTACTCTTTTGGGAAAAAGAAAGATGTGGCTCTGAATTCGAAGATAGCTACGATACTGCCCATAACCGGAAAACAGATTGAGATGGTAGGATCTGGAATGTATGAAATATGTACAAACTACACAGTTTTTACACCAGTTGAGCGAACTTTAGTTGTGCGTTGCCCCTGTGAACAGCACGGTGTAGAAGATTATGAATGGTGTAAGTGTTATGAAAAGCCGGTTTATTCGCGGCGAACAGTTGTTGAACAAACTACGGAAAAAGAATGTACGAGTATTTCTACAGGCAATGATGGTGAAATTTCGTTTAAAGCTCCTCAAAATTATGATGATGGCACCAATTATTACCCCTTGGATGTCGCTCAAACACAATGTGCAATGCCCGAAGGTGGGCCAGATGAATATTGGTTTCTAAATTGCGAGAATAAGTTTATTAATATACCACAAGGAAAACCATTACCTATAATACCTGTTTGGAGTGATGATGAAAATCATTTTTTACAAAACAACCCAGATATTGAAGCTGCGATAGACGCCTATCTTAATGAAAATAATTATTCGTCAGAAGCTAACGATTTCGCCAAATGGGCGGTGGGGTATTTGAGGGAGAACCCAAGCGTTACAGTAACCCAATTTGAAAACTTTCTTCAAAGTGTACAAGATTCTGACTATCGACCTCGTGATAAGGCTCCATTATCTTATCCATGGAAAGAAAACCTACGTAGTAATGGAAATGATTGGGAAAAGGTATTTAAAACATTTGCTCCTTTATTTCTCCCTAATGGAAATTATAACCCTGATGCATTTAATTGTCATTATTATGCTTTTGGAGCCGAGAGCGCTACAAGTACTTTGGCAAGCGAAGGATCTCCCAAATGGGTTACTGCTATTCGGCTAGTGGGTTGGGAAAAAGTCACTGGTAACATTAAGGTAGGAGATAGGGTAATGTATTTTTCAGCTAATTCAAATGTTACGGATAAAGAATGGTTACATTCTGGTATAGTTGTTGAGGTTGATAACGAGGGTTATGCTACAAAGATTAGTAGTAAAATGTCTAGCTACGAAATTATCGAACATCATCCAAGAGATATTCCAGAAGAATATGGCAGTTCTGAGCCTACTTTTACGATAAGAGGGAAAGAATATCCTTCAAGAATATATTGGAGGAAGAAGTAGTAGATTGATTATGAAAAACAAACTGTTAATTTTCATTTTTGTATTCTGTGCGAACTCACATCGTGTTCTAGCACAGAATGATATAGAGAAAAGCCAAATTTTTCAAAGCTTGAAGAGCCTATGTATTTCAAGGGCTCAATATGAAAGTTGTTTTGAAGACACAAAAAAAAATATAAGCCTAGTCAAAAGGAAGATATTGGATTCTAGTTTGAATGCCTACAAACAAAAAATTAAAGCTGTTAAAAAACAAAGAAACACATATTTGAAACATATTGATTCCGCTATTGTGAATGGAAACTTGAATAATAAAAGACAATACATCCCATATCATTACTTTCCAAAAAAGATGTCAATTGACCCACGCTATACATTAATTACGCAATTAGACATGTATAAGATTATTAGATATAGCTTATTTGAGAGAGATGATAGTATATTACCAGATTTGAAAGACGTTCCTTTTTACGATAAGAAAAAGTTGCAGCCTATATATCCAACATATACACATGAGTGAAGGTTTATTATAAGTTCGCAAATGATTTAAGTGTTCGCATTGCGGTTACTTAAATCTAAAATGAAAACTTAGTCTTAAAAATAGAGTAGTAACAATGCAATGAAAAACTATACCCTAGCACCAAAATATTGGATTGAATGTGATTAATACAGTTTACTATATTTTTTGATGAAGAAAGAGAAGTACTTTTACCAATAATGTTTATGTAGAGCAGTATTTCTTTAATGTAGCCTTTGCGTTTTACGCTATGTGAATTATTAGGTGGAGTACATGCATAAAACAATCCAAATAAGAGTAGATTTTTTAGCTATAATCGTACTCACCCCATGTTTTTATTGCAGAGATATCAATAAATTAGAATACTAAATCTAAAACTATGAAAATCAAACAACTAAAAGTAGGGGGGGGTGATTGGGCTAGTTCTAGTTCTACTCCTCAATTCCTGTAAAAAAGAATTGTTAGTAAAAGGATCTGATAACTTAGGGACTTCCTTAAGTATTGCTGAGGCTAAAAGTTATTTCGAAAAGAACATTAAACCAACGGCTCAGCCGAATAAGTTGATGGGTACTGAGATGCAAGGAAATAAAGATTTAACTATTGCTGCCCAAAACTTTCTGTTGAACAAAAAAGCGCTATGGGATAAAGCCCGCCAAAAAATGATAAGCATTGGTGGGGCAGTAAAAGTGCCTTTAGATTTTGGTCAATCATATACTATTGTAGATAAGCAATCTGGGCTTATGGTTCCTACTGTAAGTTTAAACTATTTACTGATGTATAAGGATACTAATGATAGTATCCATACCGAATGGGTTAAGCTTTTACCAGATTTAGATTGGTTAAAAGGAAAGAGAGATCAATACAGAGGAAGAATCTTTGTTCTAAACTGGGAAGGGAAATTACTCAAGAATTATCAATATGGGACAAGAAATGCAAGTAGTGTAAAAACAACAAATACAGCAAAGGTTGCTAATGTTCTACCCCGAAATAACGGGACTATTTCATCTACAGACTATGGTGCGCCCGAGCAAGATTGTACGCAGTTTGACGTGGAGGAGGGCTATAGGGTTCCTAATGGCCAGTGCCCGAGAGTAGGTGTATGTGCAAACGAATGCGACATGTGTCTTAAAACTTGCGCATTTGAGCTTTATTCGGAGAGCAGTTTCCTCGCTTGTGTTCCAAAGTATGGAGGAGGAATAGGTGGCCAGGAGACGGGTAACGGAACTGTAGGCTCTGGAGTTGTAGGTCAAGCTCCTGTTCCAATTACGCAACCCGATGATTATCCTCCGCAATGTGCAATGCCCGAAGGTGGACCTGATGAGTATTGGTTTCTTAATTGTGAGAACAAGTTTGTCAATAAACCGCAGGAAACTGAATTACCTTTTATACCTATATGGACAGCAAACGAAGACGATTTTTTTTCTTCGCACCCAGATGTAAAAGCTGCGATAGATAAATATTTAGCAGAAAACCACAATTCACAAGATGCCTACGATTTTGCTAAATGGGCGGTGGGGTATTTGATAGTGAATCAACTTTCTGTAAATAAAGATCAATTTATGGTGGAGTTTTTCCCTACAGGGCCAGAGTTAATTGTCGACCCAAATACTGATAACTGGACTGATGCAGACAATGAGATATTGTTTGACCCTGATCGGACAGTTTATCAGGAATATCAGGACAATCAACCTTGGCCGACAGTTAGTAGGATAATTGATTTTGAAAAATTTGTTCCAATGAGGAAAGATGCAAATGGTGAAAATATAAACTGTTTAATTTTAGCTAAGGAGCAATTAGGTAAAGTTGGCTATACTTGCTCTGGTTATTTGCCTGGTTCTCAAACATTCTCGATTTATACAGCTCAAAATGGAGTAAATTTAGTTGAAACAAGAAAAGCAATAAGTTACATGATTAATTCTTTGAGTGCAAAAGTGCCAGTTTTGATAGGAATTGACAACAGACCCGGAGCTCCGTCAGCAAATAAAGATAAGTCTACCGATCATTTTGTCGTGGTTATAGGAATGGGTACAGACGATAAAGGTAAAAAATACTTTCAATTCCTCGACAGCGCAACAGATAATCGCTCAACAGGAGCAAGTTATGCTAATCGTCTATATTATAATCCTACATCAGGGAAAATTACTGGGAAAACTGCAATTTTAGGCTACAGAAATATACCGGGAATGTACGACTATATCGTTACGCAAGTACGCAAAAGCATAAAGAAATAAAAATATGAAAAAGATAATATTCGTGTTTGTATCTAGTCTGGTATTTAATTTTTGTTGGGGACAGCAAAAAAGAAATGATTCTAATAAAGAAAGTGTAAAAAAAACAATAAATAGCTTTATAGAGTGGTATTGTCAAAAGAAAGAAAAACAAAAAAATAAAGTTTTAGATTCTGGCGTATTACATAATTCAATTGTTTTATGGGAAGAGATTGATACTCTTGTAAAACCTACTGTTAATATGATTGCTGTTGAGGGTTATTTGAATATTTTGAAGACTAGTAGTTGTCTTTCTGAAACATTTATTAATAATTTAAGACAATATCACCAAACAATAAAAAATGAATTAGAAGCTGTGGATCCTTCGCCAAAAAGTGAAGGAATCTATTCTATTCCAGGTTTAAATTTAGATGTTGTTTTTAGGAGTTTTGAGCCAGAAGAGATTTTTGATCGATACAAAACAGGAGTTTTCAGACAAATTTCGATTATACAAAACAAAGCTATTGCACAGTTTTACATCCCGCAATCTTCCAACTTTGGGGATACAAAAATGCTTTTTACGCTAACTAAGGAAAAAGATAATTGGCTACTTGATTACATAGGTTACTACAATTAATTGAGATGTATATATACATAATGCTACAAAGAAAGTTGATTGTGTATACGGCGTTGTGCCACATGTAATAAATTAAACTAGAAGATAACAATACCATTGCGAGCTAAAAGCTACTGCAAAGCACCGAAAAGCATTCAATTTGTAGCTCTTAGCTTTGAAATGGGAGCTTTAACCTTTTTATTTGAAGTTAAATGCTTAGGGATTGATGCTTTTAGCTCCCAA
>JAZQRH010000021.1:0-15475 GCA_045629525.1 Pedobacter sp.
AGAAACAACCAAGTTTGCCAGAAATCTGGGGATTGGCAAAGGCTAAATTGCCCTTAATTATAGTATATAAAGGAGTGCAATAAACCCGATGGCAATGAAAAGCCCGCAGCGAGGTACGAGCGAGGACTTGAAATGGACAGCAGGGCTATACTTATATATATGTAGTATGATGCTTTATCTATATATATAATATACTATGCTGATAAAATGGTACCTCAAAAATGCGTGCGGCACTTTTGCCTACTTATACTATATATAATAGGCAAATCAGAAAGTAACGATTGACCAAAATTGACCATACTCGTCAACTAGAGATATAGATAATAAGTGTGGCGTGATCTATAGCGCAGCAATTTTCGTTAAAATTTGTTAAGTTTTTTTTCGCTAGAGCTTAATTTGAGTAGTTTAGCCGACAATATTTAATTGACGTTATCGGATTATTACCTTATCTTTGTAAAATGTTTAAAATTAAACACCTTATTATTTCATTTATTACTATAGCTGTTTTGGGCTTAGGTGCGTGTAAAAGTCGTTTCGAAAAACTACGTTTGAGTAACGATGTGGCCAAAAAGTACCAAGAAGGAATAAGACTATATAATAAGAAAGACTACTCAAAAGCACTAATTTTGTTTGAGGGACTGGTTCAGAAATATAGAGGTACTGCCGAGGCTGAAGATTTAAACTACTATTATGCTTATACGCTTTACCGTTTGAAAGATTATACTACAGCTCGTTATAAATTTAAAGAATTTGCAGACACCTACCCTGCTAGTAAAAATGCAGAAGAGTGTAGATATATGGGAGCTTACTGCTTTTATTTGGATTCTCCGAAATCGTCGTTAGACCAAGAGAACACTTATAAGGCTATTGATGCATTGCAATTATTCATTAACTTGTACCCAAAAAGTGATAGAGCTGTGCAAGCTGCACAGTATATTGCCAACTTGAGAGATAAACTTGAACGCAAAGCCTACGACAATGCAAAACTTTACTTCGATTTAGGTGGCTATGATATTACCAACTACAAATCGGCAGTTGTGGCTTTGAAAAATGCCCAAACTGAATTTCCAGATATTAAGTATGCAGAGGAAATGAGCTTGTTGACTTTAAAGTCGCAGTTTATGTATGCTAAAAATAGCTACCCGAGCAGACAAGAAGAACGTTATAACGAAGCTATAGAATATTATAGTGAATTTGCTGAGGCTTATCCGAACAGTAAATTAATGAAAGAGGCTAATAAATTGAAAGAAGATGCGATTTCTGGAATTGCAGCAGCAAAGAAGATATTAGCCGAGGAAGCCGCCATGATTGCGAAATATAAGGCGCAAGATGAGGCAGACAAGAAGAAAAAGGATTCGAATAAAGAAAATTAGATTTAGATAATAAAACCCAAAAATAAAATGAGTACTCCAAAGCCAGCTATACCAAATACTACGGTAACTAGAAATGTACATGATTTAGATAGAACAACTGATAACATCTACGAATCGTTAGTTATTATTTCTAAAAGAGCTAACCAGATTTCTAATAATATGAAAGAGGAGCTACACGGTAAATTAGCAGAGTTTGCTTCATCTAACGATAACTTAGAAGAAGTTTTTGAGAACAGAGAGCAAATTGAAATTAGCAAGCACTATGAGCGTTTGCCTAAGCCAAGTCTAATTGCAATGGATGAGTTCTTAAATGACAAGATTTACCATAGAAACCCAAGCAAAGAGCAAAAATAAAATACATTGCATTTTGCAATGAGTTTATGCTGAGCCACAGTTACACAGATTTAAAATAGTCTGAGGAACTGTGGTTTTTAAGTTTAAAGCCATTCAATTTCTATTTATATTTGTTGTAAATGCTAAAGAACAAGAATATTATTGTTGGAGTTTGTGGGAGTATTGCTGCTTACAAATCGGCAATTTTGGTGCGACTGTTGGTGAAAGCGGGCGCTAATGTAAAAGTTATACTCACTAGCGATGCTAGTAATTTCATGACTCCGCTTACCCTGGCTACACTTTCTAAAAATCCGGTTTATACACAATACTTCGAGCCCGAAACCGGCGTGTGGAGCAATCATGTGGAATTGGGCTTGTGGGCAAATTATGTGCTTATTGCTCCTGCAAGTGCAAACACCTTAGGTAAAATGAGCAATGGAATTTGCGACAACTTGCTTACTGCTGTATACCTTTCAGCAAAGTGCCCGGTTCTTTTTGCACCGGCTATGGATTTAGACATGTGGAAGCATGAAAGCACCCAACATAATATAGAACAACTGCAAAAATTCGGAAACATTCTAGTAGCTCCTGGTAGCGGCGAATTAGCAAGTGGTCTACATGGCGAAGGCCGAATGGCAGAACCCGAAGAGATTGTTGCTTTCTTGACCAATCATATTGCTGCGCAGCTTCCACTCTTGGGCAAAAATGTGATGATTACTGCCGGCCCCACCTACGAGGCTATTGATCCGGTTCGATTTATAGGTAATCATTCTTCGGGTAAGATGGGCTTTGCTATTGCTGAAGAAATGCACCAACTTGGAGCTACGGTTACATTAATCACTGGACCTACTGCACTTAATACATCGGCAACGATTAAACGTATTGATGTGGTTAGCGCACAGGATATGTTGAACGCTTGCTTGGCGAATTTCAAAAAATCAGACATCACCATTATGAGCGCTGCCGTTGCAGATTATACGCCTGTAGAAGTGGCATCACAGAAGATTAAAAAGAAGGAAGACCATTTCAACATTGCATTGAAAAAAACTACAGATATATTAGCTACGCTGGGACAACAGAAAAGCATCAAGCAAATATTGGTTGGCTTTGCTTTAGAAACTACTGATGAGGAAAATTATGCCAAAGAAAAGCTTATCAAAAAAAATCTAGATTTAATTGTGCTAAATTCGTTAAATGATAAAGGAGCTGGCTTTAAAAAGGATACTAACAAAATCACTATCTTTAACAGCGCTTTGGAGAAAACCTCCTTCGAGACCAAATCAAAATTAGAAGTAGCCAAAGATATTTGCACCGAAATTATAAAGTACTTAAGTTGATCTAACGTCCATGAAGAAATCCATTAGTTTATTATTATTAGCTTGTGTTACTTTTTTAGCGAATGCACAAGAACTGAATATGCGTGTACAAGTTTTAGCGCCTACAGTTAATAATTCGAACAAAAGGAATTTAGATGTGCTGCAAAATACCATTAGAGATTTTGTGAACAATACCAAATGGACCAACGAAACTTACCTACCGCAAGAACGTATTGATTGTAACCTGGTAATTAACATCACTGCCTGGGATGGCAATGCCAATTATATTGCCGAAGCTCAAATTCAATCAAGCCGACCTGTTTTCGGAAGCTCGTACGCTACTACGCTTCTCAACTTTAGTGATAAGGACTTTTCTTTTTCTTATAACGAAGGGCAAGCTTTAGACTTTTCAGACCAGAACTATATCACCAATTTGAGCTCATTGATTGGTTTTTACGCTTATACTATTATCGCTTTAGATAAAGATAGTTTCAACAAACTTGGAGGAACCGCCTATCACCAAAAAGCCCAAATCCTAGTTAACTTAGCCCAAACGGCTGGCGGAAAAGGCTGGCGAGCTGCCGATGGATTAAGAAATAGATATTGGTTAAACGAGAATTTACTGAGTAATACTTTTAAGCCATTGCGAAGTTTCATTTATAGCTACCATTTAAACGGATTGGATAAACTGCAAGGAAATATTGGCACTGGTACCAAAGGCGTTATTTCTTCTATCAATGAGTTAAAGCAGTTTGACAAGCAAAAAACTGGCTCTATATTTCCAAACGTCTATTTTTCAGCAAAGGCTGATGAAGTTGCAAACGTACTTTCTTTAGCAGATCCGCAAGATAAAATAAAAGCATATAATCTTTTAATAGAGATTGACCCCGCCAATACGAGTAAATACGAGAAGTTAACCAAACGCTAAGTAAATAATCACTCCGTCCTCTAGGACCGATAACGAATATCCAATTCACTGGCAGAAGTCCTCAGCTTTCTCAACTGTTAGGGACAATGTTCAGCACTCTATCTTTCGCCCTCAATACTACCCCTAACTCACTCCATAACAGGAGGTAGTAGTAAAATTTCTTGTTAATTTTTGTTAAAACATTTTTTTAATACGAAAACTATCGTAGATTTGATTACGAAACAATTCGTATTAACGATAATGAGTAATTTAAATATGAAGCCTACCGAGGGCGAGTTAGAAATTTTGCAGGTGTTGTGGGCTAAAGAGCAATGTACGGTTAGAGAAGTTCACGAAACTTTAAATAAAGAAGGATCGGGTTATACTACTACACTAAAAATTATGCAAATTATGCATGAGAAAGGATTAGTTAAACGAGATACCAGTTCGAAAACTCACGTTTACAGTGCAATTGTCAATAAGGAAGTAACGCAAAAAAATTTAGTCAATAAAATGATTAAAAATGTTTTTAATGGCTCTGCAGCCAAATTAGTGATGCAGGCGTTAGGCAATAAAGGTGCAAGCAAAGAGGAGATAGAATTGATTAAAAAATATCTGGAAAAACTTTAAAAACACACAAGATGGAAGCGACAATTAACAACCTCGTTAACGCAATTGGATGGACCATTTTACATTCACTATGGCAGGGCGCAATTATTTTTGCCTTACTACTCATTATATTCGCCATCAATAAGAAATGGAGTGCAAAAGCCAAACACAACCTATCCTTAGCGGCTTTGCTTTTAATATTCGTAGCCTTTTGTGTCACATTTGGGCAACTCTTTAACCTTCCGTCAACGGTAAAACACCTCGCTCCATTAAACGACAGCCAATTTCGGTTGAGCTCAACAAGTTTCAACTCAAGCACCGAACGTTATTTTCCCTTTTTAAGCGCCTTGTATTTGCTTGGCCTTATCTGCCAAATGGTCGTAATTACTGTAAGTTATATTAAACTTAAACAATTGAAAAAAACCATTCATCAGAATTTTCCTGAAGATTGGTTTGCTGTTGCAGAACAGATTTTAGAAAAACTGCAACTGAAGAAAAAAGTTAAGTTCTACCTTTCTGACAAAGTGAATGTTCCCTTGGTGATCGGCTTTTTGAAACCAGTGGTACTGTTTCCGCTTGCCTTTGTCAATGCTTTGGATGTTAAACAGGTTGAAGCGATACTAATTCATGAATTATCGCACGTGCGAAGAAATGATTATTTGTTAAACATTGTGAAAACGGCGATTGAAACGTTGTTGTTTTTCAACCCTTTTGTATGGCTTAGCTCAAGGATCATCCAAATTGAGCGTGAAAATGCCTGCGATGATTTGGTTGTATCTCATACTAATTCTCCAGTTGCCTATGCGCATGTACTCTTAAAATTAGAACTTATCAAAGATAAATCTAAACCGGCGCTGAGTTTAGCTGCTACTGGTAGAAACCAATATCTGTACGAACGAATTAAAAGAATTACCAATATGAAAACAACCTACATGAACACAAAACAAAGATTAATAGCCTTTACATTAACCTTGGTGGCTGTAATTGGCGTGGCATTAATGAACCCTAAGAAAGCAACAGCGAGAGTAGAAATTAAAAATAAAATTGAAAACATTAAGCTTTTTAATGCTAAAAACACATACAGCCTTAAACTGGATACCGATACTGTAGTGAAGAGGAAGCATTACAGGAAAATCACAGTGATTACCAAAGACGGTAAAACCACCACTTATAAAGAGAGCGGCGAAATGCCAGACAGTTTGAAATTGAAATTCGAGGAGTTGGGTGCTCGTTTTAATATTTCGGACAGTAGTTTTAAGAAAATTGATCTAAAAATTCCGGAAATAGCCACGTTTTTTGATAGCAATGATTGGAAGGAAAAAGCGATTAAAATTGAACTAAATGCGAAGAAAATGAGTCAACTTTTCAACTCAAAAGATTGGAAAGATAAAATCGAGAAAATGGAATTCGATTCAAAAAAGTTAGAAGACATCGTTAACGCTAAAGAATGGAAAGATAATATTGTTAAGATTGAATTAAACGGTAAGAAACTCGAAGATTTAATGAAGAGTAAGGACTGGACTGACAAGCTGAATAAATTAGACTTCCATTCGAAGAAATTTGACGACATTATTAATTCTAAAGAATGGAGGGATAGAATGGGAAAGATAGAGTTGAGATCTACGGAAATGGAAAAGACATTCGGTAGCCCAGAGTGGAAGAAAAAAATGAAAGAGACAGAGGAATTACACAATTCGAAAGAGTACAAAGAATTACGTGATCGCTACGAGAAAGAGTTGGAGCAATTGAAGAAGAAAAAAGGACTTTCCAAAGCTGGCATGTCGTTTCACTTCGACTCTACAGCACCAGCTGAAATTGCAATAACTACACTCGGCGAACATGATGGTAAACCAAAAGCTACTACAACAACAAAGGTAATTGTTCGTCAGATGTAGGCATTAAATACCAAATGAACCACCGAGAAGCTGTCTCTATAGAAGACGGCTTTTCTTTTCTATTTGGCAAATTCCTCAAAGATTGGCCTAACATCACACCAGAAACTGTCAAGTGCAATAATGCGTGGCTTTAAGAAACTGATAATATCTGGCCACTGCTGTTGGTTAAATACGCTTACTTTTGGCAGGGTAATCGCTATGCTGGCTATCTGTTTTCCGAAACTGTCTACGGCGTGCTCATTCCAGTCCCAATGCTCCTCGAGAGTACTTTCGAGCATCAGCTTAAATTCTTCGAATTGCTGGAACAATAAGTTTCTGACGCCTGCGTCGGGGTGATTGATTTCTATAGCAATGCGGGCAAATTTTTGCTCGGCATCCATTTTAAAAGCAATGCTTTTAACACCCGTTTTGTAATTGATCCAGTTAATAGGCAAACCCTCTGCATTGAGTATGGGTTTCATATACTTGCCAAAACTGATCCAAAATTGTTGACGGAGTCTCGATGCTTCTTCTTTGCTGAACATTGTTTATAGTATGGAATTTTGTAAGCTAAACCTGACTGACAGCGATACCCAATAAACCTGTTAAGGTTTGTTGCGTAAAGCAAAAGGCAGGAGTACCGTTAAAAACCGCCTGAAATTGCTTTTCTAATTTCTGTTTAACATTAGGCGGGCTACGTATTTGCCAATAATATCGAACTCTAAATTCACGGTATCGCCAACTTTCACTTGGTACAAGTTGGTGTGCTCGTGCGTATAAGGAATGATGAACACAGAAAACTCATTCTCGGCGGAGTTTACTACAGTTAAACTGATCCCGTTTACACAAACAGAGCCTTTTTCTACGGTTACGTCGCCAAGGTTCTTATCGTAACGAAAACGATATTCCCAACTTCCATCTAACTCATTTACTAAAACGCAGGTTGCTGTTTGGTCTACATGACCTTGCACAATATGCCCGTCTAGGCGGCCGTTCATTTGCATACAACGCTCTAAATTTACCCTTGCGCCAAGCGTCAAATTACCTAAATTAGTTTTGTGCAAAGTTTCGTCGATAGCGGTAACAGTGTGCGTGTTGTCTGCCAAGGCTACAACCGTTAGGCAAACGCCATTGTGGGCAACACTTTGGTCAATTTTTAGCGCCGAACTAATTGCCGAACGAATGATGAAGTGAATGTTATCTCCCTCTTTTTGTATATCGGCAACCTCGCCTAGAGTTTCTATAATTCCTGTAAACATATTTTGGTTTTTGGCACGAGCATTATTTATGTGCAAATCTACCAAAGTTAACTGGGCTTTGCATTAAGCACTTGCATTTTTACCGTAAAGCGATGCTTAAACTTTTAAATTGGCCAGGGTTGCTAGGGTTTTATCCATCATTTGAGAAGAAATATCTAAGTGGGTAACCAATCTGATAGTGGTATTTGAAGTAGCGCTGCACAATATATTGTGAGCGGACAAGGCAGCAATTACAGCATTAACGGAGGTAGCTGGTACCACATCAAACAAAACAATATTAGTTTCTGGTTGCAATACCTGGTGTACATAAGACTGCTGCGTCAGGGTGTTTGCCAAAATTGCGGCATTTTCGTGATCTTGAGCTAACCTTTCGATATTATGATCTAAAGCGTAAATGCCTGCGGCCGCCAAAAAACCTGCTTGACGCATGCCGCCGCCCAGCACCTTGCGAATACGCTTGGCTTGTTTAATGGTTTCTAGCGAGCCCAAAAGCACCGAACCAACGGGTGCGCCTAATCCTTTCGACAAACAAACTGAAATACCATCGAAGTATTGCCCGTAATCTACGGCTTTATCGCCAGTGGCTACCAGCGCATTGAAGATACGGGCGCCGTCTAAGTGAAGTATTAAGTTCTTTTCTTTACAGAGCTGATGAATTTCGGCAATTTGCTCAAGAGTGTAACACTTACCTCCACCTTTGTTTACGGTGTTTTCGAGCACTACTAAACTGGTATGCGGGAAGTGAAGATTGTCTTCATTAATTTCTGGAGCGATTAGAGCAGGCGTTAAAATACCCCGATCTCCGTACAGTAATCGCACCGAGGCTGAAGAATTGAAGGCTATGCCCCCTCCCTCGTAACGATACACATGAGCAGTTTGGTCGCAAATAACTTCGTCGAGTGGTTTGGTAAAACACTTGATGGCAATCTGGTTGCTCATGGTACCTGATGGGCAGAAAAGTGCGGCTTCCATCCCAAACATCTTACTCAATTTACTTTCGAGTTCGTTCACCGTTTCGTCTTCGCCGTAAACGTCATCTCCAACCTTTGCATTTAGCATCGCTTGGCGCATCTCGGCAGATGGCTTTGTTACCGTATCGCTTCTAAAATCGATTTTCATTTTCTGAAATAAGTTCGATCACAAAGATCATTCTTTGGCTCATTAAAAACGATGTTATCAACAAAATTTATTTTTTTTTAAACTAAGGTAGAATATTTTAAGCTCCGAAAAAACTAAAAAAAAACGCCTTAATAGTGTAATAAATACACTTATATAAAATGAAAATGTAAAAATAGTGCTCAAACGTTTGAAATAAGCTACAAAATCGTGAATAAAAAACTGTACTTAAATTTTTAAAATCCATAAAAGGCTAATATATTGCCAAATATTTGATCAGATAATTCACTAAACACAAACCAAAATGATACTTATAGCAGACGGTGGATCTACTAAAACCAACTGGTGTTTGATAAACGAAGCCGGCAGAAAAATTCATTTTAACACCGAAGGGTATAACCCCTATTTTGCAAAGCAGGACTACATTGAGCACTCGCTTAAAACAACACTTCCTGATCATCTAACCGCTGAAAATGTTGAAGAAGTTTACTATTATGGTGCGGGATGTTCTACGGATGGCAATAAAAAAATTGTTAAAGATGCAATGCAAAAAGTTTTTGTGAACGCAAAAATTGAAATAGACCATGACCTACTTGCTTCTTGTAGAGCATTGTTAGGCGATGAGCCTGGTTTTGCCGCGATTTTAGGGACCGGTACAAACACTTGCTTGTACGACGGCAATGAAATTACCCTGAATATAGATTCTTTGGGTTACTTTTTAGGCGACGAAGGCAGCGGTAGTAATATTGGTAAAAGACTGCTAGCAGATTATATGAAAGGTTTTATGCCGAAAGGCTTGGCCGAACAGTTCTTCAACATCTACGGATTAACGAACGAGGACATTTTCGACAATATTTACAATAAGCCATTGCCCAATCGTTTTTGCGCAAGTTTTAGTAAATTCTTGTACGATTTTAAAACGGTGTATCCAGAATATACAGAAGATGTTGTTGATACGGCATTTACAGCTTTTTTCGAAAAATTAGTGATCCACTATCCGAATTACAAAAACCATTTACTGAACTGTGTAGGCTCGGTAGGTTACAGTTTTAGAGATAGACTGAGTGTAATTGCTGATAAATACGAAATGGGCGTTGGCAAAATTATCCGCTCCCCGATAGATGACTTAGTACAATATCACTTAGATAGAAGATAAATAGAAAAGGCGCCAATTAGGCGCCTTTTGCATTAAAACGATATTTCTTTACCGAAAAGCTTATTGTATTTACGCTTATCGAATTTATACAAAGTGGCGGCTCTAAACGAAACCCCTCTTTGCTTTTCATCCAATTCTTTAAGCACTTTAAAACTTAATATTTTTTTACGAAAATTTCGTTTATCTAATTTTTTGCCCAAAATTAGTTCGTAAACGCTCTGTACCTGAGTAAGCGTAAATTTTTCTGGCAACAACTCAAAAGCTAAAGGAAGATGCTTTATACGGCGCTTGATTTTCTCTAAGCCTTTGTTCAGAATCTGCTCATGATCGAAAGCCAATTTTGGCAAATCTGCAACGTTAACCCATTGAGCTCTTTTTGCATAATTAGACAGCGGTTTTAAAGGTTTATCGCCTCCTAGCCTAAGCATTGCATAATATGCAACAGACATTACCCTACCCTGCGGATGTCGTTTAACCTCACCAAAGGTGTAGTACTGCTCCATATAAATGTCGCCTAGTCCGGTGAGCTCTTTTAAAATACGCTGTGCAGATTGATCTACACTTTCATTCATGTCAACCAAATTTCCTGGCAAGGCCCACCAATCTTTAAAAGGCTCCTCGTTCCTTTCAATTAATAGTATCTTTAACTCATTGCCATCAAAACCGAATAACACGCAATCTATTGATACTGCAAAATTAAAACCTGGTAATTGTTCTTCCAAAACTATGTCGTTTACAATTAAATATATGAGACAAAATAAAGACACTTATTTCGTTAATTCATAAAATATTTCAAAAAAAATTACTTAGTGTAAAAAATACACGGTATATTCGTATTATTAAAATGGAACCAAATATTAAAAATATAGCTGTACTGACCTCTGGTGGCGATGCCCCAGGCATGAATGCTTGCATTAGAGCTGTTGTTCGAACTGGAATTTACCATGGCAAAAACATGTTCGGTGTGATGCAAGGTTATCAAGGCTTAATTAGTAACAACATTATCCCGATGAATGCTCGTTCTGTAAGTAATATCTTACATATGGGCGGTACCATCCTTAAAACTGCCAGATGCTTATCTTTTAAAGAAGATGCGGGCATGCAAACTGCTTTCGAACATTTACAAGAAAGAGAAATAGATGGCCTAGTAGTGATTGGCGGAGATGGAACTTTTACAGGTGCAAAAAGATTTGGCGAGAAGTTTGGCATTAAAGTGATTGGCGTACCCGGAACAATTGATAATGATTTGTACGGATCGGACTTTACTTTGGGTTACGATACAGCTACCAATACCGTTATTGAAGCTATCGATAAAATTAGAGATACTGCGGATTCGCACGATAGATTGTTCTTCATCGAAGTAATGGGACGCGACTCTGGTTGTATCGCTTTGCGTAGTGCCATTGCTAGCGGTGCCGAGGCCGTATTGTTACCAGAAAGAGAAACCTCGTTAAAGGAATTAATTACGAAGCTAAAATCGGGAGCATCAACCAAAAAATCTTCTAGTATTGTTATCGTATCAGAAGGAAATAAATATGGTGGCGCTTATGACATTGCAAAAGCCGTAAAACGTAAATTTACGCATTATGATGCCAAAGTTACCATACTAGGTCACTTACAACGCGGTGGCAGCCCTAGTGGTTTTGATAGAATATTGGGAAGCAGATTAGGTTATGCAGCAGTTAAAGCATTACTTGCTGGTGAGAGTATGAAAATGGTTGGCCTAAAAGGAAATCAAGTGGGGCTTACACCTTTAAGTGAAGCCTTGAGTGGATTAGGCAATTACAAGCTTGAGGAAGACTTATTGGAAATGACAAACGTTTTATCGATATAAGATCATGATAGCAGTAGTATATAGTGGATCTAAAAATGCTTGCTGGAAATTGTGGCAAGATTTGGATAAGCCTACGCTTGAAACGAAAACGCCAGGGCTTAATCCGTCTTTTATAGATCCTAAGCAAACTTTACAAATTCTAGGTAAAAATATTACGCTCATTCATAACGCAGAAAATATTAAAAAAATTTATGTGTTTGCGGCAGGTGCATCAACCAAAGAAAAACAACAAGAACTGGCCAACAGCTTGTCCATATTTTTTGTGAATGCCAAAATTAAAGTACAAGATGACGTTTATGGTGCTTCGATAGCCGCGTGCCATGATAACACAGGCATTGTAGGCATTTTAGGTAGCGGAGCCAATTGCGCTTTCTACAATGGCAAAAAGCCAGAAACAAATGCTTATGGTTTGGGTTATATTTTAGGTGATGAAGGTTCCGCCAATTATTTCGGTAAAATTCTCCTGAAAAATTTCTTGGAAGGAAAATTACCCGAAGAGCTAAAAATTAAAATCGAGGATCAGTATCATATAGATAGACCAACAGTTTTAGAACGCGTATACAGGAAGCCGCAAGTACAAACGTACTTAGCGTCGTTTTTAGATTTTTATATTGAGAACAAAAATCACCCATTTATTCGAGCGCTAGTGGCGCAAGGCTTTGAGCGGTATATCAAAAGCTACATCATCCCTACTATAGAAAGACATCCAGCACAACAAATTCACTTTGTGGGTTCAGTAGCTGGGCAGTTTCAAGATATCTTGAGAAAAACTGCAGAAAAACATGAAATTAAAATTATGTCGGTAACTACAGAGCCGATCCACAATATACTTAACTATTATATCAATTAACACAATGCTTGGTTTGCTTATGCACGAATAGTATCCACACTGAAAATTAAAAAATTATAAGAGATGAAGCCGTTCGTTTAGGATAGCTTCATGACAATTAAAAACAAAAAAATAAGAACATGAAAATAGGAATAAACGGATTTGGCCGTATTGGCCGTTTAGCTTTTAGAGCAGCTGTCAAACGTAGCGATATTGAGGTAGTAGGAATTAATGATTTGGTAGAGCCAGATTATATGGCGTATATGCTGAAATACGATTCTACTCACGGTCAGTTTGATGGCACTATTGAAGTTAAAGATGGCAACTTGGTGGTTAACGGAAAAACGATCCGCGTTACTGCAGAAAAAGATCCTGCAAACTTGAAATGGAATGAAATAGGTGCTGAAGTGATTATCGAATCTACAGGTCTTTTCTTAACACAAGAAACTGCACAAAAACACATCGACGCGGGTGCTAAAAAAGTAATCATGTCTGCGCCAGCAAAGGACGACACTCCTACTTTTGTAATGGGTGTTAACCATAAAGAATTAAAAGCAGATCAGAATATCGTTTCAAATGCTTCTTGTACTACCAACTGTTTAGCACCAATAGCTAAGGTATTACACGACAAATACGGCATTTTAGAAGGCTTAATGACTACTGTACACGCAGTAACTGCAACTCAAAAAACGGTTGACGGTCCTTCCGCTAAAGACTGGAGAGGTGGCCGTGGTGGTTTCTCAAACATTATCCCTTCATCCACTGGCGCTGCAAAAGCCGTTGGTTTAGTTTTACCTTCTTTAAAAGGTAAATTAACTGGTATGTCGTTCCGCGTTCCTGTAGCCGACGTTTCTGTAGTTGACTTAACCGTTCGTTTAGAAAAAGGTGCGAGCTACGAAGAAATTAAAGCTGCTATGAAAGAGGCTTCCGAAGGCGAACTAAAAGGAATTTTAGGTTATACTGAAGATGAAGTTGTTTCTTCAGATTTCTTAGGTGATGCACGTACTTCAATTTTCGATGCAAAAGCAGGTATTTCATTGAGCGATAACTTCGTTAAAGTTGTTTCTTGGTACGATAACGAATGGGGATACTCAAACAAAATTATTGACCTTGCACAACAAGTAGCGAAGTTCATTTAATCTAATCATAAAATGATGATAAAAAAGCAATGTCTGTTGGCACTGCTTTTTTTTATGCGTTTGATTTCCATCTTGACTATAATGTCGGATCTAAGCCCTTAAAACCAATTTTTGTCATTAAAAAGTCAAATACACTAACAAAATTTAATTTTGTTAGTGTATTTATTACACTATGAAAAATATATTCATACCTTTGTACTGTTGCCGATAGGTAAACAATAATAAGAAGAAATTCCTCCTTAATTGGAATAAAAGACAACCCGTTCATACAGGTTTATATTTGGTTAGAAAGAGAGATATGCGTGGATGCGATATCTCTTTTCGTTTTTATAGGGGTTCTGTCGCTGTCAGGGCGCTTTGAGGCAATTGAAACAGGTATGAAGGGTTAATTAATCTATTTATTTATCGATGTTTATGCTAGAAGGAAAGTACGGCAGCATGGCTTTAGCTATGTTTTACACAAGCTAGCATATGCGTATTGCGCAGGTGAGCTCAAATTCAAATACGACTAGATTTATTAAAAAGGTGACGCATCACTCAAAAAACCCTTATCTTATTTTTGGCTTTATATATAATCGTCTACCATTTCTATCGCCCGAAACTCAATAGGCACCATTGCAAAAAATAATGGCGTTTATTTGGCTATTCAAAATCTGCTTTCCCCGAAAAGTCATCAGTTCGCTTCTGTCTCGTCTGAAAGTAAACAGTAAATCGCCACCTCAATTTGTTGTTCTTATAAGTCCTTCAACTCCTAAAGGCGCAAATTTATCGCGAGGATTTGACACCGCAATCGAAAATTGGTTTCAAGTGCAACATCGTTCCAGCTGTTCGTTATCAAACCCCAAAATTAGATAAGTCGCAGACGCGAAATCGTCGCTCAAATATTTTACCTTACAATTTCCATAGACCAATCTAATTATTCGCTCCGTTCCGTTAACGCCTAGACATACCCACGCTAGTTGTGGATTTTATTCCACTTATAGCTAACGTATTACTCTATATGCCACAAGCGATATACGACTTGCGAGGTCGTTAGCATGCACAAATCCATTTGTAAGCACTTTTCCTAATAATAGTCAGAATTGGAGTGGTTATTGCCAAACCGTTGATAACTTACAGTACTACATGTTATAATTGAGTATTTGTAAAGAATTCTACTTAAATCATTTGATTTTTTTTTTACAATGGAAAAACGATTACTTTTTAGCTTTGTACTTATCTTCTTAACCGTCATATCCTCAGCTCAACAAAAACTTAAGGATGGTAGCATAAACAGCTCTCAGAATTTAGCAAATCCAAATGCATTACTTGAACTTGAGACTAATAACAAAGGTCTATTGCATGCTCGCGTTGCACTGAAAGCTACTACAGATGCTTCTCCCCTTAGCGCTCATGTTGCTGGGATGATGGTCTACAATACTGCAACGAGTATTGATGTGGTGCCAGGCATTTATTACAATGATGGTTTGAAATGGGTTTTTGTAAAAAGTACTGCTCATATATTAATAGAAGCTCAACCGGGTAAAACTGGAACCCCAGGAACTCCGGGTACCCCTGGTGGCCCAGGTGAAGGTGTAACAATCGTAAACAACGACAGCGGTACTTGGGTGTATAACCCAACAACAAACACATGGACCAATATTAATGGTGCTAAAGGTGAAAAAGGAGACAAAGGTGATGCTGGGGTAGTTGGCGTGCAAGGCTTACCAGGAACTACTGGAACGCCAGGA
>JAZQRH010000022.1:0-297236 GCA_045629525.1 Pedobacter sp.
GACACCTTTTCACCTTTTTTGTGCAGCTCTGCGGTTATCCTTGGACTGCCATAGATATACTTACTCTCACTGTGTACCTGAAGTATTTTATCCACAAGAGCTTTACTCCGCTGTTCCCCGCGGGACTCGGGGGGAACCAGCCAACGGTAAAAACAACTGCTGCTGACGTTCAGCACTTCGCACATCTTCTCGACGGAATATACCGCTCGGTTCTCCTTTACGAACCGGTATATGGACCGTCTCCCCTGGAGAAGATGGCTATGGCCTTTTTTAATATATCACGCTCTAATTCTGTATCTCTTAATTTCTTACGTAAAACCCTCAGCTCCTGTTCCTCCGGACTAATCTTAGGATTGTCCGGTAAAACCTTATTCCCATTATAAAGTGGATTTCTACGCCACTTACTGAGCAGACTGGGGTCTATGTCTAATTCCTTAGCTACCTCTGCTACCGAACCCTTAACAACGCTCAAATCGACCGCCATTATCTTAAACGAATCATCAAATTCTCTATGCATCACTACAAATTTAAAATTACTCCCTAAATCTGTCTCGCTTTAAAGGTAGCAACTCCAATAAACTCATGGTCTATATGGCGGATGTTGAGGTCACCTGTTTGGTATTTGAATAAAAGATATTCTTTGACGTGCTTTTCAAGCACTTTAAACCGCCTCAAAGTGCCTTCCGCATAATCTTCTTTTTCTACGAGTGCCGCCATATTTGTGTTATGGATTTTAATGGCCTCCATAATGGTGTGTGTTTTTTCGGCTTTGCCTAAGAATTTGCATTTTACACTATCGGCGGTTATTTCGGCTCCGTCCATGCTTAGCTGGCTATGTGCTGCATAAACTTCCGCTTTCATATTTTCCAGATAGGCATTCAAAGTTTTAACTTCTTCCTTTGTGCCGATGACTTTTCCGGCTTTTGCATTCCACCGCTCCGGCTCGCAATTTCTGCTTGTTGACATTTCCGCACGAATCCCGTCCACAGTAATTCTTAAAAAGATAAAGTAAACAGTCCCTTTTGTGTAGTTCTTTGGCCTTTTCAAAAAGAAAAGCACGCTAAAATTAGTTTTCATAACGATAACATTAAGGTTAAACAAAAATAGCTTTGCAGTTTCATTCATACAAGATGTTCATCTATTAAACTAGTTGAATATCAATGTTTTAATACGAATTAAGGGAGTTTGATATTATAAAAAACGACGCTCCGAATG
This sequence comes from Pedobacter sp., assembly GCA_045629525.1. Classification (GTDB taxonomy): domain Bacteria; phylum Bacteroidota; class Bacteroidia; order Sphingobacteriales; family Sphingobacteriaceae; genus Pedobacter. The sequence continues at coordinate 1,216 of JAZQRH010000022.1, forward strand.
ACGCAAATTTTATATGCGATTTCGTGCATATTTTTGCATAACCCGTAAAAGCAAAAACCCTGCAATCATTTGATTTGCAGGGTTTTAATTCTCTTTGATATTGTTTCTTGTGATCCCGCTGGGATTCGAACCCAGGACCACTACATTAAAAGTGTAATGCTCTACCAGCTGAGCTACGGAATCTACAATATTTAGAAGTAATCCTCTCGTTTATTGTGCTGCAAATATAGAAACAACATTAATTCCCTGCAAATAAAAAGTAGATATATTTCATACTTTACTGATTTTGAGGGAAATTATTTGATATAGCAAACTAGAAAGAGGGTTTTACATCAATTTTCAACGATAGTTTGTCGAGTAAAAAGTAATATTTTTGAATGTAATAGTATATTTGCTGCATGCAGAAGAAGAAAAAAATTGTGGTTGCAATTACTGGCGCTAGTGGATCTGTTTACGCAAAACTGTTGTTAGATGGCTTAGCCCAACTTAGTAATCAGATAGAAAAGGTAGCCGTGGTGATGTCGGATAATGCGAAAGAAGTTTGGCGTTACGAATTAGGTAATTCGGATTACGACCGCCATCCGTTCGACTTTTATTCAAAAATGGATTTCAATGCTCCTTTTGCTTCTGGTTCTGCAAAATACGATACAATGATTATTACCCCCTGCTCTATGGGCACTTTGGGCCGAATTGCTCACGGCATTTCTAATGATTTAATTTCTCGTGCTGCCGATGTGATTTTAAAAGAACGCAGAAAGTTAATCGCCGTGGTTAGAGACACCCCTTTTAGTTTAATCCATCTCAACAACATGAAAACTGTAACTGAAGCTGGCGGCATCATTTGCCCAGCTAACCCATCCTTTTACAGCTTACCTAAAACAATAGAAGAAGTAGCGCAAACCGTGGTAGATCGAGTAATTGACTTAGCCGGCTTAGAGAAAGACAGCTATCGCTGGAACGATTAGTAGAGCTAAAGCAATCACGATTTAGTCATTGCTAAAATGGTAAAGTAAGCCGTTTGTAATCATTGCAGCTTGCCTAAATCTGGTATCCCAATACTCACCTCTATTTCGTATCTTTGCCTCCTCAATGAAAAAAGTTGCTTTTTATACACTTGGCTGTAAGCTGAATTTCTCCGAAACATCAACAATTGGTAGGCTATTTACCGATGCCGGTTACAGCGTTGTTGAATTTACCGATGCTGCAGATGTTTACGTAATTAATACTTGTTCGGTGACCGACCATGCGGATAAGAAGTGTCGTAAAGTTGTAAAAGAAGCACTTAAGTACTCTCCTAATGCTTATGTAACCATTGTAGGTTGCTATGCCCAACTTAAACCCCAAGAAATTGCTGAAATTGAAGGCGTAGACATGGTTTTGGGGGCTGCCGAGAAATTTCGTATCGTTGAATTTATTTCTGATTTAACGAAGCAACCTAAGGCAATCGTACATCAGCAAGATATTGAGAAAGTTAATCATAATTTCATCGCTGCTTATTCTATTGGTGATAGAACTCGTACCTTCTTAAAAGTACAAGACGGTTGTGATTATCCTTGCACCTATTGTACAATCCCTTTAGCTCGTGGTGGCAGTCGTAGTGATACCATTGAGAACGTGGTGGCGAAAGCTGAGCAGATTGCAGCAAGTGGTGTAAAAGAAATTGTACTTACTGGGGTTAACCTAGGTGATTTCGGTATTAGAGAAGGTAAACGCGAAGATAAATTTTTCGATTTAGTTAAAGCTTTAGATGAAGTAGAAGGCATAGATCGTATCAGAATTTCATCTATTGAGCCTAACTTGTTGAGTAACGAAATTATTGAGTTTGTAGCTCAGAGCAAACGTTTTGTGCCTCATTTTCATATTCCCTTGCAATCTGGTTCTAATAAAATTTTAGGATTGATGAAACGCCGTTATCAACGTGAGTTGTACACCGAGCGTGTGGCTAAAATAAAAGCTGTAATGCCAAATTGTTGCATTGGTGTTGATGTTATAGTCGGATTTCCAGGCGAAACACAAGAAGATTTTTTAGACACTTACGAGTTTTTAAACGGTTTAGACATTTCGTATTTACACGTATTTACTTACTCGGAGCGTGAGCAAACTGAGGCCGCAGTAATGACAGGTAAAGTTGCTGGTAGTACTCGTTTTGAGCGTAACAAGATGCTCCACATTCTTTCTGATAAAAAACGTAGGGCTTTTTACGAATCGCAAATTGGCACTAATGCACAAGTACTTTTTGAAGATGATCAAAAGAATGGTTTTATGCATGGTTTTACCAAAAACTATGTGAAAGTGAAGGCTAAATACGACCCAGTGATGGTAAATGAGCTAAAAGAGGTAAAATTGGTAGCATTAACTGCCGAAGGCGAAGTGGAAGTTGCAGAACTAGAAACTGTTTACGCTCATCATTAATATTTGCAAGTAATTTATGAGTTAAACCCGATGGTTGCGGATACCTGCCTGGTGTATGAGGCCTGTAGGCGTATGAGCATACAGCGGGACCACAGGTTGTTTTTCAAAGGTTTTTTGCTTTTCAAAAAAAGTTAGAGACAAGCTCATTATTTTGTCTATCCGTTAGGAGGTAAAAGCTGGCAAATTTGTTATATTCGCCATAAACTTTAAAACATGTTTCCAACCGTATCACATTTCTTATCATATTTATTTGGCATCAATATACCGCTACCGTTTAACACCTTTGGAGTATTTGTAGCGCTAGCATTTATGGCTGGATATTGGGCTTTCTCTAAAGAATTGCAAAGAAAAGAAGCTTTAGGCTTACTCAAACCAATTAAAAGGATAAGTACGATTGGCGAGCCTGCATCGCTTGGCGAATTAATATCGAACGGTATTTTTGGTTTTTTAATTGGTTATAAGCTTATCTATGCTTTAATCAATTATCAGTTATTTGTAGCCGATTCTCAAGAGGTTTTACTGTCGACACAAGGTAGTCCTTTAGGCGGAATTGCTTTGGCAGCGCTTTTTGTGTACTGGTCATATAAGGAAAAAGAAAAGACGAAATTACCTTCTCCAAAAAAGGTTGAAATTACTATTAGACCACACGAACTGATGTCGAACATGATTGTTTGGGCAGCTATTTGGGGCTTTTTTGGCGCTAAATTGTTTGATAATTTAGAGCATTGGGACAGCTTTATCAAAGACCCGATTGGCGGATTGTTATCTTTTAGCGGCTTAACTTTTTACGGCGGGTTGATTTGTGGCGGTGCTGCAGTACTTTATATTGCAAATAAGAATGGTATTAAGCCTTTACACATGTTAGATGTGGGTGGTCCGGGTATGATGTTGGCGTATGGTGTGGGTCGTATTGGTTGTCAACTATCTGGAGATGGCGATTGGGGTATCGACAATTTAAACCCGAAGCCTGTAAGTTGGTTACCAGACTGGCTGTGGGCGTCTACTTATCCAAATAACGTTGCTGGCGAAGGCGTGCCCATTGCTGGTTGTGTAGGTAGGTTTTGTAACGAATTACCCAATCCGGTATATCCAACACCGCTTTACGAAGTAATTGCAGCATTGTTAATCTTTGCTTTTTTATGGAAAATTAGAACCAAAATTAACACTCCAGGAATGATGTTTGGCATTTACCTGATGTTTGCTGGTGTAGAACGCTTTTTGATCGAATTGATTCGAGTGAACTCAAAATATAATGTAGCGGGTATTTCGTTTACACAAGCAGAACTAATTTCATTAATTTTATTTATAGGTGGTGCATTTTTGGTTGGCAATGCGCTAAAAAACAAAGAAAAGCTGGCAAGCTATTAAGGTATGGATTACGAATTGTTGTGTAGTAAGGTAATTGCTATTGCTCGTTTAACTGGTAATTTTATAAGAAAAGAATCGCTCAACTTTAATAGTGAATCGATAGAATATAAGGGCTTAAACGATTTGGTTTCTTATGTAGATAAGACAGCAGAGCGCCAATTAGTGAGAAATTTGAAAAAGGTTTTACCGCAAGCCGGTTTTATTACCGAAGAGGATGAAACAGAAAATAGCTATGATAAACCTTTTACTTGGATTATCGATCCTTTAGATGGTACCACCAATTTTATACACGGTATTCCTACATTTTCTATTAGTATTGCACTTTACGAAGGTAAAGAGCCGGTGGTTGGTGTGGTTTACGAAATAAACCGCGGAGAGATGTTTTCGGCCTATAAAGGTGGTGCTGCTTACTTAAATGGCAAAGTTATTAAGGTCTCTAAAGCTACCGATTTATCTCAATGCTTATTGGCAACCGGCTTCCCCTACTACCAATTCGATAAACAACCTCAGTATATTAAGTTATTTACCGAAATGATGCAAAGGTGTCATGGCTTGCGAAGAATTGGATCTGCAGCAGTAGATTTGGCTTACGTAGCTTGCGGTCGTTTTGATGGTTACTTCGAATACAATTTAAACTCATACGATATGGCTGCTGGTGCATTTATAGTACAACAGGCAGGTGGTACCGTAGTTAATTTCTCTGGAGGAGATGATATCTTTGATAACCGTGAAATTGTTGCTACTAACGGTTTAATTAGTCAGGAAATTTTAGATACAATAAAGAAGCACTTTAATTAGTTGTCAAGTAAATACCCACTTAAAGCTAAACCCTTCGCTACACTTCTAAAGTTATCGCCAGCACTTAACTTAACACCCGGAAATTTAGTTTTAAAAAGCTCTTGGATTGCGGGTACAAGTGATGATCCGCCGGTTAAAAACAGACTATCTATGTTGCTCACATCAATTTTGTTTATAGCTAAAAAGCTATCTAAGTAGTTACTGATATTATTTAGCTCCTTAGCAATTATCTCATTATAGCTAACTAGGGTTATCTTTTCATCTATATTGATACCCATGTTTTGATACACAAATGGAGCATCGGATTGGTTTGTTAACGTGATTTTTGTTTGCTCAATAGCCTGAAAAACGGAATAACCTAAGTTGTTATCTATTAAAGTAATCAGATTTTTGAATAAAGGATCCTTGCCTGAGTAATAGTAATAATTGTCTATATCCTTTTTAATTTTTATACCATTAAAGAAATTCATTTTATCCCAAGTGCAGATATTTGCATATAAAGATTTGGGTACAGTTAAAGTTTTACCCGGGCTGGCTTCGTAGATCGTGTTTTTACCAAAATGTGGTGTTCCCCTCTCCCACATAAACGCCGAATCAAAGCTATCGCCACCTATGTAAATACCTCCCGTTGCCATCATGTCGCCTTTTCTATCTTTGTTAAAAGCTTTCTCCGGATTTAAAGACAAGTAAGTGAAATCGGTGGTACCCCCACCTAAATCGGCCACTAAAACGTTTTCTTTTGCTGTTATAGTTCTTTCGTACGCAAAGGCAGCGCCAATAGGCTCAAATTGAAATTTTATCTCTGTGAAGCCGGCAAGTAGAGCAGCTTTGTTTAACCTAGTTTGTGCTAACGTATCTTTTTGAGTATCATCGTCGTCAAAAAATACAGGTCTTCCAATAATAGTAGTAGTGCATTCTTCGCCGATAATCTTATCGGCCGTGCTTTTCAAATCTTTTAAAATTAGCGCCACCAAATCAGAAGCATTGTATCTTTTGTTTCGAATGCGAGTTTCGATAAAGCTGCTACGCGACAATATTTGTTTAATTGATTTGATAAATCTGCCTTGCATATTATCACTCAAATAGGCGCTAATTGCGTTCTCGCCAATAACATATTGTTCTTGGTTTGGATTTGAAATAGACGGGAAATAAATCAACGAAGGGACAATAATGGTTTCGACGATTTCATTCTTTTCTCTATCAAAAATTGCTAACGCAGAGTTCGTGGTTCCAAAATCGATACCGTATAAATACTTACTCATTAGAGGATGTTTGCTAAATTGAAAATTGTAGGGGCGGCGAAAGTATGAAAAAAAATGAAAGATTGGTGCTTTTAAAAAGTCATAACATAAAAAAAGCCGTAACAATATGTGTTACGGCTTTTTTTATGTTTTGTTCGATTACATTGCGTGAGATACTACGTCTTTCACCTCTGGTACCATTCTTTGTAATAAATTTTGGATACCTGATTTTAACGTGATAGTACTTGATGGGCAACCACTGCAAGAACCTCTCAATTCTACAGTCACCACTCCATCCTCAAATGATTTGTATGCAATAGCGCCGCCATCTTGTTCAACAGCTGGACGTACATAATCGTGTAATATTTGTTGAATTTTCACTTCAAGGTCAGTTCCTTCAAAGTTTGGAACTTCCTCTGCAGCGTCTTTAATCTTAAGTTCCGACTCCACAGCACCTTTAACAAACTCTTTCAAAATTGCCTCGATATCGCTCCAATCTGCTTCTTCTGTTTTAGTTATAGTAACAAAGTTACTGGCAAAGAATACGCCGTTAACGAAGTTAAACTTAAACAACTCCTTAGCAAATGGAGAACTTTCTGCACTTTCTTTAGTTGCAAAATCTTCACTACCATTAATTAAAAGTTTATTTACCATAAACTTCATGGTTGCCGGGTTAGGCGTCTGCTCTGTATATACGTTGATAGTCATTTCTTTAATCTTTATCATACAAAAATAGTTAATTAGTAAACTAGTAGTTATACGAACATGTCTATTTTAGGTCATTATTAGAAGTTACTTTAGGCATCCCGTCATTACGAGCAGTAAAAAATATATAATGGCAGCTTACTAAACCAAGGCTTTTTTAACTTAATGATTACTGTTTATCTCCTTCAAACCTAAAGTTTATTTCTGTAGGTCCCTGCTTACTTGTATTCACGAGCGCTGTTTTAGCCTTGCCATCATAATGAAACAGGCCCGCAGTTACCCCGCTCAAACTAACAATATCAATTGGTTCCTGGTTAAAGAAATCTCCTACCTCAACTTGAAATGTCTTGGACGTTACGCCTGAATAAGCCTCACCCGACTTTGCAGTCACCTTTAATTGGTCGTTACCTTCCTTAGTTACGATAATGATGGCATCATAAAATTCTCCGTATTCAGAAATCAAGGACAAGGTGCCCTTATAAGTTCCAACAGCATCGTCTATTTTGCCTTTTGTGCTCGGATTGCTACCATTGTCTTTTGAACAGCCTGAAAACATTAATGCACCTACCAGTGCAACACACGTTATTGGTAGCCATAATCTTACAGATTTTTTTTCATAATTTAACCTTAATGAATTGTTTAATAAATAAGTTGAATGTGAGATTAAGTCGCAAAACATACCTCCCAGAGAACCGTAACAATAATTAAACCACATTTAAGTAATAAATGTAACAAACACCACTACATACAGGAGTAATCTAAATAAGAATGTTCACATATATAACGAACATAAATTTACTGTATACCGAAAATTTAAAACTCCTTTTATCTGATAATTAGCTATCTGAACCAGCCTTTACGCCAAAAGAACAAAATTTGAACTATAGCTATCAGCGCCATTACTGCCATTGTAATTTCGTAACCGTGTGGCCAATACAATTCGGGCATGTTGGCTGGCATAAGCTTGCCAGTTATAGGGTCTTGCTTTGCAAAATTCATCCCGTAAATACCAGCAATAAACGTCAAAGGGATAAAAATTGAGGAAATTATAGTGAGCACTTTCATGATACCGTTCATGCGGTTGCTGATGATAGAAAGATACATATCGATATTACTTGACGCAATTTCCTTCATGCTCTCTACCATATCCATAAGTTGTACACAATGGTCGTACGCATCTTTAATATACATTTTGGTTTGCTCGGTAATTAAATCGCTCTCGCTTCTTAAAATGTCATTCATTTTATCGCGTTCTGGCCAAACCACACGTCTCATAGCGATTAAGTTGCGTTTTACCCCTTGCATTTCATACATCACCGAGCGGTCGGGCTTAGCCATCAACTTATCCTCAATATCGTCCATATCGTCGTTCCACACGTTAAGTATTGAGAAATAAGAGTCGATAATCATATCCATCAAAGCATACATCACGTAGCCCGTGCCCGCAACGCGGATATTGCCCTTCCCTTCCTTTAAGCGGCTGTATACTGGACTAAAGCAGTCTTCATAGCGCTCTTGAAAAGAAATCAATACATTTTTAGTTTGAATAAAAGAGATTTGCTCATTTTGCAATTCTTCTTCTGCGTTAAGGCGCAACAATCTGCTGACGGCAAAATTATAGCCCTTATATTCTTCAAACTTAGAACGATGATAGGTGCGAGTAATATCCTCCAATACTAATTTATGGATATCCCACTCGTCGGCCAAGGTGGCAAAAAGTGTTGCCGAGTTTAACCCCTTAATATCCACCCAGTATAAAAAACCTTTGTCGCTGGTTTTCTTATTCAGCTCCCTGATATCGTTCAGTTCTTCTTGCTCAAATACATCGGCTTTATAACTGTAAAGTGTAATTTTGGGTTTTAAAGAATTTGGATCGATATAAACAAAGCCAGGAGTGGTACCAGGTTCTGGTAAGGCGTAACGCTTTTTTTTATTCTTAAAACGCACTGGCTTTGCCATAGGCTAAAAATAGTTTTTAGATTGAGGTCCTTGATTGAACAACAAATCTAATATACTTAAATTAGGTATAAAATCATTTCTATCACTAAACACTTGGAAATACAGCTTAGTGGGCGTGTTGGGAACCTCTTTCTTAGTCATCGCATTGCGAAAATCAAGTTCTTGACCAACCTCGTAATTGGTGGTATAATCGAAGTTATTTGCAAGTTTTAACTGCTTACACAACCAGGTTAATAACTCATTGTTATAATCATAAAGGAAATCATACTTTTTCTCATAAAAGGGTGCTAGGCCATCTTCGTAGAACTCGAAATATGCAGAGCTGCGATAACAGGTTTGCAAACTAAGCCAATGGAGACGCTGCCATTTAGCATCGTAACTAATTTTAACGTCCTTATAAGGAGTATGTAATTTGGAGCCTTTAAATACTGGAACCACTAAGTCTAAGCTACCATTTGGCGATGCAATAGTTGCTCTATTCCTATAAGTTTGTTTAGGAAAATGCTCAAACTTTTCTAAAACGATGTTTAAATTATTTTCTTTTAATAATGTAAAATAACTAACCGGAGGAAGATAAAATAACGGAAATATAGCTGGATTTTGCATTTGATACTTTAAGTTTGCAATTCAGTCGCCAAATTAATGATTAAAAAAGGTTTTTCGCACATTGGAATATTTTTTTTGCAGCTCTTGTCGCATTTACCGCTACGGGCACTATACGCTATATCATCGGTATTGTACATAGCCATTTATTACATAGTGGGTTACCGTCGCCAAGTTGTCCGAACAAATCTTACACAGTCCTTCCCAGAAAAAAGTATATCCGAAATCATTAAAATAGAAAAAGAATTTTACCATTATTTTGCCGATTTAATGGTAGAGATTGTGAAGATGAGCAGCATTAGCAAAGCTGAAGTTTTGAAACGTGTTAAGATGATTAATTTCGAGACCGCCGATGCCTACTTTGCAAAGGGCGAGAGTGTGGTTGCATGTTCTGGCCATTATGGAAACTGGGAATTAGGAATGATGGCTTCAGGATTACGCTTTGAAGCAGTTCCACACGTTATTTACAAACCCATCAACAATAAACCTTTCGAGGCCTGGTTCAACAAGCTAAGAACAAAATTTGGTAATGTGTTTGTACCGATGCGAAGAACCCTACGCGATGTGGTGGCGACTAAAAATCAGCTAACCTTGTTTTGCTTTGCAAGCGACCAAACTCCAAAAAGAGCCGAAATACAACACAGGGTGATGTTTTTAAATCAATCTACCCCGGCATTAATGGGCTTGGAAAAAATAGCTATTCAAACTAAAAGGCCAGTTTTTTACTTCGATGTTAAACGGGTAGCAAGAGGTTACTACGAGATAGAGTGTGTGCCTATGTGCATGAAGCCAGAAGAAACATCTCCATACGAAATCACTGAGTTATTCTTTAAACATTTAGAAGAAAGCATACATAAAAATCCTGCTTATTGGCTATGGAGTCATAAACGCTGGAAGCACAACAATTAAATCATGGAACCTAGCGTAGCAGTGGTCATACTCAACTGGAATGGCAAATCTTTCTTAGAGCGTTTTTTACCGAGGGTTGTAAAAAGTCAGTATAGTAATTTACAGCTTGTAGTGGCAGATAATGCCTCTACCGATCAATCTGTTGAATTCGTTAACGCACAATACCCACAAATACAAACCATTGCCTTAGCAGAGAACTTTGGCTTTGCAGAAGGCTATAATAAAGCTTTATCCCTCATAAACGCCGACTATTTTGTGTTGCTTAACTCGGACGTAGAAGTACCCGAAAACTGGATAAGACCCGTAATTGACCTCATGCAAAGCGATAGTGGTATTGCTGCAGCCCAACCCAAAATTAAAGCCTACCATAACAAAGCTAGTTTTGAATACGCTGGTGCGGCCGGTGGTTTTATTGACAGTTACGGCTTTACTTTTTGCAGAGGCAGGTTATTTACTACAGTAGAAACAGATCAAAACCAATACCATACTAGCACACCTATCTTTTGGGCAAGTGGCGCTGCATTATTCATAAAAAGGCAGGCTTGGCAGCAAGTTAATGGGTTAGATGGAAGCTTATTTGCCCACATGGAAGAAATAGACCTCTGTTGGCGTTTAAAAAACTTAGGTCACAAGATTATGTATTGCCCCAATGCGGAAGTTTACCATGTAGGTGGCGGAACCTTAAATGTTGGCAGTCCGTTTAAAAGTTATTTAAACTTTAGAAACAACCTCATTATTATGCAGAAAAATCTTCCTTTTAAGGAAGCTTGTGTGAAGATATTTTTTCGCCTATGGATTGATTTAGCCGCCTGGTTCCAGTTTGCTCTAAAGGGACAGTTTGCTATGGCTTTCTCCATCAACAAAGCCCATGCGCACTTCTTTGCACGTTTCTTTGAAACGGTCAAGAAAAGATCATCGCATTTGCGCCCCCTAAATACACACGATGGCGTTTACCGTGGTTCGGTTGTGTTCCAGTATTTTGCTTTAGGCAAAAAGCACTTTAATCAAATCTTTAACAAATAAAGAATAAGCGACTATTTGTAAGCTATTCTTCTATATAATCTAAATCTTTGGTAAATGTTTCTTTTAGTTGACTCAGCGCTAATAGTGACACTGCAATACAAATAGCGCCAATAAGCATGGCACTATTTAAAATACCCATTTTATCCTTAAAGTATTGAAAACCGAAAATAATAGGCACTAAAGAACCGCGAATAAAGTTCGGTACTGTAGTTGTTACCGTTGCCCTTAAATTGGTGCCGAACTGCTCAGCAGCGATGGTGACGAAAGTCGCCCAATATCCCGAAGCAAAGCCTAGGAACAAACTCATCAGAATAAAGCTTTCAGGCGTAATGCCAAACGAATACAAGTAAACACCTACTGCCACAGCAGTAAGAAGTAGAAATATTAACATTACTTGCTTACGAGACTTTAGCATTTGCGCTAGTAAACCTGCCACCACATCACCCAAAGAAATACCGATATAACAATACATAATACCTTTACCTGCATTAAGAACACCACTAGCGTTAAGCGCATTTCCTATTTCCGGAGAAAAAGTAATTAACACCCCTACTACGTACCAAAGCGGTAAACCTATTAGTATACAGCACATATAGGTTTTAAACCTAGACCAATCGTTAAACAGCATCCAAAAGTTTCCTCGCTTAACGTTATCGTTACTAGAGGCTTCTGTAAACATACCCGACTCTACCAAACCTACACGCAATAACAATAATAGTAAGCCCATTCCACCACCAATAAAATAACTTGTTTGCCACGTGAAATGATCGCTAATGATTGCCGCCATTACCGCTCCTAACAATCCTACGCCCGCCACAATCATTGTACCATAGCCCCTATTCTTTCTACTCATGGTTTCGGCTACCAAAGTTATACCTGCACCTAGCTCTCCTGCTAAACCAACACCAGCAATGAAGCGAATGATTTCGTACTGCGTTACGGTAGTCACAAAGCCATTGGCAATATTAGCTAAAGAGTAAGTGATGATGGAGCCGAAAAGCACACTCAAACGTCCACGCTTATCGCCCAACACACCCCATAAAATACCACCCACCAGCATTCCAAACATCTGACTGTTGATGATCGAAGCACCAATTTCCAGCATATCGGCATCGGCTACGCCCAAATCTTTCAGACTTTTAACTCGTACTACCGAGAAAAGAATAAGATCGTAAATATCTACAAAGTAGCCTAATGAGGCCACCAAAATGATTAAAATAATGTTTTTGCTCTTGGTTGATTGGTTCATCTATAGTTTAGTTTGAGATTGTGAAAATACGTGGTAGCACTGAAACTAACAAATTCGTCGTCAGCATTATCGTTGGTTTTTAAGCTGTCTTACGCCGTAAGGTATGGTATCAAATTCCCAAGACCGAAGTGATAAACAAATACAAACTAATCGTTAGCTCTTGGGCGGGTAAAATAATTTTAAAAACTAGTTGGAATAATCTTAAGAATATGGTCACAAGTGTATTTTAACTGGGAAATTCCCCAAGCTGAATTAGATTTGGACTTGCTGCGCACGTACTAAAACAACACATTGATAACCGACACATAAAATGCTGGCAATCAAAATTTTGTTGTTAAAATATTTATCATTAAATTGGTAAAAGAACTAATGACTAATACTAAGAAATTAACGAGGATCACCGCAATTGCGATGCTATTCGTTAGGACAATAAACAAGTTATAAGATTTATATGGCACCTACAAAAAACCCGTTTACATGGGTAGAAATTTATGTAGAGGATATGAGCAGAGCTCAAAATTTCTACGAAGACGTTTTACAGATTAAGCTGTCTGAACTTCCCACTCCAGATGGATTGGGAGACATGCAAATGTTATGTTTCCCTTGGGCAGAAGGCGAAAGTAACATTGCCGGAGCATTGGTAAAAATGGAAGGAATGGGACCAGGTACAGGTGGCACGCTAGTCTATTTTACTTGCGAAGATTGCGCCGTTGAAGAAAGCAGAGTAGACAAGGCAGGCGGAAAAGTGTTACAAAGCAAAATGTCTTTAGGCGATCACGGCTTCTGTTCTATTGCCATGGATACCGAGGGCAACAGTATTGGGTTACATTCTATGGATTAACGGCAAAATGCGGGCTTACTTAAAGTAGACCCGAACGGACACTGCTCCTAATCAGCTGTGATACGTTTTTACAGTGAGCTTTTTTAAGCATATTCGATCTATGTTTCTTTACTGTTAAAGCACTAATGAACAGCGAATCTGCAATTTGTTGGGTACTTAATCCATTGGCAATTAATGAAAGCACCTCGAGTTCTCGTTTAGAAAAACTCAATGAGTTAGTTTTGAATGTAGGAACCGGAACGTTTAGATAGGATGGGCGACCGTTTAAACCAATAAGTGAGAAAGTATGGGGATTTATTGAATTAATATGCTGTACGTTGGTATGTATATTGAGTGATTTCCCAAATCCCCCTGTATCGTCAAGTGTAAGTATTAATGCCTGGTGATTAATTAGGGCGTAACTTCCGTCCTTAATTTTAGCTCGGAAATGGTAACTCATCTTATAACTTAATTTTTGCTGGTCGTTAAAATGTGTGAACATAAAATCTAAACACGCCGCTTCTGCTTTTACTACAAAATCAATATCCTCTGGGTGCATTGCATTTAAAATATCCTCGAAACTTGTGGTTGCGGGAACGTATCCATGAAAGTCATAAACAGATGAGCTCATTTTATGGATAGACATATCATAGAAATCTACGATATAGAAATAAAATGGGCCAACCCCAAGAAGCGAGTTGGTTACTTCATCGAACGTTAATTGACTTAACCGAGTTTCTTTGCTCGCCTTATTAGGACTACTAGTCCAATAACTTTTCAGAGCGCTAATATCTTTTTCCATCCTGTTGCAGATTGTAGACCTTAACTTACAACAAGATACCAAAAAAAAATGAAATACGAAACAAATAAAAGTTGTACTCCTTCTAAGAGTTCTGCAATGAACTGAGAAAAGTCTAGACCCGATGTGGAGCGCATAAGAAAAAAGGCTCAATTTTAGTTGAACCTTTTTTCACAACAATTTACGGATTCGTTGAAAATATAGAGCCATTAGCAATCATCGCTCTTCTATTCATCTTCAAAATATCTCTTACCCACTCTGCAAAATCTTCTGGTTGTAATACCTTATCTGGATTTCCGTCGGTTAAACCACCTTGAATACTCATATCAGAGGCTATCGTGCTTGGTGTTAAGGTAATTACTCGAATGTTCTCTTTTCTCCACTCTGCCATCATTGATTGAGAGAGTGAAATAACCGCTGCTTTTGATGCACAGTATGCCGACATGTTCGGTCCGCCTTTTAATCCAGCCGTAGAAGCCACATTAACAATATCGCCAGCTCCATTCTCTTTTAAAAAAGGATAGGCTGCCTGTGCCGAATAATAAACACCAAATAGGTTGGTTTTAATGACCTGCTCCCAAGTAGTTGAGGACATTTGATTTAAAGCGCCAAAATCACCGATACCGGCATTGTTGATTAAAATATCTAAACCGCCAAGTTTAGCCACCGCGTCTTTAATACCAATTTTAACTTCGGCTTCGCTATCAATATTGAAAACGACGTAATTAGCGTTAACACCTATGGCTATCAATTCGTTAACTGTTACTTTTAAGTTCTCTTCATTTCTCCCAGTAACTACTACGTCAACACCCTCGTTAGCCAATGCTATAGCCACAGCTTTTCCTAAACCTCTTCCCCCGCCAGTTACAATTGCTTTTTTACCTTTTAATTCCATTGTATTTGTATTTGTTGCAAAAATACAACATGGTCAAATTTTAAAACTGATCGGTTTGCAATTTGTCTGTCATTAACGCTAAAACTTTTGATTTACTGCGGTACTAGGTTCTTCTGAGCAATCTTAATACTAAAAAGGCGGCTAAAGATAAGGTGAATATAACAATTAATGCGCTGGATAGGTGAAAACCATTTACAAACATTAATGCCGATGCAATGATATTGGCCACTAAAAACAATGCGATAATTAAATTAATGATCGCCGATTTCATCAATGCCTCTAACCTATCTAATTGATTAAAATTTGTACTTACCGTAAACTTACTATCATCTAACTTATGTAAAATAGAACGCAAAGCAGCTGGTATCTCCTCCACGTCTTCTAACAAATCCGAAGCTTTATCTATAGCCTTTTTCGAGAGATTTTGAGGCGACAAGCGTTCCTTTAGCAACTTTTTAGTGAACGGAGTTAAACTTTTCATCACATCCAAATCAGGATTTATTTTGCGCCCTACACCATCCATTAAACTTACGCCTTTAAATAACAGATAAAAGTACTCGGGCATAACCAAACGGTTATCCCTTAATACCTCCTTCATCTTATTCATTACGTTGGCAACGTTAATGTCTTTAAGTGATGAGTTGTGCACATAACTAAAAATGTCGTGCACATCCATTTCAAATTTGCGCTCATCAGCTATGCTATAATAAAGAGAAAGCTTTTTGAGAACACGAACAATCTTATCGGCTTTTTTAGCTACAAAGCTTAAAATTAATTGGTCGAAGTAAGGCTTGTCTATCGCTGGAATTTTACCTACTGCGCCAAAGTCAATAAAAACCAATTTTTCATCTTTTGTTACCAGTATATTGCCAGCATGTGGATCTGCGTGGAAAAGGCCAAAATCCAAAATTTGAGAGACAAACAAGCGATAACCAATTTCAGAGATGCGGATTTTATTTACACCCTGCTCATCCAGTTGAGCAATACCTGTGATTTTTATTCCATCCACATATTCCATGGTTAGTATCCTATCAGAGCAGAGCGTTTCATATATTTTCGGAACGTAAGTTTCGCTGTTGTTCCCGAAATTTTTCGAAAAGTTTAGGATGTTATTTTTCTCGTTAGTTAATGATAGCTCTTGCAACAGTGATTTCTCGAAAGCCAGTACGGCATGTTTTAAATTAAGCTGTGAGGCTAGATCAGAATAGGTATCTATTAGTGCAACCAAATCTTTTAAAATCAAAAGATCGTCCTGTATATTAGCTGCGACATTTAAACGCCTAACTTTGACAATTACCTTTTCGCCTGTATGGAGTGTAGCCCGGTACACTTGCGCAATTGAGGCTGCAGCAATAGGTTTCAGTTCAATAGTTTCAAAGAATTTTGCAGCTTCGTCGCCAAATTCCTCTTGCAAAACTGCGAGTAGATCAAGATCTTCTACCTTAACATTATCTTGAAGGTGACGCAACTGTTCTACTAATTCTAGTGGAAGTAAATCGTCTCTATCACTAAAACTTTGGCCAAGCTTTACAAAGGTGGGGCCTAATTCTTCCAAGGCCAATCGTACTCTTTCGTAAAAGCTAGCATGATTAGAATCAACGTAATTAGATGACGGAGGCTTAATATTTAGCCTCAATAATAGATCTTGAAAACCGTATTTACTCAGTACTGAGATAAGTCTGGCGGAGCGCTTAAATTTTCTCTGTTGTTTTTCAAACATCTTTAATTTTTAGATGATTACTGATGTATTTAATGTGCATATAACAAAAATAAATGACAAAGGTTGGTTATAACCTGAAAAAAAGGCTTAAAGACAATACAATTGAATTAGCTAAATTAGCGCTATGTATCCTTACCACAACAAAATAAAACAACGGATTGCCAATGGCGAATTTTTACGTTACGAATACGTTGAACGATATAAAAACATCTCCCCTTGCTTACTTTTACATTTTAGTACCGAACCAAAAATTAAGCCCATTCGTGAACACCGTTTTGAAGAATATGAAGCGTTGTTTAAGAAGATGGTAGCGAGGAGCTAGTCAAAAAGATACAAATCCTAAAACTTGTGATTGACAGAAATAAAAAAAGCTTCTTTGTGAAGCTTTTCTGTTAGGTTGGATATTGATTTATAATTTTTAGGCTAGAACTTATTTAACTGTTTGCCTATCTGTCTACCCCGTTGCTGTGTTGATGGGGTTTGGAATTTTCTGAGATGAGGTTAAGCAATTCGTTATATGTTTCTAGCAAATCAACATATTTATTCATCCAAAAATATACTGAATTGTTATCAGCAACAACTTCTTTTAAAATAGATGGATTTTCTGTTTCGAATATATGCCGATGGTTTCTGATGAAAGCCTCCGGAAGTTCTGCTGTAAAATCATGTCCAATTACATCGCCTACTTTTAAAATAATGCTAGGATTTAAATCTTCCTGTTTAAACCAATTGTAAATGGTACGCCTACTCACGTTTAGTTTGCGAGAAAGCTCACTAATCCCTATACGTTCCATACGAACGGCTTGCTCTAAAATGTGTCCAACATTAATATTCATAGTTACATTTATTTTGGTAAAACTTAAATATTACTAACCATCTTATCAATTTTGGGTCGACGTTAGCGCAAATCTGATTGGCATACAAAACTTATAAGTCTAGGAGTATACTAAAAACTAGCTGAATTTAAAATAAGAGCGTCGTGGAGCTTATGCTTCTTGTAAAGTTAGACTGATGCGGTAACTAATTTGTCTTGTTGAACAAAATCTAACTCTTGGTAGCAGGAATTATTGCTAATATAATCTGGCAAAATTTCTTTCATTTTTCTCACCATATTAAAATCATCGCCTGTTTGGTTTATGACGATCAAATCGTGAATGAATTGGCCTACGTTTAGATAATTGTAGGTGATAGTTTGCGATATTTTTATTTTAGGATGATGCGTAGCTTTCAACTTTTCTTCGAGCAGCAAAAGTTCTTCGTAAATTTTTTCTCCTGGTCTTAGGCCTGTAAAAACAATATCTATATCCACGTAAGGCTTTAGGCCCGCAAGTTTGATCATATTTATTGCTAAATCCAATATCTTGATAGGTTTACCCATGTCAAACAAAAATATTTCTCCTCCAACTCCCATTGCTCCTGCTTCTAAAACTAGTTCAACAGCTTCCGGAATTGTCATAAAATATCTAGTGATATCAGGGTGAGTAACTGTTACAGCAATTCTACGTTCTATTTGGCTCTTAAACCTCGTTAACACAGAACCATTAGATCCTAGCACATTTCCAAATCTGGTTGTGATAAACTTTGTTTTAGTTTTTTGTACCGTACCGTTGTGAGTAATATTATTTAGAGATTGGACATATATTTCAGCTAATCGTTTAGAGGCGCCCATTACATTGGTGGGTTTAACAGCTTTATCTGTAGAAATCATTACAAACTTCTCTACTTCATATTCTAGGCATAAATCTGCTAAATTTTTAGTACCGAACACATTGGTCAATACAGCTTCAGACGGATTTTCCTCCATCATAGGTACATGTTTATAAGCGGCAGCATGGAACACAATTTCGGGACGATAACGTTCAAACAAAGTTCTTACACGACATGGGTTTTGCATATTGGCCATAAATATTTTGACATGGTCGGCCTGTAAATTATCTTCTAAGCAAAGCTTTAAATCATGTAAAGCTGTTTCTGCCTGATCACACAATATCACCATATTTGGCTTATAATTAATTACCTGCCTTACAATTTCTGCACCAATGGAACCCGCTGCACCAGTAATCAAAATTCGTTTTCCAGCCAATTCTCTCAAAATATTCTGCTTATCTAATTTGATAGACTCTCTTTGAAGTAAGTCATCAATATTTAAGTTCTTGAGTTGATCGGTATTCAATTTACCATACAGCCACTTTTCCGCAGCTGGTACTTTCACCATCATTATTTCTTCATAGCGAAATAGGTCAATAAATTTAATGCTGTTCGAAGTATCCAGTGCACTTTCTGAGATAAGAACTTTTGTAATCTGATACTTAATTTTTAGGATAGATAGATTACAAAAAGCAAAAACCATCTTTTGCTCCAAATGTTTACCTACCCTTGCTTTATCGTCATCTATAAAGCCGATAATGTTTAAAGTGGCACCCTCATTTTGGTCAATGGCTTTTTTAATAAGCAGAGCATGATGACTAGAGCCATAAATAAGTACGTTTTCTTTAGGAATTCCCAATTGTTTAATTGAATTGTATAAGGCTCTTACCATAATACGCAAAAGCACTAACAAAGAAGATGAGATAAAAAAATTTAAAATAAGCGCCTTTCCAAATTCTGTAAAACCAAACACAAACAAAACATTATACAAGCATATAAAAAGTAAGCTCGCAGAAAAAACTGCTATAAATATCCGGAGCATATCCTTTGTATTAGTATATCTAATGATACCAGTATTTATTTTAAAAAATACAAATATTCCAGTGGAAATAATGCTGTATAGCCATATCGCAAGGTGATTTTGCTGAATAAAAAAGAAGGTATAATTGTTTTCGTTAGTTAACAAAATAGCTAAGCAAAGTGTACTTAATACAATTGTCTGATCTACTAGTAAAATCAACCATTTAGAGTGTATCCTTTCGGGAAGAGTAGCTTTTAGCATTGCTTTAAAATTAGCTGTAAAAATATTTTAAGATTGTTGTGGTTCAAGTCTGTAAAGCGGAAAAAAATCGACTTCACTATTGATATCGTTACCTGTTTTTTCAACCAAATCGGTATAAATTTTCTTGTTTGGAATAAAACGCCAAGTATTATAATTGAAAAACAAATCGGAAAAACCGGATTTCCATTTAAATAAAGAATCTTCTTTAAACCCTAAACCGCCACCAAGGTGATAATATTTCATACCTAACTTTCTACCAATCACACTTACTTGATCAATCAGAAACTTGGCAGGAGATTCTTTTAGATACTCCTCTGCAGTCCCCATCAAATACGCTTCTAAAATGCCATGTGTACAGCCAATAATTTGCCCGCAAGTAAGCTTTCCCATTGAGTAAACCAATACCAAGCGGCAATCAACCTCTTCAGAATTTAGTAATGTTATAAAATGATGTTTATCAAATAAATAAAAATCTTTAGAACCGACACGTTTCATATTATCGAGATAGATATTAAAAAATGCTTCTATTTCTTGTATATTTTTACTTTCCCTAATTACATAACCCATTTCTAAACAGCGCCTTATGTGCTTAGCGGTATTTCTTCGGTAATTATTACGTTGATTTTCTATGGAGCATTGAAGGTTTATAACCACAGTTTTGCCATTTTGGTGTAATCCACCAAATTCTTGAATCAAGAATGTTTGATCAAGAAATGGATTTAACCTAGAAAATACTGTAATTATCTTCTCTTTTTCTAAAAAGACTAGAAATGAACTTTTAAAATTATCTATCAAATGCTTATCTAAATCATCAATTTTTTTGTTCGAAATTGGCCCAGTAAATCCGTATACGCAGCTTAAATCGAAGTAGACTGTATTTGGTATTGCTCTTTTTATTAAAGGGAAAGCGATATAATCATCTTCTTCTTGATATACAAAAAGTAGTGGTTCTCCCTTGCACTTGTCTAATGAATGATAATGCCAAGAATGGTAGAAATCATACGTCAGTGCATTTTTGATATATGCATTCCATTCTTCTCTCTGAGAAATGGTAATTAGTTTCATCATAACTATTGATAATTAAGTTTTGTAAATCAAACATTTAAAATCAATTCTATCTAAATCAATTCTAATCTACATCTCGCCATATTGGTGATTTACAGGACACAACAGCGTAGAACTTGATTAATTCAAGAATTTGTAGTAGCGTGTTCTTTAGTACAAATCATTTTCACGAAACCAGTACCATCATCTAATCTTGTATACAAGAACCCCATTTTTTTATAAACTGCTATTGCAGCCAAATTGGATACATTAACTTCCAACACGACTTGCTGTAAACCGATTTCAGTGAAGGCGTAGTTTAATATCAAACGTGTAGCCTGTTGGGCAATACCTTTACCCCAATATTCTTTTTCTCCAATAAATATGTGATAAGACCCCTCATTAGAATCGATATCTAGCAACTGGATGTTACCTATATACTGGTGGTTGGAGGCTATACAAATAGCAAATCTTTGTTCATTTTTATTACTCAGTTTATTCTTTAACCAATCTTGTTCTGTTTTTAGGGATATTTGATGATCAGGCTTAAACGCTGTATACGCCCATATCTCAGGATCAAGTCTCCATTTGTAAGATACTTTCGCATCCGCCAAGACTAACCTCCTTATGTATACATTAAATTTCATAAAATTGAATTAATGGTGTAAGTTTTATAGATGGCTTTAGAGATGATTTCACAAGATATTTTAGCGATAAATAAGCAGCAATTTTTATCTATAAAAACATTGGCAAGATATTCTAATGGAAAAAGTTTTTGGGTAGCAAAGCCCTTTTTAAAGATTTCGCAATAACTTTCATATCGCTTAAATTGTACCGATGGTCTATTGGTAAAGGAACCAAGTATTTGGCAAGATAATTTTCGAACATTTTAGGAGTGGTCCAATCGAAAACATTGGGCCAATAAGTAGGCGTAAATATCTTATCGGCAATCAACCTTCTTTTGACATCAGCATTCTGTATTAGAAAGGGATAAACAAGCGGACCTTTTGCAATAGGTGTTTCTAACGTCAATTCGTTAAGCTCGGCAAGGTTTTCGTGTAAAAAATTGAAGTTATCGTTTCTAGAATTGATGCAACTTTGATAATCTATACCAGAAAGTATTTGCTGCGTTAACGCAGACATATATTTTATTTCCTGGTTTTCTAATTTTCTTTCATTTTCTTGATAAATACTAAATGCCTGTTCTTTCCCTACATCAATACTTTCTATCAAATGCATTATTCTGTTGGCAGAAACATCAGTAGGTAAACTCAATCTCATTTCAGTGCTGAGCGCCAGGTAAGCCCCATCGGCCACGCCAAAAAACTTACGGCACGAGTAAATGGTATCTATTCCGGGCAATGGGGTTATGAAAAAGGCTTGCGCATTATCAATCACTATGTTTTTTATAGTTTTGCAAAGTTGACTTACCATACGATTTTTTAGGCCAAAGTAATTGGTATATAGTAAACATTCACTTTCGCCAATTTTAAAATCGAGAACCGGATCTAACTGACTATTAACAGAATAAAAATCGTAAGCAATATTCATTCTCAATATTGGCTCTAACATTACATCACAGGTGAAATACGGAATATAAATTTTGGTGTATTGTTTTACAGCTAAAATATATGCCAACGCATTTCTAGTAGTGTTTAATTTAATTAGCGAGGGATGATACTCTTCCCTTCTGGGCAACTGAAGTTGAAAGTAGCCTCCAATAGTTTCCGAATTATCTACATATAAACTCATTTGTATAATTTATTTTCATCATTTTGCTTAAACCTCTATCCTTGGTCGGACAGATACATGCGTTTATGTGGTGGCTGATAAAATTCATATAAATTTGCCGGTACACGAGCGTTGTAACCTATCACCTGCCTTAGGTTATCATTCAGTTTTTCGCCAAACCCATAGCCCAAAAATCTCGGAAAATCAAATTGAGGTTTAAAAAAAGGCTTTGTAAAACTTAATGTTAGCACCCGCCTATTTTCTGCTGATAAATTTTTCCCAGCAGCATGCCACAAATTCGAATCGAATAGAATGATACTTCCTTTTTTAGCTATTGCTCTATCGGCATGTTGATAAAAGTAAGATTCATCTGGTTTTACATCTTTTTTGTGGGAACCCGAAAGTAGATAAGTAGCACCATTTTCTTCGGTAAAATCATCAAGCAAAACGATCATCTGAATCATCAATTTAAGATTCGCTGTAAAGCTTCTTAAATCTCGATGAACGTTTTGAACGTAAGGCTTAGCATCTTTAGCATTTAATACTCCACTTAAACCATTAAGCACGTAATTTCCCTGTAAAAAAAATTTTATCTCCTTGTCGCAAAACATCTGCTCCAAAAAATGTAAACCGAAATTATCTGGTTCTAAAAGATGGTGAAGTGTTCCTTCCATATCTATATCTATCCCATTTTCTATCTGTATCTTTCGTCTAACAGCATAAGCTCGATCTAAATCACCAATAATTTCAGCGATTAAATGGTCGCTTAAAGCATTCTCGTAAACTAACCATCCAAATTCTTTAATTGCGCCATCAAACTCGCAAATTGTTGCATCAGCGTAGTTAAATCTGTTTTTCATTGTATATGGATTAAATAATTACTATTTATCTGCAGAACGTGAAACTACTTTATAAAGCCTACAATGGTCGTTTCGGACTTCTGTACAAAGGGAAATAAGTTGAATTTTTATTTGACCCTTTTGTAAGTTGGTTATAAGCATTTTTATTAGCGATAAAACACCAAATATTATCTTTTAAAGTAAGTGGAGAGAACGAGCATTTGAATTTGAATAAAGAATCTTCTTTGCCACCCAGGCCTCCGCCCAAATGAAAATATTTTAAACCTAATTTTCTTCCCAAAATGCTTATCTCATCGGTAAGCAACTTACTAGGCGATTGGCTAATATGCGACGCCTTAGTAGCTGACAAATGATTTCTGATTACATTACAAGAGTATAATATAATAGCACCACAAATCATTAAATCACCTTCAAATATGGTAATCAGTTTACTCCCCGATTCACTATTTTTTAATATTGCGATAAAATAATCTTCACCATGAAAATAACTAGGATCAGCATGCAAACGTTGCATATTTTCATTGTACATGCATGTAAAGGTCTTTATATCGTTTAATGAATTCGTTTCTTTAACGATATAATTTGCTTTTCGCAGTTGGCGAATTTGCCTGCCTAATCTTTTATCGTAACAGGCTCTCTGTTCCTCCACAGGGACTGTTAAATCCATATAAATGGTTTTACCATTATCGACAGATTCAGCTATTTTACCTAAAATTTGATGTTGTCTTATAAAAGGATTTAGCCGAGAAAACACAGATACAAACCCATTAACTGACATAAAATTTGTAAAGGAAGATTTGAAATTATCTAAAAACCGAGATGATAAATCGTTATAATCCTTATTGGATATGGGACCGACGTAACCATAAGTTGCAGTTAGATCAAAATAGTTTGAATTTTCAATCTTCCTTTTAACCAACGGAAAAGCTATATAGACATCCTCATCTTCATACACAAATAGTAATGGCTCTCCCCTTTTTTCTAAGGTATGATAATGCCATGTATGGTAAAAATCATACACCATTGCATTTTTGACGTAATAAACCCATTCCCTTTCTTGTTGTATAGAGATAACTTTATAGGACATAACTTTTAGAAATTGGAAACAGTTTATTCTCCAACAGGACGATCGGATTGCCAGGACGTACCTTACCTAATACGATCTGGTTACTACAACTCCTACGCCTGTATAACTTTTAACATTTCTGCATTTACCAAATTTACATCGAACTTCTGTTGAGCATACACGCGTCCGTTAATACCAGCGGCGATGATTTCTTTTGTATGGGTAAGGTAATAGTCCATTTTGGTTGCCAATGCAGAGATATTTTTGATAGGAATTAGAAAACCATTTGTTTGATTAGCAACTGTAGTCACGGTTTCTCTACAACCAACCGAATCGCAGGTAATTATTGGCCGTCCTGTAGCCATTCCTTCTAACAAACATCTGGGAACACCCTCACCATAATAAGAAGGTAGTACAATTACAGATGCTTTTTGAATAAACAGCCTAATATCATTTACTTCTCCCAGATATTCAATGACATTACCCAATTTAATTTTTTGATAAAGATCATCGTCAATGGCATCAATATTATCATCGTATGGTCCAACGAGTTTAAATTTTGCTTTGGGAAAATTCAGCTTTACTAATTTGGCAGCTTCATAAAATTCTTTAATTCCTTTGGCATTTATCAACCGTGCAATCATTAAAAAAGAGATGTTTTTAGTGTTTGGCAACGAAAATTTATAATGGGTTAAATCTACACCTGAGCCGTTTACTACCAAAGTATTATGTTTTAATCCAATTATTCTATTTTCCAGAAGATTATTGTAATCGTCTTTATTCTGAAAAATGACGGTCATTCTTGAATTATTAGATAAACTAAGTTTTAACAACATCTTGGTTATTTTACTAACCAAATTCATTTTCTTGTTTTGAGCCGAAAAATTATAACCTAAACCGGTTAACATTGGAGTAATGCGTTTTACCCCACAAATTTTGGCCATCACTGTACCATATATTACAGGCTTAAACGTGTATGGAAAAAATATTTCTGGCTTAATTTGCCTCATCAGGCGGTATAAAGCTATGATGTATCTCAAATCAGAGAGGATGGATACATTGCTTCCCATCAATTTATTTTCGTGTACAGTTACGTTTAATTTCCCTAAAGTTTTTAAGGTAAACACATCAGAGACTTTAGGGGTGAATACGTAAACTTCATTTGTTTTCACCAATTCCTCTATCAATTTACCTCTAAAACCTAAAAGCGTTTTCGAAGAATCGCAAGCAATCAAAATCTTCTTTTTAGAATTTGCCATTGTTTTAAATTTTTGAAATATTAAAAACTACAAAGCCACCTATTGCTAGGTGGCTTTACTATCTCGAAGTGCAAATGATTTATTTATAATGTTGCGCCTGCATTGGCTGTTACCGTTGCTTGTACATTTTCTGCAGGTATTAATACAGATTTGTACTCATAGCTCGGGGTCCATGTAGACTCTGTTGTAGTAATTTTACTGGTGCCGCAGTTTTTATAGATGTTTGTTTTAATTCCACTAAAATATCCTGCTACTGCAGAAATTTCTGTTCTTAATGGCACCTTAGAATTTTCGATTACATTATTATCTGTGCGAATAATTGCACCGCACCTAGATCCCATTGCATAACCACCTTGGTTGTTATTGATGTAATTATTGAACACATGCACTTTACCAAATCTAACCGATGGCTGTCTCTCGTTGGTATTGTAGAAATAGTTATTATACATGGTCACATTTAGTTTGCCAGCATCGCCTTTATCCGTGTCAGCAAAACCAATTAATACGGGAATATGGCTATCATGTAATTTGTTCCAAGAAATAGTTACAAAATCAGATCCATTACCCACGTCTAATAAACCATCATAGGTAGTCCAGTCGTTGGCTAATAAGGTCGAAGATAAGTCGCAATGATCTATCCAAACATGGTGAGAACCTTCTTTAATAATTATATTGGAGTAGGTAAGCGAATTTCTACTTATTATATTACGAATTATGATATTACTCTGCCCAAAAATACTTAGTGATATCCCCTCAAGGGTGGCTCCTTTTAAACCAATAATTGATTTATTAGATTTCACATAAAGTAAAGTGGGACCAGCGCTTCGAATAGTACCGGAAACTTGAACAATCATCTTTTCTGAAGATTGAATAGCATTTTTAAAGTCTGCTAACGTGCTTACGGTTATCGTCCTCCCTCCTTGTCCGCCGGTGGTTAAGCCATTGACGCTTGCAAAACCGATTGGCCCATTTGCTGGATTAGTAGCCACTGAATTTTCTGAAGGTGGCGGTGTTGTTGTAGGTTGAGATGGCGCAGCTACATCCAAAGTATAGGTGTACTTTTTACCATTCGTTCTAACATCTGTATTGTCAGATGCCGAGATAATCAAACTACTTCTCCAATGACTGAAACGACCTTTACCTAATGTTCTAATATCAGCGTGTAGCGAATGTGGTTGCGTCAACTCCACGCCATTTTCAAATAATCTCAATTTTGAGGCTGTTGGTTGCTCGTTAGAATCGCCACCCACAACAACGTCAGAAATTTGATAGGCAAAACCGCCATCATAAATACCTTTTGCTACATTGATTTCGATAACACTAGCGCTATTACCCAAATCTGGATTAAGAACAATTGGTGCTTCTCCATTTAAGATGTAAGTATATTTTTTACCATTTGTTTTAGGATTTGAATTGTCTGAGGCCGACATGTACAATTTATTCGACCAATGACTAAATCTGCCTTTTCCTAAAGTTCTAATGTCTTCATGCACCGAGTGCGCTTGTGTTAACTCCACGCCATCTTCAAACAATCTCAGTGTTGATAATTTTGGAGAATTATTGTTATCTCCACCTGCAACAATATTTGAAAGTTGGTAAGCAAAGCCTCCATCAGAAATAAATAGGGAAGAGTTTAGAGTTAAAGGGGCATTGTCTCCGGATGATAACGTGGTAAATGCTGTCGGTATTACCAGCTCCGTCTCACTATTTTTACAATTACTGAAAGTAAAAACTGTTGTAATAAATAGCGTTACTAAAATCACTTTTTGGATCAATATTCTATTTTTCGTCATAGCTTTAATTCTTGAATTTATTTCTCTAACGCATCTGGAAGAGATTAAATTCTGTTAAAACATTCAGAAAAATGAGTTATTTATATTTTTAGGTTAAAAATATTTTTTTTAATAAGTGTTGCTTTTCAAGTAGTTGTGATTTTCTAATTATTCGATTTTAGTTTGTTTTATTAAAGTTTTGAGGAACACACAAATGACATAAACATGACAAATAATTTACAGTTTAAGCGATTTCTCCTACAACCTTGTTAGTTTTATGTCCAATAGTAGTATAGTAACTGTTAAACCAGTTGACAAATTTGTATACCCCGGTGTGTACAGACACCTCTGGTTGGTAATGCAGTTTGTTTTTTAAATCTTCAATATCGGCTGATGTATCTACAACATCCCCATCTTGCATTGGCAACATTTTCTTAAATGCTTTAATGCCAGTATGTATTTCTATTTCATTAATAAAGTCTAATAAGCTTACTGCTTCACCTCTACCAATATTGTATACGGCATATGGTGCTTTTGAACTTGCCGGATCAGGGTTTTTAGCATCCCAATTAATATTGGCACTAGCGGGCGAATCAATTACTTTTACTACACCATCTACAATATCATCAATATAAGTAAAGTCTCTTTTCATTTGTCCATTGTTAAATACTTCTATAGGTTTGCCTTCAATAATTGATTTTGTAAACATAAACAAAGCCATATCTGGTCTTCCCCATGGTCCATAAACGGTAAAAAACCTAAGTCCGGTAGTTGGCAAATTAAATAGTGAGCTATAGGCATGTGCCATTAATTCGTTACTTTTTTTAGAAGCTGCATATAATGATACGGGATGATTTGTACTATCGTGGGTAGAGAATGGCATTTTCTGATTTAAGCCGAATACGCTGGATGAACTAGCATATAATAAATGATCTATCTTAAAGTTACGGCAGCACTCTAAGACATTTAAAAATCCTTTGATGTTAGATTCTATATAAGCTGACGGTTTAGAAATACTGTATCTTACTCCTGCCTGTGCAGCTAAGTTACAAACAGTCTCAAAATGAAATTTTTCAAAACAAGCTGTTAGCTTCTTGCTATCGCAGATATCTAACTGAATAAATGTATAGTTATGATATTTTGTACTTTTAATAGTTTGACCATAAATGGCATTTCTAGCATCAATACCTGTTTCTAACAAACGATCATATTTCAATTCAACATCGTAATAATCGTTTATGATATCTATACCTACTACGGTGTCGCCTCTATCTAATAAACGTTTGGCCAGATGAAAGCCTATAAACCCGGCTGTACCAGTAACTAAAATTTTCATAATTTTTAGGTTTAGAAGAGGAAATAAGATAATAAGCGAAAAGCGTAAACTATTGCACAATAATTTAGTGTAGCTAACTCAATTTCAACAAAGTTGAAGCAGTTATTTGGTCTATTTAAATTAAAATAACATTTATAATTGATGAGCTATTAATAAGTTCCAGGCATCAACTTAAATGGAATTTATTAACATCATTAACTACCGTTAGCCAATCTTCCATCACTTTATCTTCAGAAAAATTATGCTCGATATGTGTTCTTCCACGTTGCCCAAGTTCTGTTCTTTCTTGGTCAGTTAATGCCATTATCGACATCATTTTTTCTGCAAGGTCAAATTCATTCCCTTGTTCAAACAAAAAACCACATTTAGCATCATCTACTAATTCAACGTTACATGCAATATCTGATACCACTATGGGTTTATTAAATGCCATTGCCTCTAAAACAGCGTTGGGCATCCCTTCAGAAAAAGAGGATAATACAAAAGCATCGGCTTTTTCTAGATATTCGGCAGGATTTTGTTGACCTACCAAATTAATTTTGTGCTGTATTTTATAGTTTTGTACGGTTTTTAAAGGCCAGGTTTCTCCATGTAAATTTCCTACAATATCTAATCTGATATTGCTCTCTTTTAATAAAGAAATGGCTTTAAATAATGTTAAATAATCTTTATTATACTTAAAATGTGCAACACAAATCCAAACAAATGGCCTCCCATTTTCACTTTTAATGTTTTTGGGAACAACAATAGGGATAGCTATGCTGTTATTGATTACCAGACTGTTCCTGTTTGCTAGATTTAGCCTCTCAAAACTCACTTTAGATGCGTTAGAGTTATACACCACAATATCGTCTAAATTTGAAGTGATTTTAAAAGGGAGATACCATTTTCTATTAATTACAGATATTCTGATGGTAGATATTAATTTAAACCGAAACCAAATTTTTAGCAACCGAGCAAAAATGATGGCAATAAACATAAAGGCAACTACAACATCTGCATTGAATGCCCTAACTGTTTTGAAAAGCGTTGAGCAATTTAAAAAGAAATTACCGTACCAATTATTCAAGAAAACTACAGCAACCCCTTCTTTCTTAAAATCAAAATAATTGACGGGTTTTAAAGAAATAATCAGTACCTCTTTTTGCTGTGTTTTTAAAAAACTGGCAACTTTTAAAAGCTGCGTTTCAGCTCCTCCCCTAAATAAACTTGGCGTGATAAATAGAACTTTTTGGTTCATTTTGTAAGGTTTATGTAAACTACATTTTATAAAGAAATGCTACAGAGTTTATAGTAAACGTATTTCAGAAATAATTTAACAGCAGTTTATACTCGGAAGAAATTATCAATCAGTAAGCTTCTATTAATTTAAGGATTTTAGATAATTTTAGGTTTTTTATTATATATGAAAACGAAAATCTAATTTTATAATCCTGAATTTAATTTAAAGCAACAATAAAATTTGAGGGCTTAGAATGATTTAGTTTTTCATTTTTAAGCCACTGAACCAAAACCAACAATTTCCATAT
Organism: Pedobacter sp.; assembly: GCA_045629525.1. GTDB lineage: Bacteria > Bacteroidota > Bacteroidia > Sphingobacteriales > Sphingobacteriaceae > Pedobacter. Next base: position 31,243 of record JAZQRH010000022.1, read on the forward strand.
TTGAGTACTGCGGTTCCACTTTCCAGACATGTGTTCTTCAATAATCTCTAGGGTTCGCCTAACATTAATTCCCGGGATATTCTGAAGTTCTATTTTTGTTAAACTATCCAAAACATAAGCCTTTAAATCATTTTTAAACCAGGTTTTAAATGGCATAGAAAAACCAGCTTTAGGTCTGTTGAAATAGTTTGGGGGAACATGGTCAAAAAGCAAATCTTTTAAAATACGTTTTTGAATGCCATTCTCAAGTTTAAAATTAGTTGGCAAAGAACGTGAAAACTCAATTACCCTGTAATCCATTAAAGGCGCCCGAGTTTCTAATGAAAAGGCCATAGACGCTCTATCTACCTTGGTATTAATATCACCGTTTAAGTAAGTTTTGATATCAAAATCAGAAATTCTTTCTAACAACGGCTTTAATGGACTATTTAAAATTCGTAAAAGGTTAACATCAATTTTTGGAGCTTTTGTTAACCAAGAATTTTCCATTCCGCTAAACATTTGAAGGTAAAGATTTTCAATGGTATCAATTGATAAACCCATAGCTATCAATTTGTGCCTATACATTGGAGATATATTAATCAGCTTTGCTATCGTTTTACGAACGGATAACGGAAGTTTAAACCATAATTCAACTTGATTTATCCAATTGTAACGATGATAACCTAAAAATGCCTCATCACCAGCATCGCCGCTTAAAGCTACCGTAACATGCTTTTTGGTGTATTTGCTCAAAAGCATGGATGGAATTGCACTTGAGTCTGCAAAAGGCTCATCATAATATTTTGAAAATTCCGTAATCAACTGTATGCCTTCAAAATGATTACAAGTTATGGTATGATGTTCTGTACCCAAATGTTGCGCAACTTTAGCGGCATAAATGCTTTCATCAAATCCCTTTTCGTTAAACTTAATAGCAAAAGTTTTCACCTTATCTACTTGCTTTACAGCCATTGCTGCCACTAATGAAGAATCTATTCCTCCCGAAAGAAAAATACCCAAAGGTACATCGGCAAATAATCTAATTTTAACTGCATCTGCGAGCAGTTCTTCTAATTTACTTTTTGCGCTGTCGTAGGTGCCCGTAAATTTATTTTCCCAGTTGTAATCTAAATCCCAATAGTTAGCTATTTTTAAATCTCCCGTTTGCAAAGCGAATTTAAAACTATGCGCAGCAGGTAATTTTTTCACTTCGCAATAAATAGATTTAGGTTCTGGCACATATCCCCAAAATAAATAGTCTTGTATTGCGGTATCATCAATGTTTAAATTTCTGCCGTAGCTAATCTCACTTGGCTGACTAGCAAACTCGAACGATCTACCTGAATGACTGTAATAAAAAGGCTTCTTTCCGAACCTATCCCTGGCGCCAAACAATTCATTTTTAATTGAGTCATAAATTACAAACGCAAACATGCCATTAAATTGCTTTACACAATCAGTACCATAAGCCAAATAAGCTGCGCAAATTACTTCAGTATCAGAATCAGTTTCAAATACATAATTCTTCTTAATCAATTTGTACTTAATCTCTTGATAATTATAGATTTCGCCGTTGAAAACTATTTTAAGATGTAAATAGCTTAGAGGCTGATTTGATCTAATATTCAGATCTATAATTGACAAACGGTTATGACCTAAGATAATATCATCATCTTGTGAAAACGAGGAAAAATCTGGCCCGCGAAAGTTTATTCGGGCAAGTTTTTTTTCTACTATTTTGCTACTATATTTTATAGTAGATCCGTAAATGCCACACATAAATTATTTCTTTTTCAATTGTATCTGGTTGCGTTTGAAATTCAGATTGTCTTCAAGTTTAGATGGTTTTTTGCCGCATTGCTTCTTTGTTATAATTACCTAAATTATAGGCTTTTGAATAAGCACCAGCAGCAATTTTTATATGATATCTATTTCTAAACTCTTCTCTACAGTTTTTTTTAAACTCTTTTTTATTTGGAGATAACAGTGCTTGTTTTAAAGTATGGTAATAATTATCTACCGAAAGATCGTTGCTTAAAAAGCCTGTTTTTCCGTGTTCTATCATCTGCGTTACGCCACCAACTGCTGTACTTACAGCCATGCAGCCCATCGAGAATGCTTCAATAATTACCATGGGCATTCCCTCGCACGTACTACTTAAACAGAATACATCAGCTATGCCTAAATAGTCTGCAATATTCCTTTTTAGCCCCAAAAATTCAATTTGTCTATCGCCTTCGGCAAGTTGCATTAATTCATTGGTTAACATTTTTTTACCTGTACCGATTATTAATAATTTGCATTTTCTAGATTCCAATTGGTTATATTTCTGTACTGCTTGTATTAATAAACCTTGGTTTTTTTCTTCAGAAATTCGGCCGATGTGAAGTAAAATAAAACTTTCTGAACTAGTTTTATAAGTTTTGATTAGTGCATTAGATTTGTTTGTTAACAGCATTTGAGGCCTTCCATTTGCAATAATATCATCGTTATCTAAATGATAATATTGTTGATAGGTTTCACTTCCATTTTGCGAAATTGTAATGGGTTTTACCTTATTGTATTTGTAAAAAAAAGTTCTTAAACATCTGATAATAAAAAAATTTGGACATTCATATTGTGCCATACTGTGCAACGTATGAAAAAAATTACTTCTGCTATTGAGGAGCAAATAGCCATACAGATATTCAAAAGCATTTAAATGGCTATGAACTATATTGGGTTTATTACGCATTAACCAATAAGTTAGTTTAACTAAAGTAAGCAAGCTAAATCCTCTATTTTTGTTAAATGACAAGTAGTGAACACTGGTCGCAATTTCATCTAGGATCGTATCACTATTATTTTTGCATAGCGAGATCAAATCGACATGATAATGTTGATTTTTCGCCAATTGATTGCACAAGTCTACTACAAAACGCTCGGCTCCGCCGCTATTTATGGCTCCTAAAATGTGTACAATTCTAATTTTACACTCCATTTCCAACCGAATTTATGCCACCATGCGTCTAATCGTTAAAAAAATTATTTTTATATCAATTAAAATATTATTGTGTTTAATGTATCGTAAATTCTGGATAAGTTTTTGTGGAAACAGTTGTTGGATATAATAAGATTCTGGATCGTCTGAATTTGCAAGCAATTGATTTTCATTATAAAACTCAATAGATGCCCAATCAGTAATACCTGGTTTAACAGAGAGAACCTTTTGTTGTTCGTAGTTGTACATGTTCACATATTTCCTAACCTCTGGTCTGGGGCCTACAAAACTCATATTACCTTTTAGTATATTTAGCAGTTGTGGCAATTCGTCTAGTTTGTATTTTCTTAACCAATAACCAATTTTTGTAATACGAGCATCGTGGTTGCCAACTGTAATCAAATTCTGATCCGCTTTGTGTACATACATTGTTCTAAACTTATACAAGTAAAAATCTTCCATATTTTTCCCGACCCTTATTTGGCTATACATTGCCCCGCCCTTAGAGTCTAATTTCACCATCATAAAAAGTATTAAAAACACAGGGCTTAGAATGATTAATCCTACTATAGCCATTAAAAAATCAAATGTGCGTTTGGTGTTCATAGCCGTAAACTTGAGTTGAAACATCTATTTTCCTTTTTGTCCTTGATTTCGAATTAAGAACTAATAAATCTGGAACTTGTAATTGCATTCGGACAGTTTCAATTACAGATTCGATAATATATCTAACCTCAAAAACGCTAAGTTGTGGGTAAATTGGTAAAGAGATTTCGCAAGCGTATTGCTGGTAAGCTACCGGAAAATCTTTAATCTTATAACCTAACTTTTTGAAATAAGTAAGCATAGGCATTGGTATAAAATGTACATTGGCAGCCACCCCTAACTGCGCCAAATCATCAATTATTTGATCGCGTTGCGCTTCGTTTATACCTTTTATACGTAGCGGAAATATGTGATAACAAGTTTCTCTCTCTTTATTATGCATTGGAGGTGCAACAAACCAATCCATTTGTTCGAACCCTTTACAATATGCCTGCGCTATTTCTTTACGTTTGGGTAGTAATTCCTTGCCGTATTTTTTAATTTGTGCCAATCCGATTGCAGCACAGATATCGGGCATGTTTATTTTTAGCCCTTGAAATAAAATATCGTAGCGCCACCCACCACCTTTTGATTTAGTTAAAGCATCCTTATTCTGCCCATTTAACGTATACATTTTCAAATACTTGTACTCAGCTGCCACATCAAAACCCTCAGGTAAATTCAAACAAATGCAGCCTCCTTCTGCAGTAGTAATATTTTTTACCGCATGAAAGGAGAAAATAGCAATATCGCTAAAAATTGCAGCTGGACTGCCCCTATAGGTTGCGCCTATCGAATGTGCAGCATCAGAAATTAACATTATACGCCCTAAAAGAGTTTGTTTCTCTGAAGTGGGTTTAAACATAGCTAAAACATCTTTGCTACGAATTACAGCGTTCAACTCTTCATAATTACATGGCCAACCAGCAATGTCTACAGCAATAATCGCTTTTGTTTTTGGAGTAATTGCCTGGTGTATTTTTTCCGGATCTATGCTAAATTCATCATTAATATCGACCATTACTGGTTTTGCACCACAATGCAATACACTTAAAGCTGTGGCGCAATAAGTATAGGCAGGAATAATCACTTCATCTCCCTTTTTTATTCCAAGCCACTTTAACATTAGTATTGCTCCAGAAGTCCAAGAGTTTACACAAACTACAGCCTTAGAACTTGTGAGTTTTACCAGCTCATCTTCAAGAGCTTTTACTTTTGGACCTGTGGTAATCCACTTATTTTGAAGTGAATCTAAAACTTCATTAATTACAGTTTGATCTATAAATGGCGGAGAAAATGGAATGTTCATGATTTAGCATTTAAGGTGTCTGAATGATTTTAATTTTTGTGTAAATCGATTGATTTTCGATATGGTCGGTCAGCCTTTCCCAAACCTAGATTTAGGTAGGTTGTAATTGTTGTTTTACCAACAATTTTCAACCTTTTTTGGGAAAGACGACCTATATTTTAATTTATTCTTTCTAGAATACAAAAGAATTGAATTGACATTTTTGGCTTTATTGAAGCGGTTAAGTGAGGTTTAAGTTCGTAAAAACTGTGCTATGATAGAATTAACATCTCCCATTTGGAAGTAATGTTTTCTACGGAATTTGTATGATTTATCAATTTTGCATTTTCCGCTATATTTAACCGTAAGCTATCGTTGGTCAACAAATCATCTATCTCGACAATCAGTTTTTTGAAGTTATTGCGTTCTACTAATATTCCACTAATTTTATTTGTAATAATTTCTGAAGGCCCAAACTCACAATCCATTGCAATACAGGGGCAGCCAAAACTCATTGCTTCTATTAATACATTCGGATATCCCTCATTTCTTGACGATAAGACGAGCAATTGTGCTTGGCTGTAATAATCTTGTAAATTGTCTTTAGGGCCAACCAATATCACTCTGTTTGATATACCTAAGGCTTGAATTTGCCTTTCTAAATTATTGTATTCTGATCCACCACCCACAATTAGTAAGTCAACATCCTTGTTGTTAATATTAATAAAGGCATCGATTAACAGATCAAACCCTTTTACATAAGTAAGCCTACCTACGGCTATTATAAATTTTCGATGATGAACTTCTTGTTTGGATAACGATTGGAATACATTGATAGGATTTCTGACAGTTTTAAAGTTATTTAACTTTTTGAACGATTTATTTTCTTTAATGCAATCTGCTATGCCTTTAGAGACAACAACCACAGCTTTAGATTGGCTATAAATATAAAAAGTTAGTTTCCTTAAGAAATAATTAAACGAGTTTACTGTATGGTTAGGTGTGGTATGTTCTGATAAAATGAATGGAATATGGCTAGAAATACAGGCCAATCCAGTCCACAAATTTGCAGTGGTCATAAATGAAAGTACACAATTAGGTTTTTCTTCACTTAATATTTTTTTTAATCTAAAGTAAATGAGCACAGCGTACTTTATGCGGTTAAAAATATGTTCTTTGCTTCTTGTGCTCAGCAGATTAATTAGCTTAATTCGAGGTGAAACCTGGTATGCTGGCTGAGCATTATTTAGACAAATTATAGAAACATTAAAACCTTGCACATCAAATTCATTTGCCAAAATGCAAAGTACTCTTTCAGCTCCGCCCCTTTGCAGGGTATTGATGACAAAAAACAACTTTTGTTTCATGATGGAAAGGTTTTTATTTCGAACCAAAAAATAAGCTGGCAAGAATTTACATTTAGTCGAAACTAAAATTTTGACTGTGTAGGTAAGCATAGATGTAAAGCACTATGCGTACTAGCTTTTTTCTTTAAATCGCTTTTGATAAACCCATATGTACTTTAAAAGATGGGTTAGAAATGATTTGCAGAACTTCTGATTTTTTTTCCTTCCATTTTTTGATTCTTATATACAACCATAGCGAAACAAATAACTCTATGTAGTTTTCGAAATAGTTATGGTTAGTAAGCATGTACAATATTAAAGACAATGCGACTAGAAAAACTTGAGGATCGTCTTTGAACATTTTAATGCCATTGAAAAGAAAGCTACCATAAATACAACAGAAAAACAGGAAAACAAAAAATCCAGCTTCGCCAATTATCATTAAAAATGTATTATGAACACCATTGCGGATTGTGTATTTATTATTTTCAGTTCCAAAAATCTCACCGCTAAAGGTGCGGTATCCATTACCAAAAACTGGTTTATCAAGAATTTTATCGTAATAAACCGCCCAAGTTTCTGTTCGAGGTTCTTTCTTTAAATCGTCGTCTAATTTCCCTCCTAACAACGCAGAAAATGCGCCAACTCTTTTTGTGCTCAAATCAGATTTTGTTTCGAAAGAGAGGAATAACCCGAACAAAGCTATACCAAGAACAATTGAATAAGCATTTTTAAGATCAGTTAACAACGATATCATATTAATTACTAACCAGATTAATAAAAAAGTTCTTGAAAAAGTAGCAAATCCAGCAATGGTAAAAACTAGTTGGCCGAGTATTTTCAGCTTTTTATTTTCGATAAATAAGGTAAAAGTATATCCTAAAATGCATATAAAGCCTGCTGGATTAGCATTTAAGTAAAATCCACTAAACCTACCGTTAATACCAGTTAAAAAGATTGCTTCATAAATAATACTTAAAGCACCAAGAAGCAGTAATATAAATAACTCATTTTTAGTGGTTTCTCTTACCACGCTTACGCTCATTACTATTATTACAAGGTACTTAATGAATGTTACCAGAAACGTGTCAGAGTTATCTCCGTTTACCAATAACGAAACAAAAAAGAACAAAAATCCAAATACTACAAATGGAATAGGTGGTTGTTCTTTCAGATTAAAAAAATAATGAATTATAATGAGTAAAAAAGTAAAGTAACTTAACAAGGAACCAATAGTAGCATTGACGTTTACCAAACAGTATCCTGGGAGATTGCAAAAAATAAGCAATAAAATAATAGACTTAAAAAGTGTCATCATAGCTTAAGTAAATTTCTAGCAAATAGCTTTTACTGTACTAAAAGCTCTTTGCAAACTGTATTCTCTAACTTCAAACAAGAAATACTTTTTAAAGTAGAAGAATAGTAACTTGGTTTTTTGAGTGCTAGAAAACCTGAATATTTTAATTGCCCAGTTTAAATCGTTCAATTCTTTTTGTTTAATCGTCTTTGGTTTTAATGAACTCCAAATACCTCCAGCATGTTGTCTGTAACATCCCATTATTTCAGGCAAAACGTAAATATTCTTCCCAGAAGCAAAGGTTGCATAAAGCCTAATAAAATTATCAAATGCGTTACAGTTAAAAATCCAGTCCGCTTTAAACAATTGGTTAACTTGTGGTGTGTTTTTAAAAACTATCGATAGAGCCGATGTTTCGGATTTGTTACCTAAAAGCACATTTATGAAAGAGTAACGGATTGGCTTAGGGTTAAAGTTCATGTAGGTTACCTCTCCAGTGTCAGTAATTTTTTTAACATAATGGCAACACATAATGTAGTCTTCGCTTTTTTCTAAAAAATCTACCTGCTTTTGCAATTTTAACGGATCCGTCCAATAATCATCTCCATCACATAAAGCTATATACTTACCCGTAACTCTTTCATTTACCCGTAAAAAATTATTTATACCGCCAATGTTCATATTTGAGGTGATTAAGTTTATACGGTCAGGATATTTTTTTACGTAAGAATCGATTATTTCTCTGGTGCGATCTGTCGAAAAATCTTCCCCAATAATAATCTCCACATTGAAGCTGGTTTTTTGCATCAAAAACCCTTCTATAGCTTGCGCAATGTATGGCTCGTGGTTATATGTTATGCAACAAATACTTACAGTTATTTGATTTTTAGATTGGTCCATAACAAATTTAGTTAGGTCTATTGCCGTTAATTACCCTCTGTACCGGGCCCGTTACTAAAATTCCATAGTTTTTTCTTTTTTCAGTTTTGGTTTTGGTTTTTAAAGTTTGCCCAGTCGCGTGTAAATATTTCTGTACTCGCAACATAGTTCTGCAAATTAAATCCACATCAGAGTTAGTAAGTTTATGGTACATGGGTAAACAGATGACCCTTTTAACTACCGAATCGCATACCGGCATAGCCACATGGTCTACATATGGCAAGGCCGACAGTGATGGATAAAAATATCTTCTACAGTAAACCTTACTTAATTCCAACGATCCCAAACAAGCGTGCATCAGTTCTTCGTTATCAAAAATGATGGGGAAGTAGGCATAATTGTAATCTTCTTCATTTTTTACTTTTTGAAAACTGCAATTTAAATTACCCAAACGTTTCTTATAATACATAGATAGCGATTTACGTTTTTCAAGTATTTCGTCTATATACTCTAAATTGCATAAGCCCATGGCAGCATGAAATTCGCTATTTTTACCGTTTATTCCATCAACAGAAAAGCAATCTACACCGCTGTATCCAAAATTCCGCAGCGAGGCCATTTTCCTCAATAGTTCTGCATCTTTTGTAAATACTGCACCACCCTCTACAGTGTGAAACAGTTTTGTGGCATGAAAACTTGTAGTACTAATATCCCCGTATTCAAAAATAGATTTGTTATTATATTTCACAGCAAAACAATGGGCAGCGTCGTAAATCACCTTTAGTGAATACTTATCTGCAATTAGTTGTATCGCATCCACATCGCAGGGATTACCGTATACATGCGTAGCTAAAATAGCCCTAGTTTTGGGTGTTATTGCTGCCTCAATTTTCGTTGGATCTATGTTGAAAGTTTCAGGATCAATATCAACATAAACAGGTTTACAACCTTGCCATAAAATAGTGTTGGTAGTGGCCACAAAAGAAAATGGAGTAGTAATTATCTCACCATCTAATTGCAATGCTTTTATCGCAATTTGCAGGGCAATGGTGCCGTTGGCAACATACAGTAAGTGCTCTATGTCTAAATAATTTTTAAGTTTTAATTCCAAATCATTAACTAACGGTCCATTGTTAGTTAGCCATTGTCGTTCCCAAATACTATTGATATAGTGTTGGTAACTCTCCTGATTAGGAAGAAATGGTTTAGTTACTGGTATCATTTTCTTAGGATTAAATGTTTAAAATCAATAATTGCTGGTAATTTGATGAAGAAACTAAGACCGAGATAACTAATGAAATAAATGAGGCCAATAGTTACAATCCTGAATAAATCTTCAATGTGGTAGTTTAGATGAAGCTGTTTGTCTAAAAAATAAATGGCCAAACCTACTGCAGCAGCTAAAACCAAGATTGGAAAAACATCCTTAAATTGCTCTCTTATAGGGTAATTTATATATTTTGCACTATAAAAGGAATTAATGTAAAAGCCAAAAAAACTAAAAAACAACTGAAAGTATAGTAAGCCATAAATGCCGAAAGGAAAAACACATACGATCCCCACTACACTTAATACTTTCTTGATAATTTCAAGTTTCAGAAACAAGTCACTTTTTCCATTTACTTTTAGAATATTTAAATTGTAAGCACTTAAGGGATACATAATTCCCGAGATACATAAAATTTGAAAATAAGGCGCCGCTGGTAGCCATTTTTCGGTAAGCATTAGCCTAAACAAAGGTTCTGCTATAACACATAGTGAAACTAAAGTAGGTGCTATCCAAAAAAGCACCTGTAGCATTACCTTTCTGTATATTATTGCTAGTTGTTCCTTATCATCGGCAATTTTAACAAATAATGGAAAGGTAACTTTATTTATTGCCGATGAAATAATTCCTATTGGTAGTTGACTGGTAGAGTCTGCTCTGGCGTAAAAACCTAATTGTGTTGGTGAATAAAATTTACCGATAATTATGATATAAATATTTTGATATAACTTATCTAGAAGACCTGATAAGGTTAACTTATAACCGTAATTAAAATGTTTTTTAAAGCTCTTGAAATCGAATAAAATTACTGGTCGCCACGCAGAAAAACACCAATGTAAAAATGTTGAAATAAGAGTATTTAGTAAGCTCATCCATACTAAACTCCAAACTCCAAAATCCAATTTCGCTAAAATAATACCCAGCATTCCTCCGCCTATTACGGCTGGTATTTGAATTATAGTCATTGCCTTAAATCGCATTTCTTTAATCAACAATGTTTGCTGAATACCGTAAAAAGCGTTAATAATTAAAGTTAAGCTATAAACCCTAACTACGTTTGTTAATACGGGCTGATGGTAAAGAGTTGAGATTAAAGGAGCTGTAAAAAAAAGAAGCAAGTAAATTAGCAAACTGCCAATTAAATTAAAATAAAATACTGTTGAGCAATCTTTTTGATCTACTACTGGGGTTCTGATTAATGAGGAAGTTAGCCCACCATCTAGCAATGAATTTCCTATTGCAATAAAGATAGTGAGCATGGCTATTATCCCAAATTCTGCCGGAGATAAAATTCTGGCTAATACAATGGTGATAACGAAACTGATAAGCTTAGACCCAAGCTCTTGTCCTACCGACCAAACTACACCATAAACAGTGTTATTTTGTAATCCCATTCTGCGTTAGCACCATACATTTACACTTATTTAACTACGCATTAAGATGGATTGTATAAATTATTTTCTGTACTGGTCTTAATCACCCTATCAATAGGTACACAACTTACAAGAGCACAATCCAAGTGATCAAAAGACATCAACACGTTTTTTCCTTGGACTTGTATAATCTCGCCCTCTTGATTGTGAAAAAGACCACTTCTAATCCTGACACGGTCTCCAGCAGAGATTTCATTAAGGTTAACTATTTGTAAATTATTGTAACTATTTATTGCCATCTTCAATCGCTCTATCTCAATATCTCTTATTACAGCAGGTTTACCCATGAAATAGATATAGTTTAATACACCTATCGAATATCTAACCTTAGTCAAATCCCTATTGCTTATCCTAACAAAAACATAACCTGTAAAAAGTGGTGTTGATATCATTTTCTTCCTATCTACCCATTGGCTTTCTCTAGTTGTCGTCGGACAAAAAGACTCTATATCCTGTTCTTTCAACAACATCTCTACTTTCTTTTCCCAACGTGGTCTAACATAAATAACCAACCACTTTTTTTCGAGGGGATTTCTGTATTTAAATTCAGATTCCATAGCTAAATTTTCAATAGGGTTATAGAAGTAAGTGACTTATTATTTGTTAAAAAATAACAAAACGATTTTTTTAAAGCGCATAATAATATATGCATTAGCAAGGCCAAAACGAGGCTTCGCCATATCACTTACAGTGATGATTTTTTCTTAAATTTTAAAAACCTTACTTGATGAAATTAAATGCAATTGAAATAAACTATTCAATTACATTATCTTACTTAAACCTTAGCGAGGCCATCTTATTTCAACTTCTATAACGAAAAGATATCTGTTGATAAATTGTATATGAAGGGCACTATTAACTTACTTTACTTTTTGCTGGTAACAAGATCAATACGGCACATTATATCTAAAGTTTTTTAAATAGATTTCTTCCATCTGATTTCCGAATGTCTATTTAAAATTTCAATTTGCCATTGCATAGCCGTAACCTCCATAGCTATACTCTGAATGTTTATTTCGCTTGGTATCATTAAATACTACCAATAAATTGTTCAATTTACCTTCATCACAAATGTCCTTCAGTATCGCCATTTGATAATTGTTAGTGAAATTGTATCTCACCAAATAAATACTAACGTCAACAAATGGAGCCAAGCTAAAAGCATCTGCAACCTGGCCAACCGGCGAAGTATCTATGATTACGTAATCAAATTTTTCTTTTAGTTCCGCTATAAGCTTGCTAACCTTTGGGTTCAACATTATTTCTGCCGGATTATCTGGAATTTCGCCACAGCCAATTATGCTTACATTTTGTGTCATCAGGTTGGGTGTTATGATTTCATCTACGGTTACCTCTTTATTATTAATGTAATCCGTAATCCCTAATTGTGAGTGTTTATTTAATGTTTTTAGCAATGCTGGCCTTCTCAAATCAAATTCCAAAATCACAACTTTTTTATCTAGCATACCTAAAGTAGTTGCCAAATTAATGCTGAAAAATGTTTTTCCCTCGCCCTGCATACTTGAAGTAACCAACATGACTTTATTATTGCCCTCAACAGTTGCAAAACCTAAATTCATTCGTATATACCTAAAAAGCTCAGAGATAGTCGAACGATTATCACTATTAAATACATTTGTATTGTTATCTAGATTGTGAGAGAGCTCTCCGAGAAGCCTTGCGCCAGTTAGCTTTATTAGTCTCGCATCTGTAACCTTATTATTAAATAACATTTTGGTGTAAATTATACTTGCTGGTAAAAAAAATGCGAATAAACAACCACACAGATATAGCAAATCGGCCTTTGGAGAATTTGGCTTGGTGTTGTAAGCCGGCTTGTCAACAATTTGCGACGTAGGAACAGTTGTAGATAATGACAAAGCTGTTTCTTCCCTTTTCTGTATCAAATACCTGTATAATTCTGATTTCACACTTTGCTCTCTATTTCTTTCTAAAAGACCACGTTCTAAAAAAGGCGCAGACTTACTTTTACTGTCATATTGAACGTAACTTTTTAACAAATTACCTCGTTCAATTTTATATCCTTCTTTAATAGAACTTAAGTTTTCGAGTATATTCGTTTTTAAAGCATTTAATTGATCATTCAAATTTATAACTAATGGATTTTCTAAATTTGCAGTTCGTAGCATTCTGGTTTTCTCTAACTGTAAATCGTTAAACTTGGCAATTAAAATATTTAAGATTGGATCCTTTATACCCATAGCACTTGGCACTAAATTTCCATTGTCTTGCCTATTATTAAAATAATTTTCTATTGATTTGATGAGGTTTAATTGTGTGGCAGATGAGGTTAACATCTCGTTATATTCTACAGACCGAGATGCATTTAATTGTGCATCTATACTAATATCTGCCACCTGATTTTTTTGCTTAAAGTTTTCCACATCTTGCTCTGCGGATGTAAGATCATTAATCAAATACCGCAATCTGTTGTCAATAAAATTGATAGTACTCTTAGCAATTATATTTTTATTGTTTACATTATTAATATTGTAAGTTTGGATTAAAAGCAGTAGCAAATCCATCCCTCTTTCTGGTATATTGTCGGTTAAGTTGATTACTACGGTATTGGCATCTTTAACTATAGGAACAATTTTTAATTTAGCTTTGCTATACGCTTCAGTTAATGCATATAAGTTATTAAACTGAATTACTAATTCACCGTAATCACCTTTAAATGCAGGTCCATGAACTATTTTCACTTCATATTGGGCATTTTTTACTAATGATCCATAGACACCAACGATACTAGTCTTGCCGTCTGTGAACCTAAATGTCGAATCGTTAATTGATGAAATATGTATTTTTTTTGAATATGCCTCGGTTTTCAATGTTAGCACTTCTATTTTGATTGGTAATGTTTTACCGTATAACTCTTTAGTAAACAATCCATCCTTTTTATGATATGAAGTCTCTAAATGTAACGCTGCTAACACATTATATATCAAGTCTCTTGATTTTAGAATTTCTATTTCATTATCTACTGTTTTTTCAGTGTGAAACATATCTAAATCACTGAAGGCGGTACCGTTAGTCATTGCAGCTCCATTTTTATCGTATTGTATTAATAGCGTGCTACTTATTTGATATTGGGGCGGTGTAATGCGTAAATATGCGTATACCAGTGCAAGAGTTAAGCAAACGCTGAAAATAAAGTAAGGCCAGTTTTTAGCAAACTTTTTTAAAGTTTCAATAAAATCTGCACTATTGCTATATTGGGATAAAGCCATGATAAAATGTCTTAAAAGATTATTTATTTAAAACTGCTGTAATTAGCACCGCAACTGCCGATATAGAGGCTATTACAATTGGCATAAGTCGGGTATTAGGACTATATTCAATGGCTTTAGATTTATCTGGCTCTACATACACAATGTCATTTTGTTTTAAAGTAAAAAATGGAGAAGTCAATACATCTTGCTGATTAAGGTTTAAGCGCTTCATAATGCGTTGACCATCTTGTTCTCTAATAATTAATATGTTTTCACGTTTTCCATATACGGTCAGGTCGCCTGCCATTCCCAGTGCTTCCAATAAATTAATACGGTCTCCTGCAACAGTAAAACTAGATGGTCTATTTACCTCTCCTATAACCGTAATTTTGAAATTTATAAGCCTCACTTCAACAATTGCCTTTTTAACATACTTATCGAGTTTGGATGAAACAAGATCCTGCACCTGAGCTATAGTTAAACCATCTAATTTCAAGTTCCCAATTACCGGCAAATTAACCTCACCACTTTTGCTTACCCTATAACCACTTGGTTCTTGATAAGAATTAGGATTATTATTGTTCGTAAATGTGTTCGAAGCAAACAAGATATTCGACTCTGGATTTAGGCTACTCACATTGATTAGTAATAAATCGTTTTGTTGTATCTTAATAGATTGATCTTCTAATTTCTCATTACTTGTCTGTTTAGCTAGGTTGCTGAAATAAACCAGATTTCGTCGCTCTGCGCATGACGAGTATATGAACATATACATTACAATGATAAGATATATCTTTTTCATAAAATTGAAGTTATACTTGTTATCCTTATTGGTATCTAAGTTACATACAGCTTAAGGCAATCTTTATCTGCAAAACCTCATCGTATTGAAAATGTATAATCATTGAACAACTTGCACAGAATTTCTCAATTTATATGAACAATTTGAACGATATATGTATCTATTTCTTGATATAAAGTGTATAGGTATTGAATAGTGCGTTGAGTAGAAAAATAATTTTTTGAGTAAAAATGTGCACCGATCAGTATAAAAAAAGTGCAAATTTGTATTAAGCTTCTTAAATCTTAAAAGTTGATCGCACAATATGTTATGCTGACGCAAAATAAATTTCGAGTAGGGAAATAATTGATCTATAATAAATGCTAATTATAAAAAACTAAAACTTTGGAGACACTGGCTCAGATATGCAGACATCTACATAGATAATTAAAGAAGAGGCAAAATTACCTCGCTTCAAGGTTAGTTACAGAACTAAACTACTAAATCACAGCTAATAAAATTCACTGAAAATTGAATAAAAGAAATCGATTTGAGATGAAGAGCGTTAAAACGCTAACTTGTATGGGCAACTTCAAATAAAGAGCAATCAATGTTAAATTAATTGCTAAACGAAAATGAGAAGAATATCAGTGCTATCTTATCCACGTAATCACTGAAGTATGCAAGCGATTGCCTTTGAACAGCTTAATCACGAAATTTCTTTCTGGAACAACACCACCAGAAAAAAATAAGGCGAAAATCGTATGTTCTATCGATTGTAATCCTCATTCTTAATTTTCAAATATTGCGAGTTAATTTTTCTTTGCTTATTAGCGTTTCATTGTATTTTTCTAATAACAATATATACTTACGCATCCAATGATCTACATCTCTTTGATCGACGGGATATTTTTCTACTGAATATTGACCCGGCTTATTTTCTGTCATCACAGAAAACACTTCGGGAAATTCATTTGAAAAATCATAATTAATAAAAGAACCAATTTTTAAAAGCACGTCAAATGGCAAACTTTCGTGCTCAAACCAATTATATAGCGTGCACCTACTAACATTCATATATTTGGCTAATTTGCTAAGATTATGCCCACGTTTTCGAATAATTGCTTCGATAATACTTCCAGCGTGCCTTTGCGTAGGATAAGCTGGCGCTATCCGCTTGCTTTCGCTAATTTCATTAAAATCTAAATTAATTTCTTGTGGTAAGGTAGAGTTCATAATTTTAGGTGTTAATTCCAAAAAAATTTTAGTAAGCGATCGCTTACATAAAGTTCATACAAAATACTTTCTATAAAAATGATTATCATCATCCGAAACGATAACACTAATCACATTTTTAATAAATTACAACATATCTATACATCAAAAAATACAAATATTAAAAATTATCATGTAAAATTTTTGTTAAAATATAACTGTAAATAACATAAAAATAATTGTAGATTTATATAATACTAATTTGTTTAAATTATTAATTAATGAAAACTATACTAGTAATTGAGAGTGATGCAAAAGCTCGCGACGCGTACACACAAATACTTAATACTGCTGGTTACCAAACTATTACCGCTATAGATGGTGATATCGGAATTAATAAATCAATTAACAACACACCTGATCTTATTTTATGCAATGTCACCTTGAGAAATATAGACGGTTTTAGCGTTTTAGCGGTGCTTTCTAAAAATATACTTACTTCCAATATACCTTTTATATTCGTCAGCACGACATTTGAATTAGATGTTTTTAGAAAAGGAATGGATATGGGAGCAGATGATTTCATCACTCGTCCGTTTCAAGACAATCAGCTTGTAAAAGCTGTGGATTCTAGGATTAATAAATTTATGGCACACAATCCTAGCCTCGAAAATTCTTCTAATGCAGCAAATAATATTAATCTTGATGATATCCCAAATATCTATGAAATTATCTCTCAAAGCAATTACAGGCGGCTAAAAAAGAAACAAACCCTATACTTTGAAGGTGATCATACCCAGGGTGTTTATTTTTTAGATGAAGGCTGCATTAAAACCTTCAAATTAAACAGCGATGGCAGAGAACTGATCACTAATCTTTATCAACCCAAAACTTTTATCGGGCTAGGCTATTTACTATTAAACAGTCCATTAGCAGACACTGCGGAAGCCATAGAGAATTGTTCTTTGTATTTTACTCCAAAAAAAACAATGTTAGAATTACTCGATGAATACCCTACCCTCAGCCAATATTTCGTTAAAATTCTTTCTATTAACTTGAAACAGAAGGAAGAGCAGTTGGTAGAAATAGCGTATGAATCGGTAACAAAAAGATTATCGAAGGTACTAATCAGATTAAATAAGAATGCCTCTCCCATTGATCATTTTGCCGTAACCAGAGATGACCTCGCCGGACTTACCGGAATAGCGACAGAAACAGTTAGTAGAATACTATCTGACTTAAAGCATCAAAATTTGATAGAAAAAAATGGAAGCTTTATTCATATCATTAACCTTCAAAAATTAGAAGCGCTAAAAAACTGAGTGTTTTCTATACACATTACTACAAGCTCTTCCATTAGTGTAAAATTCATTACACATTGATAATCAATATATTTATTGACAACCATCATTTACTAATAGCTGTAATTCCGCTAGCTTTACAATCTCTTATTTTATGATGGAAAATATTTTAGTTACCACAGACTTATCGTCAAACTCCGCCGCGGCTATTCGCTTTGCACGCAAGCTTGTCCAATTAAAAGAAGGTAAACTTGTAATAGCCTACGTCTATCAAATTAGAAAGCCACATAGCTGGCGTACGCATAGGTTTGAAAACTATTTGAAGGTTAGAAAATTGTACCTTACCAAAAAATTTAATAAGTTTTTGGAGAAAATATTTAAAGAAGATGATCAAAAATATATAGCATTTGAAATTGAATTGGTAATGAACTTAGGCATTATTACAACTCTCTTAAATATAGCTTTAGCCCACAAGGCAACCTTTATTTGCATTAGCACCCAAGGCAGCGGGAAATCTAAAGAAAAATTTGGGAGCATTACCAGTAAGCTGGTTGTGAAATCTCCTATACCAGTCATCAGCATTCCGAGTGGATATCAAATTAAACCCATAAAAGAAATTTGTTATGTTACTGACATGTCTAATTATCAAAAAGAAATCAGAAAAGTGCTTGAATTTGCGGCTCCACTGCAATTGGTTATAAAAATGCTGCACATTGTTTCTCCGCAACAAATACCTCCTAAAATAAGCACAATAGAAGCCAAATTACTTAAAAGAATTGGTGCAGAAGTTAAGGTAAGATTTGTTAAGCGAAATCTTGTTAACAGCTTGTGCGAGGATATTAATGATGCCTTAAAAAAAATGAAATCTAAGATGGTAGTCTTTTTCATCCATAGAACTAAACCTCATTGTCAATCGATGTCTCATCCTAAGAATATACAACCGTTATCATTTTATGCCAAAATCCCTATGTTGAATTTCAAAAAATAAGCACTGTTTTAATTTTGTTAGATCAATATTATACCGAAAAATTAACAATTCACACGGAGTTATTAAAGCCAAGCAGACTAAGATCATACTGCCAGCAGGATCACAAAAAAAGCCTTAGATTAAAAAACTTAAGGCTTTTTTTTATGAATAACTATTTATCGTGCAAAAGTTAAGGCCATTTATACTTCGACCTCTTTTAGAATTAAAGCATCTTCAATCTCTTTAATTGCTTTCACGGTTTTCATAAATGAATCTGGCGTTACAGAAATCGAGTCGATCCCTCTTTCCACTAAAAACTGTGCAAACTCTGGATAGTCTGACGGTCCTTGCCCGCAGATACCAACTTTTACGCCCGCTTTTTTCGCTGCGCTAATCAGATTGGAGATCATCAATTTTACAGCATCGTTACGCTCATTATACAAATCCGCCACTAATGCAGAGTCTCTATCTAACCCAAGCACCAATTGTGTTAAATCATTAGACCCTATGGAGAAGCCATCAATATGTTGAGCGAACTGGTCAGCAAGTATTACATTTGAAGGAACTTCTGCCATTAAATAAACCTCCAAACCGCTCTCACCGCGTTTCAAGCCAAATTCGGCCATTACCGCATACACTTTTAACAATTCTCCTACTGTTCTACAAAAAGGAATCATCACTACTACGTTATCTAAGCCCATTATTTCTCGGACCTTTTTTATAGCAGCGCATTCCATTCCGAAAGCTTCCTTATAGGCTGCAGAATAATACCTGGAAGCACCCCTCCATCCAATCATCGGATTTTCCTCTTCTGGTTCAAAATACTTGCCTCCCGGCATATTGTAGTATTCGTTGGTTTTAAAATCTGAGAAACGAACAATCACTTTGTTGGGATGATAAGCTGATGCGATTTTAGCAATGCCGTAAGAAAGCTTGTCTATAAAGTATGTTTCTTCATCCTTGTGACCTGAAATCAGATTTTCGATATAGTTGCTGAGTTCGACATCATTTAAGTCTCGATGCTTTAATAAGGCCATAGGATGCACTTTGATGTAATTATTGATGATAAACTCCTCTCGAGCTAAGCCCACTCCTTTGGCTGGGTAATTGGCATAACGGAATACGATATCTGGAGATCCGACATTCATCATCACAGCAGTGTTAATTTCAGGTAACGTTGAAAGGTTTTGCTCCGTTTTATTAAATGCAATTCTGCCACTATAAACAATCCCCGTTTCGCCTTCGGCGCAAGAAACCGTTAGCTCATCTCCGTTCAATAAGCTTTCGGTAGCGTTAGCACAACCTACAATTGCAGGCACACCTAGCTCTCTGGCCACAATAGCAGCATGACAGGTTCTACCACCTTTATTGGTGATGATAGCAGAAGCTTTTTTCATGATCGGTTCCCAGTCGGGATCTGTCATCTCAGCAACCATTACATCTCCTGGCAAGAAATTAATTTCGTGGATACTTTGCTTGCCCACCCCTTTTAAATTATGTACCCTTCCTGAAGCGATTTTGTCACCAACGGCAATTCCTTTTAGCAATACTTTATCCGATCTATTTTCATCATCAATTTGATATTCAACAATAGTATCACTAACACACTGCGAATGTATCGTCTCTGGTCTAGCCTGTACAATATAAAGCTGATCGGTTAAACCATCCACGGCCCATTCTACATCCATAGGACACCATTTTCCTTTTAATTTCGAGTAATACTCTTCTATAATCAGCACCCATTGGGCCAACAATAAAATCTGATTATCGTTAAGACAGAACCGTTTTGACTCCTCTTTAACGGTAGGAACAATTTCTAATGGCTGTTCAGTTCCATAGATCATTTTTTGCTGCTTTTCGCCCAGTTTTTTTTCTACAATTGCGTTGAAACCTTTTTTCAGTAGAGGTTTGTGTACAATAAACTCGTCGGGATTAATAGTACCTTGTACAATTAGCTCGCCAAGCCCGTAACTGCCGTTAATAATTACTGCATCTTTAAAACCGCTTTCGGTATCAATTGAAAAAGCAACACCGGAAACACCGATATCTGAGCGAACCATTTGTTGCACACATACAGATAGACCGATATCGAAGTGCCCATATCCAAAGGCTTCTCTGTAACTAATTGCCCTATCTGTAAATAGTGATGCAAAGCAGTTTTTTATCGCCAAAAGTAAGTTTTGCTTCCCACGAATATTCAAGTAAGTATCTTGCTGCCCTGCAAATGAAGCATCTGGAAGATCCTCTGCAGTAGCAGACGAACGAACAGCAACGCCAAAGTCGTTCATGCGTTTCTCACCTATCAAGCGCTCGTATGCTTGCAAAATTTCAGCTTCCATTTTATCAGAAAACACGCCCTCTTGAATAAGTTTCCGGATTTTACTTCCACACTCGCCAAGAACTTCCAAATTTTCGACATCAGCACCTTCTAAGATATTTCTAATTTTTTGATCGAGTTCGTTATCATTAATGAATTTATAATACGAGTAGCTAGTTAAAATAAAACCATCAGGTATAGCAACCCCTTGTGGTGTAAGTTGCTGTAACATCTCTCCTAGCGAAGCATTCTTGCCTCCAACCTGATCGATATCGCCTATAGAGGCTTCAATCAATTTCATCGTAAATTTTTCTGTATCCATTTTGCCTTTTATTTAATACGAAGGTAGATCAAGGAGAGAGGTTTAATTTGTTAAATATTAAGATAAACTGATACTATATTAATATATTTACAGAGAAAATTCGTAATTTTTATTCATAATATACAAATGAAAGATTATTTCGGTCAAGATGTAAAAACTAGAGGATCTACACTATCCTTAGCTACTGCCGAAGTTTATCACGCACTCAATAGCTTTCACAGCCATCAAGAGGTAGAACTTATCTATGTACACTCTGGTGAGGGAACCTTTTCAATAGGCGACTTATCCAGGAGAATATCATCTGGAACGATGATTTTGATTGGAGCTAACGTGCCTCATCTTTTTAAATTTGAAACTAATCGTTATTACGATTACGCCATGAAGCATGGCAAAACACCTCCACCTTTACAACTATCCACACTGCATTTTGACCTCAACAAACTTGGCAAAGATTTTTTATCACTACCCGAAAATCAAATTTTATTAAATCTGCTTGCAGCAGCTAAAAGCGGTTTAATTATACAAGACAAAACAAAAGCGCTCGCTACTCAACATCTGAAACTACTCGAAACTGCTTCGGATTTCGAACAAATTCCATTATTACTCCAACTACTAAACACCCTTGCAACTTATGAAGATATCAGCCATAGCGTTGCAACCAAAGAGAGCAAAACTATCACCTTCAAAAAGATAGATGAAACTCGTTTAACTATGATTTACCTCTACACCATGGATAATTTCTATAAAGAAATTAAACTGAAAGACATTGCCTCTATTGTGCACATGGTTCCGAATGCATTTTGCCACTACTTTAAATCACGTACAGGCAGGAGTTATTTCGATTTTCTTATTGAAGTTAGGATTGAGCACGCATGTAAGCTGCTTCGAGAGACCAACGATAGCGTAAATTCTATTTGCACAGATTCGGGTTTCAGTAACCTTTCTAATTTCAACAGATATTTTAAGCAACAAATAGGAAAAGCTCCTTTGGCGTATAGACAAGAACAACGTTGCTAAACTGCATTTTATAGATAAAAATTGCTTTAAATAAAAAAGGGTCAAGAAACAAGTTCCTGACCCTACATCTACCTATGAAAAACATACCCCCTAAAGGGTAAGCCCAAATGTAAAAACAATTTTCGGAGTATTAAAATATATCTTACAATAAAGTTCAAAATATTTCATTTGAAATAAGAATGTTACAATTGAAACACTTATTTATTACGGAATTTAGATTTATCTGTTGAAATTGTTGAATTTTACTCAATGAGAAACAAATTTCGGAAACATTTTTTTAACCAAAAGCCGATTTAGTTTGCAAAATAAAAATTGTAAATTAAGCAAAGCAAACAAAATGAAATGAATTTTTAAGAGCAAATACCCTAGCTTAAATCAATAAAACCATTGCATTTAATAATTTACATTTTACCTTTAGCCTATGGACAAAAGTTTGACGATACCTCAACTTAATGAAGAGCAGCTTAGAGTGCTAGGCGTATTAATGGAAAAGTGTAAAACAACTCCCGATTACTATCCAATGACTTTAAATGGGCTACTTGCGGGTTGTAATCAAAAAACCTCACGTAAGCCTGTAGTGAATTACGATGAAGAAACCATTAGTATTGCTCTAAACGCACTTAAAATACAAGGTTTAATTTCAACCGCAACTGGCGGATCCATACGAAGTACGAAATATAAACATAATTTCGCAATCGTTTATCCCTTGCTACCCTCTGAGGTGGCTATAATGTGCCTTCTCTTTTTAAGAGGACCACAAACCCCGGGAGAAATTAATACCAACTCTGGACGCTTGTACGAGTTTGAGACTTTGGAAGAAGTGCAAGCAACACTAGAAAAACTTACAACAGAAGGTTTTGTGAAGCAATTAGCTAAGCGCCCTGGACAAAAAGAACAACGCTATATGCACCTTTTTATGGGTGATATTGACATTGAAGAGCTTTACGACAGTTCTGAAAGCGGAAAACCAAATACCGAACTAGAAGCAAGGCTAGCTACAGTGGAAGCAGAATTGGCTGAGCTTAAAGAAAAAGTCAACAAGATGTTTGATGAATTGTATTGAAAAGTGATGAGGAGTTCGAATACTTAATTTGGCTTCGAACTTCTTACCTAAACTTTAAACAAAACGCTTAATTATTCTTAATTTATGCGTGTACTTTTCTAACTCGGCGTTATAAATTCCCTGATCATCTATCGGATCTATCCTCACCATACCCGACGAATGGATGATTTTATCGTTACTTAGCATTAATCCAACATGGGTTATTCTACCTTCGACATTATCAAAAAAGGCTAAGTCGCCTAGTTTAGCAGAAGCCAAAAAATCAACCGTTTCACCTTTGTCTACTTGCTGCGAGGCATCACGAGGTAATTGGATTCCCATTAATTTATATACAGTTTGCACGAAGCCCGAACAATCGATACCGAATAATGAACGACCGCCCCATAAATATGGTGAATTCAAGAAGAACATCGCTATTTTTTCTACCTCACTTTCAAAACTACTTTTTTGAGGAACCACAGGTGTACTAAGCACTTCAAAGCCATTTTCTCCAATGTAGCAATAACCATCTTTATAAAATGGTAAGGTACTCCCCGCACTTAAATAATAATATGCACCATCCTTATCAACCACTCTATTATCAAAACTTGCAGGTGTTAAATACTGATAATTTTTCTCATCAAAATACTGTAACTCCGAGATTTTATGCAATTGTCTGTGATCCATCCAACCTTCATAATTATCGTGATGAGTGCGTACCTTACACCATTTTTCCGTCAATTCTAAAAGCACCACCCTATCTCCAAATAGCACTTGTGATACAATTTCTGCAGCATCAGAAGGTGCTGCTCTGAGCGGTGCAATAGCTACGCGACAAACATGATAAATGTCCATAAAAAAATATTTAGTGCTTAAAAATAGTGCAAATAACTGATAAACATCAGATACAAATGTTACATGTACACTAAACTATCTGATAATCTTTTTGTTAAATTAGTACTAATCAATAAATTACAGCTATGAGTTACCAAAGAATATTAATTGCAGTAGATAATAGCGTGAGCGCAGAAAAGGCTGCTAAAGTTGGCTATCAGATAGCTGGCAGATATAATGCGGAGGTTGGTTTATTAAATATAGTAGAACCAGCACCGCCAATTGCCAATCCAGATTTTGGCTTTGCACCTGCCATTTTAGAAATTTACGACAACAGCATTGAAAACAGCCATGTGCTGCTCAAGGAAATTGAAAGCAAGTTTAGCAACGGCAGTAAAACTACTTACTTATCTGCGGTAGATACCGCCACAGCCGGGATTTTGCAACAGGCGGACGAATGGAAAGCAGAGTTGATTGTGATTGGATCTCACGGACGAACTGGTCTAAACCATTTTTTAATGGGCAGTGTTGCAGAACACGTCGCCAGAAAATCTGCCTGCCCTGTACTTATTGTTCCAAACAAAGCAGATGTTTAATCTTCTATTTGGCGAGTTCGTTATTCACGGTACGCCAAATTCCTAAAGGATTGTCATCTTTCAATTCGGCTGGTAAAAATTCACCATCCCAATTTTGGAAAGACAAAGGCCGGGCAAAGCGCTTGATACCGTCAGCGCCCACGGCGGTAAATCTACTATCTGTGCAAGATGGAAACGGACCACCATGTTGCATGCTAAGAGCAACCTCTACACCGGTAGGTACATTATTTAGAATAAACCTTCCGCATTTTTCCTGAAGTGCACTTACTAAATCGCCATTTTGCCGTAAATCCTCCGGAGTTGCCATAATTGTAGTGGTAAGCTGCCCAGTTAAGCTTTCGGCAACTTGAAACATTTCAGTTTCATTTTCACAAACTACCAATATAGAATAAGGGCCAAAAACCTCTTCATGCAATTGCTTGTTACTAATAAAAGCTGGGGCAGTTGTTTGAGCGATAGTTATTGTCTCAATTTCGCTAGGCTGGCTTACAACACTTTCGAACAGCGTGACTACCTGCGTTTGATTAACCGCCGAATGCTTATGCGCTCTATAACTTTTAGCAATTCCTTCATGCAGCATCCTGCTTGGACTTATTTCCTTCAAATTACCAAGTAATCTTTCTTTGTACAAGTGTAGATATTCTCCATTTATCGCAACAACAATTCCTGGATTGGTACAAAATTGTCCCATATCTTGTGTGATAGACTTGGCCAATTTATCTGCCAACCAAGTGTGCTCCTTCCTCAATTTATCAGGCATTAAAAATACCGGATTGGTACTTCCCATCTCCGCGAAAACTGGAATTGGCTGTAGTCGTTTATTAGCAACATCAAATAAAGCCCTACCCCCACTGTAAGATCCAATAAAACCAACTGCTTTAACTAAATCATGCTTTACTAAGTACTCTCCAACAGTAAAACTAGCACCATAAACGTGGGCAAAAACACCCTTTGGCATTTTTGTATTATCTACCGCCGTGAGTATGGCATTCGCAACCAAAGTTGATGTTTTCGCGTGAGCTGGATGCGCTTTAACAATTACCGGACAACCCGCCGCCAAAGCGCAAGCTGTATCTCCGCCAGCGGTAGAATAGGCGAAAGGAAAATTACTCGCTCCAAATACAACTACCGGACCAAGCGGCACTAACATCTTTCTCAAATCCGGTTTAGGTGGAACAGCGTCTTTATCTCCTTCATCAATGCGAACCTCCAGCCAGTCGCCTTTTTCTGCGGCAACAGCATAACTGGTCAACTGAAATATCGTTCGCCTAATTTCGGCGTAAAGTCGGGTTTCAGAAAGATTTGTCTCTTCATGCGCCACTTTTACAAGCTCGTCCTTAACCGCATCAATCTCTTTTGCAATATTTCGCATAAAATTAGCCCGTTCTTTTAACGACACCCTTTTATACTCAAAAAATGCTTTTTGCGATTCTGCTAAAATTAATTCTATAGCTTCCAAACTGTGATCTGTGTCCATAAACCCTAAAAACTAGTGCGCTAAATTACCATAAAATAGCGGAGATATTTATACAACTAATATTACCTTTATATGTTCATTCTTTGATGAACTTGGTACTTTAATTGCAAAACAATCCGTTAATTTGAACGGCTAACAATTACTTATATTATAAAGATGACACATTTAGATAAACTTGCAGCTATTCGCGATTTGATGAAAAGAGATGGTATTGCGGCCTATATCATTCCTTCGGCAGATCCCCATATTAGCGAATACCTACCCAAACATTATAAAAGCATTCCTTTTGTCACAGGTTTTACAGGTTCGGTGAGCACGGTGGTAATTACTCAGGGTTTTGCGGGCTTATGGGCCGATTCTAGATATTTTGTACAAGCCGAAGATCAATTAAAAGGTAGCGGTTTTGAGTTAGTGAAATTGAAAGCTCAAGGTATGCCGGAGTATATTGACTGGTTAGCGGAAAATTTAGCTAACGGAGAAAAAATTGCTTACGATGAAAAAACTGTGGCTGTAGCTCTAGGCTTGCAATTAGAAGCACAATTAAGCAGAAACAATATTATTTTTGAGCACAAAGATTACGTAGGTGATATTTGGGATGGAAGACCTGCTTTACCTAGTGAACCAGCTTTTTTATTAAAAGAAGATGTTGTGGGGAAATCTGTGCTGGATAAATTAGCGAAGATTAGAAAAGCTATGCAGAAGCATTCTGCTACATATCATCTAATATCTTCGTTAGATGACATGGCATGGATTTTTAACCTACGTGGCCAAGATGTTGGTTACAACCCAGTAGTGCTTAGCTTTGCATTGATTACACCCGCAAGTGCAACCGTTTACATAGATCGAGAAAAATTATCAGCTGAGGATATTGAGACACTAAAGTCTTTTGATGTATTCATTGCCGACTATAGCGCAGTTGAAGCAGATTTACAAAAAATTCCAACAAGTGAGAAAGTATGGATTGATCCTCGACGTAACTGTTTCTACATGTATAAACAGGTGGCTAAAAACATTTCAAGAGTACTAGAAACTAATCCATCTGCACATCTAAAATCAATTAAAAACGAAACTGAAATTGCAAATACACGCCAGAGCATGATTAAAGATGGGGCTGCAATTACAAAGTTTTTGAAGTGGGTCAAAGAGAATGTAGACGAGACCACCATTACTGAACTTTCTGCTGCGGATGTTTTAAAGAGATTTAGGGCAGAGCAAGAAGGTTTTGTAGGCGAAAGTTTTAACACCATTGCTGGCTATGCAGCTCATGGTGCTTTACCGCACTACGCAGCTACTTACGAAAGTGATGTTAAGATTGAAAAACAAGGCTTGTTTTTAGTAGACTCGGGAGGTCAGTACCACTACGGAACCACCGATATTACTCGTGTTATCCCTATGGGTAACAACACCGAAGAAGAAAAAACAGATTACACGTTGGTGTTGAAAGGGATGATTAATGGTTGTAAAATTCGTTTCCCTAAAGGTACCTGCGGCTATCAGATTGATGCGATAACTCGTGCCCCGCTTTGGGATTACGCTTTAAACTACGGACATGGCACCGGACACGGTGTGGGTTACTACTTAAATGTGCACGAAGGACCGCATATTTTTAATCCATCGGCAACGCCAATACCCATAGAGTTAGGAACCATCACTTCTATTGAACCGGGTATTTATCGTATAGGAAAGCACGGTATAAGAATAGAAAACTTAGTTTTAACTGTTAAGGACGAAACCAACGAATTTAATGAGTTCTACAAATTTGAAACTTTAACTTTAGCTCCGATTGATACCAGCCTGGTAAAAAAAGAGTTGCTTGAAACTTCCCATATAGATTGGTTAAATAACTACCATAATGAGGTTTTTGAGAAGATTAGTCCGCTGTTAAGTGAAGATGAGAAGGTCTTTTTGAAGGAAATGACAAAACCAATTTAGTAAGGATTTGGCTGCTCTGGTAGGTCATAAAAAAGGTCTTAGCGCTTTGCTAAGACCTTTTTTTATGATTAGCGAAAAACTTAATCTCTAGGCAATTTATCAGGCCTTTGCATTTTATACTGCATTGCTGTAACAGCATCTAAAAAGGCTACTACTGCCTGAATTTCTTCTCTACTTAAATCCAGCTTTTTCATTAAAGGATCTGTTACCGGATGCATTGGATCTGATGCCTTTTGCGCTGGCGTTGCAGATACCATTGGCATGCCACTGTTGTATAAGTTTACCACACCTGTAATGTTATCAAATAATCCGTTGTGCATCCACGGGCTTGTGTTCATTACATCTCTTAACGAAGGGGTTCTGAATTTACCTACATCATTTGGGTCTTTGGTAACTGTATATCTGCCCAAATCCTCATACTTACGTTTGTAGTAGGTTAATCCAATATTGTGAAAACTATCATCGGTTAAAAACTCTCCATTGTGGCAATTGAAACATCTAGCCTTGTTTCTAAATAGGTGCATACCCTCCACCTCTTTGTCGGTCATAGCTTTATATTCACCATCTAAAAATCTATCGAAGCGACTGCGACGACTAGTTAAAGTGCGCTGAAAACTAGCTAGGGCAGCACTTACATTCTCGAAAGTAATCTTATCATCGCCATAGGCTTTTTTAAACAATTCCTTGTAAGCCTTAATTTTATTCAACTTGGCTGGAAGTTCTTTGGTACTCATCGCCATCTCATTGTGGGCCTCAATTGGGCTCAAAGCTTGTTCTTCTAGTGTTTTAGCTCTTCCATCCCAAAACAAAAAAGGTCTGTCTTTAACATTTAATAAGGAAATTGTATTTCTATTACCGGTTAAATGATCATTACCTACAGGCACAGAAATTTTGTCTGCCCAAGATGTTTGCGGATTGTGACAACTGCTACACGAAATTTGATTAGAACCCGATAGAATTGGATCAAAGAACAATAGTCTACCCAGTGCAACATCTGGTTTCGCCATGGTCGCAAAATACTCTTTGCCTACTCCAGGCAACGCCTTAAATTCTTTCCATACTACCCCAGTATCAACGTTAGGCTTTGGCCACTCTGCCAGAGGTCGCTCATACAAACGTCTAAGACTATCAACCTGAAGTCCACTGTCCGTTCTAGCTATTTCTTTGAAAGAAAAGTGCAACAAACAAAAGGCAACCAACAATCCAGAACTTACGATAAGTTTCATCTCTTACAATTAATTTTCTGCAAAAATAGTATTAATAAGCCGTATAAACCGCCCTTTAAGTACTTTATTTAGTAACAATCTAATTAAAAATTACAACCCAATGCTAAGCTAATATGGCTAAATTGTTTGCCCAAATAAATAGCGTTTGGCGCATAGGTTAAACCATAATTAAGGTTTAGGTAAGCCCCAATGTTGTTGGGCAATGGCTTAGTGTACTGTAGGGATACTTCACCTTTAAACCTAGAGGCAGTGAAATATTCAAATTCTTCGTTTAAAAACACAGGCATGCTTACTGGCTGCACATAATCTGCAGCGGGTTCAACCACTACCCCATCAATATTTGCTTGCCCTGTGCCAGCACCATAACCAAGCCCCAAACCCACCTTGATACCTTCCTTTTTAATTTGGAACTGTTTTTTGAAATGAGCAGCAAATTCATAACGCTCATTTTTTTGGTCTCTATAAAAGGGATACCAAGAAACAGCATTATCTCTACTCCTGTAATCGGCAGAAAAGTGAAGCTCCCATTTAGATCTGCTATTTTCCACATCCGCAAACAAATCATAAGAAAGCCCAGCAGTTAAAGTTTCTCCATTAAACACGTCACGGTTACCATAGTATACAATCTCGTTGATGCCACCAACAGAGGTTGTTCTACGGTAAATGGTTTCTTTGTTGGCTAAATAATTGTAACTAAATTTTGCGGCAAGCTGATGTTCGTATCGATTAGCATTGAAAGACAAGTGACCTCTATAAGCCAATTCTTTACCTGTATGCTGAGTTAACAAGATTGATGAAGTTCCCTCTGTGCCGAAGAAACCATTCCTGTCGGCAAAACTAAATTCGTTGAATAATTTGACATTGTTATTAAACTTGATATTAAGTTGCACCGAAGCACCATGCTTAATATCTTTCAACGGATTGGTATTACCCGTGTAGCCATAATCCCCAAATAGTTCGGAGCGACCGTAAAATGCGCCGTAGCTAATTAAAGAAAGATACTCCTTATCTGTATTGCCGTAGCGATTGAAACTAATGCTTTCGATACGACGATTGTAGTCATAACTGGCGCCAAGTTCTAACAAAGAGGTCAGTTTATACATAAAACCAGCACTAAAATCCATATTCAACAACTTATTGGTATGTCTTAAATCTTTTCGCTTTGCGTAATTGGCTGATAGATAATTCAATCTTGCACCTACACTCAGTTTAGGATGAAGTGCAGCACCAACAGCTCCATTTACCTGATAGGTTTCCATGTGTTTGTCGCCAGCATTGTCAGGGTTTAACTCCACAATGTCAAACGGTGCCTTGTAGGGATCAACAAAGGCGGAGCCACTCATGTTTTTACCCAAAAAGTTCTCGTAACCAAATCCGCCAGAAAAAACTATCTTGCTATTTAACTTAGTTAAGGATTGCGCTTGCAGGCCATAGGTTCTACTATCCTTAGCCTGAAAGTAATTTTTAAAACCGCCATTTTCCTTGATAAAATAAACGGAAGCATCTGTTAAATTTGGTGCTGTATAAGAAGTTAATGCTGCTGCATTTTTCGAATTCAACAAGGCATTACTTTTAAAGACGTAATTAATATCTGCAACGTTCAGGGTATCTTGAGCAAAAACTTGTTTATTGAAGCAAATACTAGCAAGCAATAAATAAGGTAAATATTTCGATGTTAATTTCATTTTTGCGATTAATAATTACTTAAAAATGCCTTTAAACGTAAGTGCACATCGTTGGTAGAATTGTTGGTGTCTTGATACACTATTCTAGCACCATTTCTAATTGATGCCTCTGCATTGATACCACTTGGATCTGCGCTGCCGCCAATGCTCGTGGTACCTAAATCGTAACCGTATATAATTTTTCCTGCATTTTGAGGGATTGCCAGTGTAGCCTCAGCGTTTACATTTCGGTAAAGTGAGTAACCCTTTGAATTAATGTGATAAACATAGCCAGCATCTACAGTCGAAGGAAAACGTTTCTTACTGTTTTGGTTGTTCAGCAAATAGCTTTCCATTGCATCCAATACCCAATCTACAGGTATTTTTTTGTATGATGAGTTGACCGTATAACTTACATCGGCTGCTAAGGCTTGTGGTGTTATGCCTTGTGGTTCGAAGATAAATAAACCTGGACTTAAAACACCTGGAGTCCAAGCGTTACCCGTACCATAACTTACCGCTTTTAAATAATGATTTGCTGGAATCACAGCCGATGGTGATTTGTAATAAGTGGCATTCTTATAAGTACTTGTCATATCGAACATGGCGTAGTAATTAGGATTTTCGAAATTGATAGACTTACTATGTGTTGCCGCATTATTCACCGCCTGATATAAAGCTACCACAGCTTGCTCGCCGGGTTGCAATACTAGTGGTTGGGAAAAATACCAAAAGCCAGATGCTGCTGGCACGTAGCCTTCGTTCTCGTAATTTAACTTACCATCAGTGCCATAAAATGGATTACTTGCATGCGCATTAGCTGGACCAATTGAGGTAATGCAAAGATTGTTAGTGGTACAAACAAAATCAGAATTATTATAGATGATGATGTAGCCATCGTAATTGAATACGCCAGCGCCATTGTCAAAGGGTGTACCGCCTACCAATATTTCTTTTATCACTAATTGAGATGATTTCGACTCCCCTAATTTTAAAGTAATTGCTGCTTCATCCTCAATATTATTTACAATGGTTTGATTAGTGTTCAACGCGTTATAGTTAAAAACACTGGTCCCGCTCTTTCTTGAGTCTGATGCAGACACATCGTATACGTCAGCAGGCACTTCGACAACCGCCCTTCCACTAGCATCTGTGGGTGCTTCGAAAATATTTCCGTTAGCTCTCAATCTCACCTTTACGCCGGCTGTTGGGCCAAACGCTCCTCCTTGTGGGTATTCTAATTGAATTACCGCTCGGTGTAAATCAAATCGCTCTGCTTTTTTACAAGCAAGGGCAAAGAATGCTATCGTGAACAATAAGATTAGTTTTTTCATCCTTACCAGATCTATATTATTTTAGAATTTTAATTTTAATGATGCGCCATAATTAAAGGCTGGGATATATGAGCTTAAAAATAATGAAGACTCAGTTCCTGTACCTCTTGACTTTACCTTAGCCATGTTATTGAAAAAATTGTTAGCAAAAAACGATAGTGATGCAAATTTTCCAACCTCTTTGGTAATGGCCATGTTGGCCGAATAATAAGACGACGTACTGCCCCGATTAAAAATGTAATTGTTGTTATTTTTAATTAACATCTTAGCCAACTCGTTATATAAGGCTACATCATTATCTTTCGCCCACAAAAACTTTTCTAAGAAAGGCACTTGGGTATTCAAATCGTCTAAACTCACATAGTATTTCGGATAAGCCGCTACAAAACGATCTCCTCCGTAAATATCAGTCTCTGTAGCCGATGGCAAATAGCTATCCCTACTGTCAATCACATAAGCTCTATTACCTACCCTACTTTCGGATAAACCCTGAGAATATCTGTAGAACGATCCTTCTAATTTTGCAGAAACCACTAACCTAATAGCGGGGATATGCGTGGTGACCGTAAAATTCATGTTTAATGCCTTACTGATGCTCCCGTTCGACAAATTTGCGCCGCCAATAAAGTAACCTATATATTTGTAGGGCTGCCCGTTGGCCATATTTTGTGTCGAATTAGGCATGTAAGCCGAAATTGTTTCTTCTAATCCTTTATAGTAGTAATAGTTACCATCAACCCTTAATGAGGTTTTCAAGGCTTCTATTTTTTTAAAATCTACAATCCAATTGATACGTCTACGCGTAACGGGAGAACCATTTTCGTACTTACCATCCGCGTTAAAAGCATACATATCAGTATAGCTCAATACCTCTGCAGGTAAAGTGCCTGTATTGTCGCTCACTGTTACCACACCAGTTTGATTATCAATCTTATAAATTCGGTTTGCTGCTGGTATTGAAGAACCTTGCAAATCTGATTGCCCCGTTTGCTTGTAAAAGTAAGGGGCATAATTTTGTCGGTATACGTAAGGATTATCCGTACGATCATCTGAGGCAGAGATAAATACCTTAGTTCCCTGCACATCGAAGTTAACCGCTATTTCTTTCTGAACATTACTTTGCCATTTTAAATCAGGATTGAACATACGGGTACGCGGCATAACGAAGTACGCAGCATAAGTATTTCCTAAAGCATCGGTACCAGGAGTAAAAGCCGAGACATCTCGATAAAGCGGTGTTGCATATAACGCATCGAAACTTGGCAACTTCACTGTTCTGCCCCACGAAGCTTTTACCCCTACATTGTTAATCAGCTGGTCCTTCTTTCTCCAAAACGTGTATTTTGCATTGAACCTCGGCGACCAACTGTTAACTGCTCCATACTCCGAACCATTGATATCTGTAATTTCTGAGCGTAAGCCAGCAATTAACTGGAATACATTTTCACCCACCGGAATAGTTAGATTGTCTTCAGCAAAAATTGCATAATTATTTACAAAAGACTCGTCTTTGTAAGGGTACGGCCTCCAAGTTGGTGCAGTGCTTAAATCTCCATAATAAACACCTTTACCGTGGTTTCCGCTCACACTATAGTCTATGCCCAGCATTAGGTTGTTGTTGGCCTGACCAAATTTGCGCCCCCAATTTCCTTTTAATCTACCATTGTAATTGATATTTCTACTGTCGTTGAATTGCGTTTGGTACCAAAATCCCCTAGGTATTAAAATAATTGGCGCATTTGGGTTACTTTCATAAAGCTCGCCAACATGGTAACCACTCTCCATGGTACGGATGGAAACTTGAGAGGCTGTGGTATTTTTAAGTGTACTTTCCTCGTTTAACGTATTGCTATAATTTGCAGCTGCGCTTGCCTCCACGCTGGTTAACCATGGCAACTTCACCAACCATCTGGCAGAGAAATTAACTCGTAAAGCGTCATCTTTTTGTTTTAGATAAGTGTCAGCAAATAAATCGGGATCGCTTTCCGAATTATATCCCCCAAGGTTTCCTGTTATACCGAAATTTAAGGTAAGTGGCCTACTATTTTTATTAAAAGTGTTATTATAGTTTAAGGATAAGCTGTTTCTATCATAAGTTTTATAAGGCGATGCTAAATCAGCAACCGAATTGGTGCGTTCTAAGTTAAAGTTTAGCACGCCAACCTTCTCGCCTAAACTAAGGCCTTTGCTTAACGCCAACAGCTTGGAGTTTGGACGGGTTGACATCTCCATCAAATAAGGAGAAACGCCCTTTCTCGTATTAATTTTTACCATTCCATTGGTCATGTCTCCATATTCTACAGACGGCAATCCTGTGATTACTTCAACAGATTCGATATTGGTGGTAGAAATGTTTTTAACGTCAGGTCCGTATTGTCTCGTAGCAATTGTAGTGCTAGCAGTAGCATCTTTATAAGAATTGTTACCAATACGTACACCGTCTACCTCCACACCGACACCAAAAGTTGCATTTCCTAACTCGCTAGCTGTACCGTTTACACTTAAACGTTGAGGCGCTGTGGTGGCTAAATGTAAACTTGTGTTCGTTTTTCCGCCTGGAAGCAGGCTACCGATATCGGTCACTTGTAGCATTTGCAAATGATCTAATGCTTGTCTATCCATTACGAAAGATGTCGCAAGACCTGTCCCTTTCCTAGCGTTAACCTCTACAGTAGACAGTTTTAAATTGTCTTCCTCCAGAAGCATCACAATCGTAGTATCTTTCACCAGTGCAAATTCGACCTCTTTAGTTACATAACCCAAAATTTGAGTTTTAATACTCACGCTACCGCTCTCAACTTTCTTAAATGAAAAAGCGCCGCTAGATGAACTATTGGTCCACAGCCCACCTAGAGGAATTGCCACTGTTGCAAATTCAATCGGCTTTCCTGTATTTTTAGAGCGTACAACTCCTGTAACTTCGTAAGACTTTTTAACTTGCGCCTTGGCGTCATTTGAGTTGAGAATTAATAAAAATGGCAGAATGAGCATTGCGCCAACGTATCTCCTTTGTTTCAAAGAGCTGATCACTTTCATTTCCATTATTTCAACGAAACGGATTTTAAATGCATAATGATGCAAATATAACCTTATTTAGACTAAGTCAAAATAAAGATGTCGTAAAAAAACAGCTTTGTTTGCCTAGTATGGCGAAAAGCTGTCTTATAGGAAGAACAAAGCATGAAAGTTACATTTCTGCGACTAACATTGGTAATCTGGACATTACAATTGGAATAGTTTTAAGCATAGTTTACGTATTTTTGTACCATGTCAGTAGAAGAATTAGAGGATTGGTTTAGAACTGCACCAGCACCGGAGATGCCAGTAATGTTAAACGCAGCAACCACAGTAACGAATTACTCACTTTTTGTGAGTTCGCATTTTGAAGGCGTAAAAAATGCCCCTACAGATTCGACAAGAACACCTTTAATTAACAGGTTAATTGAGATGAAATTATTAATCGAAGCTAATCTAGAAAAATAGCCATAAAAAAAGCCACCCATAGAGAGCGGCTTTTTTTCCATATCTAACCTCTTTTTAATCTTCTTCGCTAGTGTTTTTTAATTTCATTAAAAGCGAGTAGGCACCTTTTACTGCAATTTTTCTATCCTTCAGATCTGTATTAACCGCTCGCTTTCCCCCCGAAACTTCGCCGATATTCACTTCCAGCATCTCAAATTTACGGGGTTCCGTTTCGACGAATACGTAATCTTTCCCTTCGAAACTCACTACGGCAGCTTCTGGTAAAAACTGAACTTTTTTGTTCTTGAACTGCAACTCTGCGTTCATGTACATACCTGGCACCAAACTCTTATCATAAGCTTCGAAATGACAATGAACCTCGCTCCTTCCCTCCTCTACACTATGTCCAACAAGTATCACTTCTGTTTCGTACTTTTTGTTAGGTTGGGTGTTACTATAAGCCATAACCTTACTTCCAATGCTAATATGAGGAATATCCTTTTCAAACAAAGTTAGATTCAAATGAATATCGCTCGGGTTAATCAATTCAAATATCACATCAGAAGGCGTAACGTATTTGCCAATATTTACGTTTACCTTACTCACATATCCGTTAATTGGTGCATAAACATTTACTGATTTAGAAATTTTCCCTTGTGCCAATTGCGCTGCAGAAATATTGATCAATTTCAACTTCTCAACCAAAGCCATCTCCTCCACCTTTAGATTTCGGTATTCAGTTTCGGCTAGCTGCAAAGTTTTATCGCTATTGGCTTTACTAATATTTAGTTCCTTTTGCCTAGCCAACTCATTCTGTGCATAAGCTAGTTTGTTATGCACACTTAGGTAATCTTGCTGCAATTGGATATACTGAGGGTCTTCCATTACGGCAATCACCTGACCTTTACTTACGTGAGTTCCTGGCAACATCTTCGTAGTTTTTAAATAACCTCCTAACGGGATGCTCACAGAAATTAGGTTCTGCGGAGGTACATCAACCTTGCCTTGTAGCTTTAAAGTTTCGTTAATTTCGCCGAAGCCAACAGAACCAATTTGTAAATCGATATTTCTTGCCTGCTGTTCAGTTAGGCTTACCTCTGTCTCCTCAATCAAGTTCGCTTTCTCGTCGGTGTTATTGCCACCATTTTTGCAAGCCAATGTCATGGCTATGCAGATACTGCCGATGTATATATAATTTTTCATGTTACTGCGCTAAAAAATAATTAAGTTCTGTAATGCTTTTGTTCAATTGCTGGATGGCCTCGAAATAACGCTCTTTAATAGCTATCGCTTCATTATTTAACATTGTCCATTCTAAATGATTTATTTCGCCGTTTTTTAACTGTGTGCTTAAAATCGAGGTAATGTCTTTTGATGTTTTTAAGCCCTCTCCTTCTAAGCTGTTAACCAGCGAAAGTTGCTCGTGATATTGCATTAACGTCAGCTTTATATTGGTATTTAACTGCTTCCTAATATTTGCGGTTTCAGATTTTTGAAGCTCTTCATAAAGTTTTGCAGACTTCACTCTATTTCGTTGTGCGCCTCCGAGTAATGGTATGCTTAAACCCAATTGTACCGATTGAAATCGGTGGGCCTGGAAATAATTGACATCATCTCGTAACGAGGTATTATTATAGCCCAAAGTCATATCGGGTAACAGCTTAGTTTGTGCAACTTTAGTGCTTGCGGCAGCCACCTTTTCTTCTTGCTGTTGCAGCTTTATCAATGGATGATTAGAGAGAAGTGATGTATCTGTAAAAACTTTAGGCACCTTCAAATCTGCGGCTAAGGGCTGTAAAATATCATCCGTATTTAATAAAAAAGCTAGTTGCTGTTGTAATGTAATTTCTTGTACCCTTAAGTTGCGTAGCTTGCTATCAATTTGCAGTAATTGATTGTTTGCACTCGCCTTCTCTAAGGCATTGGTCTCTCCACTCCTCAGTCTTATTACAGCCAATTGTTTTAATGTTTTGTAAGCACTATCTGCACTCAGATAAAGCTTTTTTTGCGCTGCAATCACCAACAAATCGTAAAAAACTTGAGTGGTAATTTTGGTTAAATCAGCCTTATTTAAATCTTGTTGTAGCAAAGAAACTTTCCATTCTTCTACAAACTGATTTTTCTGGCTCGCGTAAACGCCTGGCAAACTAAAACTTTGGCTAATACTTAATTTATGATCAACCAGATGACTATTAAATTTGCCATACTCACCACTTAAATTTAAAGGATGTATAGTTGCTGCTGTATTTGTTAATTTCTCGCTATAGTTGGCTTTCAACTTCGCACTTTTCAAACTAATATTACGTTTGTACAAACTATCTAAAGCTTCGCTTAAACGAATTGGCTTTTGTGCACTACTTGTTAAATCCCCTATTCCCAAAAACAAAAATACAAGTGTTGCAACTTTTACCGATTTTCTAATTTTGATACCTTTTTCGAAACTCACGTACAAAATTGGCAAAACGAATAAAGTGAGTAAGGTGGCAATCATTAATCCGCCAATTACAACGGTTGCTAATGGACGTTGCACCGCAGCGCCTGCACCATTACTAATCGCCATTGGCAAGAAACCTAATGAAGCTACAAAAGCAGTCATCAACACAGGCCTCAAACGCGTTTTGGTACCTTTCAAAACTACTTTTTTCATATCCTGTTCTCCAGTATTTTTAACATTATTAAACTCTGCAACCAACACAATACCGTTAAGCACTGCTATACCGAACAAAGCGATAAAACCAACGCCGGCACTGATACTGAAAGGTAATCCGCGAAGCGCTAATAAGAAAATACCACCAATAGCCGAAAGAGGAATGGCTGTGTAAATGAGTAGACCATATTTTATCGATCCAAAGGCAAAATACAAAAGCAAGAAAATTAGCACAAGTGAAACAGGCACTGCTACCATTAATCGCGATTTGGCTTCATTTAAGTTTTCGAAAGAACCACCATAGGTGATGGTGTAGCCAGTTGGCAACTTAACTTCCGATCTTACCTTCTCTTGAAGCTCTTTAACAATGCTTTCCACGTCTCGCCCATTCACGTTGAAACCTACCAAAATTCTTCGTTTGGTATCTTCTCTTTGTATTTGGCTAGGGCTGTTAACTAAAGAAACAGTTGCTACTTGTGACAAAGGAATTTGACTACCATTTGGCGTAGGAATGAGTAAATCTTGTACATCTCTAAGATCTTGCCTCTTCTCGTTCTGTAGTCTCACTACCAAATCAAAACGTTTTTCTCCCTCGAAAACCAAACCCGTACTTTGCCCAGCAAACGCGGTGTTAACATTCCTATTGATATCTGCAATGTTTAATCCGTATTGTGCAATAACTGGCCTATTGTACTGTATAACAATTTGTGGCGTACCAGATATTTGCTCAACGTATAATTCTGTGGCGCCATCCACAGATTTTACAAGATTACCCAATTGTTTAGCATAAATTGCTAGCGTATCAAAATCTTCGCCGAAAACCTTCACCACTACATCTTGCCTTGCACCCGTCATTAACTCGTTAAAACGCATTTGTACTGGAAATTGGAAACTCGTGGTAACGCCGGGAACTTCACTGGCTGCCTCGCCCATTTTTTCTGAAAGTTCATCGAAGCTTTTTGCAGAGGTCCACTCGCTTTTTGGTTTTAGATTGATGATCATATCACCCATATCCATCGGTAGCGGTTCTGTTGGCACTTCACTACTTCCAATTTTCGAAACAATATTTTTCACCTCAGGAAAACGTTCTTTCAAAATTCCAGCAACCTTCTGCACGTTCTCGATAGTAACATTTAAATTGCTACCTGGAAGCACCCTTGTCTCCACCGCATAATCTCCTTCCTCAATGGAAGGTATAAACTCTCCACCCAAATTTGCGAGCACAATTACAGCTGTAACGAACAAGCCTAATACCGTAGCAATAACAATTTTAGGAATACCTAGTACTTTTTGGAGTAATCGTTCGTAACGGTTTTCGATCTTGGTCATCACCTTGTCCGAAACGTTAGGCTTGGTTTTTATCTTTTTGCTCAAGAACAAACTCGACATCATTGGGATATAGGTTAACGACAGAATGAATGCTCCTAACAAAGCAAAAGCTACCGTTTGCGCCATAGGCTTAAACATCTTTCCTTCTATACCCTGCAAACTGAAAATTGGCAGATAAACGATTAGAATAATAATTTGACCAAAAACGGCGCTATTCATCATCTTGGAGGAAGCACTCTTAACCTCTAAATCCATTTGATCTTGCTTTAACAAGGAAAGGCCTGCAAACTTTTTGTTGTGACTAAGCTGATGCATAATGGCCTCCACAATGATGACGGCTCCATCTACAATTAAGCCAAAGTCTAAAGCTCCTAGGCTCATTAAATTGCCACTTACGCCAAAAATATTCATCATGATAATGGCAAATAGCATTGACAGCGGAATAACAGAAGCCACAATAAAGCCCGCTCTCAAATTCCCCAAAAACAAAACCAATACAAAAACTACAATTAAAGCACCTTCTAAAAGATT
Source organism: Pedobacter sp. (assembly GCA_045629525.1). Taxonomy (GTDB): domain Bacteria; phylum Bacteroidota; class Bacteroidia; order Sphingobacteriales; family Sphingobacteriaceae; genus Pedobacter. The sequence goes on from JAZQRH010000022.1 coordinate 71,527, forward strand.
GGTCTCTACCGTTTTGATGGCATTATTTACCATACTAGTTCTATCCAAGAACGGAACAATCTCTACACCCTCGGGCAAAGTTTCCGAAATCTGTTCAATCTTTGCTTTGATATCGTCAATCACAACATTACTGTTTGCGCCTTTCAACATCATTACAATCGCTCCCGACACTTCATCCTCATCGTTAAAAGTTAACGCCCCGTATCGAGTAGCAAACCCAATTTCTACATTTGCTACGTCTCTAATGAGCAAAGGCGTAGCGTTTTCAACATTTTTTACAACAACGTTTTCTATGTCTTCTTTACTACCAATTAGCCCTTCACTTCTTATGTAAAGTACGGTAGATTGTTTTTCGATATAAGCGCCACCAGTGTTCTGGTTGTTGTTTTCTAAAGCATCAAATACATCGCTAATGGTCACATTATGGGCAACTAATCTGTTAGGGTCTATCGTAACTTGATATTGTTTTAGCTTACCGCCAAAGCTACTTACTTCGGCTACGCCCTTTACGCCCAATAACTGTCTACGTACTACCCAATCTTGTATGGTACGCAACTCGGTGATGTCATATTTTTTTTCGTAACCTTTTTTAGCCTTTACAGCATATTGATAAATCTCGCCCAAACCAGTAGAGATAGGCCCCATTTCTGGCTTTCCAATACCTTTTGGGATTTGTTCTTGCACGACAACCAAGCGTTCCGCCACTTGTTGTCGAGCCCAGTACACATCTACATCATCATTAAAAACTAAGGTAACTAGCGACAAACCAAAGCGGCTGTAACTTCTAATTTCTTTTATTCCTGCGATATTGCTGTTGGCTTGCTCCACCGGGAAAGTAACCAAGCGCTCAATATCTGTAGCACCATAAGAAGGCGCTGTGGTAATAATTTGCACCTGATTGTTGGTAATATCTGGTACAGCATCTATGGGTAGTTTTGTAAGTTCAAAACTACCATATATCAAAAGGCTAATGGTAAATAGCCCAATAATGAGTTTATTCTTGATAGAAAACTCAATAATTCTATTCAGCATGAAAAATGGATAAACGTTTTCAGAAAATTATTTCACGGCATAGGCCGATAAACACTTAAGAAAACATTGTTTTTGGCGGTTGCCAAACTTTTCCAGCGAAAGCTGAACGAGGAATATGATCGTTATTTATTAAGATATTTTGCTTTGGTAGAATTTGGTAAACCCTTTTCGGGATGACGCCAAACGCAGGCGGAAGCGCATGATGAACTACGTTAGAGGCGAAAAAATCCTGCGCTTTAAAAGGCAACTGATTGTCTCTATCCTCATCATCATCAGTATGTGGAATATCGTTATAATGATGTTCTAAGTAATCGAAAAATGTGATCTCACGATCGATGCTTTTATGCTCAAAGAAATGTTGAATAAGCACTGGCAACCTCATCAGCTCCTGTAATCCGGTACAGGTTAGCAAATAAAAACTTAAAAGCGCTATATGCAATATTCGTTTCAACGCCTCAAAATTAAACAAATAGCTTGAAGATACAAATAACTTAGTTGACTTAGGCCGAAAAACAAAAAAGCGGCTAAAATTAGCCGCTTTTCTATTATTAGAATTTATTTTCGATTAGAAGTTAAATCCAACACGTAAAGCAAATTGACCGTTTTGTGGTCTGTAAGTGCTAGATGATTCTTGTTGCGTTACACCTTCATATCTTGCACCAATATCAAATCCACCTTTTGTTTGATAACCAATACCTCCTGAATAGATAAATGCTGTTTTTGCATTATCCTCAGTAGAAAACCCTGCACCAGCTTCAGATGATAAGTATAAACCTCCGATTTGAGGGAATACTTTAACACCACCTTTTACCGGGATCATATTATAGTGATCTCCTTGACCATCTTTAGCTCTATAGGTAGTGTAACCACCTGATGCAGTCAACGCTAATTCTCTAGATAAATCTAATTGAAGATTTAAGTCTGCTCCATAAGCAGCATTGAACGGTGATTTATCATTTGTTATACCTGCGCTTACCCCCAAACCCACACTTAATCCTTTGTCATTAGTTCTTGTTTGAGCGTTAGCGTTAGACGCTGATAAAATAAATAAACTTGAAACGATTGTAAATAATTTCGCTGCGTTTTTCATAATTTTTATATTTTCTTTTTTTGTTTAATTCGGCTCCCCATGAAACCGTATGTTTTGCCTCCGGTTTTGCAAAACGTATGCCATACGACTTCAAAAAGCAATGTTTTTAGTTTTTATAGAAATTTCAACACCGGTTCAATTCTATGATAACTAACAAGTTAGGACATACATTATCCCCAACTTTCGATCGCAACGCACAAATCCATCAAATTATTATGCGAGAGCGTTTTTGCAAGAAAAGTGTACATTAATTAGTACAATCCTATAAGCCTTAAATCTATCTCGTTAAAAACGCTTATTTTCTTTTTCCTTTCTGAAACGATATTCATTTAAAGACTCAATCATAATTCCCTACATGGATTCCTTTATATTTTTGTTCAATGTTGATTAGAAAAGCAAAACTAGAAGAATTTGACTAAATAACACCTAACATTTTATTGGCAATGGGTGAGATCATTTATAACTTCTTTCTAGAAAAACCATCGAAAAAGCTATTCATTTTTTGAGTCATTTGGTACGAGAAAACGCAAATCAATTTTCTTACAAAAATTACCGCGTAGTTATACTCGAAAATAAAACTTCCATGTAGCAGATTAAAAAACCCTTGCCGACAATGGAACGCCTACAATTTAACAAAATACGCATTAAAAACTTGATAACTATTGACTTGAGTTAGGCTTAAGGTACATATACGTATATTTCTGATAGCATAAACATTCCAACGCCATCAAGTGTTGAAACTATCATGGAAAAACAATTACTTATAGGCATTTCAGCAGGAATTCTCACCGCTATCGCCGCAACGCCTCAGATTATTAGGGTATTGCGCACAAAAGAAGTAGATCAGATCTCAACTGTGATGTTTTTAATCCTCGCCGCGGGCAACGCTGCGTGGTGCTGGTATGGGCTTATGTTGAAAGACTGGCCTATCATCCTTACAAATGCTTTTTCCCTCACCATGGATATTACGATGTTAGTGCTAAAGGCCATCTACCGCAAAAAGTAAGCATTATAAGCTTGCAAGTTAACACAATATCCATCTTGGGGCTGTCCCCCACCTCCTGCGGCTCCATAAATCTGTCCATTAGCGTAGCTAGCATCTTCAGCGGCCAATTGTACATTTATAGAGGCTAGCTCTACTGGTTGTCCAGGTCTTCCCAGCGGGGTATCTCCTCCAAAGTTTTTAACCTTCTCTTGAGTTGCACCACCGCTAATTTGGAGTGGTGTCCAAATGGGCCTAGGCGCCACTTCATTTGCACGTATACCTTTTGAGCCTAATTGCTTAGCCAAAGAACAAACATAATTGGTTGTTGCAGCTTTGGTTTATGCATAATCGTACAAATCTTCCGAAGGATCTGTAGCTTGCACTGAGCTCGTAGCGAGAATTACAGCTCCCGGTTTAAATGTGGCATTACCGCTTTAATGGTCCAAAAGGGAGCGTAAACGTTTGTTTTCATCGTCGCATAAAATTCTTCGCTAGGCAATTCAAGTATGAGGAATAAGTCTGCTGGCGCCCAGTGTTATTCACTAAAATATCAAGACCACCCAAAACTTCAACCGCAGTTTTCACCATTTGCTGACAGAATGACTCTGAACGTAAGTCGCCTGGAATGGCAATCGCTTTTTGCCCCGCCTTACGAATCAACGCAATAACTTCCTTGGCATCATCTTTCTCATCTACAAGGTAGTTTTTGGCCACGTCGCACCTTCTCTTGCATACGCAAGAGCAACCGCTCTGCCGATGCCAGAGTCGCCACCAGTAATTAGTGCCTTGCGACCGGATAATCTGCCAGAACCTTTATAACTCTCTCCTCCGTGATCTGGCACTGGCTGCATTCGCGATGCCAAGCCTGGCCAAACCTGCCGCTGACTTTTAAAAGGTGTTTAGAATATTTGCCCCTTGGATCCTCTAATAATGATGTGCTATCACTTAAAAACGAATTAGCGTATGCTGTAGGGATACTAAATGATAGCATGTCCAAGAGAATGTTCCCAGTGTAGAATCGCAAAACCAATAGCAACCCCAAAATGTGCTAAATAATCGTCGAACCTTGACTTGTGTCTACTATGTATGCATCTAGTTTCAGTCCGAATTTGGTGAAGTACAAATCGCTTAATTTATCTATTAGCTCGTCAATATTTTCCTCCTTCACGATATTAATTGTACATCCACCAAATCCACCCCCCATCATCCTTGCCCCTAGAACATATTCCAAATCTTTAACCTCTTTCACCAAGAAATCCAACTCTGCACAGCTCACCTCGTAAGCCCTACTTAGCCCTTCATGAGTTTGAAACATTAATACACCTAGTTCGGACAGATTTCCGCGCTTAAGTGAAAGGGCAGCACTCTTCACTCGCTCAATTTCTTCTACCACGTAACTACACTTTTGATAAATATTTTCGTCTTTCGGTCTTACATGTTGTAGCAGCATTTTATGGCTAACGTCTCGCAAACTTTCAATTTCTGGATGATGAAACTTGACCCAATTAAGTCCTGTTTCGCATTGTCTTCGTCTCTCATTGTAGGCCGAGTCACTTAACGAGTGCTTCACATTGGTGTTGAGTAAAACAAATTTATATCCGCTTAATGCCAAAGGAATATATTCATACTCCATGGATCTGCAATCAAGCATCATTGCGTAACCACTTTTTCCAAATACGGAAGCGAACTGATCCATTATACCGCAATTTACACCCGCAAAATTATGTTCCGCTTTTTGAGATATCAATGCCAAATCCATTTTCGGGATGTCAATTTGATGAATATGTTGGATTGCAAATGCTGTTGCACACTCTACCGCCGCAGATGATGACAAGCCAGCTCCTAGCGGTACATCTCCATAAATATACAGGTTGAAGCCCTGCAGTTTGTATCCTCTCTTTAAAAACTCATCTGTTACCCCTAAAATATAATTTGCCCAACCTACATCTGTTTTACCGATTTCAGAAATACTAGAAATATAATTTGCTTTATAGTTTTCAGAGTAAAGATGTACTTCTTGATCATCTCTTTTTGAAATGCCTACATATACCGCTTTGTCTATCGCTGCCGGCATTACCAAACCTTGGTTATAATCGGTATGTTCGCCAATGATGTTGATGCGTCCGGGCGACTTAATCACGACAGGGTCTGCCTGAAAAATATTTTTAAAGGACTGTGTAATATATTCGGAAATCATTGTGCTGTGTTTTTATAATGTTTAATTGGCAACTCTTTCAAACGATTTGCAGCGTATTCGGGTGTAATATCCCTTTGTGGATTTGCCAACATTTCGTAACCCACCATGAATTTTTTTACGTTGGCAGAACGTAATAGCGGCGGGTAAAAATGCATATGCCAGTGCCATTCTGGATGGGTGCCATTGTTAACTGGAGCTTGGTGCATACCTGCCGAATAAGGAAAGGATGTTTCGAAGAGATTATCAAACTTTGTCGTGATCACTTTTATAGCTTCGGCCAGCATTTTCTTTTCTTCTTTATTAAAAAATGAAATGCTTTGAACGTGTCGTTTGCTAATAATCATAGTTTCATAAGGCCAAACCGCCCAAAAAGGCACCAACACTACAAAATCCTTATTCTCAAAAACTATCCGTTCCTCCTTTTCCATCTCCAATCTTAAATAGGCTGTTAACAAACTCTCATTATGATCAGCATAATATTTCTTTTGTTGTGCAGTTTCTTTTACCACCTCTACAGGCAATCCACTCTGTGCCCAAATTTGCCCATGAGGGTGCGGATTGCTGCATCCCATTATCTCACCCTTATTCTCAAAAATTTGAATATATTTTATCCAATCGATATTTGATAGTCTATTGTACTCATCTTGCCACACGTCTACAACGCTTGTAATCTCTGTAAGTGTTAATTCTGGTAGTGTTAAGTTATGTTTAGGACTAAAGCTAATAACTTTGCAAATCCCTCTTTCGCCTTCTGCAACCAAGAGACTATTTTCGTTAGCAGTGAAAATCGAGCTGTTCTCTAGCAGGGCAGAAAAATCGTTGGTAAATACAAAGCTTTCCGTATAGTTGGGATTTACCTCCCCTCCAGACCGAGTATTTGTGGGGCATAAATAACATTTTGGATCGTATGCTGGCCGGTTATCTGCCGGAAGCTCCTCCACTTTACCCTGCCACGGCCTTTTGGTACGATGGGGTGACACCAAAACCCATTCTCCAGTGAGGAGATTTAGTCTGCTATGTGGGGTAGAGGCAAAATCAGTAATATCGTTTTTCATTGGTTTATGTTGGTTTATGTAATACAATACTAAACTACAAATAAATTATTAATTGTCTAAGAGACAAATAATAATTTATTTAAGTTTATTACTTTAGCCGTTTATAAACCCTGTTACCAATGAAAGAATACGCCAACCAGCCACATTATTTAATTGCCGTAGATTGTATAGTATTTGGATTTGACGGAGAAAACCTAAAGCTGTTGTTGGTAAAACGAGGTCTGGAACCTGAGATTAATAAATGGAGTTTGATAGGAGGATTTGTATTGCCAGACGAAACCCCCGAAAAAGCTGCTGATAGGGTACTAAAAAAGAATACTGGCCTGCAGGGGGTGTATTTAGAGCAATTCAAAATATACGGAGAGCCGCGTCGTGACCCTATAGAGCGAGTATTGTCCGTTGCTTATTTCGCACTAATCGACATCAATAAATACCAGAAGCAACTAAATACAAATTATCATGCGGAATGGTTTGATATTAACCAAGCACCAAAATTAATCTTCGATCACGATACTATGGTGGCCGACGCCAGAAAGAAACTTCGTTATAAGGCTGCCCTCCATCCCCTCCTGTTTGAACTTCTCCCTAAAAAATTCACCCTTCCACAACTGCAAAACCTATTTGAGCAAGTAAATAACGTCAACATTGACGCTGGTAACTTCAATAGAAAAATAAAATCCCTCGGTTTGGTAATTAGATTAGATGAGAAAGATAAATCGAGTTCAAAAAAGGGAGCATATTATTATAAATTGGACAAAGATAGGTATCGTTCAAATTTTCATAACATTATGAATTTAATACCTTTCACAAATTTAGACTAACCGATAGTTGGTTAATAGCTATAGGACATAGATCAAATTTACCAATTATATCGAATAGGAAAAAGCGGAAAAACGGGTTTTAAAATTAGGAGCCCATCTGAAGAAATATAAAGGATAATACTAATATTTAATTGTTCTAGACCGTAATAATCTTCCAGGCGCTAAGTTAAAACTACATCGAATAAAATTCATTACGGAACAAGCGAGAACCATGTTAATCAAACTGTTCAAATTAAGAGCGAAAAGATGCAACAAGATCTCAAAACATAGAGGGGGTATTTAAAGATAACGTGTAGTAGGCAAATGATGCATTTATAACCACTTTTATAAGCCAAAACTTCTTGCAATTACCTACTGAAAATCAACAACAGAGGATTGCTCTTTTAGCCCATAACAGAAATTTTAATCATAGTTATTCTATTACTTTTTATCAATTTGCTCAAATTCTTTCTTGTAGATTGCTATTGCTTTTTCCAATCTCCTCTTCTTCCTTCCTGACATTGGTGAAAAAATTAAAAAAGGTTCGAGTTTTTTAAATGTTGAAAGAGATTTACCATCGTAGATTGAGGGTAATACATGTATATCTACATATTTAAGATTTTTCGCCTTAATTAAACTGTCTATAGATTTTTTAACAATTTTAGCTTTATGATAATATAAGGCTATATCCCTATCAAAATATTCTGACCCTAATATTACACTATCATTATCGGATCTATAATGGCTTGCAGATTGAGCTTGCGAGAGGTTGAATGTACCCAATGAATGCGATAAGACATTTGAATATACCCTGCTATCATTCTTTAATTCTATAGAAATATACTCATATGGACTTTCGACAGGGTAAAGAAAACGACTTCTTTCAAAAATAAAACTGATTTTCTTAACATCTCTCATATCAGTGCTAATTAAACTATCAACATGGATCCATCTAGTGCCATATTTTTGCTTACGATCAGAAATTAGAACCGCCTTTGACATAGCTTCATCATTACGTGATTTAATAAAGTAAATGTCTTCTTCCATCCTAGAATGTACAATTGTAATCTTCCCCTAACTAGCTACGTTCAAAACTGCTATTGATTTGGCGCCAATCCGACAGTGCTACTGATATGAACTCAGGCCCGTTGTCAGATCTGATTGCATCAGGTTTCCCTCTCCAGTCAACCAATGTTTCCAACTCTCTGATAACCCGTTGTGATGGCAGACTAGTGTCTACAGTGATAGAAAGTACTTCACGGTTAAAATCATCAATTACATTTAATGTCCTAAGGGTCTTTCCACTGGCTAAAGTATCATGCATAAAATCTAGGCTCCAGGTTACATTCGGATAGACTGGACAAAGTAGTGGTTCCTTAACGCGTGCTGGAAGGCGTTTCTTTCTTTTATTGCGTAGATTAAGGCGCATTAAAGTATAAACGCGGTAGACGCGTTTATGGTTCCATGGATACTGAAGTCTTCTCAGGCGGTGGTACATCATCCAAAAACCCCAGGTACGGTGTGCTTCTGCTAAAGCAGATAACTGATCAATAATTTATGCATCATCTTTTCGCTTGGCCTGATAATAAAACACTGAAGTGCTGATGCAAAACAGTATGCAGGCCTGCTGAAGGCTCATCTGAAATGTCTCTCTGGCATATCCGACGAGCTCTCGCTTTTCGACAGGCCCTAGAACTTTTTTTCAATCACATCTTTTAACACTACGTTTTGGAGCGTCAACTCAGCAACTATCTTTTTATACTGTGCCAATTCCTTTTCCAGATCCTTTAACTGTTTGACCTGGGATACTTCCATCCCTGAGTATTTGCTTTTCCACTTGTAAAATGTACCCTGACTGATGCCATGCTCACGGCAGATATCTGAAACCGATTTCCCAGACGCCTGTGAAGCCAAAATCTTGATGATCTGTGGCTCACTAAAATTGCTTTTTTTCATTACCCTAAATTTATAAAATACTAAACTTATTTCTGTAGCTGTTTTTAGGGAAGATTACAATGGGTAAGCAACCTAAAAATCTGATTAGTAAAATGAATAGACAAGAAAACTATACACACACTTTTGATAGTAAAAACAACGTGGTTAGCTTATCAGATAGTTACAGTAGTTATACATTTAAGTGCGATTGTAAGTAATTTATAGCCGTCTAGTGATGGCTCTTTTTATTTAAGGGTAGTAAAATAAATAACATTTCTAATGCTCCATTTAAACTTAACTATTTCACGTTAGCCTGCAACTAATCTCTCATCTTTCTAGGAAATTAAACCTTTAACTTTTTGTCGGGTCATAGAGACAACAAACTATAAAACCTGATAATTATGAGAATGATAACATTTACTTGCTTTGCCATAGCAATTGTGGCAAGCTTAAACAGTTATGCTCAAAAAGTAGAACTTAAAGCTGGTCACGAAGACTGCAAAGAGGATGTATGTGTACTCCCAAATTCAGAAAATGGAGAAGCTTTATTTGGAGTTGTTGCCCCAGTGGGCAATCTTTCAGTCAAAATGATAAAACAGGCTCCACGTCTAAACACGCTAGATGGTAAAACCATCGCACTTGTTGGCGGTAGTTTTAACGCTGCTATAACGCATACTGAGTTGAAACGACTTATTTTACAGAAGTACCCAAAAGCTAAAGTTTTAGTACTATCTGAGGTTGGAAACGCTAATCAGTATTATACACAAAGCAAACAAGTTAAAATATTTCAAGATAAGTTAAGAGCATTAAAGGTGGATGCCGTTGTGTCGGGAAATGCAGGTTGTGGCATATGTACTTTAAAGGAAGTTGGTAATTGCATTGCTGCCGAATATATTGGTATCCCAGCACTAACCATTGGTGCTCCAACTTTTGTAAAGCAAATTCATTTTACTAGTGTAAATCGTGGAGTCCCAGTAATGCGAACCGCAGTTTATCCAGGTGCGTTTTCAGCACATAGTAAAGAAGAACTCATTGCTAACACTAAAAAAGTAGTTTTTGATCAAGTAATAAAAGGTTTAACCGAACCAATTACGGAGCAAGAGATCGCTTCATTAAGTAAGAGCGGCGACATTCAACCAAAAGATTTCGCATTCACAGGAACTTTGCAAGAAGTTAATACTTTCTTCCAAGAAAATCGCTGGTCTGATGGCTTACCTATAGTACCACCGACTATTGATAAAATAGAACAATTTTTAAAGTATACAGATGCTAAATGGGATAGTTCAATTGGAATCATTCCACCATCACAAAGAAATGTATTAGTATGGCATGTAGCTGTTAATGGCGTAATGGCGGGGTGTAAGCCTGAGTTTATGCCAGTTCTAATGGCTTATACTAAAGCCTTGATGAATGGAAATTTCAGACGTCCGTTAGCAAGTACACATGGTTGGACACCTTATGGCTGGTTAAATGGGCCAATATCCAGACAATTAGGATTAGATGTTGGTCAAGGATTAATTAATGACCAAAACAATATGGCTATTGGAAGATTTATTAATCTAGCGATGTTAAATTTAGGCGGATACTATGTAAAGGAAAATAGAATGGGAACATTTGGATACTTGATGCCATGGTTTTTTGCGGAAGATGAAGAAGCTTGTAACAGGATTGGATGGAAGCCATATCATGTTCAAAAAGGATATAATTATAACGATAACACAATTACAGCTGGTTCGGCACTAATGTGGGGTAATAACCTAACTCCAGCAACTCCTGACGGTAAAAAGATAATGGAGTTGATTGCTTGGGATATCACAGAAAAGCAGCAGAATGCTTTAGGTGCTACAAACCCTACAGTTCCTAGAACAATTATGATCACCGAATTTGTGGCGAGAGATTTAGCTAAAACTTATAGTGATAAAGAACAATTAGAGGACGATTTAATTAAAACAGCTAGAAAACCAGTTTATATGAGAGCTTATGCCAATTATTGGGCAAATCCAGGTAGTCAGCAATTTGAGCGTTTCAGTTTTAATCAATATCAAGCTAATACACAGCGTAAGGAAGGTGCTGAACTAACAGAAGTTCCAAATTGGCTAAAATTTAACAGTAAAAGCGAAAAGGTGCTTACTGTGCCAGCTATGGAAAAAGGAGTAACTCCAATAATTGTAACTGGCGATAGAGATAGAAATAAAGTACAAGTGATGCCAGGTGGTTTATATGCAACCGTTAAAGTAGAATTACCGAAAAACTGGGATAAATTAATGGCAGATTTAGGTTACCATCCATTAAGCAATTTTGAAATCAAACCTACACAAGTAAGCAAATAACTAAATAATACATTCCTAAAAGAAGCCTTTCACTTATTTGCTGCTTACCAAATGGAAAGGCTTCCTTTAGTCATTTGATGTGTGCGTTAATGTACTCTCTGATTGCTGATAAGTGTAAATGCGGATTCAAACCAAATTTCCCCTCCCTGCGCCTGAATAAAATCTTTTGAATTGTCCAGTCCAAGGCCAGAACCAGACTTATTGATTCCATCGGTTCATACTTGAAAACAACGTTCAAAAAGTCGCTTCTGATACTGTTCGTCAATACCTTTACCAAAATCTCTGGCCGAAAAAATCAATAAAATTACCTTTTTGGATAATTTTGATAACGATTTTAGCTTTTGTTGGGCTGTATCTTAAAGCATTGGAAAGAAAATTAACCATTACCCAAGCATTTTTCTCCGTATCAACTTTAATGCTAGGCAGATCATTTCTGCTGATCAATTCCAATTCAATAGCCTTTTGCTCGGACTGAAACCTCACTGCAACCATGGCATAAATACGCAACGAATGCGACCTTATTCTCTTTACCAAATGGGATCGTTTCAGCAGGAACACCTCAGATGCCTACCAAATGATATCTACACTAAGAACCTACGGTATTGAAGTCATTGCGATCGACCAACCACTAGACCTTAGCATCCCAGAGAGCAAAATGATGCTCGCCGTCTTCCTTTCAATGCCCGAGGTAGAAAATGACCGTAGGGCATCAAATGTATTTTTCGGAATGAGAAGAGGTAAAAAAGAAGGTAGATGGATGGGCATGGCCCTACCAGGCTATAAAAACCTGACTACAGAAGGCGGTAGAAAGTACATTGCACCATTAGAACCTGAAGCTAGCCACATGAGATGGGCATTCGAAAGAATTTCCGAAGGTATCTATGGTACCGAAGTCATTTGGAAAATGGCAAGACGACGTGGACTTAAATGCTCCAAAAGTTCTTTCTGGTCCGGCCATTACCAATCCCGGCTACTGTGTAAAGATCTTAGTACCAACCTATAAAGATGAGGAAATACAATTGGTGGAAGGTAAACATGAAGCCTTAATTAGCGAAGAGTTATTTTATGAGGTACAGGAAGTAATGAAAGGAAGAAAGAAAAAAGTCACACTCAAAGAGAACTTCGATGAAAAACTACCATTACGCGGCTTCCTAATGTGCCCTAAATGCGATTGGATGATGACAGGCAGTGCATCCAAGGGACGTAACATTTACTATCATTACTACCATTGTAAAAGCGAATGCAAAGTTAGATATCCATACCAACTGGTTAATGATGAATTTGAAAATGAGATAAGAACCTTAGTTCCAAGACCAGGAACAATGGAAATCTACCAAGAAATCATACTTGATATCGTTGCAATGCAAGAACACAATAGAGAAGCTCATATCAAACGCTGTTTAGCATTGATTACAGATCAAGAAAAAAAGATAAAAAAAGCGAAAAACCTTCTATTGAGCGAAATCATTGACATAGACGAATATCAAATAATCAAAAAAGAGTGTGAACTCAAAATAACCGATTACAAAGCACGCCAAACTCAGCATACTCGAACCAACGAGGAAAAGAAAAAAATAGAAAACATCATAAAAAAAGCCCTTAGCAATCTCAGAGACATCATTTTACTTTACAAAGATGCTGACGTCGATCACAAGCGAACAATCATTGCAACACTATTTCCCAATAAATGGCTGTTTGACGGCAAAAAACATCGAACCGGTAGAATGAGTGAGGCAGCGGAGTTTATCTACATGACAAACAAAGAGTTACAAAACAAAAAAACCGGAAACAAAGTTTTAAAAAACTCTATTTCCGGTATGGTACCCAGGGCCGGGATCGAACCGGCACGGTTTCCCATTGGTGTTTGAGACCAACGCGTCTACCAATTCCGCCACCTGGGCATTTCCCCTAAGCGGGAGCGCAAATCTATAAAAAGACTTGGTATTTCACAAGTTTTATTTCGTACAACTGGGATTTTAATTGAAACATTTTGTTTACTATCAGATTTACAGTAGCTTAATTTTCTATAATTTTAAGCTAAGGTTGCCTCTTCCTTCAATTTCTTCTCTAAATAAAACGGAACAAAAGGTAAAAGAGAACCAACGAAAAGGCCAACAACTTTTAAAAAGCTCCATTTGCGTTCTTGCCAAACCATCACTAACAACACTACGTAAGCCACAAAAAGCAATCCGTGCGCCATGCCAATGTATTTAACGCCCAAAGGCATATCCATCAAATATTTGAAAGGCATAGCTACAAAAAGCAGTAGTAAGTAAGATATCGCTTCAACCAAAGCAACTTTTCTAAATAAATTAAGTGTCGACATGTTCTAAGAATTTTGACAAAAATAATTTATTAAAATGCTTAAAAAATAGAAATATAGCTTTTTGACAATTCGTACACTAAAGTTTTGAAACACTTTCTTTTAAGCGCTTAATATATTTATTTCTATAGTATAAGTCTTTAATTTGTTCCAAAAGAGTTTGTTGCGGCTCCTCGGCCGCGTTGTCGAACTGTGTGGCTAAAGCTTTCAATTTTAGTTGGAGCGATGCTTCAATCCTTGCAATTTCAGCATTTACTTCTGCAAGTTTCTGCTCGTCCGGATCAAACTGTAAATCCATTACTACCTCATTCACATCCATCATTTCCATTAAAAAAGATTGAGGTAAAGTATAATTTTCTCCTTCTGTAATCGTCCCATTAAGCTCTAATACATATTGCAAAACCTTATTTGGATTTTTTAGAACTTGAAATGCCTTATTGTTCAATGTAGAAAGCGATAAAACCTCTTCTTGTTTCTCTTCACTTTCGTTGATGTAAAAATCGGGATGATATTGTTTGCTTAAAGCATAAAATTGTTTCTTAATCTCTTCCTGGTCGGGATAAAAACTGATAGGTAATTTATATAATTCGAAATAATTCATGATCATCTTTATAAAAAGTAAAAGACCAATTTAGGAAATCTATCAAAGCTTATTTAATCCTTTCGTAGATATACAACTCGTGTAATTCTTTAGTGTAACCTTCGTAGAAACCTTTAACCATACCTAAAACAATTCTTGAACCGCGATTGCTTAATACAAGCAGATTGTTATTGCTGGGATCTAAACACAAGCCCTCAATCTCTCCCGCTCTTCTAAAATCCTTTAGCTCTTTAAAGTGGGAAACATAAGCCGCAGTTTTTGTTAAATCGGCTACATCGACAAGGTAGATGTTATCTGTCTCATGAAGATCAGCATCGCCATCATCGGCTGATATGAGTATTTTTCCATCAACATGAAAAATACCCTGTTGGTACTGAGGCACCGGTCTTAGGTGTAATTTACTCAGATATTTTCCAGTGTTGAGATCGTATTTGTATAGATATTTTCCGTCAACCCAGTCGGCTAGCCAAGCAGTATTATTCTTTTTATCGATGGTAATGCCGCAAACTTCTACCTGCCCAGACGAAGGATCGAAATCAATAGCACTTTGGTATTGTAAAGTTTGGGCATCGTAAACTGCGATTTGAATATCTTTCCCTACCCCATCTACAAACCATTCGATTCCCGTGTAAATTTTACCATTGTAAACGTCAATATCACCAAAATGATTTGCAGGCTTCGCTAATCCTACAAAAGGACTTTCGTTTTTCGAGATCAATTTTCCAGCTTTATCGTATTTGTACAAAGCAGTACTACTCGACACATAGTAAAAGTCGTGGTCTGCAGCAATTCCCTGCCGTCCATCGACCGAGATTACCGTTTTTAGGCGATAGTCCTCTCCCGACTTAGCAAGCTGCTGAGCGTAGATATTGCTACCCACAAAAAGTATTGAAAAGAGACCAAAAACAACAGATTTAACCTCCATCATATTTAATTATTGCCTCTCAATTCCATTACTTTCCAAATATTTTGAGGATATCGTTGCCGAAGGCGAAAACCATTAGCGAGAGTAAAATTACGAAACCTGCTACTTGAGCCTTCTCCATAAATTTATCACTTAAAGGGCTTCCTTTTATCATTTCGATGATTAGAAAAACAACGTGACCACCATCTAGTGCCGGAATTGGCAATAGGTTCATGAAGGCTAAAGCCATAGAAATAAGACCAGTTAATCTCCAGAATTTTTCCCAGTCAAATTCGGATCCATACACCTGTGCAATTCCGATTGGACTGCTGATATTACGAGCACTTACTTTGCCTGTAATCATTTTCCAAACGCCTTTAGCATTATCAGTAAATGAAACCCATCCTTTGTTAACACCAACAGAAAACGACTCACCTAAACTGTGGTGAATGGTTTTTAAAGGGAGAAGTTCCCTTTTAAATAGCAAGCCAACAGTGCCTGCTGAAGTGATATTTGTGGTTAAATTTAAAGGTTGGTTATCTCTCAGCACAGTGATGTTCGCTTTCTTACCTGCGCTCTTTTCTACCTCCGTAGTAAATTCATCAATAAATTTAACAGCTTTGCCGTTAATAGCTAAAACACTGTCGCCCTTTTTTAAACCGGCTTCAAACGCAGGCGCTTCGACCTTTACTGGTACAGGTTTTACAATCAGACTTTTCAACTTTGCAAACAGTCCTAACTTTGGCTGCAAATCTTGCGGTGTTACAACTGAATCTATTCGATGAGCAACCAAACGTGGCGTAACAAATTCTTTAACACCATGCTTGCTAATATCATCTAAAATTGTTTCTGGCACTTTTAAATTCATGGCCTTTCCGTCCCTAGCCACCGTAAACTCAGTGTTGCCTAAAAGCACTTTAGAACTCAAAACCTCATCAAAATAAATCAACTTTTGTCCATTTACCGCTAAAATTTTATCACCGTCTTTTAAGCCAATTTCTTTACCAATAATACCAGGATGAATACCGTTTACCAATTTATCATTAGGTATAAAAGTCTCTCCATACTTGAATGTCAATAACCAGAAAATAAGGATACCTACAATCACGTTAACGATAATACCACCCAACATCACAATTAAACGTTGCCAAGCTGGTTTTGCACGAAATTCCCACGGCTGTACTGGGGCATCCATTTGGTCGGTATCCATCGACTCATCGATCATCCCTGCTATTTTAACATAACCACCTAAGGGCAACCAACCTACACCATATTCTGTATCACCTACTTTAAAGCTAAATAACTTGAAACCCCAAGCATCGAAGAAAAGATAAAATTTTTCAACTTTTATTCCGAAGGCTCTTGCTGCTAAAAAATGTCCTAATTCGTGTAAAATTACTAGTATTGATAATCCCAGCAAAAGCTGGCCCGCCATAATCAGTCCGTCCATATTTTAATTTAAATGTGTTTTTGTTTTAGATACGTAAACCCTCATTTTGTTACCAATCGGGATGCAAAATAACGTGTAACCGTATCGGTTTCTAAATAATTCTCTAAACTCGGTTTTGCAATAAAATCAACGCTTTGCATACATTGTTCTATCACATCGCTCATAGCTAAAAAGCCAATTTTGTCTTGCAGAAATGCTTCAACTACAACCTCATTAGCTGCATTGATGATGCAAGGCATATTTCCGCCCTTTTCCATGGCCTGATAAGTGAGGTCAAGGTTACGAAAAGTTTTTGTATCTGCCGAAGAAAAAGTTAATTCTGGATAATCCATAAAGCTGAACCTTTTGAAATCTGTACCCAACCTATCGGGATAAGCCAAGGCGTAGTGTATAGGCAATTTCATATCGGGTAAACCCATTTGTGCCTTTATCGAACCATCGTTAAACTGAACAGCAGAGTGGATAATTGATTGCGGATGTACAACTACTTCAATTTGACTAGCCTTTAAGTTAAATAACCACTTGGCCTCTATCGCCTCCAGGCCTTTGTTCATCAAGGAAGCCGAATCAATTGTGATTTTTGCACCCATCACCCAGTTGGGGTGTTTTAAAGCCTGAACTTTGGTGACTCCAGCTAGAAACGATCTGTCCTTGCCTCTAAATGGACCGCCAGAAGCGGTTAGCAAAATTTTCTCTACGGTATTATCACTTTCGCCTACCAAACATTGAAAAATCGCTGAATGTTCCGAATCAACTGGTATAATTTTTACATTATTCTCGGCCGCTAAGGCCATAACCAACTCGCCCGCAACCACTAAAGTTTCTTTATTGGCTAAGGCGATGTCCTTCTTGTTTTTGATAGCTGCGATAGTAGGTTTTAGTCCAACCGAGCCAACCACCGCTGTAAGTACAATATCTGTTTGTGGCAGCTGTACCGCAGCTAACAAACCTTCCTCGCCGGTTAAAACTTCTGTATCCGGTAAAGCCAACTTCACCTTCTGATAAAGATTTTCATCGCCAATTACCACCAAAGCTGGTTTGAACGCTCTGGCTTGTTCAATCAAAAGATTGGCATTTTGTTGAGCGGTCAAAGCATCAATGGTATATAAGCCTGGATTTGCTTTTACCACCTCCAGCGCTTGTGTGCCAATTGAGCCTGTGGAACCTAATATTGATATATTCTTCAAAAAATCTCTATTTAATAAACCCTACTAATTCCTCTGCAATTTTTCTGTCGTTACTTAAACGAGGCACCTTATTTTGCCCACCTAGTTTACCCTGCGATTTCATGTAGTTTACAAAAGCATCCTTCTGCAAAGCATTAATTTTTAGTGGTTGTAAGATACTACCTTCAATTAAATCGAAGTAATAAATGTTCTTTTGCTGCAATACTTGATCAACCTTTAGGGCAAAAGCGTTGAGGTCACTTGGCGCTTTTTCAAACTCTACAAACCATTCGTGATAGGGTAATTCTCCAGATGGAGGAGTTACCTGCGGTGCAACTGTAAACTCGGTAATCTCTACCCCTTCTTCATTAGCAACAGATAAGAGCGCCTGCTCTACTTCTTCGCCAATAACGTGCTCGCCAAAAGCCGAAATAAAGTGCTTAATCCGACCCGAAACCATTATTTTGTAAGGATTTAAAGATACAAACTTTACGGTATCGCCAATACTATACCCCCATAAACCGGCACTCGTGTTCAGTATTAACGCATAATTCTTATCTAGCTCTACTTCACCTAAATTTAATCGTGTAGGCTTGTCATTATAATATTCTTCTGCTGGAATAAATTCATAGAAGATACCTGCATCAGCCAATAGCAAAAGACCTTTATCGTCTTGACGATCCTGGTAGGCAATAAAACCCTCCGAAGCTGGATAAGTTTCAATAGCATCTATTTTTTTACCAATGCTGGCTTCAATTTTAGCTCTATACGGTTCGTAATTTACGCCCCCGTACACAAATAGCTGAAAATTCTTAAAGATGTCTTTGATTGCTTTTCCGCCAGATTTCTCTTTAAGCTTATCGAAATACATTTGCACCCAGGGCGGAATACCAGAAATCAAAGTCATGTTTTCGTTAATGGTTTCCCCAACGATAGCATCTACTTTCTCCTCCCAATCCTCTATACAATTCGTTTGATATGAGGGCATCCGATTTTTTTGCAAATACGCGGGGACCAGGTGTGCAACAATGCCCGACAAACGGCCAACATTAATTCCATTTTTCTTTGTTAATACCGGACTTCCCTGCAAGAAAATCATTTTCCCATCTACAAAAGAGGCATTTCCAGTTTCGTGAATATAGGTAAGCAAGGCATTACGAGCGGCCTTTATATGTTCTGGCATCGACTCCTTAGAAATTGGAATATATTTCACACCAGAAGTTGTACCAGACGTTTTAGCAAAGTATTGAGGTTTGGCCTTCCATAGAATATCTGGCTCACCAGCCACTACCCTATCAATGTACGGACGCAAATCTTCGTAATCTCTTACCGGAACGTTCGCCTTAAAGTCTTCGTAATTTTTAATAGACGCGAAGCGATGATCTTTCCCAAAAACAGTATGCTCCGCTTCGCGGATAAGATATTGCCGTGTGCACTCTTGAGCAGCCACAGCATTAAACTTCCATTTGTTAATACCTTTAACAACGAAAGCAGCAAAAACCTTACTTAAAGCCGATTTAATTCCCATATTTTATTAAGCAGCCAATATAACATTAGCGTTAGGTTTTACATAATATTGTGGATAATATCTGGGTGCTCTTGACCTTTATAATCGTTCATGATTTTACGGTAAGCCACCGCAAAAAATGAGGTAGAAAACGGGACAATTACGAACGAGCTAAATATCACAACGATAAGTGAACTATACTGAGTGATATCATAGTCTACAAACATGTTCACTAATCGGGAAGCCATTAAAATGACCACGTAAAAAAAACCGAAAACAATAGCCTGCACCGCAACTAATCCTAAAAAGATCATCAACAACTTAATGAAATTGCCCTTTGTTGCAGCGAAACTTAATTTAATTGATTCGAAAGGCGGAGTTTGCTTGTCGATAATGAAAAATGGAAAGAAGATAATTCTGATAAAAGTGATGAAAATACTTAATACGGCAATGGCTACCGCCACATTAACAATGATTTTACCGGTTTGTAAATAACCATCAATTAAACCTTGGTTGAGTAAAAACCTTAAAAAAGCATCTAACACGTAAAGCAAAGGCATTAACAGAACACCTACAAAAAATATACTCAAGCCAAAATAAACTGTTGCAATTAAGAATTTAATAATTTCCTTTCGCGTAGGTAACGTCTCTACAATTTGAATATCAGTTTCAGCGCCGTCTAATAACCTAAAAATATACTTAATCATACAAAGTTCAACCACACAGTAGCTCATCATAAAGATACCTAACATTACTACTTTAATCCCCACGTACACTTCTTCCATAAAAAAAGCCATAAATGTTGAGGTAGAAGCCGTTAAGAATACCATAAAACATAGCGTAGCTAGTGAAAAATAATTTTCGCGAGTTACTTTCCATGCCGCCATGATAACGTCTTTAACGGCGAAAGTACTTTCTTTAAGATAGTTGATCATGATGTTTTAAATATTACGCGTTTTACAAAATCCTGTATAAAGCCAAACCCATAAGCAGTAAGCTGAATAAAAGATGCGACTACACTCAAAAATGCAATTTTTATTGATTTATTGACCTGCCAAGCATGAAAAAATATCAATACAAAATAAAGTAACAAAAAAAAGTTGCAAATGTAAGCCAAAGCCCAGCCTAATAAATTAAAAATGAGCGTAAAACTTAAACCTAGCACAAAAACGGCTGGAAAAAAATGAACTAGTTTCAATTCGGAAGGAAAGTGCTTGTAAATATTTATTCTTGCTCTGCCAAAAAAATGCAATTGCTTATAAAATTGTTTAAAACTTGTACGACGCTTATGATAAACTTTTGCGGCCGGAATAAGTCCTATTTTAAAACCACTTTCGTGAATCCTAATGCTATACTCGATATCTTCGCCTAAACGAGTGAGGATAAAGCCACCTACCTTTTCGTAAACCGCTTTAGATACGCCCATGTTAAAGCTACGAGGATGGAACTGACCGATATGATTTTTGTTTCCTCTAATGCCGCCAGTGGTAAACGGCGAAGTCATGGCATAGCTTATTGCTTTTTGCACGGGAGTAAAACTATCGTGTGCCGCATCTGGACCACCAAAAGCATCAAGCTGATGCTCAAAAAGGTAATCTTTAACTGTCTCTAGGTAATCCGCGGGCACTAAAATATCTGAATCGAAGATGATAAAGTAATCGCCTTTTGCCCTTTCGAAACCAAAATTTCTAGAAAAACCCTGGCCAGAGTTTTCTTTGAAAAAATATTTAACATCGAGCCTGTTCTGATATTGTGCTACAATATCTTTTGCATCTCTTACCGATCCATCTTCAATCACCAAAACCTCAAACTGTGTATAGGTTTGTTTACATAGCGTGGCCAATAGCTCATCTATTTCTTGTGGACGGTTGTACAACGGTATGATTATGGAAAAGAACATCAAGAGGCTATTTAATTTCCTTTTCTATTAAATATTGATTACGCTCTGGCGCATTACGACCTACTAGCTCGGCAACAAAACCTGCTAAAAACATTTGCGAACCTACCACAATAGCCACCAAAGCAAGGTAAAACAAAGGTTGATCTGTTGCGTTACGATAAGAAAGGTTATTCCAAATTAAAATTTGCTTTTCTACCATGATGTAAATTGCCATCACAATACCTATAAAGAAACTCAACACGCCCAAAGAACCAAAAAAGTGCATTGGTCTTTTACCGAATTTACCAACAAAAAATATAGAAAGCAAATCTAAAAATCCATTGACAAAACGACTTAGACCGAATTTAGTGACACCGTATTTACGTGCTCTGTGTTCTACCACTTGCTCCCCAATCTTGGTGAATCCAGCCCACTTAGCTAAAACAGGAATGTATCGGTGCATTTCACCGTAAACTTCAACAGTTTTAACCACATCATTGCGATAAGCTTTTAGGCCGCAGTTAAAATCATTTAGCTCGATACCGCTCATTTTGCGGGTTGCGGCATTAAATAATTTTGTAGGAATTGTCTTAGTAATTGGATCGTAACGTTTCTTTTTCCAGCCCGAAACCAAATCGTATTTATCTTCCTTAATCCGTTTATACAGCGCAGGTATTTCGTCTGGACTGTCTTGCAAATCTGCATCCATGGTAATTACAACGTCACCTTGTGCAGCCTCGAAGCCAACATTTAATGCTGCCGATTTACCGTAATTGCGTCTAAATTTAATGCCTTTAACAGTAGAAAATTGCTCTTTTAATGCCGCAATGATTTGCCAAGATGTATCTGTACTACCGTCGTCCACGAAAATGGCTTCGTAAGAAAATTCATTTTTACGCATCACCTCGTCAATCCATGAAATTAATTCTGGCAACGATTCCTCTTCGTTATATAACGGTATTACAACTGATATGTCCATCCAATAGTATTGAGTATTATTTTAGAGTGTTAAGACCGTTTATTCAAAACCCAAACACTTGTTAAAAAACAACGTGCAAATTTCATCAATTATATTGAGAATTTTGCACGTTTGAATAATATTATTAATCCTTCTAGTGAGCCTCTAGATGCGCTTCGTTTTGCTGTGCAAACGGATTGCGATTGTTATTCTTGAAAATTAGCGCAAATATCACGGCACCAATAAAATACATGACTGCAGAGATACCGAAACCCACAATAGCTTGGCTAAAATTTGGAGAAAATTGTTTATCTAAACTGTCTCGTGTTGACGCCAATGCTTTCGAAGCCTCTTCGTCGCTTAATCCAAAAGCTTTAATTGTGTCTTCAGACTTGGTTAAAACTAACTCTTTCATATATTCTGGGTAAGAAGTATCGATAAACTTCCCAAACAAAATATTAAACACGTAAACTACCGCCATCCCTAAAACGAAGGTTACAAAAATAGGCCAAAGCGCTTCGCCAAATGTCCAATATCCGCCTACTTTTTTACGCATATCTAAACAGAAAAATACGGCTAAGGCAATGCCAATGCCAATGGTAATGAACGAATACACATAAGAGCTCATTAAGCTCGGCATAATGTACCAGGTTACTAAAAATATTACCACGTTTACGGCTCCCCAAATGAGACCATTTTTTAACGCTTCTTGTTTAATGTTAACAGAATTTGTCATAGTTTTTTGATTTATTTGCAGAACGACTACAAGCGAAAATAACACTTTTTTTCAGCATTTAAATGCAAGAGTTTATCTAATTAAGGTTAAAGAGCCTTGAAATTTCTCTCCATCTTGCAAATCAATGATGTAATAGTAAACACCTACTGGTAAATCTCTACCGTTGAACGTGCCGTCGAAAACTGCCATTCCGTTATAGTCTGTGAAAACACGGTTGCCATTTCTGGAGAAAATATCTACTTTGAATTGATCGGTAAATACAAAGCTCTTCACATTCCAAGTATCATTAACGCCATCCCCATTGGGCGAAAAAGTATTTGGAATTTCGAACTTATCCACCACTTTGATGGTGATACTTGCAGAGCCCATACATCCATTTGCATTTGTTACGTTGAGGGTATAGGTGGTAGTAACTAACGGCTTTACCACGTAACCTGGATTTGTTGTGTTACAATTAATGCATGGAATATCTGTACTCCAATTCACCGCCCCAAATGGCGATGTAGTCAGCACCGTCTCACTTCCTTTCCTAATGGTAGTACCTCTTGAGCTGCTAATCGTCACCTCAGGAATGTCATTAACCATAAGCTTACCTACGTTATAAACAAAATCGTAGTTGTTTGATGCAGCCCCGGAAGCAATTAAATCATAGGAACCAAGCGAACTGGAAAGTAAACTTCTATCTACACTAGCTCGTTGAGCTAAATCGTCTTCCGTTTCATCGAACTTAAATCCATCATAATCGATGATAAATTCTGGCAATTCGGTCCTTTCACAAATTGAAACATCTTGTGGTGTAACGATTAAAACAGCTTTATTGATGATGAACTTTTCGGTAATAAAATTGATGGTCACGTTAGGACCAGCGGATAAATTGCCTTGCAAAATATTATACTCCCCTACATTTTCTCCATCAACACGTACTAAATTACCCGTTAAAGGTATTGATGGATCACTACTCTCGAAAGTTAAAACTGGATCAGATTCGCCATACGCTTTTTCAAGCCTCCGGGCAGTAACTGTAAGTGCAACAGGGGCGGCAGTAATATTGGCCGTTGTAGTAAGCAAAGTACTAGCAAGCGAATAATTTGCTGCATCTGAACCTGCTAAAGTGATGCCCGTTACTGTAACTGTTTTATTGTCCCCAACATTAGCATTGTCAAAACTAGCTGTAAAACTTAGCGAGATATTATCACCAGTTATCCTATCGTCGGTTACAGTTGCGGTTGCAGTTGCATTTCCATCAAACACTTTATTGCTAGCGGTAGCACTCAAACTAAGCACCTTTGGATTTACTTTTAAAGCAAATACAACGTTGGCAGCTGCATCAAATTGAGCATTGCCCGCTTGCGATGCGGTAATATTTACGGTACCAACTTTATTAATTTTTATGCGCTGCTGACTGGAAACGGTTACAATACTTGCAATTGTATTATCTGAAGATACATAGCTTAAAGGTAAATTTGAAGTGCTACTTCCATTGGTAAAATCCAGATCTCCGTAGGTTTTTTCGAGGTTTGATGCGATGATGGTTTGTGGAGTACCAACTCGTGCAGTAATATTAGCCGTTGTAGTAAGCGTGGTACTAGCAAGCACATAATTTACTGCATCTGGGCCAGCTAAAGTGATACCCGTTACTGTAACGGTTTTATTGTTCCCGACATTGGCATTGTCAAAACTAGCCGTAAAACTTAGCGAGATATTATCGCCAGTTATCCTATCGTCGGTTAAAGTTGCGGTTGCAGTTGCATTTCCATCAAACACTTTATTGCTAGCAGTAGCGCTCAAATTAAGCACCTTCGGATTTACTTTTAAAGCAAATACAAGGTTGGCAGCTGCATCAAATTGAGCATTACCCGCTTGTGATACGGTAATATTTACGGTACCAACTTTATTAATTTTTATGCGCTGCTGACCTCCAACAGTCACAATACTTGCAATCGTATTATCTGAAGAAGCATAACTTAAAGGCAAATTGGAAGTGGTACTCCCATGGGTAAAATCCGGAGCTCCGTAGGTTTTTTCAAGGCTTGATGCGGTAATGGTTTGGGGAGTTCTTACATTATTATCTTCTTGTTCATAAGCACCCAAGTCAACATTTGCACCTCTTAATCGGCTATCGCCATTCAAATCAACTGAACTCGCTAAGCTGGTCTCCGAGCGTTGAGCGAACCATGAGTTTAAACCAGCATTAACAGCAGGACTAGTGGGCAATAGCCGATAGTCATTTGCAGCAACGTTTACGAACTGAGGATTGACGCCAATTTGGTTGTTAGTTCCTGATGAAAAATCTTGTACTATATTCTGACTCATATTTAAGTCACCGCTATTTGTGTTAGTAATGAGCGACAAGTCAGCACTTTTATCCTCAAACACTGTATTCTGGTAAAAAATCGAGTTATTAACATTCGCAGTCATGTCGTTATCAATCCTCGTAGCTCCTAACGCACTGTTAGTATTATTCACCAATGTACAATTTACCAGGTTCAGATTATCTTGAATAAAGATCCCACCACCAATTGTTGCAGCCTTATTACCACTAAATAACGAAGAGATAACAGTCAGGTTAGTAGCTATATTGTAAATTGCTCCGCCTCGGATTGCGCTATTACTGGTAAAAGAACAGTTGGAGATGTACATTTCATCATTAAATGTATTGATGGCCCCACCGTTCTCGTCAGTATGATTATCGTCAAATTTCGAATTCAAAATCTTGGCCCATCCAGCGTTCATATTGATAGCACCACCAGATTTCTTGGCGATATTTTTAATGAAGGTACAATTATCCACGAGATTGTCATCTCCCCATAAGTAAATTGCGGCAGCACTGTAGGGTGTTGAATTATTTTCAAAATGACAATTCAAGATATTTATTCTATCCGCCATTCTAACATTCAAAGCCGCGGCATTTGAAGTACTTCCACCAGAAATTACAATTTTGTTATCCTTAAAACTACAATTTTCGATTTTGCCATCCTCGTTACGATCCACAAATACCGCACCTGCGCCGGTACCTCCACTGTAAGTATTATTTAGAAAACGACAGTTCGTAACTGAGAAGTTATTACCAGACAGCCATAAAGCACCGGCTGAAAGATTTTCATCCGAGTAACCATTTTCAAAATTTACTCGATCTATACTTACCTGCGACCGAAATTGAGCAATTGGAATTTGCCCTAATCCATCTAAAGTAGTAATAGAAGCGGAAGGGCGACTTTCGCCTACGCCATTGTAACCACCGGAAATTTTAATTCCCTTACTGGTTGTAAAAGTTTGAGAAATTTGATAAACGCCTGCTAATAGTCTTAACTCGAAACCATTTGCACTAGTTGTGACATTCACAAAAGTGTTGGCCTCGGATAAAGTCATTGCATTTCCCCAGTCTATACCTGTATGCGAGCCATTTCCATTGGGCGCCACATACCTAACAATTTGCGCCAAACTGGGTAAAGAGAGCAGTAATAAAATGAAAATATGGTAGAATACACGCATTTTATAGCTTTTCCGCAAGATATAAATATCCTCCGTAGCGATAAAAAAAAAGGTATTCGTTATAGGAATACCAAAAGAGGGGAGCGAAAAAACAAAGGCTCCCAAAAAATTCAGGAGCCTTTAAAGTGCTTATCGCGTTTGATTAAAGTTAGCAATTAGGCTATAAACGGCAACGCTAAATGACTTGTTGTTACTATACTTTTGCAGATCACTAAACGCTTTCTCATCGGCCACTGGCTGCAAGAAGAAAGTCATGAACGGTACAAACAGATCTTCCATTTCTTCTGCTAAGTCTAGAATTTTAGCATTTTCGCAGATTTCTTGTACCGACGCTTCCGCTAATTGTTGGTTGGTAATTAAATCTTCGTAGATATGAAACTCATCTTGAAATTCATCCTCTTCTACCAATAAAAATTCTTTTAAGAAATCATCTAAAGTCGGTTTCAATTGCTCGTCGTGACACTCGTTAATGTAAAGTAACAAGTTTAATAACTCCGTACCTCGGTCAATAGTTTTGTCCTCAATTTCTTCCCACTCTTCCGAATCAAGATAATCAGCTTCCAATTTTTCCACATCGCTAGTGAAGAAATTAATCATCAGCAAATCAAAATACACTTCTCTTAACTCTTCAAATTTTGGATAGTTATCAAATACCTCATCAAAAAGGGCAACCTTAGCCATGAAGTCGGTATCAGTTTCGAAAACCTCTACCAATTTATTAATCATTTCTAAGCTAGGAACGCCTTCTGTTTCAGCAAATTTCCCTAAAGATGCTGTAATTGTCTTTTTTACGATATTATTCATCATCGATTATATTATACCAACCCAAAGTTAGTAGGTTTTAAATTGCATATTGTTGTAAACCAATTCTACTTTACCTTTTAAAACAGTATTAAGTAGTGGAGAGTTGGCAGATTTTGATTGATTTGTCTCTTGGTTAAACGTCCATTCTTTAGCAGTGTTAAAAATGGTAAAGTTGGCCCCCTCTCCTACTTTTATTTGAGGAATTGCCAAATTGAGTAGCCTTCTTGGTGCTACTGCTAATTTTTCGACAATTAAAGCTTCGTCTAAACCTGCTTTTATCAATAGCGGTAAAACAGTTTGCAGGGCAATAATACCGTAGGCAGCAATTTCAAACTCCACGTTTTTAAATTCTATCTCGTGCGGTCGGTGTTGTGAAGAAATTGCATCAATAGTACCATCTTTTAAACCTGAGATGAGGGCTTTGTTATCAGCTTTGCTACGTAAAGGCGGCTTTACTTTGTAATTGCTGTCGAAGTAATTTAGATCTTCTTCGGTAAATATCAATTGATGAGCAGCTACATCGCAAGTTACTTTAACACCATCTTTTTTAGCCTTTTTAATTAAAGAAACAGCACCAGCAGTAGAAATGTTGCTGATGTGGATGGGGGCATTGTGGTATTGCGCCAAAAATATATCTCTCGAAATTTGCATCTCCTCGGCCAATGCCGGAACACCTTTCATGCCCAATAACACGGTGGTTTTACTTTCGTTTACTTGAGCTTTGCCAGCCAAAGCCTTGTTTTCAGGATGTGTAATTAATAATCCGTTAAAACCCAACGCATACTGTATCGCTCTGCTCATAAAACCATCGTCAGCAATGGCTTTACCTGCTTCGGAAAATGCTACTGCACCAGCTTTTTGCATGTCGTACATTTCAGCAAGTTCCTTACCTTCCAAATGCTGACTGATGGCACCTATTGGATGCACATCTACCAAATTGCCCTTTGCTCGGTTAATGATATACGCTACCTCGCCTTTACTATGCACTACAGGTTTGGTATTTGGCAATACTGCGATACCAGTGAACCCCCCAGCCGCCGCCGCCGCCGTGCCCGTAGCAATATCTTCTTTCGTTTCCAATCCGGGATCACCAATTTGGCAATTTAGATCAAAAAAACCCGGTGACAAAAATGCGCCTCTACCTTCAAAAATCGTCTCAGTTTTATCTGCATCCAATTGCTTGGCAATTGCCGATATTTTTCCATTTTCCACACGCACATCACATGTTTTCCCGTTAAAGTCGCTCGTTAAATCAATAATGGTAATTCCCTTAATTAAGAGGTTCATGAATTTTGATATTTATTTGTAGGATTAAAAAATCTGACCAGTAGTACTTCGGCAGCTATAAAAACTAAGCTCAAAATTAGGCAAAGTTTCCATAACTCAGTACCGTTATTTTTTTCGGCAACAGCCGATGTAATGCTATCTGATTTAGCATCAATAAAATGCACTGTATCATTATTTCGAAAACGAGAGGCTAACTCGCTCTCTGTATCGTAAGCCATGTTAGATTCGGCCCTATCGTTATTGAATGCCGCTATAGACAAAGTTGAATCTGAACGTCTGACCTCATAAAACCCTGCTTGTTTAATCTGATCGGCCAAGTAAAGTTGAGTTTTGCCATTTTGATGGCTAATGTCTGGAATAGCTTCGAAACCATTAGCCACAAGCCTTAGCGTTTGGTTGGTTCCTAACTTTATAGCAGCTTGCTTAATGATTTGGTCGGCGCCCACACGATAGAACAAAGGTAGGTCTTGCGCACTTTCGAACGCAATACGATACATAAGAGGCACAAATAAAGGATGCCTTGCTAAATTCCCATCGTCTTCCGACAAGCCACCAGCCCACAGAAACACTTGTCCGCTAGCAAAACCGTATCGAGCCAAATAAAACTGACCGTTAGGAAATTGCAAAATGCTCTCTTTATTGGCTTTGTTATTTTCTTTAAAGATGAAGTATTTTTGTAGCTGAGGAAGATCTATATTTTTGGGAAACGCGTCAAAAACATCTTTAAATAAAGGATGTTTAAGTTCTATCTGAGCGACATTTGTTGGCGCTACCATCAACTGACTTGCTTGGGGCAAATCTAGCGCAACTAAAAAATTACTAAACACCGTTGGCTCAACTTCAGTATTAGGGAAAATAACCACCGATCCTCCTGCGGTGATATAGCTTTTAAGTGCTTGTGCCAAACCCGAGGACGGACTGAGCAATCCGTTCAGGATTACCACACTGTAGTTACCAAAGGCCGAATAGTTGATATTGTTTTCGGAAACATCGGTAAGCTTAAAATACGTATCTGCAGAAAATGCTGCCTTTAAATATGGATTTTGATACCCGTTAATTGCCAATATATTTTGCTCCGTAACAACATTGAAGGTGAAGAAGAATTCATCATCAAAAGTCAGCGGAAAATCTTTGATAGTCACCACCGCCTTTTGCCAACCATGAGATAATCCGCTATAGGAAAGCGTGTCGACTACTGCAGCGCCTGCTGCAACATTGGTACTTCCAACCGCTTTCTGCTGATTGTTAATCGTGAGTTTTATCGGAACATTTTTAGCATCTTCTTCTCCGTAATTTCTCAAACGCACAACTATCTTTTCGGACACATTGGCTTGATGTACCGGCGATAAAAACCACACACTATCAGCAGCTACGTTGGGGAGTGCGGTAGCCTTTAACTTAACCAAAGACAAACTGATATTATTGTCAGTTTTTATTGGCAGCGTTCCTAAAAAACCTTTCTGGAAATCGGAAATAATGTAGCTGAACCGATTATTGTTACCTGTAAATATGGATTGCTGTCTGTTTATTACTTGTTGTAAACTTCTAATCGTTGCTGAAATTTTAACGCCTTCTAGCGCTTGTAAAAACTCATCGATATTAAGCAGTCGCTGATGTTTACCTTCAAAATCGTTAGTAAGCAACTGAAACTTGTCGTTAATCTGATAGTTTTTAGCGATCTCTTTGGCTTTGCGTTTAGCTTCGTCTAACAAACTCCCTTCATTGTTTACAGCGTCCATACTGTAAGAGTTATCTACATAAATGCTTATTACATTATTAGTACCGAGGTTGGTTTGCTGTTTTGATGTTAAAAATGGACGAGCAAATGCCAGTACCAGAAAAACAATAGCAAGTATTCTGCTTAATAAGATCAATAAATTTTTGAGCTTTTCGCGAGAAGAATTTTGCGATTTTATCTCTTTGAGAAAATCTACATTGCTAAAGTAAACCTTCTTAAACTTCCTAAAATTAAATAAATGGATAAGGACCGGAATTAGGACCGCTACAAGTGCAAAAAGAAAACCCGGATAGAGGAAATTCATTAAAAAACAAAGTTATAAAAATTAAACCATAATGTAAACAAAGCTTCACTACTGTTTAACTAGTTACCACAAACATTTTGTTACATAACTGTGTTGTTTTATATAACGCTGCGAAACGTATTATAATTTGTAAAACCATGAAAATAGCATATATCAGCACTTCCCTGCCAATTGCTTGTGGCATTGCCACATTTAACGACAATTTATTTAAAGCTATCGACCAGCCAGATAGTTTCGTGGTAGCACTTACACAAGATAACGACCAAGAGAAACCTACCTATCCCAGCGAAGTAAAATTTGTAATTAGAAAAGAGGAACATCAAGATTACATTGATGCAGCTAATTTCATTAATAACAGTTCAGTAGATGCATGTATACTCGAACACGAATTTGGAATATATGGTGGCGAAAGTGGCTTGT
Organism: Pedobacter sp.; assembly: GCA_045629525.1. GTDB lineage: Bacteria > Bacteroidota > Bacteroidia > Sphingobacteriales > Sphingobacteriaceae > Pedobacter. The sequence goes on from JAZQRH010000022.1 coordinate 102,520, forward strand.
TGGTGCTCTCGTTAATGGCACAAATTAACAAGCCAATTACTACTATACTTCACACCGTTCTAAAGCACCCAACTTACAGTCAACAAACCATTATTCAGCAACTTGCCAAAAGAGCAGCAAAAATTGTGGTGATGAGTAAAAAGGCCATCGGCTTTCTTACTTCTATCTATGAAGTTCCGATGGCTAAAATTCAATACATTGAGCATGGTGTGCCCAATTTAGAACCAAGTCCTAACAATCCGATAAAATCGTCAGCCTTATTTAAGGGTAAAAAACCGCTACTTACTTTTGGCCTAATCAGTAGAAACAAAGGACTCGAAACTGTGGTTAAAGCATTGCCAGAGATCGTGAAAGCGCATCCCGAAGCGGTGTATTATGTGCTCGGTAACACTCACCCAGGAGTTTTAAAATCAGCAGGTGAAGAGTATCGCGACAGCTTGATAAGCTTGGCAAAAAGCCTCGACGTGGAGCAACATCTGGTATTCATTAACGAATTTGTAGAAGAAGAAAACCTGCACCAGTATTTGTGTGCAGCCGATGTTTACATCACCCCCTATTTAAACGAAGCGCAAATTACCAGCGGTACCCTATCTTATGCCGTAGGTGCTGGCGCCGCGGTCGTTTCTACACCTTACTGGCATGCGCAAGAACTTCTTACTCGCAACCGCGGTGTTCTGTTTGATTTTAAGAACGATAAACAACTTGCTCAAATCATTGCTGATTTACTTGACCACCCAGCTAAGTTAGCGCAATTAAAACACAATGCTTTTAAATATGGACTTAATGTGAGATGGCCTTTAATTGGCAAAACTTATCTAAATACACTGAAGGAAACCATTTTAAGCAGTCACATAAACAGTTCAACTTTTAGTAAATCCATTTTTATTGATGTTGATACCATGCCCGAGTTTGATTTAAGTTATGTGAGAAGACTAACTGATGATACTGGAATTGTTCAGCATGCTAAATATGGTGTTCCCAACTTGAAGGAAGGCTATTGTTTAGATGACAATTCTAGGGCTTTGATTATGGTGCTTATGGCCCACGACTTGTACAAAACCAAAGAGGCATTAGACTTGTTGCCTATATATTTGAGCTACATCCAATACATGCAAACTGAGGATGGCAATTTCAGAAATTTCTTGAGTTTCAATCGCCATTATTTAGATGAAGTAGGCTCGGAGGATTCTTTCGGGAGGACGATTTGGGCTTTAGGCTGTCTCATTAAATATTCGCCCAATAACTCTTACCGAGAGTTCGGCCAGGAATTGTTCTTAAAGTCGGTTCCTCATTTTAAAAATCTGAAACATCTTCGAGGGATTGCCAATACCGTGTTGGGCCTATACCTCTACTTGAAAGCTTATCCATATGACGAAACGATTAAAAACGAATTGATTAGTTTAGCAACTCCTCTTTTAGAAGCTTATAAAAATAATAGCACGCGAAAATGGAAGTGGTATGAAGAAAAGATGACCTATGACAATGCCATACTTCCGCTGGCGTTGATTTGTTATTCTGAGCTCACCGACGACAAAGACGCTAATAGTATTGCGATGCAGACACTTGATTTTCTGACTGCAAAAACTATGAGTGAGGGCTATCTAAATCCGGTAGGTAATGATGGTTGGTTATTTAAGGATGGTGAAATGGCCATTTACGACCAGCAGGCGATAGAAACCATGGCCATGGCTATGGTTTACTTCAAGTGCTATGAGATAACGAAAGAGAAAAAATACTTGTACTTCCTGCGTCGCAGCTACCAATGGTTTTTAGGAGAAAATAGCTTAAAAATTCCACTCTTCGATCCTGACACTAAAGGATGTGCAGATGGACTACAAGCTAACGGAGTGAATAGAAACCAAGGGGCAGAAAGTACTCTTGCTTATTTAATTTCGCATTTAGTAGTGTTCAAAGCATTACAAATTGAATTGGACACACCTATTAAAGAAGGCAATATTAGAGAGCAACTTTTAGAAAGCTAACTTTCTTCCAAAATTCTTTCGAGGAGTTTTTCTAGATTAACTGTGGCAAAAGATGAACAGTAATCAGACAGCCCGTACGGAATGATAAGCTCGCCATTATGCACAATCGATCCGCACGAGTATAACACATTTGGTACGTAACCTTCGCGTTCGTCTGGGTTAGGTGCCAAAAGTGGCTCATGCAGTCTGCCAATTTCTATAGACGGATCGCTTAAATCCAGCAAACTTGCGCCAAGACAATATCTTCTCATTGGCCCCACCCCATGCGTGATAATTAGCCAACCTTTATCGGTTTCGATGGGCGAGCCACAGTTGCCAATTTGAATAAACTCCCAAGCATAAATAGGCGTTTGTAATTTGATAGGCTGATCCCAAACGGTCAATTTATCTGAATACATTAAGTAGTTATTCCAGCCGTCAATTCTCGACATCATAGCGTACTTGCCATTAATTTTTCTAGGAAATAACGCTAAATTTTTATTCTGCGCTCCTTTTCCATGCAATGGACTTACTTTGAAATTGTAAAAATCAGTTGTTTGCAGCAGCTTCGGTATAATGAAAGCCCCATCGTAGGCAGTGTATGTAGCATAATAAATCGTGCTCCCATCGTCCTTAGTAAACTTCACGAAACGCGCATCCTCAATACCCTTCCTTTCAAATTCCGAGATTGGAAAAATTACACGGTCGGAGATATCGGTATCTTTGGAAAAGCACATGTCATGATAAGTATCCGACAGCCACAGTAATTTATCGTATTCCAACTTCCTCAAATCATCCTCAGTCAAATGCTTAGAGTCGACCACAATCCGGTGCAGTTGAGTGTAATCAAATTTATCTTCTAGCTTATTGTTTACATCTGCAATCACGTCCATCACAATATTGGCATCAGATGCTTTTTTAAGAAATAAGCGTTTATTGTAAGTTGCATTTTTCACAACCTCGGCCTCATCTATATAATTTCCTACTGGATAGATGGTAATATCATTATTAGTGTCCAATATTGCTCGTCTAAAAACAATGGATGAGATATGTCCTTCTCCAACTGCCCTAAAACTAATGATCACACGCTTTTCGCCATCAGTCAAATTACGTTGATCTGGATCCTCAACTATAGATGGGTTAAAGAAAGCGGCGGCTTCAATGGCATACTCGTGCGTAAAAAAAGATCCTATTAAATACCTACTATATTCGTTTAATGATTTGTAGTCGATGTCCATTTCCGTCATCAATTGACGAAGCTTGCGACAATTTTTTTCGAATATTTTAGTAATATTTCGATGGCGTTTTGAAAACTCTTGCAATAGAGGAGAAACGATACTAAACGCTTGCTCTACAGTTAACCCAACCACTTTCGCAATTACGTGTTTGGCTCTTTCATCACCATTATAGAAAAATCTTGCAATTACACGTTTTGGGTCTGGGTAAACCTTTGTAGGCTTTCTATTTACTGCTATCCTCATTTGTTTCGATTTTATAATAAACACAAAGGCTACAACTTAAGTTTGGTTTGACACAAAAAAAGCCACCTGTTTTATCAACATGTGGCTTCACTATGAATTTAGCGATATTTAATTTACCGCCTTAACAAAGTTTAAAACCGCATATGCAGTTTTACCGCTGTATTCAATTGGCGATTTAATGGTTAGCATATCTCCATCGGCTGCCGCCAAGACTAACCGGTAGCCTTCTTCAACATTTTTAGCTTTCTCGCCTTCATATAATTTCTTGAACTGGAAAGTCTCATCAGCTGTGCTTACAGACCAAAAAATATCTTGCGTTTTTGCTCCGCAACTTGCACTGCTTGGTAAGCTGTAGCTACCCTTTCCGCTGTTGGTTAAGCGCCAAGTGCTGCCAACAAAACATTTGTACGAGCTCTCGCCAAATAACGATTTCACTGCTACATCTGGAATACCTTCAAAAGTTACATTATTCAACACCCAATTGCCTGTAACATTACCTTTTCTCAACGCAGCGGTACCAGAACTCGTCTTTGGAGAACAACTTTCAAACAATACTATAGCTGTAGCGATTAAAGCGATGGCTAACAATAATTTTTTCATGTCTATTTTTTTTTGATTATCGAATTAGATTTGTAACAAGCATACACAAATCTTGCCAAAGATAGGCTCGCTAACAGTTTTTGCTATACATTTGTTTTAGTATTCTTTTTAACTCATTGATATGAAACCTGAAACCACTGCAATACACGCTCATAAAACTAAAACTCCACTAACCGGAGATGTAACCTCCCCCATTCATTTATCAACCACTTATCTAAGAGGTGAAGATGGTGGCTATCCAGGAGGTCACATGTACAGTAGAGTGAGCAATCCGAACCGAACGGCACTAGAAAATGTGATTACGGCATTAGAATTTGGCGCAGATACTTGTGCATTTTCTTCAGGGAACACTGCTGGAATGGCCGTATTTCAAGCCTTAAAACCTGGCAGCCACATCATTGCTCCCGACGATATGTATTGGGGTTTTAAAAAGCAATTGATGACTATTTTTGCCGAAACGCTGTCGTTTGATTTTATTGATTTGACAGCAGTAGATCAAATCGCGTTACATATCAAGCCAAATACAGTTTTAATTTGGGCCGAAACACCATCAAATCCTTTATTAAAGATTACTGATATTGAAGCGTTAGGCGAAATTGCTAAGCAGCATCAATTAATCTTTGCCGTTGACAGTACTTTTGCTTCGCCAATTTTACAAAACCCCATAGTTTTAGGCGCCGACATCGTGATGCACTCGACCACCAAATACATTGGCGGACACAGTGATGTGTTAGGCGGTTCATTAACTTTTGCTAAAAAAAATCAGCTTTGGGAAAAAGTTAAAAATATCCAAGAAACTGGTGGAGCGGTACCCTCTCCTTTTGATTGCTTTTTATTGCTTCGTAGTATTAAAACTTTAGCTTACCGCATTAAAGGACATTGCGAAAATGCAGAGAAATTAGCCGATTACTTAGTTAAACATCCAAACGTGGAAGGTGTTTTCTATCCCGGTTTAAGCTCTCATCCTCAACATGATATTGTGAAAAAACAAATGCGAGGCTTTGGCGGTATGTTGTCTATTTTAACCAAAGGCGATGCGAACTATGCAAGGTCTGTTGTAAACGATGTTAAAATATTTGCGCAAGCTACAAGTTTAGGGGGAGTTGAGAGTTTAATAGAACATCGTGCCTCTGTAGAAGGACCAACGACAAAAACACCTCAAAATTTAATCAGAATTTCAGTAGGCTTGGAAAATATAGAAGATTTAATCGCTGATATAGCGCAAGCCTTAGACAAATAACAATTCAAAAATTCTCGCACATGCCTTGATGAAAATCAGCATGTGCGAGATCAATCTTATCCAAATAAATCACTACTCAAATAGCGGTCGCCCCTATCGCAGGTGATAAAAACTATTAAACCACTTTCCAATTCTTTAGCAAGCTCTAAAGCACAATGTAAAGCTCCACCACTACTCATCCCCGCAAAAATTCCTTCCTTCCTAGCAAGGTCTCTTGCCGCCTGGGTAGCATCTGCCTGCGAAACATCCATAATCCTATCTACCCTTTCTGGTTGATAAATTTTTGGCAAATACTCAATTGGCCACCTTCTAATCCCTGGGATAGACGATTCTTCCGTTGGCTGACAACCAACAATTTGTATATTTGGATCTTTCTCTTTCAAATACATCGAGTTACCCATAATACTACCCGTGGTGCCCATGCTACTTACAAAGTGAGTAATTTGACCATTGGTTTCTTCCCAAATTTCGGGACCCGTTGTTTTATAATGTGCCCAATAGTTATCCGGATTAGCAAACTGGTTTAGTAAATAATAACCTGGCTTAGCACCTTTTTCTTCTGCATAATCCCTGCAAACCTCAATAGATTCTAATAAGGTAACTTTTGCGCCAAAAGCTTCCATAGTTAAGGTGCGTTCTCTTGTGGAGTTTGAAGGCATCACCAATTCAATATCAATACCGTAAATGGAAGCAATCATGGCTAAAGCAATACCAGTATTGCCGCTTGTGGCTTCAATTAACTTGGTTTCTTTGGTAATTTGTCCACGCTCCATCGCACTACGTATCATATTTAACGCAGCTCTATCTTTTACACTACCTCCCGGATTATTGCCTTCTAACTTAGCGTAAATCTTCACATTTGGGTTGGGACTCAAAAATCTAATCTGTGCCAGTGGAGTATTCCCTATGCAATCTATGATCGTTTTCATTTCTCTAAACTTTTAATTTTAACCTCTGCCTGGTGGTAAACTGTAGAATGTGGAGGAATACTTTTGGTTAACCACACGTTACCGCCAATAATACTGTCATCTCCTATCACCGTTTCGCCTCCCAAAATGGTAGCACCCGAATAAATAATTACGTTATTACCAATAGTTGGATGTCTTTTTGTTTGCGACTGAGATTTATCAACACTTAACGCCCCCAAAGTAACACCCTGATACAACTTTACATGATTTCCGATTACGGTTGTTTCGCCAATTACCAAACCTGTACCGTGGTCTATATATAAATATTCTCCAATGGTTGCTGCCGGATGAATATCAATTCCTGTAGCATTGTGTGCATATTCGGTGATGATACGCGGTACATGTGGAACCTTTAACAAATACAACTCATGCGCAAAACGATACATAGCAATGGCAAAAAAACCTGGATAACAGCGAATAATTTCAAACTCACTTTGCGCTGCAGGGTCTCCGTCCACAATAGACTGCAAGTCAGTATTTAGCTTTCTGTAAATTTCTGGCAACGCTTCAAAAAAGCTATTTGCCATATGCTTAAAATCATTTTTCTTACAAGCCTTAGTAGATTTTAAAATATGCTGAAGTTCTTCTCTCGATTCAAAGAAAACCCCCTTCAAGGTTTCTTGCGTATAGTTTGTAGATGGTCCGCGTTCTGGAAAAATCAAATTTAACAATGAGCTAGCCCAATTTGCTATAGTTTGATTTGAAGGAACCACCTGTTGTTGCTGTTGACGATAGATAATGCTATCTAAAAATTTAGATTCCAATAATTTATGTTTTAAAAAATTACTCTACAAAGTTAGTATAGTTAATTTGCTAGTCAAGTAGATTTGTGACAAGCATTATAAATTATGACGGACCATAAAGAAATATGGACGAAAGCGAGATAATAAATCACTGAAAAACAATTTAATACAAAATAATCAGAATTAAATTTTGAAGGGAATAAAAAAATACCATACATTTGGAATATTATTTGGAACCACCGAGTAAAAGTCAATCACCTAAACTAGGTTTTTGATTTATAAAGAAGTGGCGAGAGACAGGCTCACTGACCCACTGGCAACCCTCAAAAAGAGAAGGTGCCAATTCCTGACCATAAAGCATGGTGCTTTTTGGAAATATAAATTAGTAAGATGAACCTAATTAATTCGACAAATCTAAGAGAAACATCTGCTTCGAAAGCAGCAAAAGCAATTACAAACAATACAATTTTAAGCATTTGTAATATGCAAATGATGCCTTGTATGTGCATGCGCATGTACTAGCAACAAAAATCTTCCCTTTTGCATTTCTGAAATCATTACGGAAGGTCCCAACACATTGGGATATGCACATCTCCTACGATTAATCCAATTAACCAATTCATTTAGAAAATTAACCATCAACAAAACATGTCACAAAACTTAAAATTCGAAACCCTACAAATACACGCAGGTCAAGAAGTAGATCCAACAACAGGTTCAAGAGCAGTGCCTATTTATCAAACCACATCATACGGATTTAAAAATTCGGAACACGGGGCAAACCTTTTCGCTTTAAAGGAATTTGGTAACATTTACACTCGCATCATGAACCCTACTACCGATGTGTTTGAAAAAAGAATTGCAGCGTTAGAAGGTGGCATTGCGGCATTAGCAGTTTCTTCTGGTCAGGCGGCACAGTTTATTGCACTAAATAATATCTTGCAGGCTGGTGATAATTTTGTTTCATCTAGCCATTTATATGGTGGTTCATATAATCAATTTAAGGTTGCATTTAAGCGTTTAGGTATTACGGTTAAGTTTGCTGATGCAGATCAACCATCTGATTTTGAATCAAAAATCGACGAAAACACAAAAGCTATTTACCTAGAAACTATTGGTAATCCATCTTTCAGTGTGGTGGATTTCGAACAAATTGCGGGTATTGCTAAAAAACACGATTTGCCTTTAATTGTAGATAATACATTTGGTGCTGCAGGTTACTTGTTTAGACCTATTGAGCATGGTGCAAATGTTGTAGTACAATCTGCCACAAAGTGGATTGGTGGTCACGGAACCAGTATTGGCGGCGTAATTGTTGACGGTGGCAACTACAACTGGGGCAATGGAAAATTCCCTCAATTTACTGAACCATCTGAAGGTTACCACGGTTTAGTATTTAACGATGTTTTCGGTCAAAATGGTCCGTTTGGAAACATTAACTTCATTATTAGAGCTCGTGTAGAGGGCTTAAGAGATTTTGGAGCATCACAGTCGCCGTTTAACTCATTCTTATTACTACAAGGTTTAGAAACACTTTCTTTAAGAGTACAACGACACGTAGAAAATGCATTGGCATTGGCTAAATGGTTAGAGAACCATCCGGCTGTTGCCAAAGTGAATTATCCTGGTTTAGAAAGTAGCCCTTATCACGCTAACGCAAAAAAATATCTATCTAACGGATTTGGTGCCGTGCTAAGTTTCGAACTAAAAGGAAACAAAGAAGGTGCAATTAAGCTAGTCGACAACCTAAAATTGGTTAGTCATTTAGCTAATGTTGGTGATGCCAAGACGTTAATCATCCAACCTGCAGCAACAACACACCAACAGCTAAGCGAGGCAGAGCAATTGGCAGCAGGTGTTACGGCTAACTTATTAAGAGTATCGGTAGGTATTGAGCATATCGACGATATTAAGGCAGATTTTGAACAAGCTTTTGCGACAATTTAAAGTCGTAAAGCTACCTAACGAAATCACAATACAACAACGCAAACAATGAGTAACTCGCTAACATATAAATACCCTAAAATATTTAAGCTAGAAAGTGGAAAAAAACTCCGCAATCTGGAAATTGCTTATCAAACCTTTGGTAAACTAAACGCAGAAAAGGACAATGTAATTTGGGCCTGCCATGCGCTTACAGCAAATGCCGATGTGCTAGATTGGTGGAAAGGATTATTTGGAGAAAATGCTTTATTTAATCCAGACGAGCACTTTATCATCTGTGCAAATATTATAGGATCGCATTATGGCACCACAAATCCATTAAGCATAAACCCAACCACAGGCTTGCCTTATTACTTGGCTTTCCCAGAGTTTACCATTAGAGATTTGGCCGAAGCACACCAACTGTTAGCAGCTCATTTAGGCATTAATACCGTAAAAACTTTAATAGGCGGTTCCTTAGGTGGTCAACAGGCATTAGAGTGGTCAATTTCGGGAAAGATAAACATTGAAAACCTGATTTTGGTAGCTACTAATGCGGTTCACTCGCCCTGGGGAATTGCTTTTAATGAAAGTCAACGCTTAGCGATTACTACTGATAGAACCTTCTTTGCTAACCAACCTAACGGCGGACAGAAAGGATTAAAAACTGCCCGCAGCATAGCCTTGCTATCTTATAGAACCTACGAAGCCTATAACGAAACGCAAGTAGAGAGTGTAAATGACAAGGTAAGTGATTTCAGAGCTTCATCTTACCAAAACTACCAAGGCGATAAGCTTTGCAAACGTTTTAACGCTTACAGCTACTGGTATTTAAGCAAAGCGATGGATAGTCACAACGTGGGTAGAGGCAGAAAAAGCATTAAAGATGCCTTGCAAATGGTTAAGGCAAATACGCTAGTTATTGGTATTGAAAACGATGTTCTTTTTCCAATTGTTGAACAACAATTTTTAGCTGATAATATTACGGATGCACAATTTAGTAGCATCAACTGTGCTTACGGTCATGATGGTTTTTTGATTGAAACCGATAAATTAACCAAGATTATTGGTCAGTTTTTGAAAGAGAGCACTAACAAAAAGATAATAAAATTACAACATACTGCTTAACTAGCAATTTAGGATGGCGGTATAATTCCTTACACCACCCTCCTAATATTTATAAAAATTTATGAGTAAGAAACTTAAGATTGGATTATTTGGATTTGGCGTTGTAGGCCAAGGCTTACACGACATCATTAAATCTCAAAACCTAAACCTAGAGATTGTAAAGATTGCAATTAAAAACCCTGAAAAAGCAAGATCACTCGATGCAAAGTTATTTACCACCAATCATGATGAAATTCTAGACAATACCGAAATTAATACCATTGTAGAGTTAATTGACGACGCAGAAGTTGCATATAACATCACAAAAAGAGCGCTTAGTACTGGTAAAAACGTAGTGTCGGCCAATAAGAAGATGATTGCTACGCACTTAGCAGAATTGGTTGATTTACAAGAGAAATACGGCACATCTCTGTTGTACGAAGGTGCGGTTTGTGGCAGTATTCCAATCATCAGAAATTTAGAAGAATACTACGATAACGAATTATTACATGGTATTTCTGGTATTTTCAATGGTTCATCAAATTATATTCTTTCTAAAATTTTTAACGAAGGATTACCCTACGATACAGCTTTAAAACAGGCACAGGATTTAGGATTTGCGGAAACTAATCCGATTCTAGATGTGGGTGGTTACGATCCTAAATTTAAATTGACCATTGCCACTGCCCATGCTTATGGGTTGTTTATTGATCCTGATAAGATTTTAAACGTAGGCATACAGCATTTAAGCGATGCAGACATCCGCTATGCGAAAGAGAAAAATTACAAGATAAAATTAGTGCCCACTACACGAAAAATTAGCACTAAACAGGTAATAGCGTTCGTTTTACCGAAATTTGTAAAGAGCGATGACTTTCTTTACAATGTGGAAAATGAATACAATGGCGTAACTGTACAAGCCGCCTTTGCCGACAAGCAATTCTTCTTTGGCAAAGGCGCTGGAGGTCACCCTACTGGTGCTGCTGTACTGTCGGACATTGCTGCCTTACGTTACGACTATCGTTACGAGTACAAAAAATATCACCAAGACAATGGCCTGGTGCACACAGATAAGGTAAACTTAGAGGTGTATTTGCGTTATCAACACGAGTACACTTTGGAAAAGCTCAATATCGAAAACATTACCGAGCGTTTTGCCCGCAACGATTATAAATACGTGATTGGTAGTGTGAGTTTAAAAAACCTACTGGAGAATAAAGAGCTTTTGGAAAAGAAAGACATTTTCATTGCTCAAACTGGCAAAATATCTTACACCGAACAAGATATAAAAACCATTGCAGATGAGAATATACTTGTTAATTAATTATATTGTTATGTTTTGATTAAGTAAATGGCTCAGGTGGATACCTGAGCTTTTACATTTTAAAGCGCATAAAAAAACCTTGTACAAATTACAAGGTCTTTATTATTCATTATTAATTGATTTCTCGGTTAACATCCCAATTTTCGAGATAATCCGCTACTCGGCGTACAAAGGATCCACCTAAAGAACCATCTACCACTCTATGGTCGTATGATAGCGATAAGAACATCATGTGTCTAATTGCAATTACATCTCCATGTTCGGTTTCTAAAACAGCAGGTTTCTTTTTAATAGCGCCAACGGCTAAGATTGCTACTTGAGGCTGATTGATAATTGGCGTGCCCATAACGTTGCCGAATGAACCAACATTCGTCAATGTGAATGTTCCATTTTGAGTTTCGTCTGGCTTCAATTTAGATGAGCGGGCTCTGGACGCTAAATCGTTTACTGCTTTTGTTAAACCTACGATATTTAATTGATCAGCATTTTTAATTACGGGAACAATTAAATTACCTGAAGGTAAAGCAGCAGCCATGCCAATGTTTATATCTTTCTTTTTAATGATTTGAGTACCATTTACCGAAACGTTGATCATTGGAAAATCTTTGATTGCTTTTGCAACTGCCTCCACAAAAATTGGTGTAAAAGTGATTTTTTCATTTTCACGTTGCTCAAACGATTTTTTCACCTTATTGCGCCACTGAACCAGATTGGTTACATCAGCCTCAACAAACGAGGTAACATGCGGCGAATTGTGCTTACTCATCACCATATGATCTGCAATGAGCTTGCGCATTCTATCCATCTCTATTATTTCGTCGCCCCCGCTAACGCTTACCGCTGGTGCAGAAAAAGATAGAGCCATGTTTTTAACTTCTGGTGCAGCAGGCGCTGTATTATTGCTTGCTTGCACAGGTGCAGTTCCTTTTTTCGTTTGGATATAATTTAAAAGGTCTTCTTTAGTCAAGCGACCTTCAGCACCCGAGCCTTTAATATTATCTAACTCTGTAATCGAGATATTCTCTTCTTTAGCGATACTTTTTACTAAAGGAGAGTAGAAACGATCAGAACTTTTAAAATCGACATCTGTATCATTTGGAGTTGGGGTAGGTAATTGACTGATACCGGGAATTGCAACTTCTTCTGTCTTTTCTTCTTTAAAATCGTTGTTAGATGCTTGGGGAGTTTCTTGCGCTCCTTCGGTTTCAATAATTGCAATTACTGCGCCAACTTGCACTACATCATCAATATCAAACAATTGCTTTACCAGTTTACCTTCAACTGGCGAAGGCACTTCAGAGTCTACTTTATCAGTTGCTATTTCTAAAATGGTATCGTCTAATGAAATGGTATCTCCAGGTTGTTTAACCCATTTAATTATCGTCGCTTCAGCAACGCTCTCGCCCATTTTAGGTAGTAACAGTTCGTATTGAGCCATATTTTTAATAGTTAGTGTAAACTCGTATCTGGGCCAAAATTACGGTTTTTAATGCTTTAAATTCAAATCTTGTTTCAACTCTAGAAAAAGCATCATTAACGCTGCCATAGCAGCCCTTTCAATATTTTGTATGCGTTGGCTTGCAAATTTAAATAGTTTTGCATTCACATTTTCGCCATGCGCAACGGCAATCCAAACGGTACCAACTGGCTTCTCATCAGTGCCCCCATCGGGCCCAGCGATACCAGTAACAGAAACGGCATAATCCGTTCTAAAGTTTTTAATTGCACCCAAAGCCATTTCTTTTGCAGTTTCTTCGCTTACCGCTTCAAAGTCCAGAAGCGTTTGTTGGCCTACCCCCAGCATGCATTGTTTAAGTTCATTGGTGTAGGTAACTGCCCCACCCTTAAAAACTGTCGATGCCCCCGAATGTTGCGTAAGGAGATGCGCAATATACCCCCCTGTACAACTTTCTGCTGTAGATAGTGTTAACCCGTGCTGCTTCATCACTTCCAAAACAGCCTTTTCAAAAGGAATATCTTCTGTTAAGATGACATTCTTTTCCACCCGCTCAACAATGCGTTGAGTATACAAGGCTACTGCAGTTTGCAAGCGTTGTTCATCATCTCCAGAAGCACTGAGGCGTAACCTCACCTGTCCTAACTTTGGCAAATACGCCAATTTGATGTGGGCAGGTAATTCATCTTCTATGTCTGCTATTTTCTCAGCCAAAAACGACTCGCCAATACCAACGGTTAATATGGTTTTATGAACAATAAATGGAAGATCAAATTTACGTTTCAAGCGAGGAATGATTTCATCCTGCATAAGATATTTCATTTCGAAAGGCACGCCAGGCATCGAAACGAAGATTTTACCATCCACATCGAACCACATGCATGGTGCTGTTCCATTTTTGTTAGTGACTACAGTACAACCATCGGGCACTTCAGCCTGTTTAGCATTTACAGCTAACATAGGGCGGTTTACTTTTGCAAAGTAAGAAGTTACCAGTGCTAGTGTCGCTTCATCAACCCTTAAAGGCATATTAAAATACTTGGACAGGGTTAGCTTTGTCACATCATCTTTGGTTGGACCCAATCCGCCAGTAATTAAAATAACGTCAGCTCTTTTTTTGGCTTGGTTCAAAGCCTCCACAATGTGATCTTTATCGTCAGAAATGGAGGAAATTTGTTTAACTTTTACTCCAATTTTATTTAGCTCCGTAGCCATCCAAGCGGAGTTTGTATCTACAATTTGACCAATCAGAATTTCATCGCCTATGGTTATAATTTCAGCTAACATATTTTTGTTGGTGATATTTATAGGGTTTGATTTGGCTAATATCTGGTATAATATCCTTTACGTTTACTCAATTTTAAATCTTGTAGTACCGAAGCTTTAACTTTAATATCGATAGAATAACTTTGATAAGCGCCGAATGGTACCCAACTAGCACTCAAATCCCAGCAGTGTAAATCTCTATAAATTTGGAAAGAGGTTTGCGACAGATTTTTTGCTTTAAAATCGTAACCCGAGGTATATTGAATTTTCCATTTCGGCGTAAGGTTAAAATCGCCATTAAAGTTCAAGGTATTGCTCAAATTTCTAGTCTCAGCTCGTCCCAAAGGATTACTGTAGTTGAAACTGTAAGAAAACGAGAAATTCCATGGAATATTGAAATCTACAAAGGCATTCGGATCTCTGCTAATTCTGTTCAACTCATCAATTTGTTCTTGTGTTCTGCTAGCGGTATTTTGCTGATTGTTGATATTATCGATATTCTCGTTACGACGTTTAAATGCTTCTGGATTGAAGCTATAATCAAAAGAGAAAGAAAGATTTGTTAGACGTGGCAGTTTCCCATTATTCCAAACGTAACGATCAACTTCTTGATAAGAGTAGCTCCTTACTTGGGTAGCGCCCGTACCAGTAACGTATTCCACCTCATCAACCATGTATGGACTAAATTGACCGCTAAAGTTAATTCCCAATTTTTCGGTAAACTGCGATCTTCCGCTAAAATTAACCGGCGCCAACTTCTTTTGCAAAGCCAAGAAATTATACGAACTGGAGAATGTTAAGCCTTGTATAATCGCTAGTTTACGTTCTCCAGTACCTGTGGTATCTTTCTTATTCCTTACCTTAAGCTCCACATTGTTATCGAGAGAGAAACCGATACTTGCTTGCTCCCCCGCTGCAGGGCCGCCATTAGGAAAGATCGAATATTTTTGAATGTTGCCTAGATTATCACGTACGTATTCGCCAGTTGGCACACTCATGCCTGGCCTTATATCATCCGTATAATATTGTTGTTCTTTGAAATAACCATAACTCAGTTTCGAAAAATCTGGCCGGTAGCTAAAGCTAACATTCGGGGTCATAACGTGGCGCATAGCTCTAACGGCTCCCTCCTGACCAAACTGCTTAGTACCGTAAATCTTAGTCGACATCCCCGTACTCAAACTATATTGTCCACCTCGTCTGAAACCGTTCACAGTATCTGTTCTCACCTCATTACCCGTAGATGTTCTGATGTATCTATTTCTAATGGTTTTAAAATCCCATTTTTCGTTGTAATTAACACTCGATGAAAAATTAAGATAATTAAACAAGGTAAAAGGCAAACTAATTGGGATGGTATGATCGACACTATTCGTGAAACGATCAAAACCTCCTGGTGCAAATAATTGATCCTCAGTGGTATTTACCGTGTTACTTGCATTCATGTTATAACCAACAGTTAGGCGTTGATACCATTTCTGTTCTCCTACTCTATTCTTACTATCGAAGGGGTTTAACGTAGACATATTTAAACTCACTTGAGGCAAGGTTAAACTTATGGTTTTTGTCTGTATCTCTTGCGAGTGGGTCAACGCAGAGGTTAAATTGAATAAACCGTTACCAAATACCTTACCGTAAGAAACACTGGAACTCATGGTATTTCTCAATATCTGATTGGCATCGTATGTACCCGTGCCAGCGGTAATTTGGTTGTAACTACTTGTTCCGGCATTTACCGAAGCACTAAAAGTAGTGCCGGGTCTGGCGTTAGCTCCCTGGCTGTGAGACCAGCCAATATTAAATGCTTTTTGAGGCTCATATTCTGGCGTACCCTCTAAACCGTTACGTGAACTGGTATAAGATAGATTGATATTACCGTTGTATTTGTAACGCTTGGTGTAGTTAGAAACCAGATTTAAATCGTAAGACCCATTAGTATAAATGTTACCCATTAAGCGAGCATCCATATAGTCATTGAACGCCAAATAGTACCCCCCACCAGTTAAGGAAAAGCCTTTTGTATAATCCTCGCCAGGTGTTGGCAAGATAAAACCCGAAGATTTTTTATTTGGTTTTGGGAAAAATGCGAAAGGCAAACCAATAGGCATCGGTATATCTTCGAACTTCATGTAAACTGGTCCCGTGATGATGTGATTTTCGGTCGCTATGCCTTTAGTAATGTGAATGCCAAAATGCGGATGCGGCAAATTGCAAGTGCTGTAGGTAGTTCCAGAAACGTGAAATTCGTTATCCGGCTGCATTTTTGTTTTACCACCAGAGAAAAAACCGCCTTCCTGCTCTGTATACACGCCGCTCACTATCCCTTTGCCAGTTTCAGTGTTATAACTTATCGAATCAGCCATTGAACTGCCTTGGCCTTCAGTCTTGAAGATAGGTCTGCCAATGTATTTGCCCTTCTCGTTCATCACACCCTTTGCAAAAAACAGCTTATTCTTAGCATCAAAACGAATGTATTCAGCGTCTAACTCTAACCCTTCATATTTAATCCTAGCACTACCATATAAATAGGTAATTTGATTTTTTTTGTCGGTTACTGTAGAGTCTTTAGCATAGTATTCCAATTTCGAATCTAAGCCGCTTTTTTTGAGTGGGCGCTTCGTGGTATCTCGTTCCAGCGTATCTTGCTGTTGTGGTATTATTTGAAAATAGGTGGCACTCGGTGACGCAAAAACTTTATTATCAAGCAATAAAGCCAAAAGCATCAAAATTACAGAGAAAATGAGTGTATATAAAAGTTTCAATTTTTGTATTTGATTGTTTATTTTGCAATAATCTTTATGACAAAACGTTCAAAATTAATGAAAAATATACCATTGAGCATGGCAAAACCTATATTGACAATAATAATTTCATTCATTTTTATACTTAACTCTGTAAATCAAGCAATTGCGCAAGAATATAAAATAAAAACTATCGTACTTGATGCCGGCCACGGAGGCAAAGACGGATCTACGAGGGGAGAATACTCGACAGAGAAAGATGTTGCCTTAAAGACTGCATTGAGATTAGGCAGAATAATTGAGGAGAACATGCCAGATGTGAAGGTAGTTTACACAAGAACTACCGACGTATTTGTGCCCCTTTACGAAAGGATTGGTTTAGCTAATCAGGTGAAAGCTGACCTATTCATCTCCATCCACTGCAATGATATGCCCTCGTATCCGCAACGCTATATTAGTGGTTACACCAAAAATAAAAAAGGCAAACGTGTTCCTGTTTACAAGACAAGATATGTGAAAAGTACCTCCACCCGCGGTACAGAAACCTTTGTATCGGGTACTGGGAGACTTGGCGAACAAGACGAGGTAATTAAAAGAGAAAATGCCTCGATGTTTTTAGAAGATAATTACAAGGAAAATTACTCTGGTTTTAATCCAGATGATCCAGAAAGTGCCATTATACTTTCCCTCATGAAAAACAGTTTTAGAAACCAAAGTTTAAAATTTGCTAAAGCGATACAAGACCAATACGTTGCCGTTGGCAGGGTGAATAGAGGTGTAAAAGAACAAAGCTTAGCTGTATTGGCTCGAGCAGGTATGCCAGCCGTACTTACCGAGATTGGTTTCATTTCCAATTCGACAGAAGAAGATTACATGAACTCAGAAGCAGGCCAAACCGAGATTGCAAATTGTTTACTAAAAGCCATTCAATCATATAAATTGAGTATAGAAATGTAATTTTTGTACTTTTGTAAAAAAACACATAAATGCAGTTCAAAACAGTTATTTTACCCCTTACCATTTTTTTATTATCGTTTACCTTCACATCTAGCTACGCTCAAGGCTATAAAATGAAAACCATTGTTATTGATGCAGGGCATGGCGGCGCCAAACCTGGAGCAAGGGGTGCATTTTCTTGGGAAAAAGATGTTGCGCTGAAGGTGGCATTGAAATTAGGTGTCAAATTGCAAGAAGAACTGCCACAAATCAAGGTGGTGCAAACCAGAAAAACTGATGTTGATGTAGATTGGTACCGTAGGGCTGCCATTGCAAATGATTTGAAAGCGGATTTGTTCATTTCTATACATTGCAATTCTATGCCAAAAGGTAATCACTCTACGCAAGGCACCGAAACTTTTGTTGGAGCTTACCGTAGAATTAACGAAATGGACGCGGGCTTAAAGGAAAATGCGGAAATCATTAAGGATAAGAATTATAAGGCCAAAGGTAACTACGATCCGAACGATCCAGAAGAAGCAATTTTATTATCGTTATACAAGTCACTTTATCGCTCAAAAAGCTTAGCTTTGGCTAGTTACATTCAGAAAAATTACACTGAAGTAAACAAAAGAGTGAATAGAGGTGTTAAAGAACAAGGATTACTCATTTTACAGCGAGCTGCAATGCCGTCTGTACTTACAGAGATTGGTTTTATTTCTCATCCAGAGGAGGAAAAATACATCAACTCTGAAGAAGGACAAGAGGAAATTGTAAGTGCAATTGTAAACGCAATAAAGCAGTACAAAAAAGACGTTGAAAATTAAATAACAAACATAGACTACGTGAAAATCAAAAATGAAACCAAAGTAGGGATATTAGCAGCCTTTGCAATTGCCCTACTTATTATCGGATACAATTTTCTAAAAGGAAATAGTATTTTCACTAATGAAACTGTTCTCTACGCTAAATACTCTCAAGTAGATGGCTTAACTGTTTCAAAGCCGATATTAATTAATGGCTATCAAATCGGCAGGGTTGCGGCACTTGAATTGCAACCGGATGCAACGATCAAAGCTACCCTTAAAATCAACGGCAAGTACGAAATTCCAAAAAATACGATCGCAAAATTAGAAGGTACAGACTTACTTGGTAGTAAAGCCATTGTGCTCACTCTAGGTTCTGATAAGAATTTTGCACAAGATGGAGATTTTCTAGAGACCAATATTTCCAAAGGATTGATGGAAAGCATGCAGCCTGTTCAGAAAAAAGCAGAGCAGATTATTGCAAAGATGGATTCTATCTTGACAAGTGTAAACACAATTCTAAATCCGAACTTCCAGAAAAATGTTGATCGTAGTTTCAATAGTATTGCAGAAACATTAGGTTCTTTAGAATCTACTTCTAAAAAGGTTGACATCTTAGTAGGAACCGAGAGTGCCAAACTATCGGCAATTATGTCTAACGTAGAATCGATAACGGCTAACCTAAAAAACAATGGTGCTCGTATAGACGGTATTATGAACAATCTTACCACTGTTACTAATAAAGCAGCGGCTTTGAATTTTGAACAAACCATAGCAAACGCTAACAAAGCCGTTGGCGATTTGCAAGGAATGATTAATGATGTGAAAAGTGGAAAAGGTACTATAGGCGCTTTAATTAACGACAGACAAATGTACGATAACCTCAATAACGCTTCTAAAAATTTAGATGCTTTAATTATTGATTTAAAAGCGAATCCGAAACGTTACGTACACTTCTCTGTATTTGGAGGTGGCAATAAAAAAGACAATTAATTCTGTAAAGAATTCTTCATAGAAAAAGGGCGGATAACTTAAGAGTTGTTCGCCCTTCTTTTTTAGCGTTACGCTACGTCCGGAAAATAAATCATCAAAAACACTATAAACTGATGGAAAAGAAAGCATTACTGGATACGTAATGCGTGCCAAAAAAATTACAGTTCAGTTTTCAAATTGGAGATTGTAGATGCCGTTAAAGAAGGCTAAATCAATTAAAAACGAGCGCTGCTTAGTCATGCCATACAAGGCAGAGCATAGTTTCGGTTTATTTGCGAAAACATGTTGGATTGGAACGTACCGAAAACTGTGAAGAAAGATAGCCCGACTAAAAAAAACGAAACCCTCGAGCAGGACATTAAACAAATGGAGACAGGAAGGAATTGCCAAACAAAGGGATAAACATTGCCAATATCATCTAATGTATCTATATCATAAAAAGTATTTGAGCTAATTATCAGAAGCTACTGAACGAGCCCGGAAAAAGGAGCACGAGATGTAAAATTTGTGGCGAAAACATTTGATAATAGCTGTTTAGTGTTGCAATAAATATCCAAGACGTTTAAAATACAACAGGAACGCTTATGAGAGATAGATCATCTTGTTTATTTATTGAGGAAACCATGCCCAGATTTGGAACGAGAAATCACTATCATAAGTTTAGGAAAAGTCTAGCACCAAATTTTATGAAGATTCATCGGGATAAGCATCTTGACCTGCTCTTGGCCTAACAGATGCTTGTCGTACTCCAGTGGTCCTATACACAGACCCAATTCTGGAAATTCATTATTAAATTACTTTATAAAAAAAGCATCCGCCAAAGTGACGGATGCTTTATCAATTTATGAAGGATAATTTCTTAAGATATCTTAACATTAACTGCGTTTAGGCCTTTTTTGCCTTGCTCTACATCATAGCTAACTGAATCATTCTCACGAATGCTGTCAATTAAACCAGATACGTGCACAAAAATTTCGGCATCGCCATTAGATGGAGTGATAAATCCGAAACCTTTTGTTTCATTGAAAAATTTTACTGTTCCTTGTTGCATTGTATTTAATTTTATTTACGGAACAAAGGTAATGTAATTTATTGAAAACCAGCATTTTTAAACAAGAAATACAAAAAAAAATTATATTTTATGGCTTTAACCACAATTGAAGGCACTATTTTTTTTTAAAAAAAAACGAAATAATCCAATATTCTTGCAAAAATGTCTGATTTTACGATACTATATTTGGTAAGTCTTCCCCTCTAGCGCTAAATCTGTTGTTACAAAAGTAGATCTAGCTTCATCTAAAATTTCATCCAAAACTTTGTATCTCGAAGAAAAATGACCAATTAAAAGCTTTTTTGCACCAGTTTTCGCTGCAATTTCCCCCGCTTGTTGCGCAGTTGTATGATGTGTTTCTTTTGCTCGCTCTAACATTTCATGCAAAAATGTAGCCTCGTGATACAAAGTATCCGCACCTGATATCTGTTTAAAATAGCGCTCATCATACATAGTATCAGAACAATAGCAGTATACTTTTGGCTTGGCAGAGTCGCCGGTATAATCTAAATACCTGATTTGTCTTCCATCAGGCAAATCAAAATCTACCCCACGCTTTAACATTGGATAATATTCTATTGGTATATTGTCTCCTTCCAGCTTTTCTGCAAGCAACTTGCGCAACCGTTTCTTCTCTGTAAATTTAAAACCTGTGCAGGCAATTCTATGGTTAAGAGGTATAGTCTCCACCTCAAGATCATTATTTTTTAGGATGACTGTGGATTTAGAAGCATCAATTTGAAAATATTTGATCGGATATCGAATATTGGTTTCAGAATGTAAAAACTGCACATCCAATACCTCCTTAAGTGCGGGTGGACCAAAAATATTCAAGGGTTTAGTACGACCATACAGGTGCATACTTGATAATAAACCTACTAATCCAAAGAAATGATCGCCATGTAAATGACTGATAAAAATGTGATCTATCTTTGCAGACTTAAATCCATATTTAATTAATTGATGTTGAGTACCTTCACCACAATCAATCAAATAGTAATGCTCATTGCAATTAAGTAATTGCGCTGTCGGATTTCGATTAAAGACAGGCGTAGCAGAACTGTTCCCTAAAATAGTGACCTCAAACTTCATCAATATTTAGCCCTTATCTACACTACCACGAAGTTCCTTTTCAATTTCTTCCATAAAGATAAGGTCAGTGGCCTCATCTAACTTATTTACAAAAGTAACAGACTTATGCAAATTAGACATCTCAATAATTGGGGCAATTGCATCGTTAACGCAGCAAACTATAAATATACCATCGGTTGCTTTACAAAGTCTGTCGCCAACCAAAAGTGCGCTAAGATCTTGTGAATCATTGCATTCTTTAACTGCCGATAAGTCTAAAACAATATTACGAAAACCTGCAGTATTTAAATGAATAAACTCCGACTTCAACGCAGGAGCATTTTCATTTGTAAACTTAGATTCCTTTAGTTTAATTACAACGTATTTTTCGTGTTTATCTAGGTTAAATTTCATGTTGTAGTTTTTTAAAGCAACCCTTTTATTGCTTGGTTTACATTGTCTTCTATTCTGGATAAAATACTTTCCGAAGGACTTTTTACAAATTTTTCGCCTGTTATTTGCTCAAAAAGTTCAATATATCGGTCAGAAATAGATTCTACAATCTCGGGCGTCATCGTTGGTATTACTTGTCCGTCTTTACCTTGAAAGCCATTATCTATTAACCATTTTCTAACAAATTCTTTAGACAGTTGCTTTTGAGCTTCGTTGTTGCGCTGCCTGTCCGCATAACCTTCTGCGTAAAAATAACGAGAAGAGTCTGGTGTATGGATTTCGTCAATTAAGAAAATTTCGTCTCCCACCTTACCAAATTCGTATTTGGTATCAACCAATATTAAACCGCGTTCTGCTGCCATTTCTACCCCTCTTTGGTATAAAGCGTGGGTAAAAGCCTCTAACTTTTCATAATCGGCTAATGATACGATTCCTTTAGCCAATATATCTTCTTTTGAAATATCCTCATCATGGCCTACCGCTGCTTTTGTAGTTGGCGTAATAATAGGCTGCGGCAATTTGTCGTTTTCTCTCAATCCCTCTGGTAAAGTAACACCGCATACGGCTCGCTTGCCTGCTGCGTATTCTCTAGCCGCATGACCTGCCAAATACCCTCTAATTACCATCTCCACTTTAAAAGGTTCGCAAATACGACCTACGGTTACCATCTCATCAGGCGTAGCAAGTACCCAATTCGGTACAATATCTTTAGTGGCTGATAAAAATTTGGCGGCTATTTGGTTTAAAACTTGACCCTTGAATGGAATTGCTTCTGGCAATACCACATCAAATGCCGAAATTCTATCCGTAACAACCATTGCCATTAATTGATTGTCAATTGTATATACGTCGCGTACTTTACCTCTGTAAAAACTAGTTTGCTTCGGAAAAGTAAATTGGGTTTCTTTTACTGCTTTCATGAGGGTATAAAAATAGGAAAAAATCTGACGTTAAACACCCGTTATTATAAGTTTTTAGTTGAAATTATGGCATTAGATGCTTGGCAAAAAAAATCCGAAGTGTAGTGATAACTATCTTCGGATTTATACATAAAACGTAGTCCAAAATTATTGAATGTCTCCGTATGCTTTTAGTATAGCCTTTACTAATTTGTGGCGTACAACATCTTCACCGGTTAAATAAATAATATCGATGCCTTTAATATCTCCCAAAATACGAAGTGCGTTATTTAAGCCCGACTGCGCTTTTTTTGGCAAATCTACTTGAGTAACGTCGCCCGTAACAATAAACTTTGCTGTTGGGCCCATTCGGGTTAAAAACATTTTGAGCTGTAAATCAGTAGAATTTTGTGCTTCGTCTAATATCACAAAACAATTATCCAAGGTTCTTCCACGCATAAATGCCAAAGGTGCTACCTCAATTGTTCTATTTTCTAAATAAACCTTTAACTTTTCAGCAGGAATCATATCGTCCAATGCATCATAGAGCGGGCGCAAATAAGGATCTACTTTCTCTTTTAAATCGCCAGGTAAAAAACCTAAGCTTTCTCCAGCTTCCACGGCAGGTCGAGTTAAAATAATTCGCTTGATCTCTTTATTTTTTAATGCCCTAACTGCTAATGCAACTGCAGTATACGTTTTACCTGTACCGGCCGGACCAATAGCAAACAATACATCGTTTTTATTAATGCTATCCACCATTTTTCGCTGATTAGCGGTGCGTGCTTTCACCATCAATCCGTGGTTTCCGTACACAATTACTTCGCCACCCCCGCCAGGTGTTGCAGTCGCCGCAGGTGCCTCCACTTTATCTTCTAAACTCTTTTTCGAGCCCAAAATAGTTCCAACATCTCCCCCATTTAAGGTCCCATATTGCTCCAAGTGGTTAACGATGGCATTGATCTTCTGCTCAAAATTCTTTAACTCCAACGCATCTCCAAGGGCTTTTACTTCGTTACCGCGAGCTACGATTTTTAACTTAGGAAAGGCAGATTTTATTAACTCGTAGTTTTCATTATTAGCTCCCCAAAACTGAATTTGGTCACTGATGTCCAATATTAGCTTAATTTCGTTCAAAATAATGTCTTTTTTAGATTGGAAGTGTGTATTTCAATATAAAAGTTGAATATTTGTAGACTTTTTGCCTTCACACAAGAATAAGCATAAAAATCGAATATTTAATGTCTATAATTACTTTAACAACAGATCTAGGATCAAAGGATTTCTATCAGGCTGCGCTAAAAGGCAGTATCCTGACGCTCCTTCCGACTGTTAATATTGTAGACATTACGCATGAGGTTCCAGCCTTCAATATTTCTTACGCTGCTTTTGTGGTGAAGAATGCATACGCCTACTTTCCTAAAAAGACCGTTCACCTTATTGGGATAGATTCTGTTTTTAATGAGAATACAAAATACGTCGCACTGTCTTACAAAGATCAATATTTTGTTGGTGCCGATAACGGTATTTTTTCTTTGCTGTTTGATGATCAACCTGATGAATTGGTTGAGCTAAATATTATGCAAGATTTAAAATTCTTACACTTTCCACTAGTAGACATTCTGGTGAAAGCAGCGGTACATTTAGCAAAAGGTGGTAAGTTAAAAGAGATCGGCTTGCCTGCCGATGACGTTGAGCGCCGTATGCTTCTGCATCCGGTAATAGAGCCGGATATTATTAGAGGTAGCGTTATTTTTATCGATAACTTTAGCAACGTAATCACGAATATCACGAAAGATCTTTTCACCAAAGTACAACGCAATAGAGATTTTACACTTTATTTTAGAAAAAGCGAAACCATTACGCAATTGAGCTGGCATTATAACGAAGTGCCCGAAGGTGAAAAACTTTGTTTATTCGGCATTAGTAATCATTTAGAAATTGCCATAAATAAGGGAAAAGCTTCTGGTTTGCTGGGTTTGCATTTGAACGATATAGTAAGAGTGGAATTCCATCCTTAAAACTCTTTTCCTGCTCCACTTCAGTCAAAAGGCATAAGATTTGCTCTATAGAGCTAAATGTTTTGATATGAATATGAAATCTCTACTTTTCACGTGTGTTGTAAATTTATTTGCCATCGGTTCATACGGGCAAGATAGCACCGCGTACGAGTTACAGCGAAATAAAATTAATGCACTTTTGGTTGAAAGAAGTGCCAAATTTGGGCAATATGATCAAAGTTTAAATACCAAAACGGGTATATTCGGCTTGCAGGCTAAACGCGACATTAGAAATTCTAACGAGATTTTGCGACAGATTGCACTTACGGACAACAACATTTTCACCGAGCTCAAAGTACTGTTAGACTATAAGGATATTCAGTTCCAACAAGTTAAAACAGACGTAAACAACAACCAAGTTCGAATAGACAGTTATAAGAAAACAATCAGAGATTTGCAGGTAAAGAACGAAGAACTACTAATTTTTAATAAAAAAGCAGAACAAAAAGCAGATTATTTAGCTTTATTAACTATCCTCTTTGCAGTGATAATTGTAGCTTTAGGCTATATTATCACAAAAAAGAATAAAACCATAAAGAGTAACGAACCTATTAAAGAAATAAAAGTTTTATAAAATGAAGCAGCTGTTTTTTAAATTATTAGTAAAACTCAATAAGTTGATACTACCATCCTATTATAAAAACGATCCCGCAAAATTAAGCAAACTGCAACAAGCGATTATTGGATTTAGATATTGGGCCTTAACAAATAGTCTTAAATAAAAAGCCACAATTTACATTGTGGCTTTTTATTTAAGATATCAGAAAGATTATCCTTTAAAGTGTTTGATAATTAACTCTGCAAGTTCAACACCAATACGCTCTTGCGCTTCGTTCGTAGCCGCTCCAATGTGTGGTGTTAACGAAATTTTTGGATGCGATAACAATGCTGCATCAGGAGTTGGTTCGTTTTCGAAAACATCTAAACCAGCAAAAGCAACTTTACCCGAGTTCAAAGCTTCAATTAAAGCTGGCTCGTCAATTGTACCACCACGTGAGCAGTTTACCACACCAACACCTGGTTTCATTGCAGCAAATTCCGCAGCACCTAAAATAGGTTTATCAGCAAATGGTGTATGTAAAGAGATAAAATCTGCGTTAGCAATAACTTCTTCTAAACTTACTGTTTTTACTGGAATATCAACCTTAATACCTTGTGTTAAGTTCAAAGTCAAATTACCTTCAAACGGAAACAAATCGTAAGCTAAAACGTTCATTCCTAAACCTAAAGCTACTTCCGCAGTTGCTCTACCAATACGACCGAAGCCGATAATGCCGATGGTTTTGCCTCTTAACTCAACACCTTTAGCGTATGCTTTTTTCAAAGCATTGAAGTTAGTATTACCTTCTACAGGCATTTTACGATTAGCATCTTGCAAGAAACGGATACCGGTAAATAAATGCGCAAACACTAATTCTGCCACAGATAAAGAAGAAGCCGCAGGAGTATTTACCACGTTTACGCCTTTTGAACGAGCATATTCTACATCGATATTATCCATACCTACACCACCACGACCAATTAATTTTAAGTTCGGGCAAGCGTCAATAACATCTTGTCTTACTTTAGTTGCGCTACGTACAGTTAAACCGTCGTAATTTTGCAACGCTTCAATTAATTTATCTTGAGGTACAGTTTCAGTATCTACAGTAAAACCTGCATCTTCTAGTAATTTTTTTCCAATTGGATCAATGCCATCATTGGCAAGTATCTTAGCCATTTTATTATTTTTTATTTTGTTCTTCGAAACGTTGCATTAAGTCAATAAGTGCATGAACACTTGTAATAGAAAGCGCATTGTACATTGAGGCTCTAAAACCACCCACACTTCTGTGTCCTTTTAGGCCTTCAAAACCATTCTCGTCAGCAAATTTAGCAAACGGCTTTTCCAATTCTGGATTTTCCATTACAAAACAAATGTTCATACGTGAACGATCTTCGACCGCACAAGTACCTTTGAATAGTGGATTTCTGTCAATCTCTCTATAAAGAGCTGCAGCTTTGGCAATATTTTCCTTTTCAATTTCTGCTACCCCACCTTTTGCTTTTAACCATCTAAGGTTTAACATTGCGGTATAAATAGAAAATACTGGAGGGGTGTTGTACATAGAACCACCATCAATATGCGATTTGTAATCTAGCATTGACGGGATAGCTCTGCCCGATTTACCTACAATCTCATCTTTAATAATTACGATGGTTAAACCAGCAGGGCCGATATTTTTCTGAGCACCAGCATAAATGATATCATACTTCGACACATCAATTTTACGGCTCATAATGTCTGATGACATATCGCAAACTACAGGCACTTTTGTAACTGGCAAATCGAATATTTCGGTACCGTAAATGGTGTTATTAGAAGTGTAGTGAAAATAAGCACTGTCTTCAGGGATTTCAAATCCCTTTGGAATAAAAGTAAAATTCGACTCTTTAGAGGATGCTACAATATTAGCCTTACCAAAGTACTTCACTTCTTTAATTGCCTTGTTAGCCCAAACACCTGTCTCTAAATAAGCAGCTGTTGCACCTTCTGGCAACAAGTTCATAGGAACCATTGAAAATTGTAGGCTAGCACCTCCTTGTAATAACAATACCGAGTAGCCGGAAGGAACTTCTAAAAGCTCTTTTACCAATCTTACAGTTTCTTCTACCACAGCGTCGAATTCGGACGAACGATGGGAGATTTCTAAAATTGATAAACCGTCTTTAAAATCTAGTACTGCAGCCGAAGCTTGTTTAAAAACTTCTTGTGGCAAAATGCAAGGACCTGCTCCAAAATTATGTCTCATTTTTTAATTGATTTTTATTGAGTGTAAATTTAACACTTTCTAAGAATTTTTGCCGTTTATTGAACTATTATTTTGTAAATGACAAACCACTGGCACAATTAACTTCTTAGTTGATAAATAGTCCGATAAAACGTACCAAAGAGACCTAAATTTTATTGTTTTATTTTAAAAATCAATTTAAAATTTAGCTGACGAGCAGTTAAATAATTTGGAATGGCGTAACTCACATTCGTTACATCTTTTAACCAAAGATAAGAAACGGTGTTGTTGATATTTAGGAGGTTAAACACTTCGGCATAGGCAATTACGGAGGTAAAATACTTGTGCAAAAATTTTGGTCGTTTTACGATCAATGGATCTAAAAAATCATTGGAAAAGCCAATATCTACCCGTCGGTAAGCCGGAATGCTGAATTTATCGGAATAGATTTTTGAGTATGGAGAGCCTACCGGTAAGCGAGAGCCATATAACAAATTTAAGTGCACTTTATACGTTGGATTATTGAACAGTCTATCCTGAAAGAAAACTGAAAAATTCACTTTTTGGTCGGTTGGGCGTTTTAAATAGCCTGGGTAAACTGTTGTTTGCTGTCCATCAGGTCCCTTCACAATTTCTACGTCGCCTAAAACATCTTGATTAGCGCTCATTAACGACAGACGAAAAAAGGACATCAAATCACTAACAAACTCCCCGCCTAGCGAAAAATCGGCCCCGTAAGTATTTCCTTTTGCGGTTTGCTGTGGCATATATTTAATGCGCACATTGTCTACGGTGTAAGGAATCATTCTATCCGCATACTTATAATAAAGCTCTGATGTAAATTTTAACCGCGTGCCTAAACCATTGAAAGTAAAATCGTATCCTGCTGAAACGTTATAAGATCGCTGAGATTTTTGATCGAGGAACAAGGAACCATCAACATCTCGAATGCTTCGGTAACTTGGAGCTTGGCGATAAACACCTGCCGCAAATCGCCAAAGTTTGTATTCATCAGGTCTTACCAGAAGAGAAAAACGAGGACTAAGTAAAAGTTCTTCGCTTAAATCGTTGTAATTTAACCGAAGTCCCATTTGCAAATCAATATTTTGGTTGATAGCATAAGCATCTTGCAAATACAAGCTTGCATTGTTTATGGTAAGTTTATTTGTCGCGAATATAGCTTCTTGAAAAGTAAATGAATTGGTGTTAGCGGGCAAAATATAGCCAGCCGAGTCGATATAATTGTACTCGTTAATTGCGTCTTTATAATTGCTCTGCTCTAGTTTAACACCGTAGGTAAAACTGTGTTTACCCAGATTTTGATCGGCCTTTAATTCTGTACCTTTAAACGTTGATGTCAAACTGTTGCGAGCATAGTTGTAATAACTACCCAACCCTCGGTTCTTTCTTATCGTCCCAAAGCCACCATCATTACTATCGTCAATTTCTTCAAAAACGTAGTTTCCATCAATATCGTAACGCTCTCGCTCCACAATCTCAAAATAGCTATTGATCCATTTTAAAGAAAGATTTTTTTGGGGATGATAAATGGCTGTAGCGGCACCGCCGTAGGTATAATAATTGTCAATCTCCTGCCCTTCGTAGTCTATTTTTAAACGCATTGGTGTTGATAATGTGCCAAAAGATGTTTCCCGGCTTTCGGGAACCAACCTAAATCGTCCCGTATTCACATTACCCAACACATTAACACTAAACTTCTCAGTAAAATTGTATTGATAAAGTGCTTGCAAATCGTTAAAACTTGGGGTGTAACTTCCCACCTGGTCTTGAGTAGAAAGTACATTTCTGTTGTCTTTTCGGCGGTAGCTTAGCAGTAAATAACTCTTCGTAAAGTTCTGCTTCACCGTTACTGAAAGCCCCATTAAACCCAAGGAAACAATGTATTCGTTGCTATCAGGCTTGTTGTACTTCACGTCCAAAACAGAAGAAAGTTTGTCACTATAGCGAGAACCAAATCCACCCGCAGAAAATTGAGCACTACTAATTAAATCAGGATTGATAAGACTTAACCCTTCCTGTTGTCCGTTCCTAATGAGCACTGGCCTGTTAATTTCGACATCATTTACATAAATCAGATTTTCATCGAAATTACCGCCTCGAACGCTGTATTGTGAACTTAATTCATTGTTTGTAGAAACACCAGGCAAAGTCTTCAAAATCGCCTCAAAATTCATCGATACTGTAGGTAAAGTAGCCAATGCTTTAGCATCAATACTTACTGCGTTGTTTAATTTGTTTTGTTTATTGGTGATGTTAACCTCTTTCAGGTCGTTAATATCTAACTTTAAGATGATATTTTTTTCAACTTCAGTGCCTCGTTGTTCAGAGAATTTTAAAATTTCGGTTTTATAACCTACCAGTTTAAAGCGCAAACTAAAGTTTGACAAGCGAGATTGAATATAGTAACGACCTTGCTCATCAGTATAGGTGTTTGCCGCTAACCCAACTAGTGAGACGCTTACTTTGGTTAAAGGACTATTGTTTTCATCTCTAACTATACCACTAACCTTCACTACATTTTGCGCAGCCAAAGTAATTGAAAATGTAATAAATAAGAAGGTGTAAAGCGCTTTAATCATTCAAAAATTAAACCGTGTGCGTGTTTGCAATAACATTTTTCAAATCTGCTATCATTTCCGTTGGATTGGCTGCTGCAAATACCGCATTACCTGCCACAAAAACATTTGCACCGGCTTCAATTAAAGCTTCAATATTTTGTATCCCCACCCCGCCATCTACTTCTATAAATAAATTTGGATTAACCGACAATGACATCTGTTTCAACTCCTTTACCTTGGTTAAAGTTTGTGGGATAAATTTCTGTCCGCCAAAACCTGGATTTACGGACATCACCAAAACTAAATCAATATCTGCCAAAACATCTTTCAATAAACTAACTGGCGTATGAGGGTTAACAGCAACTCCTGCCTTAACGCCAAAAGATTTAATTAACTGAATGGTGCGGTGTAAATGGGTACAAGCTTCATAATGAACTGTAATTATATCGGCGCCAGCTTTAGCAAACTCTTCAATGTATCGATCTGGATCTACAATCATCAAGTGTACATCAAAAGGTTTTTTAGCGTGTTTTTTGGCGGCTGTAATTACCGGAAAGCCGAAAGAAATATTAGGAACGAAAACCCCATCCATCACATCGACGTGAAACCAATCTGCTTGGCTTTCGTTAATCATTTCAACATCACGTTGTAAATTGGCAAAATCTGCCGATAAAATCGATGGGGCTATTAAATGTTTCATTTACTTATATATTTCCTTATTGCAAAAACGAGACTTTATCGAAGGTTGCAATAGATGTTTTAATTGAACTATTTTACTAATAGCGCAAGTTACTAAATCATTATTAAAACAAAATATATAACAACAATAAACGCGTTGAATAAAACTTTAAGTACGTATATAGTAGTAATTTGAACCGTAACTTACTACATTGGATTTAGTTACATACAGCCCACTAATTTTTTAGTTTAATTTCTACAGCCTGCCCATTTCTTGTAATCTCTACAAATTCTTCTAACCTATCTGTGTAATTATTCGTATAAGTTTGGTTTTCATAGTAATCTGTTCTACCACCATAGTTGTTATAGCCGCTTCCTCTATAAACTTTAGAAGTTCCATCTTGCGTATAGTTAGCAAATGATTGTATAAAATATTTGCCTGGTTTTAGTTGATCAAATTTAAACCGCCCATAGGCATCTGTTTGAGCTGTAATACGCCAACGAAATGCTTCTTCGGACATATAAACGCTCGTTTTTTTATTTTCTTCTTTTTTCCGCAGTCTATGCCACTCGTTAAAATACGTTGTAACAGGATAAAGCGTTACCAAAACATTGGCTGCTATGATTTTTCTTGGACCAGGGTTCATTCCGTAGGTGTTTTTAGGTTTGGTATAAGCTACACCTTCAATACTTGAGGTTCTTAAAGTCAGCATACTTTTTGCCTGCAGAGAATCGAAAGGAACTTGTGGATAGTAAGCAGTTTTCTAAGCTTTAACACTAACTGTCAACGCCATACTCAGTAAAAGAGTAAAACATAAGATTTTTTTCATAGTGGTAGATTAAATTTAACGCAATACATATTTATGCTTATTTTAGTTAAAAAACAACACTATGAAAATATATTTAATCATCCTTTCGTTACTGGTTGGCGAAGCTGCTTTTGCACAAAAAGAAAAACCTTGCGGAATTAAAGACGGCTTGAAAGAGGGAACTTGTAAAACGTTTTTTGATGGCGGAACTTTAGCTTCTGTAGAGACATGGGAAAAAGGAAAAAAAGAAGGAATTGCCACCTATTATCATAAGAATGGAAAATGAGTGCCACTGGAGCCTACACAAAAGATAAAAGAAATAGTTTATGGAAATATTTTTTTGAAAATGGATCTATAGAAGCCGAAGAAGGTTATGTTTATAGAGATTTCGCAGAAATTAAAGAGGGAAAATTCAAAAAATATTACGAAAGTGGGCAACTGCAGTCAGCCTACACTTATGTGGATGATAAAGTGCAGGGCGAATATATTACCTACCACAATAATGGAGCGATAGACCAAAAAGGGCAGTACCTTAATGATTTGCAAGACGGTAACTGGAAGAGCTTTTTGCAAATGGCAAAACTAAGTGCGAAGCGGTCTATAAGTTGGGCAAAAGAGTTGGCACTAGAACCTGTAAGGATGAAGATGGAAAAGTAGTAAGCACAGAGGTGTACAGTAACGGCGTTAAAATTAATTAAACTTCATTAAATTTGAAGCTATAAAAAAAGCCTTTTCAGAATTCTGAAAGGGCTTTTATATAATTTAACGATTATGCTTTTGGAGCAGCAGGTGCTTCAGGCTTTGGAGGGCGAGGCAACAACACTTTACGAGAAAGTTTCATTTTACCTTGCTTATCCACATCCAATAATTTAACCTCTATTTTGTCACCTTCTTTCAATACGCCATCCATAGTTTCTAAACGTTCCCATGAGATCTCCGAAATATGCAATAAACCATCTTTACCTGGCATTACTTCAACAAATGCACCAAAAGGCATGATAGATTTTACTTTACCTTGGTAAATTTCGCCTATTTCCGGTTTAGCAGCAATAGCACGAATACGTGATACAGCAGCATCAATAGCATCTTTGTTATCTGCAAAAATTTCAACGATACCTTTATTATCTACTTCTTCAATAGAGATAGAAGCTCCGGTTTCGCGTTGCATTTCCTGAATAATTTTACCACCTGGGCCTATTACAGCACCAATAAATTCCTTCTCGATTGTTAAAGAAACGATACGAGGAGCGTGTGGTTTGTAATCTTCGTTTGGTGCTGCAATCGTTTTCTTCATCTCGTTTAAGATGTGCAAACGACCGTCTTTAGCTTGTAATAACGCTTTAGTTAATACTTCGTAAGATAAACCGTTAATTTTTAGATCCATTTGACAAGCAACAATACCTTTTTCAGTACCTGTTACTTTAAAGTCCATATCTCCTAAGTGATCTTCGTCTCCCAAAATATCTGAAAGAATTTGATATTTTCCAGTTTTTTCATCAGTGATTAAACCCATCGCGATACCAGAAACTGGTGCTTTGATTTTAATACCTGCATCCATTAACGCTAATGTACCAGCGCAAACAGTTGCCATTGATGATGAACCGTTAGATTCTAAAATATCAGAAACAATACGAATAGTGTATGGATTATCAGCGCCTTCTGGTAAAACTTTCTTCAATGAACGTTGTGCTAAAGCACCGTGACCAATTTCTCTACGACCTGCTCCTCTGTTAGGACGAACCTCGCCAGTTGAAAAACCAGGGAAGTTATAGTGTAATAAGAATTTTTGGTAACCATTAAAGAAAGCGCCATCAATCATTTGCTCATCATCTTTGCTACCTAAAGTAACGGATGTTAAAGATTGAGTTTCGCCACGTGTAAATACTGCCGAACCGTGTGCTGCTGGCAAGTAACCTACTTCGCTCCAAATTTGACGGATTTCGGTTGTTTTACGTCCATCTAAACGAATACCTTCATCTAACAATAAGTTTCGGATCGCATCGTACTGTACATCGTGGTAATAGTGATTAGCCAAAGCTTTAGTTAAATCCTCAGTTTCTTCAGGCATTGCATCTAAAAACTCGTTAATTAAAGCAGTGAAAGCAGTTTTGCGTTCATCTTTATTTGAGCCAGACTTAGCGATTGCATAAACCTTATCATAAGTGTCTGCATAAACTTTAGCTTTCAAATCAGCATCGTGATCTTCGTGGCTATACTCGCGTTTTACGGTTTTACCAGTAGCTTCAGTTAATTCAACTTGAACAGCACATTGAACTTTAATTGCATCATGTGCAAATTTTAAAGCTTCAACCATTTCGTCTTCTTGAATCTCATCACACTCACCCTCAACCATACAGATATCGTTAGCAGACCCTGCTACCATAAACTCTAAAGTTGCCCGTTCTAAATCGCTAGCGTAAGGGTTAATTACCAATTTGCCATCAATTTTTGCTACACGAACTTCAGAAATTGGTCCGTGGAAAGGAATATCTGAAACCGATAATGCAGCCGAAGCGGCTAAACCAGCTAAACAATCTGGCATTATATTTTTATCCGCAGAAATTAATGAGATCATCACTTGCGTATCAGAGTGATAATCTGAAGGAAATTGTGGACGTAAAGCTCTGTCTACCAAGCGTGAAATTAACACTTCATAGTCTGATAACCTAGCTTCACGACGTAAAAACCCGCCTGGAATACGACCTGTAGCCGCATATTTTTCTTGATAATCAACCGATAAAGGCAAAAAATCAGTTCCTGGCTTAGCTCCTACAGATGATACTACAGTTGCTAGCAACATGGTATCTCCCATTTTTACGACTACCGAACCATCAGCTTGTTTTGCTAATTTACCTGTCTCAATTTCTACAATTCTACCATCGCCCAAATCGAACGATTTTTTTATTACATTCATTTAAAAATTGTTGTGATCTGTTTTTCCTCTTTCGAACAGATCGAGTTTATATATATTTATTTCGAATATTAAAACTAAAAAAGCCACTCTAAAAGAATGGCTTTTATTGATAAAAGCTTTTTATTTAATGATATCTCTTAAAGCTAATGCTTTAATGATAGCACGATAACGCGTAATATCTTTTTTGTATAGGTAAGCCAAAATACCGCGACGTTTACCTACCAATTTTTGAAGTGACAACTGAGTTGAAAAATCTTTACGGTTTTTCTTTAAGTGTTCTGTTAAGTGCGCAATACGGTATGTAAACAACGCTACCTGACCTTCTGCAGAACCTGTGTTTGTTTCTGCTCCGCCGTGTTTTGCAAAAATCTCGGCTTTCTTTTCTGTACTTAAATACATTCTTGAATGATACTAAAGTTTTTAATTAATTAATTGCTGCAAAGATAAGTTTTTTTATTGAATTACGGAAGGTAAAAAAAGAAGCCTAACAAACTGTAAATGAACCTTCATAATTGTAGCCGTGACCTTACCCATAAAACGTAAAAATCTATGCGATACAATGTTAAATTACTTTTTTATTTTAAAAAAGAGTACTACATTTAAATCTAAGACATCATTAAAACTAACCTATATTGAAAAAATTCGCAGCGCTCATCGTAACAATACTTTCCTTCAATATCTGCATTGCGCAGTTAGTGATTAATGCCGATAACACATCTTATCGTAACTTAGGGCGAGAAATAACTTACCTTGAGGATTCGACAGGAAATTTAACATTTGAGGATGTTTCTAATATGCCAGAAAACCTTTTCTCGAAAGGTAAAGATGAAATATTTAATGGCGGAACAGCGGGAAAAACCTTTTGGATCAAACTGAGTTATCAGCAAGCTAAAGAGTTTTCACCTTTTTTGGTGCTAGGCTACGGCAACGTAGATTTTATTGATATCTATTATAGCGATAGCCAAAATAACATCAAACATATTCAATCGGGCACTTTTAAAGAAAAAGATACAAGAGCCTTTGAAACCGCTGAATTTATTTTTGAACTGAATGATGTGGGCGGCAATGTAAAAGAAATCTATATCAGAGCTAAATCGGTAAACACGTTACTACTCCCCATTAAACTCACTGATTATATAACGCTATCCAAGGCGCTCATTAAAAAATACCTATCGCAATTATTTTATGTCGGAATAACATTTTCCATTTTTCTCTTCTATCTTCTCATGTATATCTCTACTAAAAAAGGAGTATACGGATTTTATTTACTGAGGATATTTTTTCTGTTCTACTTATATATACTTGCCTATTTGAACAGTTATGCCCATTTTTTTAACATCCAAGTAGGGAAATTCGTTTTAATACATGCCCAAGCTTTTGCTGCGCTTGGTTTTATTGCCACTATTTATTTCGATCGAGCATTTTTACATCTCAAAGAAAAAAAGATCAGAAATAGAAAATGGTCTAATATATTGATCACTTCATGGTTATTTCTATTGCTGCTCTCCTGCTGGGATACACGATTTTACACTAACAGAATAGTCCACGTGCTACTTCTTGCTACCTCCGTTTTAATTTTATACAATTGTATTCGTACAATTCAACAGACAAGAAACGACACCCAAAATAGATATTTAACATTCTATTTAATTGCGTGGCTACCCACATCTTTTGCAACCATTTACGTAGTAACTGCCCTCTTAAAAATAATACCCGTAAAGGACTACATCTTCGAAGTTCTGAATATAGCTTGTTTATTGGAAGCCGTACTAATGAGCATAGCGATACTGGGAGACCGCTTAAATTTCCTTAAAAAAGGCAAGGAACAAGCCGAAATGGAGATGTTTGAAGTGATTAAGGAACGCAATAATTATTTAGAATTGAAGATAGAAGAAAGAACACGAGAGCTGAAGAGCACTAACGACGAATTAACGGCTTCAAACGAATTTAAGGACAAATTATTTTCAATTATTGCTCATGATATGCGCACCCCCTTGTCTAGCCTAAAAATGGTACTACAACTTGCAGATGGAAGAGACATCCCCAAAGAGATGCTGCATATATTATTAGATAATATCCGGAAAAACACTGAACAGGTTCAAAAGATGATGGATAATTTGCTAAATTGGTCTATCTCGCAGATGAAGCTACAGCATTACGAACCACAGCGCATTGATGCAAAAGAATTTTTGCAAGAACACCTTGCCATTTATACCAGTTTAGCCGAGAACAAGAGCATCAAGACTAGTCTGCAATGCAATCAGAATTTGGTGTTTTATGCAGATAAAAATCAGCTTTCATTAATTATTAGAAATCTGATTGATAACGCAATTAAATTTACTCCCCAAAATGGGACGTTAGAATTAGCAATAGAAGATGATAAGGATAGTCAAACGGTTTATGTACGCAACTCGGGAGAGCCAATTTCGCCAAGTACGATAGATAGAATTTTGGGAAACCAGCACAAATTAAGGGTAACCAGCTATGGTACCGCTCAAGAAAAAGGTGCTGGTCTAGGCTTACAACTTTGCAAAGAATTTCTCAGCAAAATGAATAGCGAACTGCAAATATCTAACGAAGTGATTGATGAAAAAAACTTTGCAGTTTTTTCATTTAAAATTCAAAAAAACTAAAGAAAACTACCTACTTATTGTGGTCAACCCATATTAACCTGTCCACGTTGTAGCCGATTTTTCTGGCTATGTTCAAATAATTCTCCTTAATATTATCAGGGATTTCTTTCTCGCGGCTCAATATCCACAAATAGTCAAGACTTTCGCCAGCAACTAAAGCGTACTTGTAGTCTGGGTCTACCGCTACAACATTATATCCAGAATAAAACGGACCAAAAAAAGAAACTTTTAATCTAGCCTCATCCTCTTTATCCACAAATTTCGCCTTGCCTACACTATTCTTCCATTCGTTTTTAACATAATCAAAGCCCTTGTTGTCCACCTTCACCGAACCGTCCTCCTTCAAAGAATATTCTGCCGTTACATTATTTAAACCTTTTTCATGCTTAAAATCTATCCGAGCAATTTCATACCATTTACCAAGATATCTCTCTAAAGAAAAGTTTTTTACCGCTACAGCATTTTCTGGGATGGTGGCTTTACATGAGCTTAACGCCAGCAATGCGGCGCCACTTAAAACGAGACCCGCTGCAAGAATCTTTTTTGATTTTATTTCCATACGACATTATGTTTTAACTTATAACTAAATCAGATATCACTTTGTTTGCTGCTTAGTTTTTTTTAGCTCGACTTTTGAAGTACAAACCTTTAACTTAAAGAACATTTTCTGACAAAGAACGTTATAAGGTCTGTACGAAAAACTATACATTCCATAAAAAATAATATATTCGCATAAGAAACTTAAACAACATGGCAAAACTGCTAATCATAGATGACGAGCGAGCGATAAGAAGTACACTTAGGGAGATACTTGAGTATGAAAATTACGAAGTTGACGACGCAGACAATGGAATTGACGGCTTAGAATTAATCAAAAAGAACGACTACAACCTTGTTCTTTGCGATATAAAGATGAATAAAATGGATGGTATGGAAGTGTTGGAAACGGCACTTGGCATTAAGCCAGACCTTCCATTTATTATGATTTCTGGACACGGCACTGTAGAGACAGCGGTTGAGGCTAGCAAAAAAGGAGCCTTCGATTTTATTTCTAAACCACCTGATTTAAACAGACTCCTAATTACAGTTAGAAATGGTTTAGATCGTGGCACGCTAGTTACAGAAACCAAAGTATTGAAGCGTAGAGCAAGTAAAACCCGAGACATTCTTGGAAATTCTGAAACCATTGCTAAAATCAAAGAAACCATTGAACGTGTTGCGCCAACCGATGCCAGAGTATTAGTAACCGGGGCTAATGGTAGTGGAAAAGAATTAGTAGCGAGATGGCTACATGAAAAATCGAGCCGAGCCGACGGGCAATTAATTGAGGTAAATTGTGCCGCAATTCCCTCTGAATTAATTGAAAGCGAATTGTTTGGACACGAAAAAGGCTCCTTTACCTCTGCGGTAAAACAGCGTATTGGTAAATTTGAACTTGCCAACGGCGGCACTTTATTTTTGGATGAAATCGGCGACATGAGTATGTCTGCTCAAGCTAAAGTATTAAGAGCTTTACAAGAGCATAAAATTACTCGTGTAGGCGGCGAGAAAGAGATTGACGTGAATGTACGTGTAGTTGCCGCGACCAATAAAGATCTGATGAAAGAAATTGAAGACGGCAATTTTAGGATGGACCTTTACCACCGTTTAAACGTAATTAATATCCACGTACCACAATTAACTGAAAGAACGGAAGATATACCTTTGATAGCACAAAATTTTTTAGAGGAAATTTGCGGTGAATACGGCATGCCAGCTAAAAAAATTACTGACGGAGCAATGGAAGCTTTGAAACGATTGCCGTGGACTGGAAATGTAAGAGAGCTTAGAAATATGATTGAGCGTTTAATTATTTTGAGCGATAAAACCATTACTGAGCAAGATGTAATTGTTTTCGCAAATCCTGGAGGCGGAACAAATGTTGGTGCTAGTGGCTCAGGCACCGCAGGTGCTGGATCTGGAAGTAGTGCAAATTTTGAAAAGTTTCATAATTTTCAAGAGTATAAAGACTACGCAGAGAAAGAATTCATTAAATACAAACTTGAAAAGAACAATTGGAATGTTTCCAAAACAGCTGACGATATTGATATCCAAAGGAGTCATCTCTACAGTAAAATAGAAAAATTCGGGCTGAAAAGGTCTGAATAGATAAAATTAAAAAAAGCGAGGTACTAGCCTCGCTTTTTTATAGTTTGTTTGGTGAAATTATTTTGTAGACGTTTTCGCTTCTTCTTTTAATTTAGCATTTATCTCATCAACTTTTTTAAGTTGTTCTGCTGTAAGCACCGCTCTCAATGCCGCATTACGCTCGCTAGTAGCAGACTTAATTGCCGTTTTCTTAGCTTTAGCGTCGAGCGAATCGTCTTCTTGTATCTTCGTTCTAGTTTTACCGAAATCTTTCTTAATTTTTGCGATTTTCTTAATCTTATCATCCTCTACACCGATTTCTCTTAAGCTCGCAGTTTTCCACTCAAAAGCGGCTGCCTTCTTTGTCGCATCTTGTGCATTTGCAAACATCGTAGTGCCGCATAGCAGCAACAACATTAATAATATTCTTTTCATCATGTTTATATTTAGAGAAATAAAAATAATGAAATTTTAATATTAAAAAGCATTTTTTAATATTAAAAAAACATAATGAAATGAAATTAAACTATAAAACCTGTTCTTCTAGTAAGGAATGTAACTTTTGATTTGGATCTGTACAAAAACCCGGGTGGACTTTTGAACATTGCACCACCGTACTACGCACTGCTGTAAGCCATCTGAACCTACTCGGATTATCTAATAAGGCAATAGGTCCACCCTTTTTAATACCTTCACAAATGTTAACTAAGGCTTGCAAATGCTCGTTAATTAACTCAAAATCTGCATTTGCACATAATGCCTTTAACTTATCTTCAGAAAGATGAACACTTGCCTTTAAAAACTTTAGTTTAGCACAGTACAAAATAACCCCAACATTAATAAACTCTTCACGCTCTACCCTAGGCACAACACGAATTACCGCATACTCAAATAAGTTATATCCTTGCATTTTTGGCTTCGTTTACAAAAATTGATGAATTGGCTATTCGTGTATTTAAAAAGTAGGCATATGCTGCTCTTTGTTCTTGGGCGGTTTCAAATATCGGTTCATCCAACCACTCGTCAGGAATAATGGCTAAAATCCGATCTACAAGCGCTGGTGTCAAAATTTGCTTAAATTCGTTGTCGACAAGATCCAGTACTGTTGCATGCGCTAGCAAAACATGATCTTTAACCAAAGAAAAAGGTTTTAGCGCTTGCTCTTGCCAGTTATGCCACGAATGATGAAAATACATAGATGCTCCGTGATCAATTAACCAAAGTTCCTTATGCCAAAAAAGCATATTCGTATTTCTCGCAGTGCGATCCATATTCATCAACAGGCAATCTACCCACACAATTTGAGAAGCCAAATTAGCATCAATCTTATCCACAGCAGGATCGTAGGTAATGGCTCCCGAAAGATAGTGCAAAGCTAAATTTAAACCCTGACTAGCTTTTAGTAAATCCTGAATTTCTTCATCGGCTTCCGTCCTACCAAAAGCTTCATCTACATTTGCAAATACAAGTTCTGGCATGCGCAAGCCTAAGGCTCTGGCAATTTCTCCACCAATAATCTCCGCAATTAGGGCTTTATGTCCCTGACCTGCGCCTCTAAATTTCAGTACATATAAAAAACCATCGTCTGCTTCTGCAA
Source organism: Pedobacter sp. (assembly GCA_045629525.1). Classification (GTDB taxonomy): domain Bacteria; phylum Bacteroidota; class Bacteroidia; order Sphingobacteriales; family Sphingobacteriaceae; genus Pedobacter. Next base: position 143,707 of record JAZQRH010000022.1, read on the forward strand.
TTGCTGGCATCGAGCCACCTTCACGCAAAGGCGTAACATATCTGGTAACATTAACTTTTCTGAGTGCTAAACTATTCAACTGCTGTTTTTGGTCGTCCATCTCCCTCAAAGGTAAACAAAATGCGAGATTAGCGGAAGGCACAATTGGTGAATAACGAGAGCAACTGTTTGTTGAAAATTTTTGGCGCTAGAAACGCTGTAAAAAAGAAATGGAGATAGAACCGAAATTCTACCCCCATCATCTAAATTAACGCTCTCGAGACAAATATACGGCAGTATTTTATATTTCAAACTATTTTTAAGAAAAATCAATAATTATCATACTCTCTCTAGTTGTATTCTTGACAACGCAAGACCATTGAATAAGTATTTATAACCATAGTTTTATAAAAATTACGGTTTTAAACATATTAAATAAGTAAAAAGAACCAAATTTTATAACTTAAGTACCATGAACTTATTTATTTTAATTAATAAATTTGTTACATGATTAAGAACATCCCTGTTTATGATATCAAGAATTTCACCAGTTATAAAGACAATGGAATTTATGCGCATAGATTTGGATCTTATGCCAAGCATAACCAACATCTACACAAAGCACACAAGCATAACTTTTATCATTTAGTTTTTTTTACTAAAGGACGCGGAAAGCAACAGATTGACTTTAAGACGTTTGAAATTGTTCCAAATCAAATTTATTTTATGTCTCCCGGACAGGTGCACCATTGGAAATTTGAGGAAGAACCTGACGGTTACCTGGTTAATTTCTCAACAAATTTCTTCAGCAACTTCCTTATAAAACAGGACTACCTCAACAAATTCAACTTTTTTTCTGGTAGTTTAGAGGATCAGGTAATTAACTTAGACCGATCGACCAGCGATAAGATAACTTTTTTGTTCGAGGAAATATTAAAGCAGGGAGAACAAACCTTAGAAAGCAATGACGATTTTGTACGCATATTGCTATTATTGATACTGACCGAGGTATCGAGATCTTCGGCTACATTAAAAGTTTCGGATAACTTGTTCAACAATACCATCCTTAACAATTACCGAAAGTTGATCGAGGAAAACTATAAGGAATTGCGTTTACCAAAAGATTATGCAGCACTGCTTTACATCACTCCAAATCATTTAAACGCGTTGTGCAACGACTTTTTAGGAACGTCGGCTGGCACCTTAATACGAGAAAGGATCTTGTTAGAAGCTAAACGTCTTTTAATTAACTTAGATTTGCGGGTAGCAGAAATTGCTGAAAAACTTAACTTCGAAGATCAATCGTACTTTGTAAAATTTTTCAAGAAATATGAAGGAACGACACCAGATAAATTTAGAAAACAATACACATTACAACAATATGGAACAAAATAGCGAAACAAAATACTACATTTCAACGTGGAGCGCATTTACGAATGCTAAGTGCCCGAGGTGTCGTGTAGGAAATGTGTTTGTAGGCAAAACGTATAGCTTCAAATCACAAAAAATGAATGAATTTTGCCCGCAGTGTAACTTAAAATTTGAGCGTGAACCTGGCTATTTCTACGTTGCCATGTTTGTTAGTTACGCTTTTAACGTTGCCGAAATTATTACAGCTAGTGTGGCGGCATACATTTTTGGTTTAAAGTTAGATTACGAAAACCTGTACTATTTTATTGCAGTACTTTTCGTTACCTCGATTGTATTTGCACCATTTAACTTTCGGTATTCGAGAATGGTATTGCTTTATTGGCTATCGCCAGGATTGCGTTATGAACCCTGGAGAAGTGCTCCAAAGAATATAGAATAAAAGAAGAGCGTCCCGATTTTACATCGAGACGCTCTTTTTTCTTGAATATGTTTTTTTAATCGGCTAGTGCTCTAAACATGGTGGCACCCACCGTTAGGTTGGTTCTACTGTCTACCAAAATTGCTGATCCATTAGCCTTGCTGTCTTCGTAAAAATCAAACGGCAAATGATCTGCAGTCTTCAATACTACCCTACCAATATCGTTTAATTTAAACTCATCAGCAGCGTGCTTTTCTAAAGTATTGATATCTACTTTGTACAATACTTCCGCAATTTTACATTTGGTTACCTTACTGTTGTGTTGCAATAGATACATGATCGATGGATCTAAAGCTTTGGTATCCATCCAACACAAATCCGCTTCTATCAATTTGCTCTCTTGTGGCAAAGCCGATGAATTAACAATGGTGTCTCCCCTACTAATATCAACATCAGAAGTTAAATGCAGGGTTACAGATTGCCCTTGCGACGCTTCTTCCAAGTCTTTGTCAAAAAACTCAATTCTGCCAATACTCGAGGTTGCTCCTGATGGCAAAACCGTAATGTTATCGCCTACCTTAAAGGTGCCACTCGCCACTCTCCCTGCGTAACCTCTGTAGTCCGGCAAATCTTCCGTCTGTGGCCTAATTACCCACTGTACAGGGAACCTGGCTTTGTCCGATTTTACTTGTACATCTGTATCCACCTGCTCTAAATAATCTAACAAGCTAGTACCCTCGTACCAATCCATGCGCTCAGACTTATGCACAATATTGTCGCCCTTTAAAGCGCTTACTGGCAAATATCTTACATCATTAAGCTTCAGCTCCTCAGCCAAGGCTTTGTATTTCTCGGTAATGGCATCGAAAACAGTTTCGCTATAATCAACCATATCCATTTTATTTATCGCTACAACAACGTGCTTAATTCCCAATAGCGAAACTAAATACGAGTGGCGAATGGTTTGCTCAACAACACCGTTTCTAGCATCAACCAAAATAATAGCCAAACTAGCTGTTGATGCGCCGGTAACCATGTTTCTAGTGTACTGAATATGACCCGGCGTATCGGCGATAATGAACTTACGTTTATCCGTTTGGAAATACTTATAAGCTACATCAATGGTAATGCCTTGTTCACGCTCAGCTCTTAAACCATCTGTTAAAATAGCCAAATCAACTGTTCCGTCGTCGTTCTTTCTGTTTGCACTTTTTATCGCTTCTAGCTGATCTGCTAAAATCGAATCGGTATCATATAGTAAACGGCCGATAAGGGTACTTTTCCCGTCATCAACACTACCAGCCGTAAAAAATTTTAATATGTTCATATTCTAGATTTGAGTATTGAGACATGAGATTTGAGACGATATTAAGCCGAATAAATCAACAACAATACAAATTAAAACTATATAAATTAGAAGTGTACAATCGATGTAAAAGTCTTACATCTAACTTCTCATATCCTTATTAAAAATAACCTCCCTTTTTCCTGTCTTCCATCGCAGCTTCCGAGACTTTATCGTCCATACGAGCACCACGTTCGGAAATTTTGGACTGGCTGATCTCTGCGATAATTTCATCGATCAAAAATGCATCAGACTCTACTGCGGCCGTACAAGAAATATCGCCTACCGTACGAAAACGAACTTTTTTGCGCACTATTAAATCCTCCTCATCCATATTTAAATACGGAGATGCAGCCATTAACTGTCCGTTACGTGTAATTACCTCACGCTCATGCGCAAAGTAAATGCTTGGCAGCTCAATACCTTCTCTGCGGATATAATTCCAAACGTCTAGCTCTGTCCAGTTACTTATCGGGAAAACTCGAACATTTTCACCTTTATTTACCTTACCGTTGTATACGCTCCACAACTCAGGGCGCTGACGTTTTGGATCCCATTGACCAAATTCATCACGAACCGAAAAAATACGCTCTTTAGCTCTAGCTTTTTCCTCATCTCTACGGGCGCCGCCTATACAAGCATCAAACTGATTTTGTTCAATCGTTTCTAACAAAGTAACCGTTTGCAAAGCATTTCTGCTGGCATTTTTACCTGTTTGTTCCACGGCTTTGCCCTCATCAATAGACTGCTGTACCGAACCCACAATTAGTCGTTCGCCTAAACGCTCAACCATCTTATCCCTGTACTCAATCGTTTCCTGAAAGTTGTGACCAGTATCAATATGAACCAATGGAAATGGAAATTTTCCAGGTCTAAAAGCCTTTTCTGCCAAACGCACCAAGGTAATTGAATCCTTACCCCCAGAGAATAATAAAGCTGGTTTTTCGAATTGCCCCGCCACCTCTCTCAAGATATGGATCGCTTCTGCCTCAAGCTCGTCCAGATAATCAAAATTGTACTTACTACTCATTATTTTGTTTGTGTCTTTGTTGTGTTTAATAATTCATGGTCGATGTTTTGAAAAGCAAATTTCTTCCCACTTCGGCTATCTTTGCCCCGCTATTCGTTTCAAGTTTTTGTCTTCAAAAAGCTCAGACTAGCAAACTTTTCACTATTATTGGGTTTATTCTACTACCTGCGGCAGTTCTTATTTTGCATGCAAACCGCATTCTTTCTTACTCTGGTCTTCCCACCACCAACGGCCAGCCCTAAAATCTTCTCCCTCTGTTACCGCTCTGGTGCATGGCGCACAACCAATGCTCGGAAAACCTTTATCGTGTAAGGTATTGTAAACAATGTTGTGCGCTTTAATAAAAGCTTTTACATCGTCTAACGACCAATCAAAAATTGGATGAAACTTTACCATTTGGTTGCCCTCATCCCATTCTAAATCGTGCATATCTTCCCGGTTTGCACTTTGCTCGGCTCTTATACCCGTTACCCAAATTTCGTTGCCCGCTAAGGCCCGCTTTAAAGGCTCAATTTTGCGGATATAGCAGCACTCTTTACGGTTTTCTACACTTTCATAAAAACTATTCGGCCCTTTGGTGTCCACCATTTTTTGCAGCAAATCGCTTTGCGGAAAATACGCATGAATTGGCTGCTGGTAAATCTCCAAAGTTCTATTCCATACGTAATAAGTTTCCGAAAACAATCTCCCAGTTTCTAAAGTAAATACCTTAATTGGTATGTTGTTGGCAAATATCAAATGGGTAACCACTTGATCTTCCCATCCGAAACTCGTAGAGAAAACAATTTTGCCGGCATATTTATCGGCCAAATATTTTAACATCCCTACCAGATCTAATCCGGCTAATTCACTTTTTAATATCGGTAACATCTTACTTTGTTAATAACACAAAATTGTTCTCAAACTGGTTAAAATCACTATTATCCCCACCATAATCATAATGGTTTTAGCATTTAGGCGTTTTGTTAATAGTGCGCCAAATGGTGCAGCAATGCAGCCACCTAAAATTAACCCTACAATTATTTGCCAGTGCACTAAACCTATCATCATTATAAAAGTTAGTGAACTTGCTAAGGTTACAAAAAACTCGGTTAAGTTTACAGAACCAATGGTATACCGAGGATTTCCACCTCTAGAAATTAATGTTGAGGTAACTATCGGCCCCCAGCCCCCTCCACCAATTGAGTCTAGAAACGCACCAATAAAAGCCAGTGGCCCTATGCGCTTTAACGGTTTTGTCTTTTTATTTTTCGCAATTGCTTTTAATAAAATTTTTACCCCCAGAAACAAGGTATATGCAGACACAATTGGTTTTATAATGTGCCCGTAATTATCTAGAGATGACAAAATATATGCACCGACTATAGCGCCAATAATACCCGGCAACAATAGTTTTTTAAATAACTTGGTACGTACGTTACCAAATTTTAAGTGCATGGCTCCAGACACACCGCTGGTAAAAATCTCGGAAGCGTGCACACTTGCACTCGCCGCCGCCGGGCTTACACCCATAGAAAGCAAAAACGTTGTGGCACTCACCCCGTAAGCCATACCCAAAGCGCCATCCACCAGTTGTGCTAAAAAACCGCCAAGTATGAAGTATAAAATCGTGCTATCCATTTCATTAAATAAGCCCGCCGCAGCGTCTCCTACTTTCGCAAAAGGGATAAAAGATAGAAAGATATGCCCCACTACCATGGTAGCAATTACAGAAAAAACCCAAATTGCAATTTTTTTATAATTGAATTTTGGCTCCTTCTCTAAAAACGATTGCGTGATCCCGTTTAGCACTTTCACTTTACGCTTAATGTTTCCATCTAAGCGATTTCGAACTTTATTCAACTGATCAAGCGACTCGTCAATTTCTTCGGGGATGGCTTCGTTTAATAATTCTTTTAAGCGTTTCGCCATGGTTGGCGATTTGCCGTTAGTAGAAATTGCAATTTTTAAATCACCTTTTTTAACGATGGAGCCCAAATAAAAATCACAAAGCTCGGGTTTGTCTGCCACGTTAATAAGCAAGCCTTTGTGGTGTGCTAAAGCCCTCAACTCTGCATTAAAAACATTATCGTTAGTTGCGGCAAAAACAATATCCACATTGTCCAAATCGGTAGCATCAAAAAGCTTTTGCTTTAACTGAATACTAGCATTTTCGGCCGCCATTTGCACTACCTCATCGTGTATTTCATTAGCTACTACCACTACTTTGGCATTGTAGCTATTTTTAACGATTGCGGTTAACTTCTCTAAACCTACTTCGCCTGCGCCAATTACTAGGGTGCGCAAATCGTTGAGTTTTAGAAAAGCCGGAAATAACTGATTTCCATCTGCATTTTTCTTTAGGGGAAGTACGTCTAATTTTTCTTTAGGAGATGTTAGCATATTGTTTCACTATTTCTTTGAAAGATGGATGCAGCGATACTACTTCTCCGAAAATTAATAAAGCTGGTGCTTCAATTTTCTCAGTACCCACTTTCTCTACAATATTTTCTACAGTACCAATTACCAATTTTTCAGTCGGAGTTGATCCATTTTGAACCACTGCCACAGGTAAATTCAACTTCCCTGCGTCCTTAAAAACTGCCGTAATTTTCGGAAGTTTTTTTAAACCCATCAGTACCACTACAGTTGCATTTGATTTAGCGGCTTGGTAAATATCCGCCGAAATTTCGCCGTTGGTGGTAGTTCCGGTAATTACCCAAAAGCTTTCGCTTAAACCACGGTGGGTTACCGGAATTTGTTGCAAACCCGGAACGCCGATGGAGCTTGAAATACCAGGAATTACCGATACCGGAATATTATATCCGGCAGCATAATCTAACTCTTCATAACCTCTTCCGAAAACAAATGGATCGCCACCTTTTAACCGTACCACGTGACCATAGTTTAAAGCGTAATCGACCATTAATTTATTAATCGCATCTTGCGAGTGAGAATGCTCGCCAGAGCGCTTGCCTACATAAAGTTTAATTGCACTTTCTGGTGCGAAATCTAAAAGTTCCTCGCACGTCAACGCGTCATACAATACTACATCGGCACTTTTTAAGATGCGTACACCTTTCAACGTCATCAACTCCGGATCTCCGGGGCCAGCGCCCAATAGGGTTATTCTGGGTTCGATATTTTTATTTTCTAATGCCATCATCACCTTAGTTAGCTAAAACTTTCGCTCTAGTTTCTTTAATTTGATTTAAGAACTGTTCTGCTTCTGCGTAATATGCTTTTGCAAAAGCTTCTGTTGGCTCATTTTTATTGATTTGTAGTACTAAATCAGCAAATGTACCTGCTAACGTAAACTCGCCTGTAGCAACATAGTGATTATCAAACTCCTTGATTACACCTGCTTGTGTACTACTATTCACACCTTTATCGAGCAATAAAGATTTAGCAGCATTAACCAACGAAGAGTAAGTGTGATAAATTGCATCAGCATAAGCCCCATTAGCTAATGAAGCCCCCCCCCATGTAAATTTCTCTTCGGCTTCTAACAATAAAGTAGCTACCAAATCAATCACTACACCAGCACACTCGCCCACACCAATCGCTGTCACGAATGTCTCTTCATGTCCCCAATCCACAAACTCTTCAGCTTTCAAATTCGTTAAATCGGCAAGGGGCTTCAGTAATTGATAGAAATAATCCTTCCCTTGTCTATCATAATAGTTGTGGAAATTTTCTTCGTTTTGTCCGTTTGCTTTGAAGTCGTTTAGTAAATAATTCAAAACGCTTGTAGCTCGTTTAGACGGCACTTTAATTACACGCTCTGCAACCCTACCTACACCATTACCCACAGTGCCGCCACCCAACATTACCTGTACAGCCGGTACTACTTTCCCTTCTGCCTTTACCGAACTACCGTGAAAACCTATTTCTGCTAAACCATGCTGGCCGCAAGAGTTCATACAACCACTAATTTTGATATTTAAGTTTTTCTCGTAAACAAACTCAGGAAAATCGTGATAAACCACATCTTCCAAAACCTCTGCTAAAGTCATTGAGTTTGAAATACCCAAATTACAAGTATCGGTACCAGGGCAAGTGGTAATATCAGCCAAACTATCAAAACCTAATTTTGCAAAACCTATCGCTTTTAGAGCTAGATATAATGATGGCAAAGCTTCTTTTCGTACAAACTTTAATAACAAACCTTGGTTTTGCGTAATTCTGATCTCGTCGGCAACGTAAGGTTTTACCGCCTCTACAAATGCTCTTGCAACATCTGTTTTAATATCGCCTATGGTAACTTTTACATAAACGCCGTAAAAACTAGTTTGCTTTTGTTCGATGACGTTAGTTGCCAACCAAGCTCTATAATCGTTTTCGTCTTCTATTATTATCTCGGCATAAGTTTGAGCAGGTTGCGGCTCTGGTTGCGGAACTGCATTAATATCGATTTTGAAAGTTTTCACTTTGTTAGCAATACGCTCTTCTTCTACCAATCTTAAAACCTCTTCTAAGCCTAATTTTTGCACTAGATATTTTAAACGTGCTTTATTACGATTATTACGTTCACCGTAACGATCGAAAACACGCAAAACAGACTCTGTAAACGGAATGAGTTGATCTTCTGGCAAGAAATCGTTGATGGCACTCGCCAAGAAAGGTTGCGCTCCTAAACCACCTGCAAAAAGTACTTTAAAGCCACGTTCGCCTTTTTCATTTAACTTAGGAATGAATCCTAAATCGTGAATGTAACTGAAGGCTGTATCTTTATCACTCGAAGAGAAAGAAATTTTGATCTTTCTGCCCATTTCCTGGCAAATTGGATTACGTAAGAAGTATTGAAAAACAGCCTGTGCATAGGGAGAAACGTCGAAAACCTCCTCAGGATCGATACCAGATATTGGCGAAGAAGTTACGTTACGGACAGTATTGCCACAAGCTTCACGTAGTGTAATATCATCTTGTTCTAACTCCGACCAAAGCTCAGGTGTTCTGTCTAAACTCACATAGTGGATTTGAATATCTTGACGCGTAGTTAAATGCAAATTAGAGCTTCCGTATTTATCAGAAACATCAGCAATGCGTAATAATTGTTTAAAAGTTACCTTACCGAAGGGCAGTTTAATACGGATCATTTGCACACCAGGTTGGCGCTGACCGTATACTCCCCTAGCTAAACGTAAGCTTCTAAATTTTTCTTCGTGTATTGTTCCTTCTCTAAAAGCTTTAATTTTACGCTCTAAGTCGATAATATCTTGCTCTACAATTGGATTTTCTAGTTCGGTTCTAAAACTTTGCATGTTGGTTGTTGGGTTCGTATCAAAAAAAATGCTTCTCTAAGCCAGAGAAGCATTAATATATCTTAATTAAAATTATATAGCTTGCCTCTTAACTCGCTTTTCAACGATATTCATCTTACACATTCGACGGTATGAAAATATAGATTTAATCCTGCAAATATATAAAGTATATAGAAATAGTAGTAATTAAAATGAAAATATTTGATTTTGCCGTGAGAACAAAGAAACGAAACAGTTTATCAGACTGTTACGTAATCTGGAATGATTAGATGATTTGAGCAGATAGATCTTCTTTAGCGATGATATCCGCGATACTGGTTTCTCCCAAAATTTTTAAGGTAGCATCCCTTACATCGATAAACGCAGACCTAATACCGCAATTAACTTCATCTTTGCATTCATCACATTTGTGATAAAAATTTAAGCTAGCGCATGGCAACATGGCCACCGGACCATCAGTAAGTCGTAAGATTTGAACTAAGAAAATATCCTCTGGCTTTTTGTTAAGGCTATAGCCACCCCCAGCACCCTTTTTACTGTACAAAAACCCAGCATTACGAAGATCTAGTAGTATTTGCTCTAAAAATTTCTTTGGGATACGCTCCTCCTCAGCAATTTTGGAAATTTGCATAGGTGGGCGATCTAAGTTTTTACCAAGCGCTACTAACGCCTTAATTGCATATTTTGTTTTCTTAGAAAGCATACATCAAATGTAATAAAAGAAACCAATAATAAAAATGGCACATTCTGATGATGTTTAGTTAGAGAAGCTTATATTTATATAAAACTTATAGAGCCATAAGTTTTATATAAAATGTTCCTAAATTTGTAGTTCAGACTTACGCCTTGATAAAATTTCTAACATATACAACGCCCTCGCAATTCAACAAAGAATTTGATTATTTCTATAGCTTTGCCAATTTGCGACAAGTTAAGGTAATCAGTTTTGTGATTTTTTTTATCACCTTCTCCCTCACTGCTTTCTCTTTTATTTTTAGGGAAAGTGTAAGTAGTTTGAGTTATTTCAACGAGATATCTACCTTACTCGCCGTGCATGTATTAGGTTCTATAACTTTTGTACTTACCAGTACATATGCTTTAAGAAACCCCAAAGTGAACAAATTAGAACGCAAAGGTATTGTGCTAATTTTTGTAATCTACATGCTCACCATGAGTTTAAGCATGAGCCATTTGCTTTCGTTACATAATGCACGGAACATGCTTACGATGTATTTAATTGGTATTAGTACAGTGAGCTTGTTTTTTGCCATTGAGTTTAAAAGTTTATTTCTGGCGGTAAGCTATATTAGCACCTTGTATTTCTTTTTGATGATCTTCCCTGACCTAACGTCGCACGACCGATCACTTAACTCTCTTGCAGGTATAGTATTGAGCATTGTGTTTATCACCTTTTCGAGATATTGCTATTATTTCAAATCTACTCACTTCGTGAAGCTAAAAGAGTTAGAAGAGAAAAACTTAGAAATTTTAAAATTGAACAATCAAAAAGGAGAAATACTTTCTTTTGTTGCCCATGATTTGAGAACTCCCTTGAATAATATTGAAGCCTTGGGCCACTTAATGTTGCTAGAAGACGATGAGAATAACGAAGCAAAGATGATCGTAAATTCGGCAGATCAAGCTAAAACAATTATCAACGACTTGATAGAAGCTGCAAAACAGAACGACTACTCATTCCCAACAGAGGTGATTGTGCTTAAAGATTTTATAGCTAAAACTATTGAAAAATGGCAAACCAATACAGAAAGAAAGATCAGGTTAATTGAAGAGACTGGTATCATTACCATAGAGGCAAATCCATCTAAATTAGAACGTGTAATCGATAATTTGATTAGCAATGCTTTTAAGTTTTCTAGTATTTATAAACCTATAGACATTACCATTAGCAGAATTGAAGATATGGCCTGCATCAAAATAAAAGATTTTGGCATCGGGATACCGCAACATCTACAATCTCTAATTTTTGATCAATTTTCGAAGGCCGGACGCGAGGGGCTACAAGGCGAAAAATCCATAGGGCTAGGCTTACACATTGCTCACAAAATTGTGGAAAGACATAATGGAGAGCTGAAAGTGGAAAGCAAGGAGGATGAGGGAACTACCTTTGTAATTAGCTTGCCACTAGCAAGTGCTTAAAATTCTTCTTGTATTTGCTCCTTAAAAAGATCCTTACCAAAATTTACTAAGAAAAGTTCTGTTTTTGCTCGGGTTACTGCGGTGTAAAGCCAGCGCAAAAAATCTAAATCAATCATATCCTCCGTGAGGTAACCTTGATCCACAAAAACGGCATCCCACTGCCCACCTTGAGCCTTGTGACAAGTTACTGCATAGGCGAACTTTATTTGTAAAGCGTTATAGTATGGATCTTTCTTAATAGCTTCGAAACGGTCTTTACGGCTGGATATATGTTCATAGTCTTCCATCAAACCCTCGAAAATTTTCTTACTGCTATCGTAGGGTAAGTTTGGACTTTCTATCTGCAGCGTATCTAGCAACACTTTACAGGTAATTGCTCCAATCTCTGGAAAATCAACCAACTCCATCTGAACTTCAGCAAACCTAAATCCGTAGCGTTCCTCTTCGCCACGCACCCTTGTAATTTTTGCCATATCGCCGTTGGCAATAAAAGCGGTTTCATTATCATCTGGTAGCCAGAAATAATTGTTGCGCACAATCATTACATAGTCGCCGCCCGTTAATTCTTCTTCTCGGTAAAGCAACCGAGACCGAATTTGGTTATTATAAATATTTGCCGATTTATTTGACCGACAAACGACCAAGCAATTCTCTAAACTGTATTTTCCGTACGCATATTCCAAGCCTTCTACAAACTTTAACCCAGTCATTCTAAAGATATCTTTATAGCCTTTAGTCATGAATTTAGGCCAAGTTACATCCGCTTCATCCGTGTTGATAATGGTCCGCAACATAGTCGCGTTGGCCAAAATGCCTGATTGCCGTTGTTGCCTAACCACTTCAGTAAGTTCTATTGCGGTTACAGTCAAATGGAAGCTATTTTGCAAATACTCAGGGTTCAGTGCAGGACTATCTACACTACCTACGGGAGGTAGCTGAGCCGTATCTCCGACAAAAAGCAAATAGCAATTTTTAGGTTCGCCGTTTGGTGCAGGCTGAAATACGTATTCTATTAAATCTCCGAGTAATGATGAACCATTGGTAGAATTCCATTCATCAGCCACCATAGAAGCCTCATCAATGATAAATACGGTGTCTTGTGCTAAATTCGGAGCCAACTGGAAAACCATGTCAACGCTTATTGCACTTTTTTTTCTGTATATTTTTTTATGAATGGTGAGCGCCTTCTTCCCTGAATAATTACTCATTACTTTTGCCGCCCTACCCGTAGGCGCAAGTAGAACCGATTTTAACCCAAGCTTAGGTAAAGCTTTAACCAAGGCAGCAATAGACGTGGTTTTTCCAGTACCGGCATAGCCCTTTAGTACAAAACAGGCATCTGACTGAGGAGTACTAAGAAATCGAGCTGCAGCCTTACAAAACATCAATTGCTCGGCAGTAGGTTCGAACGGATATAACTGAGAAATTAGGCTTGCCTTATCCATTTAGCAAAGATGCAATGTAATGTTATAGAAAAAAGAATTATTTTTGCTGATACATGAATAATAACAGCATTCTTCTAATCAATCCCGATTTCGATCCTTCGCTTAGCGAAAAACTAAGTTTGACGGTAAAAATTGGTAACGACACCTTTAGCTACGCTATCACCGATGATGAGCAACAATTGCTTTACGCTGTGTACGATGAGCAAGAATGTGAAGATGGCAAACAGAAGTTTTTAGAAAGAATTAAAGCAGACGGCTATTTAAAACTGAACTATAAAAAAGTTAAGGTTGCTGTAACCGCCAATAATTTTATTTGCATTCCTAATGCTTTATTTACGCACGATTTTGCGGCAGATCAGTCAGCCTTTCTAGAAAATACAGAGGGTTCAAAATTTTTCACGCAAGAGCAAAACGATGAATTTACGACTGTATTTTCTTTGTCGGAGCAGATGGCAAATGCAATAACACAGACTTGGAGCGATAACAAAATACTTTTCGAAAACACGGGTTTATTGCAACTTATTTCTAAAGTTGAGCCAGACACCTTAGTTGTAGATTTTACAGCTAAATCTTTCACCTTAATTCATCAAAGAGGCAAACAAATCGTCTTTCAAAAAGATTTCCAGTTTGATGACCTCGACGAATTTACCTACTACCTACTATTAACGGCAAAACAACTTGATATCGATTCTGAAAGCACTCAGGTAAAGCTATGTGGCATTATTAACGAAGGAGATGAGAAGTTTTATCGCATTAAAGAATATTTTAGTGAAGTGAGCTTTCTCCCTGTTGCCTCTAATTTAGACGTTAGCATTATAGATGATATGCCTGCGCATTATTACACCAATTTACTTGCTCTACAAGAATGCGAATAGTTGGTGGTAATTTAAAAGGGTTGCAATTTTTCGCACCAGCAAAACTTCCGGTTAGGCCGACTACAGACATGGCCAAGGAGGCATTATTTAACATTTTAGTTAATCGTTACGATTTTGACGAATGTGACGTTTTAGATATTTTCACGGGTACCGGTAGTATTAGCATTGAGTTTGCCTCTCGGGAAGTAAAAAACATTACTTCTGTTGACAAGCATCCAGGCTGTGTGGCTTGGTTAAAATCGGTTAAAGATAAGCACGAACTTAGCAGCATAGATATTCGCAAAGCGGATGCTTTTAAGTTTCTTGCACAAGCTACCGATAAATATGATATTATTTTTGCAGACCCACCATACGATTTGCCCACCATACCTTTGCTGCCAGAATTGGTGGCGAAACATCAACTATTAAAAGAGAATGGCATTTTAGTGGTCGAGCATCCTTCAATGTTACGCTTAACCAAACTTCCAGGCTATGTAGAGACTAGAAAGTACGGCTATTCGTCGTTTAGTTTTTTCGAACCCGTAATTACCGTAACCTCTCCCAATATTTAGCTATATTTGAATATGAAAATCGCTTTATTTCCAGGTTCGTTTGATCCCATTACTATTGCCCACGTTGATATTGTTAGACGAGCTTTACCTTTGTTTGATAAAGTGGTGATAGGCATCGGTTTAAACAGCTCAAAGCAAAGCTTTTTACAGCCTGAGCAACGTAAAGTTATTGTAGAAGCCATCTTTAAAGATGAACAGCACCAGGTTGAAGTACAAACCTATTCGGGATTAACCGTAGATTTTGCACGTAAAATTGGTGCCAATTATATGGTTAGAGGAGTACGTACAGCAGCCGATTTCGAATACGAACGAGCGATTTCCCAAATCAACAAAACAATGATGCCCGAAATAGAAACCATCGTTTTACTCAGTAAGCCCGATTTTTCGGCGATAAGCTCTACTATTGTAAGGGATATCTTAAGAAACAATGGCGACATTAGCCAATTTGTACCGAAGGAAACCCTAGCATTCTTATAAAAGAATGCTCAAACGCTCGTAATTAAAGCTTACTATACTAATCCGCTGTAGCTTAAAACATCTATAATGGCAGCATAAGTATTTTTGGTTTTTGCTTCAATTGCATTTGCTTTCACCCAAACTGCCTCAGTAATTCCTTCTTCAGTTTGCGGCACCAGTTTTGGATTACCTTTCACCTCCATTGCATACCAACTTGTTGTTTTCAAAATGAGTTTATTATCCATTACGTAAACGTGGTAAGTTTTACAAATACGCTCATTGCGTTTTTGAATTTCCACCCCGCATTCCTCCTCTACTTCTCGAACTGCCGCAATTTTTACTTTTTCACCTTTTTCTACTTTCCCTTTAGGCAAATCCCACTTACCATTTCTAAAGATAAATAAGTATTCGCCTTTACTATTTGAGGCTAAGCCGCCTGCAGCTTTTATGGACACTAGACTATCTCTAATACCTTTAAATAAACACTTAGGATACTCGGTCAAAATAAAGTAGTTTTTCGCCTTCTCTCTTTTTACCTTTTCATAAAAAAGTGCGAAATCAAAGCCCTCTTCCTCAATTTGTTGAAATTTATCTACTAAGCTTGGTTCTTTAGTAGTTATAAACAAAGTACTATCGTTAATATAAATTACGTATTTTTGTGCCATGTACAATAAAAGTGATATTGAATTAAAAGTAGCTGAATTTCTATTACAAATTAAAGCAATTAAATTACAACCTGCTAATCCATTTACTTGGGCATCGGGATGGAAATCGCCAATATATTGCGATAATCGTATTACCTTGTCGCACCCGTCTGTAAGAACTTACATTCGTCAGAAATTGGCACAATTGATACAAGAGGAATATGGTGCGGTAGACGTAATTGCTGGTGTTGCAACTGCTGGTATTCCGCAGGGGGTATTGGTAGCACAAGAGCTTGGTTTACCTTTTATTTACGTACGTGCTAAAGCAAAAGAGCACGGCACCGGCAGCTTAATTGAAGGCGAAGTTATTGAAGGCCAAAGAGTAGTAGTTATCGAAGATTTAATTTCTACTGGAAAAAGCAGTTTACAAGCTGTTGACGCCCTTAGAAATGCTGGTCTTTCGGTAGCCGGCTTGGTCGCAATTTTCACTTATGGGTTTAAGCAAGCTGATGAAAATTTCGCTGAAGCTAAATGCAGATACTCGACCCTCTCTAATTATAAAGCATTAATTGAGTATGCTGCAGAACACGCAATTATTGCAAAATCTGATATCGAATTTTTAAACAAATGGCGTGAAAACCCAGCTGAATGGGGAAAAGCCGAAACTGTATAACAACCTAACAAACCACACAATGACAATCATCACAAGTGCCGTTGAAATTAATTTACCTTTAGAAAAGGTGTATCAGTTTCTTGCAGATTTGAACAACCACCAACAATTGATGCCAGAGAACATTTACAATTGGTCGTCAACTGTTGATACTGCTGCTTTTACTATCCAAAATATGGCTAAATTAGCGATACATATTTCCGAGAGAATAGAAAATGAAAAATTAATTGCTGTACCTACAGAGAAACCACCTTTTGATTTATCGTTGCAATGGGAAGTTAAGGATAATGGGAATGGAAGTACAACAGCTACGCACACCATTTCTGCAGATTTGAATATGATGATGAAAATGATTGCTGCTGGTCCACTACAAAAACTAGCAGATCATCAAACAAAAAAGCTAAAAGAAATTTTAGGATAGTAAGAAAGGAAGCTCAAAAAGCTTCCCTTTTTATTTGCTAAGCTTCATCCGTTTCATCAAGAAATAAAAACCAATAGTGGTAGCGGTAGCCAATATACCAGTTCCAAACCATAAGATATCAAATCCAAACTGATCTGCCACTTTTGTGCCTAATACGGGTGCAAATATTAACCCACCAGATAAAGCCAGCGAGTTTAGCCCCATATACGTCCCTCTGTTTTTCTTGTTAGAGCGCTTTAGCGTAACGGTAGCCATAAATGGCATCGCCAAAATTTCGGCAATACACAAAATAAACATCGATAGATATAATAACCAAACCCCTTCAGTTAGCAGTAAGGAAAGAAAAGCTACGCCACAACAAAACACACCCAAAATAATTGCGTTGCCAGCAGTTGTACGTCGCTCTGCGATATGCACAATAAGCATTTCTAAGCTGAAAACAACTACCCCACTGTAAGCTAAAATTACGCCTATACTTTTTTCGCTGAGCTGATATACTTGTCGGTAGTACAAAGGCAGCGTGCTTAACAACTGGAAGAAACAGATGGCAAACAAAATGCTTAGCAAGGTAAAAACCAAAAATGGACCATCTTTGTACGGGGATTGATAAGGTAAATCGCCTTCTGCTTTTTCGGCCTTACTATTATCAAAACCTTTCTTATTCTTAAAGTAAAAGTAGAAAATAAGTGCAGCCACAAATGCAGCAAATGCGTTGCCGTAAAAGAGCAAATCGTATGAATAAGCTGCCAAAAAACCGCCTAAAGCTGGTCCGATGGAGAAGCCTAAATTTAAAGCCATACGGTTAAGCGTAAAGCTCCTTACCACCGTATCTGGCGTTGAGTAATGAGATAAGGAAACCGAATTGGCTGGTCTAAAAACCTCTCCTACAGAACTTAACACAAAGATACCGATGCCCAAATTCGTAAAAGTAACCAAATGTGGCAAAACCAGAAATACCGGCACCACAGCACTTAAACTAAACAGTTGTACTTTAAAAGCACTGAACCTGTCTGTTAACCACCCGCCGATGGTAGATCCAAGTACAGAACCTACTCCGAAAATGCTTAACAAAATACCCGCTTGCCCCAAAGAGAAACCTAAATGCTTCACCATATAAACACCAAGGAAAGGTACTACCATTGCTCCGCTCCTATTTACAAGCATTACAATGGAAAGCATCCAGGCCGGAGCCGATAAGCCTTTGTATACGTCGAAATAGCTAGTGATAAAGTTTTTCATCAAGGATTAAAAGAAAAAACAAAGATAAGCTTAAAGCCTTAGCGGCACAACACCTGTCATTTTTTCACTATAAAATACTAAAAATCAGACATTTAGTCTTTTAAATATAAATATATACGACAAAATTTCCGATTTGATGCGCCACACGGCAATGGCATTTGTTTTGAACATAACAGGAAAAAGAAAATAAATTATGAATTTCAACAACTTCACCATAAAAGCCCAAGAGGCTGTTCAAAAAGCCTCCGAAATAGCGCAAGGCAATCAGCAACAAGCTATTGAGCCAGCACACCTTTTAAAAGGTTTGTTAACTGTTGACGAAAACGTGATTTCTTATGTGCTAAAAAAACTTAACGTCAACCTCAATATACTTGGTCAAAAACTAGATGACGATGTTGCCAAATTTCCAAAAGTGAGCGGCAGTAACCTCTATTTATCGGCCAATGCTAATTCAGCTTTGCAAAAGGCACAAGGTTTTCTTAAAGAATTTAAAGATGAATTTGTGTCGGTAGAACACATTTTGTTAGGCATATTATCAGTAAGCGATAATACATCTAAGTTATTAAAAGAGCAAGGTGTAAACGAAAAAGATTTAAAGAAAGCCATTGTATCGCTACGCGGAGATAATAGAGTAACCGACCAAAATGCAGAAGCTACGTATCAAGCGCTAGGCAAATATGCTCGTAACTTAAATGAGTACGCCGAAAGCGGAAAGTTGGATCCAGTAATTGGACGAGATGAAGAAATTAGGCGTGTTATTCAAATTTTATCGCGTAGAACAAAGAATAATCCAATTTTAATTGGCGAACCTGGCGTGGGTAAAACGGCTATCGCCGAAGGCATCGCTTTTAGAATTATTAAAGGTGATGTTCCAGAAAACCTGAAATCGAAGGTGGTTTACTCTTTAGATATGGGTGCACTCATCGCGGGAGCAAGATATAAAGGCGAGTTTGAAGAGCGTTTAAAAGCGGTGGTAAAAGAAGTTTCGCAAAGCGATGGAGAAATTGTGCTATTTATTGATGAGATACACACGCTTGTTGGTGCTGGCGGTGGCGAAGGTGCGATGGATGCGGCAAACATTTTAAAACCAGCTTTGGCCAGAGGCGAATTAAGAGCTATCGGTGCGACAACTTTAGACGAATATCAAAAATATTTAGAGAAGGATAAGGCGCTTGAACGTCGTTTTCAAAAGGTATTGGTTGATGAACCTGATACGCAAGATGCAATTTCAATTTTACGTGGCTTAAAAGAACGTTACGAAACGCATCATAAAGTACGTATTAAAGACGAGGCCATTATTGCTGCTGTGGAAATGTCGCAAAGATACATTGCCGATCGATTTTTGCCAGATAAAGCGATTGATTTGATGGATGAAGCGGCATCTAAATTACGTATGGAAATGGACAGTGTGCCAGAAAACGTAGATGCCTTGGAACGTGAAATTATGCGTTTGGAAATTGAGCGTGAAGCTTTAAAACGTGAAAAAGACGATAAAAAAGTAAAAGAACTTAGTGAAGAAATTGCCAATTTATCCGCAGAGCGAGATGAGTTTAGAGCAAAATGGCAAGGTGAAAAAGATTTGGTGGAAGCTGTAAACTCTGAATTGGAGCAAATTGAAAACTTTAAATTAGAAGCAGAACAAGCTGAAAGAGCTGGAGACTATGGCAAAGTGGCCGAACTACGTTACGGTAAAATTAAAGAGGCTCAGGACAAAGTTGAAAAACTAAAAGCCGATTTAGCTAACCGACAAGATCAAAGCCGAATGCTTAAAGAAGAGGTAACTGCTGATGATATTGCCGGTGTTGTTGGGCGTTGGACTGGCATTCCGGTGACGAAATTGGTAGCAAGCGAGCGTGAGAAATTGTTGAATTTGGAAGAAGAATTACACAAACGTGTGGCGGGCCAAAACGAAGCCATCGAGGCAATTTCTGATGCTATTCGCAGATCAAGAGCTGGCTTGCAAGACAAACGCAAGCCTATCGGATCGTTCATATTTTTAGGGACAACGGGTGTAGGTAAAACCGAATTGGCCAAAGCACTTGCAGAGTTTTTATTTAACGATGAAAACGCGATGACCCGAATTGATATGAGTGAATACCAAGAGCGTCACGCAGTAAGCCGTTTAATAGGTGCGCCTCCAGGGTATGTGGGTTATGACGAAGGTGGACAACTGACAGAAGCTGTGCGAAGAAAACCTTATTCGGTAGTGTTGTTAGATGAAATTGAGAAGGCACATCCGGATGTATTTAACATCTTGTTGCAAGTTTTAGATGATGGCAGGTTAACAGATAACAAAGGCCGTGTGGTGAATTTTAAAAACACCATCATCATCATGACTTCAAACATTGGTTCTCATCTAATTCAAGATAATTTTAAGGATTTAGATGATGATAACAGGGATGGTGTAATTGCTAAAACGAAAAGCGAATTATTCGAGTTATTGAAACAAACGATTCGCCCCGAGTTTTTAAATAGAATTGATGAACTGATTATGTTTACGCCACTAAACAGAACAGAAATTAGAGACATAGTGGCTTTACAATTTAAGCAGGTGCAAGATACACTTGCCGAAATGGGCATTTCTATCGAAGCAAGTATTGAAGCCTTGGATTGGTTAGCGGAACTAGGTTACGACCCTCAATTTGGCGCCAGACCTTTAAAACGTGTAATACAAAAACGTATTTTAAATGAGCTATCCAAAGATATTTTAGCAGGTAAAGTAGATAAAGACAGTAAGATAAAACTCGATATGTTCGACAAGAAATTCGTGTTCCTAAACTAATAGTTGTTAAAAATCCTAAGCAATTTAAAGAGCCCCGGTAATGTTACTGGGGCTCTTTTTTATAAAAACTCTATAAAATTAAAGTTTTTAAATCCCAAAACTTATGTATTAACAATCACATTTTTAATATATAAACGTGAAAACACTTAGTTTTTTCGCATCGAAGAAACCCACCCAATTTCCAACAGACTAAGAATCAAAAAATTAGACCTTAGTTAAAAAAAATGCAATTACATATTTACTCTTTTTAAGAATGAATTAGCATCTTTGCGGCCAATAAAAACAATTTAAATTAACATGAAAAAATTATTATTCTCTTTAATTGCCGTTACCGGTTTTACACTTAGTTCGAATGCGCAAACAGAAAAAGGTACACTTGCTTTAGGCGGTAGAATTAACTATTCAAACGAAAAATATGAATATACTAATTCAAGCGAAGGCAAATACACAAGTTTCAACCTTACCCCGCAAGTACATTATTTTATTAAAAATGATTTAGCTTTAGGTCTTAGCGTTGGTTACTCGCAATACAAAGAAGATAAAGACTACATCGGAAAAGAATTTTCTATTGCACCATCAGTTCGTAAATACTATAATTTAGGTTCACAATTTAAAGCTTTTGCCGAAATTGCTGTTCCTTTTTATTTTGGTAATGAAAAAGACTTAGACAATAATAATAAAGTGACTACCAAAAATTATGATGAAAATGGTTTTGGTATTTATTTGTCTCCAGGTGTGGCATTTTTTGCAAGTAAAAATATAGCTATTGAATTGCAACTTGATGGTTTATACTACGAATCTGAAACGAGAGAGTACAGTAACAATGATACTAGAAAATATAAAGAATTCGGTTTCAGAGGCAACTTACTTAACCCAAGTATTGGCGCTAGATTCCACTTTTAACTAGAAATATTATGAGAGCCACTTTAAAAAAGTGGCTCTCATTTTTTACGGATAAACGCCCTTTACAAAATACCACTTACTTCCAACTTCCTCAAAGGTAGATTTCTCATGATGAATTTGAGGTTCAAAGCGCTCATCCAAGTAGTGCGCTTTAAATTCTACCGTTTTTAGGGTTGTTTTGATAATTTCTAAGCCCATCCATTTATTACGTTTAGCCCAATCTAAAATATCAGCCCTGCTTAAGCCCTTACGAAAATTCGGGTGCGTAGTCTGATATATAAAGTCGATATTTTGCATTGCATAGGCACAATACCTAGAGCGCATTAGTACTTCCGCTCTAGCTATTGCCGAATGATTGAGGTGATAAACGCCACAACATTGATCGTAATTTTTTGAGGAACCACACTTACATAACATACTGCAAAGGAACAAACATTGCAGGAGAATAACACAAATTCGCAACTTCTAAATTATAAAAACTAATAAGAATAGATGTTGAGCTTTTTAATTACTTTAGTACCAAAGTAAAATTAAAGTTTTTAATACAAACTTCAATACTATTTTGTTGTTCTAATAGTATTAGAACAATGTTATATTTGTTTCCATGAAAAGAATTATTGTAGTAGATGATGATGAAGAAGTTTTAGACACGATACAATTGGTGCTTGAATTGGGCCGATACGATGTTATACCAGTGAGCGACGCTACATTACTTGCCGATATAGTTGCCGGTAGCAATCCAGATCTCATCATATTAGACGTTGTACTTGGCAAACTTGATGGAAGATCAATTAACCACGAACTAAAAACAAATCCTTCCACCAAACACATCCCAGTATTAATGATGTCCGGGTTATATCACGCTCAAGACATTAATAGTTCTAGCATACCTCCAGATGGCATACCTCCAGATGATTTTTTAGCCAAACCATTCAAAATGGATGTATTTCTGGAAAGAATTGCTAAGTTGATTAACAGGAAAACAGAGCGCCAGTACTTAAACTAGCTGTTTTTTTCTTCGCGTGGTCCTCTTTTATAGATGACTAAGCCATTTAAAAAATTACGCAAAATCTGATCGCCACATTTTTTAAAGTTCGGATGATCTTCCTTTCTAAAAATATCACCCAACTCAGCTCTAGTCACTTTAAAGCCAACGAGATTACATATCTCAATAATCTGGTCACTGTTTAATGATAGAGCTACTCGTAGTTTCTTTAAAATATCGTTATTCGTCATAAATTCTCAATAAGAATAGTCAAATATACCGCTTAATTGACAATTAAGAAGCAATTTCCACCTTTACTTTTTTACCCTTTATCTTTTGATCTTTCAAATTCGCAACCAATGTCGACGCTAATTTCCTTTTTACGGCCACGTAAGCAGTTTGGTCTTTCACCTCAATTAAACCCACATCATTTTTACTTAAACCACCCGATTTTAATAAGAAACCCACAATATCGATTTTATTAACTTTATTTTTCTTGCCAGCACCAATATAAAGGGTTTGCCACTCACTGTCTGGAGGAATTGTATAATTTCCGTCTAATGTTTCCACAGGAATATCTTTCTCTAAATAAGGAAACTCCTCACCTTCAGCGAAGATTAAATAAACCATACCTTTTGCTTTCATTCTTCCGGTACGCCCGTTTCTATGTACAAAGGCATCCTTAGTGTATGGTAATTGATAATGAATAATGCACTGCACGTCTGGAATATCTAGACCTCTGGCTGCTAAATCAGTAGTGATAAGAATTTTTACACTACCATTTCTAAACTTTAATAAAGCACGTTCACGTTCGTCCTGCTCCATCCCACCGTGAAAAATACCGTGTACCAAATCATGATCGATAAGCAAATCGCTAATCCTGTCTACAGTTTCCCTGTGATTGCAGAAAATTAGCATGGATTTTTCACCAATCTTACAAATGAGTTTGAACAAGGTATACAATTTTTCCTCGGCCAAAGTATCAATTCTCTTCAGCGTTAAATCTGGAACAACCTCTAATTCACGTAAATAGTTTACTTCTTTATAATCCTTTACACCCGTAAAGCTAGGAATGGCTTCCATTGCCGTGGCTGAAGTTAAGAGCCTTTGGCGCAGGCCAAACAATCGATTAATGATAAAAGACATATCTGTTTCAAATCCAAACTCAAGTGATTTATCAAATTCGTCTAACACGAGTATTTTAACTGAATTTTCATCAAAATTTCTCTCCCGTAAATGAAACGCTAAACGACCCGGCGTTCCTATTAGTACAGCTGGCGCTTCAACCAAGCTGTTACGCTCAATTTTTACAGCATGCCCGCCGTAGCAGCACAAAACCTTGTACCCAGTAGCCATTTGCTTGAAAACTTGCTCAATTTGAAGACCCAATTCTCGAGAAGGCACTACAATTAAACACTGCACACCTGATACCTCCGAACTCAATTTACTTAAAACTGGCAGTAAAAATGCTAACGTTTTACCTGATCCGGTCGGCGCAAGAACTAATAAATCGTTCCCTGTCTCGGCTTTTTCTATTACATCTTCCTGTAAGGCGTTAAGCTTTTTAATATTAAGATTATTGAGCAGTGTTTGCAAATTCATACTGCAAAGGTAGGCATTACCATAAGTATTGTACGTTTTTGTGCAGAGATTAATCCAATGCGGTCACAAAGACTTCCGAACAATAACCACTCAATAAACGTTTAATAAACGAGAACCTGTTGATAACCAGCATAATGTTGACAAAAAAAATAATAACAACTTAACAAATAGATAATGATAAACCTTTAATTTTAAGATAGTTGATGTAAATGTTCACCTCTTAAACTCTTAGTTATGACCTGGAAAAAATTTAGTGGCGAAGTTATTCGTTCGTCGATTTTGGAAGAAGTTGAAAATGCTATTATACGTGAAACGGAGTGTGGTTACAAACTAAAGGTATGTATCGGTACTGATTCGCAAGTAAAAAGCAATCATACAGATTTTGCGACGGTAATCGTTTTACTGAGAGAACAGCACGGAGGTTTTATGTACATTGCTCAAGAAAAGTCATCGCAAAAGATGAGCATAAAGGAGCGTATGTTGTTAGAAGTGCAAAAATCTATTGAAACTGCCTATTCCATTTGCGATTTACTAGACATTTATGATGTGGATTTGGAAGTGCATGCAGACATCAACACCAATCCGCAATTTAAATCTAATAAAGCCTTAAATGAAGCGATGGGATATATTCTAAGTATGGGATTTATTTTTAAAGCTAAACCTGAAGCTTTTGCAAGCTCTACTTGCGCAGACAAAATGGTACATTGAAATTAAAGAAGATCAGCCTTTCCAACCTTCTTTAATTAGGATTTTGTTATAGATTGACAAAAAAGGCTAATTTGTAGAAATCGATATCGCCGGTATTCGCTGCGTTATCCCGAACATTAGCTCCTGCAGAGAGCCTTAATCCGGCGCTTTTTTTAGCGAATTGAATGTAGGGACCAATCCAAGTATATTACTGATCGAAATGGGTATTATCGCTTCCACCATCTCTAAACAGATGCTCGAAGTGTGCACCCATTGAGAAGGAGCTACTTAATTTACAACCTAGGTTAGTCCAATAATGTACGTAATTTGCGCCTGCTGCCCCTTCTTTTCTCAGCTGCGCATAATATCCAGCATACAGCTGACCTTCCAATTTATGGGAACTCAGGTTCATTGTCAGATTGGGTACAATCCCATCACCAACTACACTTGGCCCATTGGCAAAACTCGACAACAAGTTATCCATTGTAACCCCAAGCTGTGGGTTTATAGAAAGACTTTCAGCCGCTTGAAAACTAGCACCAACACCAAACTCAGTCCAATTACCCCATGCTGTACCCGCACCCCATTGAATTCCGTAGAAAGTCAGAGCTGTTTTTTCGTTGAGCGCATAGGCGCTGCTTAACATCGGATTGAAGCCAAAAAAAGCATCGTGATTTAGAGATAAAGTGAAAGATAGCTTATCTTCTGCCTCTTCTTTTTCTTGCGCAAGTGATGAGTTGAGGCAAAGCGCTGCCATTGCAATACTGAGCATTGCCCTTCGTACATTTCTTTTCATAATTTAAAAGGTTAGGTTAGTTATAATAGGTTAGTTAAGTGCTATGATGAATGGTACATTTCCTCCTCCTTATTAATAGTTTCTAAAATGAGATGACCCTGAAAATATTTCTCATTATGTTGCGTACTGTCCAAACCCTCTTTTTCCTCATCAGCGGTTACGCGGATAGGCAAAATTAAGTTGATCAATTTAAATATGAGGAAGGATACCGAGAAACTGAACACCACTGATAGTAACATCCCTTTTAGTTGGATGATAAAAAATTCTGGATTTCCGTAAAGCAAACCATCCACTCCGTGGGGATTAACCGTTTTTGTAGCAAACACACCGGTAAGCAGCATACCCACAATACCGCCAACACCGTGACAAGGAAATACATCTAAAGTATCATCTAAACTTGTTTTTTGTTTCCACGAAACGGCTAGATTGGATATGATTGCGGCACAAACTCCAATAAAAATACTAGATGGTATGCTTACAAAACCGGCACCAGGGGTGATGGCCACTAAACCAACTACAGCGCCTATACAAAACCCAAGCACAGATGGCTTTTTTCCTCGGGCAGCATCGAAAAACATCCATGACAAACCCGCCGAACCCGCTGCAATATTAGTAATAACAAAGGCCGAAACAGCCAAGGTGTTAGCGCCCAAAGCAGAGCCTGCATTAAAACCGAACCAACCAAACCACAGTAAACCGGTTCCTATGAGCACATATGGAATGTTAGCCGGTGGAACTTCTTTATGTTCTAAATGAGATTGTCTGCGTTTTAAAACCATAGCACCTGCTAATGCAGCCATACCTGCAGAGATATGCACCACAGTTCCGCCTGCGAAATCTAAAACGCCCATTTTAAGTAAAATTCCGTTTTCGTGCCAAGTCCAATGCGCTAGTGGCGAGTACACAAAAATGCCAAACAAAACAATGAACAAGATATACGACGTAAATCGGATACGTTCTGCGACCGCACCTACCACTAAACCTGGCGTTATAATAGCAAACATACATTGAAAGATGGCGAACAGCATTAACGGGATAGAACCCCACGCAGGGCCAGAATTTACGCCTTGAAAAAAGAAAAATGTTTTAGGATTACCAATAAAACCACCAATAGAATCGCCGAAGGCTAAACTAAAACCAACCACTATCCAAAGCACGGAAACCACACCCGCAGCAACTACGCTTTTTATCATAGTAGACAATACATTTTTACGATGAACCATGCCTCCATAGAAAAAGGCTAAGCCTGGGGTCATTAAGAATACCAAAGCTGCTGCAATCATTACAAATGCTACGTCTGGAGCACTGTATTTTCCATCATCGAAATTACTTAAGGGTTTAACAAACAATGAAGCCAATGCTACAAGCACCAAAACTGCAAAAGGAGCCCACTGTTTAAATAGAATTTTAAACATATTTCTTAATCTTAGTGTAAATTATACACTAAATTAAAAATATATTATCATTTTCAAATAAAAACATTAATTATTTTATCAAAATCATCAAAAAAAATATAAATAAAACAAAAAACACATCAATATTTGATAAAAAAAACAAAAAAAAAACATGTAAACACGTTATACCATAAATTAGTATTAAAAAAAAGCAATCACACAACAGAAATAACTACTAAAAATTGAGAAAACGAAGAATAAATTTAGATTTTTCTATTTTGAAATATACAAAGATCCCTGTACAACGCCACGTCGCTCGATTTCTTTATCTATATAGCTTTGTATAGCCGATTTCTTAAGACCCCAATTAGGAGCAATTAGCAAATCCCAATCTGAAATACCGAATAATCTCTGAATAACGATATCAGGACGAAGAAGTGGAATTAATTCACACAGTAAGTCGGTATACTCTTCTAAAGAAAATAATTTGAAAGGTTCACGTTTGTATTTAACGCCCATAATAGAGCCTTCCACCACGTGAAGATGATGAAATTTTACAAATTTGATTTGCGGAAAGCGATTAATTTCGTGAATATAGCCATGCATCATTTCACGAGTTTCCCAAGGAAAACCAAAGATTGTATGAACACACAAATTAAGTTTGGAGTCTTTTAACAATTCTACCGCTTGCACAAACTCGTCATGACTGCAACCTCTATTAATTTGCTCTAGGGTTTCGTCGTAGATCGACTCCATGCCCATCTCCAAATCGACGTCATATCGATCGGTATAGCTTTCTAATAAAGCAACCTTTTCCGCATCAATACAATCTGGTCTGGTACCTACTGCAAGACCAACAACGTTTTCACTTTGTATAGACAAAGCTTCATCATACATCATCTTCAGATAATGTGTGGGAGCGTAAGTGTTGGTGTTTGGCTGAAAATAAACAATAAATTTTTCTGCTCGGTAAGAGTTTCGAGCTCGTTGCATACCTTCTACCAATTGCTCGGTTAAGGTCGGCAATTTTCTAGAAAGCTCTGGGGTAAATGAATCCACATTACAATAGGTACAACCACCAAACCCTTTGCTACCATCGCGATTGGGGCAAGTAAAACCGCCATCAACAATTACTTTAAAAACACGCTGACCATTATAGTGCTCACGCAAATAAGTACCGTAATTATTGTAACCTTTTATTCCCCAATCTAATGCTGTTCCCATGTAGCTACAAAAATACAAATAAGTTAAGAGTTCTTACACTTTAGTTAACAAATGAATTTGCTAAAAGGTCAAAAGCAAAAAAGCACGACTAATAAATTAGTCATGCCTTTTGTTTTCTAGGTACTTTATTAATTAAGAACTAACTAAATCAATTACGTTTGGTGACCTTAAATTCGGTACGCCTATTCAACGCTCTACCTTCAGGATTATCTTTACCATTTGGAAGTTTATTTGGTGCTACTGGTTTAACGAATCCATATCCTCTCCAGGTCATTCGGCTAACCTCCACGCCTTTCGAAATTAAGTAGTCAACACATGATTTGGCCCTCTTATCTGACAAATCTAAATTGTAAGCGGCTGTACCAATATTATCGGTATGTGCGCCAAGTTCAATTTCGATGGTTGGATTATCCACCATTACTTTATAAAGTGTATCTAAAATAATTTTAGAAGAATCTGTTAACTCATAACTATCAAACTCGTAAAGAATGTTCTCTAATACGATAGGTTTATTGATAATCATTGGTTCTAAACATATCGATGGACTAAATAAAGTATCACTTTTAACCAAATCTTTATAGGAGTAGGCTATATTTTTCGAAAAGTAGTTGTCTCTAGAAACGTTAATTTCTAGACCTCGGTTACTTTCAAGCCTTAATGAATATCTGCCAGCAACATCTGTTTGTACCACTTGTTCCTCAATCTCAGGACCTTTTACAGTTACCGTTACGTTGGCAATTGGCTTTTTCGTTTTGCAATCGATAACTTCTCCATCTAGATTGAAATATTCACGAGAAACTTTAAAAACCTCTAAACAGCAAACCGATTCTCTGTCTGAACTGATATAACCGCTTCTTGCATCAACATCGAGGCTGGCAAAGTACATGTCGTCTTTTGCAGAGTTGAACGGGTAACCTAAGTTAACAGGCTCCTCCCAATCTACAAAATCGCCCTTTGCTTCGTAAAAATCGAAGCCCCCCAAGCCAACCCGTCCGTTGCTAGAAAACAGCAACTTGCTCGTGCCAGGTATAAAATAACCTGCCTGCTCATCCTTTACTGTGTTAATCACTTTACCCATATTTCTAGCATTACCTAAAGAACCGTCGGGACGTAAAGGAGCGAACCACAAATCGTAGCCACCTACGCCTCCAGGCCTGTTAGATGAAAATATCAAGTATCTACCATCATACGTAACCGAAGGTTGCATTGAACTATAGCCTACAATATTTACATCTGCACCAGCAGGAACTGGTTCCGACCATTTTTCACCTTCTTTTTTAGCAATATAAATGCTACGATTGGCAAGTTGATCCCCACCAATCCACGATGTGATAAACATCATGTTTCCGTTGGGATGAACAGCAGAAGCAGCAGCCTCCAATTTCTTTAAGTCGATATTTACTTTTTTAACTTCAACTTTTTCTTTCTGAAAATTATCACCCTCAACAGCGTAAATTGCGTTTAAATAAGGTGTAGGTTGTTTTGTAACTTTAAACATACCCACACTACCTTTTAACACTTGATCTTTACCTTCTACGCTAACAGGTCTTGATGAGGTAAAGTAAAGCTTACCTTGAGCAACATTCGGTGCATAGTTTGAACCTTCGTTGTTAATGTTATTTCTAACCTTAGCAATATTTACTAATCTGGGATACTCTAATTCATTTAAAGCATACTTACAAGATGCAATTTCTAACTTAGCTCTAGCGGTAAATTCATCGTCTTTATTATATTTTGCGATATAAGCTTCAAGCGCTTGGATTGCTTCTTCGTATTTCAAATTAGTACGTAAACACACACCATACCAAAGTCCACTTTGAATGTATTCCGGATTATCAAACTTCACAGCTATAGCGTACCATGATTCCGCATCGCGATAATTTTTATACAACCTTAAAGAATTTGCAAGCTGATATACAGCATACTCATATTCTTCCTTTTTAGTGGTTGCGTTCTTCATTTTTTGTTCGAAACCATAAGGTATCACAAATCCTGTACTATCAGGAGCTACTTGTAACACCTTTTTATAAAACTCTGCCGCAGCAAAATACTCTTTATTTTCAAAGTATACGTCTGCAATTCGCTTTGAATTCATGGCGAATTGGGCATAAGCCGTATTCAATAAAAGGGCTACAACAATCGTTAATTTTAAAGACTTCATATTGGTGATATTAAAGACGTGGACAGAAAAAGTTAGGGCCTAAAATTCCTTTTAAACTAGTGAAAGAGAGCGAGAGTTCTAACCCTCCGTTGTAACCAACTACCTTACCCAACTTAGAAGTTGTAAAATCGTAACTTGCTCCAAAAACTATGGTTTTAAGACGTAAGCCTACAAATGCAATAGCTGAGTCATCAACTCTGTAGTTAGATCCAAATAAGATGTCCGATTGGTTATTCAGCATCATCTGTGCATAGGCTCCGATCGATACCTGATGCGCATTACCTTGTTGTAGGTAAATTGCGTTAGGTGTGATATCCATTACATTATTAACCCTTAAACGAGCACCTCCATGTGCCATGTATCGCACTGGAATTACTGTCCCAGACTTCATATAAGCATCTTTAGGTCGGTTTAGGTGGGCAATTGAGCCACCTAAAAACACATTTGCCGCTTTGTTTTCTTCGGCATCGAAATAGACTACACCGATATTGGTATCAAAGGCTGCAAAACTATCATCGCTGAAATTTTCTGCAGCACCAATGCTTCCATCAAAGCCTAAAAGCGGATTGAATTGACTACCCAAGGTAACCTTAGACAGATCTATACTTTTACTTAACACACCTGCCTGCAAACCAAAGTTTACAATTTTATTTCCACCAGCGCCGAAGCGTATACGATAAGCCCCAGACGCCATTGCATTAAGTTGGTTGTATGAAATAGCGCCGGCTCGTTGATTCATTATCATTAAGCCATAGGCGAAATTGTTTTTAGGCGACACATCTACAGAGGCCCCGAAAGTGGAGTACCCGTTATCAAGGGTACTCCATTGTTCTTTGGCATTAAAGTTGGCTCTAAAACCACCATCCAAAATTCCCGTAAGTGCCGGATTGAGCCACAAAGGGTTAGCGTAGTATTGCGAGAAATGAGGATCTATTTGTGCGTATGAGCTTTTGAAAGCCATTACAATAATCACCAACAAAACACTTTTAATTCGTACCATACTTTTATATTCCTTTTGAAACCTATTTTTAATATTTACTCTTCCCATTATCTTATTAGTGTAACTGTTCCTCTATAAGATTTTTTAGCACCACTACCGTACACAACGTCTATTGCGTATACATATACTCCGGTAGGTTGCATTTCCCCTTTGCTAGAACCATCCCATCCCACTAATACATTTTGGCTTTCAAAAATTAACTTGCCCCATTGATTGAAAATTCTCATTTTGTAGGTATTTACATTATTTCCGTATCCGTAGAAGACGTCATTGTTTCCATCGCCATTTGGCGTAAACGTGTTTGGAACGTATAGGCTATCTTTAAATGGTTCGGTAGTTGTACCAGTAATTGCGGTAGAGTTAGCACTTGTTTGACAAGCTAATACCCCACGAGCACGTACTATTATGGTAACCGACTCGGCTCTAGCTAGATTTGTAGCAGTGTAGCTTGTAGCTGTAGTCGCTGTCCAAATCGTGCCTCCGTCTATCGAATATTCATAGTCAGTAGCACCCGTAATAGCACTCCAAGTAAACTCGATACTTTCATGTGTAACTGCACCTACAAATACTGTTGGCGTTTGCAACACAGGAGAGGTATTGACAGTAATGCCCGTTCTAGTTGGACTAACACAATTACCACCCGCAGCCGCTGCCTCTACGTAATAAGTAGTAGTTTGCGATAACGCTGGCGTAGTAAATACATTTCCTTCGTATAGTGAGGTACCGCCAGTAGCTACTGTATACCATCTATATAAAACATCAGTTTCTGGATTGTTTACAGTAAGCACGGTACCAGTACCAGCACATAGTTGGTTGTTTGATGCTTTAACACTTGATGGTGCCGATGGAATTGCTACAACGGATACATTCACAGCAGTTCGCGAAGTAGAAATACAATCGCCACTGGCTGCTTCTGCATAGAATACAACATTAGCACTTATTGGATCGGTAGTATAAGTATCGCCAGTAAATAAAACTATGCCACCGGATGCACTTGTATACCAGCGATATGTTAAACCAGCAACTGGATTAGCTATGCGTAATACTGCAGCACTATTGATACATACCGAAGTATTAGCGGCTTCAACAGCAGGTGCTGAAGGAACCGAATTAACCGTTACATCCACTCGCGTTCTCGGCGACGGTGTGGTACAACCTGCTGTACCAATTGCTTGCACCCAATAGGTAACAGAGCTGCCCAACGCAGCCGTTGCATAACTGCTACCTGTACCTAATGACGTTCCACCTGTGGCACTGCCGAACCATTCATAAACTAAGTCGGCCTGTGGCGAAGTTACTGTAAGCGTTGTGGCATTATTAACACAAACATTTGTTCCAGTTGCAGACACAGTTGGTGCATCTGGAATACTGAACACTTGTACGGTAACACTTGCTACGCTCGACGCAACATTTTCACACTTTTCGTCGCCTTTAACTGTGACATAAAAAGTTGTTGTATTTGCTAATGTAGGTGTATATGCACCACCAGTATACACTTTTGTAGTTAATGTGGCATCGCTGTACCACGTAAATATCGGATTTGACACTGTTGTACTTGTAGCCGTGATAGTAGTGGAGCCATTAGAACAAATGGTTAATACTCCATTAAGTGCTATGTCAGCCTCTACAGCGATTGGCTTGTAAATTACGTCTACTACCACTGCCTCTGCCGGCAAATTCTCACATCTATTATCACCTTTTACAGTAACATAATACTTAGTACTTACACTTAAAGTAGGCGTTTGGAATGTGCTTCCGGTACCTAATAACGTAGTTAATGCTGCATCGCTATACCAAGAGAAAATTGGATTTACAACCGTAGTCGTATTCGCAGTTAATGTTACAACACCAGAACCACATAGGTTTATTGGGGTAACAGCAGATAAATCTGTTCTGGTAGCGTAAGGCTTTATCACTATAGCCATGTTTCTTGCGGTACCAACTTTGTTTTCGCACTTATTATCACCTTTAACAGTTACATAATAGGTTTGACTTGCTGCAAGCAATGGTGTAGTGAAAACACTTCCTACATAAGCAACAGTTGTTAGTCCCGCATCGCTATACCAAGTAAATACTGGATTAGTAACCGTAGTAGAGCTTGCAGTTAAAGTTGTTGTACCTGGACCACATAAATCTACAGTACCTGTTACAGTAACATCAGCAGCTAAAGCATAATCGTTAACTACAACGGTATGCGGCCTAGCCTCACCTACCCTCGACTCGCATTTATTATCACCTTTAACGGTAACAAAATACGTGACATCTTGAGTAAGTACAGGAGTAACATATGTAGCACCAACGTATAGAATATTCGTTAAGTTGGCATCAGCATACCAAGTAAATATTGGATTTATAACAGTTGTGCTAGATGCTGTTAAGGTTACACCATTTCCGTTACAGGTTTTTGTAGGACCCGCAACCAAAACATCTGCCATGACTGCATTAGATCTGTAAATTATTGACACTGATCTTGCTGTGGCTGGCAGATTTTCACATTTATCATCGCCTTTTACAGTAACATAATAAGTTGTATTTGCACTAAGCAGCGTAGTTGTGAATGAAGCGCCATTTCCCACTGGAGTGGTTAAAGCCGCATCGCTATACCATGTGAATATCGGGTTTGTAACCGTTGTACTAGTAGCAGTAAGTACTACGCTTGTCTCTCCACATATTTCTTGGGTTGGAGAAACTGTCAAATCTGCGGCAACTGCAAAAGGATTAACTTCAATTTCAACCAATTTTGCATCCGCTGGAAGGTTGGCACAAACGCCATCTCCACTCACGGTAACATAATAAGTTTTATTTGCAGTAAGACCATTAATGCTAAATACAGCACCGGTGTATTCCAACACGGTTAAAGCTGCGTCACTATACCATTTAAATTCTGGATTAGTTACTATAGTTGAGCTTGCGGTTAAAGTTGCTGTACCACCACAAATTTTGGTATTGCCAGTTATTTGAATATCTGAATTAATAGCTGTTCGTTGAATGGTGATGGTAATTTCAGCACCATCGCTACTTACACAATTGGTTGCATTAATAGCCTTTACAGTGTAAGTGTAAACACCAGCTGGTAAATTGTTAGGAACGGTATACGTATCATTGTTTTGAACGAGTAAGTCGCCAGTTGCGTTATACCAGTTATAAGTTAATCCAGGCTCAACAACTACACCGATAACCGCTGAAGTTCCTTGACAAGTAGTAGAAGGATTTGCAGCCAATGCAACGGGTTTAGCTGGGGCAGGCAAAATTGTAACTACAACTTTTTCTGCTACGCTTTCGCAACCGTTAGCAAACGCTCTCACATAAAAATTATGAGTACCTACGGCCAAATTAGTTGACGTAGCAAAGTTTTGACCTGCACCTTGGAAATCGTTTCCTAAATACCAATTATAAACCACACCTGGCAAAGCGTTTTTAACACTTAAAGTTGCGCTATTACCCACACATACACTAACAGCAGCTTGTACAACTTCTGGTCTTTTGATTAAACGCTCAACATAGTTTAAATTTAATGAGGTTAACACACTTGCAACGCCCGATCTCAATTTTATCTCCACAGCATCGAACACCTTAGTTGGAACGAAGGTTAGAGTACCAGCGCTTCCATCGCTCAATAATTCAATACTTATTAAAGGGTTACTTACCGAGATTTCGTCGCTATTGCTGGTAGATCCATTATATGTCGATACATCAACAGATGACAGCACGCCCAAAGAAAGCAATTTAGCAGGCGAACTTATGTGAACGCGAACGGTGTCACCTATTTTAGATTGGCCGACAAAGCCAACACGTTGATAAGCGTATCCACCTAAAAGACCTACAGTTACTGCCAAAGTTGAACCTGTCTCTACTTTATCATCTACAGCCAAACCTGGATTAAAAACACCCGACAGTAAAGCTATATTCTCCACTCCTGAATCTACGTTAATTGATGCTGTATTACATGGTACTGTACCTGGGTTACCATCAGTGATAACCTCTACATGTACGGCAACTCTACTTGAGGCACAAGCACCATCCAAGTATGCGTCCACGTAATATGTTTTGTCTGCTGTGAGCAAAGGAGTAACAAAAATTGGCCCCGTATAAAACGGTTGCGCATCGCCAATATTCTCATACCACCTAAATACTACACCTGAAGTAGAAGAAGTAGCATGTAGAACGGCAGCAGTATTTGGCGAAATACTTACTGGATTCTCTGTCAATATTGGAGCCGAAAGAGTACCAATGGTTATATTTGCAGTTGTTCTCGAAGAAACCGTTCCACAAGCTGTAGATATTGTCTCTACTTCATATACGGCATTAGCCAAGACATTAGTTAAAGTTAACTTATCGCCTACATGTATTGGCGCACCCGACTGATACCACTGGTAAGTAACACCAGCTACCGGATCTTTAATCTCGATTACCACGTTTCCTCCAGAACAAGTAGAAATATTATTTGCTACCAAAATAGGAGTTTGTGGCGCAGGATTTACGTTCACCTTTACCACGGTTCTTGCACTCTCACAACCGCTCTGACTAACAGTTGTTACGTAGAAGTGTGTAGCAGCAGCGATATTGGAGGTGTTATAAGTAGTTCCGCTTGCCAAATAAACGCCATCTTTATCATACCAGTTATAGGTATAGTTCGGATCAACATTCGAAACTTCTAAAGTTGCAGCTGTATTCACACAAACAGAAACATCGTTTGAGGTAACGGTTGGCGCAACTACAATTTTTCTGGCGTAGTTAAGGTTGATAGAGCTTAATGCGGTAAGAACGCCACCATTTAGACGAACTTCTACTTTATCGAAAACACTTGTAGGAACGAAAGTAACTAAAGCTTGGTTGCCTCCGCTTAGTAACTCTAATTGTATTAAAGAATTATCTAACTGAAGCACGTCATTATTTGAAGTATTACCGTTGAGTGTGCTTATTTGAACAGACGATAAAACACCTAAAGAAAGTAATTTTCCCGGAGCACTTAGTAATACTCTCAAGGTATCACCTAATCTACTCGGTTCAGCAAATATCAATCTTTGGTAAACTGATGCATTTAGCGCCCCAACTGGCAAAAACAATGTCGAAGCCGTTTCAGTATTATTATCAATAGCCAAACTGCTGTTAGAAACACCTGCCAACAGTGCGATTCCGCTAAGGCCACTCTCTTCGGCAACAGGAGCCTCACAAGGTACTGGACTTGGTATTACTGTTGGGTCAACGTTTACGGTTACCATAATGCGTGAAGCCGAAGCACAGTTAGTTGTTCTTGAAACAGCTTCCACGTAATATGATGTTGTTGTACTAAGAGGAGGTGTTACAAAGGTATCGCCCGAATACAATGGCGCACTTGATGTCCTTGATGAATACCAGTTGAAATCAACATCGCTGTCGGTAGACGTTGCAGTTAGAACTGCCGTTTGTCCTGCTCTTATGGAAGTAACAGATCCCTGCAATTGTGGTGCTGCTGGCCGCGGTGCAACTGTAACAGCTACAGCCGTACGCGTTGCACTAACGCAATCCGTTTGAAAAGCTTCAACATAAAAAATACGGTTAGAAGTGATATTGGTAGCGTTATAGTTTGCTCCCGTACTTAATAAATTTCCGTCTGTGGCAGCATCGTACCATCTGTACGTTACACCCGCAATAGGATTGCTCACCGCTAAAACGGCAGCAGCACTAGCGCATGCTGTTACATTGCTAGATACCACCGTTGGCGCTTCTAATAATGGCACCACATTAATGGTTACCGGAATACGCTCAGAACTTGCACAACCATCTCTTGAAACTTCTACGTAATAAGTGGTTGTTGCAGTTAAATTTGGCGTAGTGTATGGTGCAACAATTGGTAGTAAGTTGCCTCCGGTTGGAGCGTCGTACCAACTTAGCGTCGTACCTCCATTTGCTGTAGCATTAATAGTTGCACTAGTGTTATAACAAATGGTTTGATTTTGGGCAGCAATGGTTGGTCTCGGATATACTATTTTAGCCCCATAAATATCTAAACTAGTTACGGCAGAAACAAGCGCTTGGAAACGTATTTCGACTCTATCAAAATTAGCGCCCGCTGCGAAATTGGCTTTAAATCTATTACCCGATAAAAGTTGTAGATTAACTAAAGAAGAATTCAGTTGCAATGTTCTAACGATGGTATTATTTCTCATCACATTCACCGTAATTCCACTTAGTAATGTCACATCTGCTAAACCTACAGGAGTAGCTAGATCTAGGCTTATACTATCCGTTGCTAACCCTGCTGATGGGAAAATTAGGCGTTGGAAACCGGTTGCAGCAACGCCTACTGCTAATGTAATTCTTGTAAAATTATTTCTATCGCTATCTACAGCATAAGTAGGATTCGAAACATTACACAACACACATAACAAACTGTTAATACCGCTACTTTGAGCATTGGCGATGTTACAAGCATCCGGATTGGTAACCACCGTAACCGTAACAGACGTTCTTCCAGAAGTTGCGCAACCAGCAGCACTTAATGCCTCGGCATAGTAAGTTGTATTTGCAGTTAAAGCAGGAGTTGTAAACTCTTCGCCGCTTGCTAGAGCTGTTCCTCCAGTTGCTTGGCTATACCAGTTGATTACGGTATTGGCCTCACCAATTGCCCTTATAGTCGTACTTTGATTGATATTTACACTTGGATTATTAGTAATGATAGTTGGCGCACTCACCAAGTTGTTTGCGGTTACAGTAACTTGTACTCTGTTACTGCGTGCACTACCCGATACAGCTTCTACATAGAAAGAAGTGCTCGCATTGATAGGCCCCGAAATGAACTGTCCATTGTTATTGGTCGCGATTGGAGTATTACCCTGAGCAGCATACCAGTTATAGGTAACATTTGCTTCGGTGTTGGTAACCGACATTGTTGCAGTAGAACCAGCGCATATAATAACACTACTCACTTGCGGATCTCTCATGCCTACACGAAGTTGATAATTTGCATTAACTGCGTTTCCCGCATTATCGGTAACGTTCATCGTTAAGGTGAAATTTCCTGCAACCGTTGGTGTACCTGAAATCTCTCTTGTTGTAGAATTGAAAGTCAATCCGGCAGGCAAACCTGTTAACTGATAAGTATAAGGCACCGCACCTCCAGACACTTCTGGCAGAGTCTGCGTAGCAAATGGAACGTTTAGCATTCCATCGTTTAGCGCTTGCCCAGCTAATGAAAGTGCGCCGTTAACTTTTAGGGTATAGTAATTGGTAGCCGTTCTTCCTTCGCTGTCAGTAACCGTAAGCGCAATGCTGTATGTACCTGCGTTAATTGGCGTTCCTACTAAGGTGTTATCGCTAGCGTTAAATACAATTTCTTCAGGAACATTCTCTACCACATAAGTATAAGGACCAACTCCACCTGTAGCAATTGGTAGAGTTTCTCCAGTGTACAATACGCCTAAAGTACCCTCTGTTAGTATCTTGGCAGGCAGTAACAGTGGCTCAATAACTCTGATTGTATAATCGGCGTCAACAATTGTTCCAGAACCGTCAGTAGCTGTTACTGTTATAATGAAGGTACCTGCTGTTGTTGGCGTACCAGTAATTTGTCTTGTATCAATATCAAAGACAAGTCCTTGAGGCAAATTTGTAGCCGTATAAGTGTAAGGTGTTAAACCTCCTTGTGCTGGCGGAATGGTTTGGGTTTGATAAACTTTACCCACAATACCATCTACTAGTGGCGCCAAACTTAAAATGAAGGGATCTTTAACTCTAATTGGGTAACTTGCATTAACGCTATTGCCCTGGCTATCGGTTACCGTAACATCTACATTATAGGTACCGATATTTATTGGAGTGCCCGAAATGGTTCTAGTTGCGGGATCAAAACTCAATCCAGGAGGCAAATTAGCAGCCGCATAAGTATAACCACCCGAGCCACCAGTTGCAGCAGGAATAACTTGGTCAGGATATACAGTACCTACTATACCATCTGGTAAACTTTGAGTAGCTAAGATAATCTTATCATAAATGATGATTGTTTTGTCTTGCGAAACAGAACAATCTTTACTATCTGTTACATTTACAGTGAAATTATAGGTACCGCTCTGCGTCGGTATTCCTGAAATTAAACCCGAAGCACTAATTGCAACTCCGTTAGGCAGCGTATTTGGCGCCGCTACGCTATAGGTATATGGACCAACGCCACCAGTAGCAGACGTTAATTGTTTGTTGTAACCTAAGCCTACCGTGCCATTTGATAACGCAGTATTTGGGAAAACAATTTGTGGATTTACTGTAACCACAACAGGCACTCTAATCGACTCACTTGTACAACCTATTGATCTTGCAGCAACATAGAAGGTTTTTGATGCAGTTAATGGACCAGTATTATACGATGCATTGTAAGCAGCTGTGCCTAATAGGTTACCCCCTTCTAAGCTATCATACCAAAGTAGTTCTGTGGTTTCAGCACTTGTAGCCTTTAAATAAGCTGATGCGCCATAACACACGAAAAGAGCATTGGAGGTTGGAGCGTCAAATCGAGGTCGAGGTGCAGAACGCGTCACCTCGTAAATATCTATGGATTGTGCTACAGCCACATTGAGCAATGAAGCCAATGTAATTTTAACACGATCAAACTCCGCGTTTGGACTAAACGGTATATTAACTGAATTCCCACCGTTCAGCAGACCTAATAGATCAAGCGTTAACAGAGATGACACGTTGCCAGCCGTATAAACTTGCGTGTTTCCTTTGAAGGCTTCAACCCTCAAATTACTCAACAATCCTAAGTTTAACAAATCCGGAGCTACTTTCAACCTGATATTAAACTCATCACCAACCTTAGATGGCGCTGTAAAATATATGTTTTGACTTATGGTACCCGCTAAAGTAATTAAACCTAAATTCATTTTTGACGCCGTACTCGGATTGCCATCAATCGCTTGATGGATGTTGCTAACGCCTGCATTTCCCAAACCTACAAGACTAAGCGTGGCACCAGTACCTTCGTAATCTGTTCCAAAGGCAACATCGCAATCACTTGCATTCGGTACATAAAACGCATTATACACGTCAATATGGTTAAAGCCTCCTAACAAAGCTACACTGGTAATATCGCGAACCTTTATTGTTTTATAGGCACGGGTTGGCGTTATTGCTAAATAGTAGCTGCCAGTAGCGTCTCTTATTAATTTAACTTCTGATGAGTTGAAGGAATCACTACTCACTCCAGAGGCCACCACTTCGCCACTTGCATTGACAGCGGTTACGCTAAAGGAATGGTTTCCCAATAATAATCCTCCTAGCAGCTTGGATAGCGCCGAACCAAGGTTCCCCCCTAGTAATACATCTAACAAAGCCGTCTCCACGTTTATTCGAACAAAAGCGGTTCGGTTGGCTGGTACATCGTTAGCAAAAGACAACTCTATCTCGCCTCGGTAGGGCGCAATGAGCACCCCGCTTGATTTTACCCTAGCAAAAGTATCATCTGACAACGCAGCGTTGCTAACGTTATCGACATGAGCGTTACCACTAACGATAGTGGCATACTGCCTCACCTGTGCATATGCCGAAGCAGTAAATAGCAGGAGACCAATTGCTATGGAGAGGATGAATAGTTTGAGGAAGATAGAAGATTTAAGAGTAAAGATTCTTTTCATACACCTTTTTTGAGTATTGTTTGACACAAAACTAGGGCGTAAGACAAGTTATTTATTATTCAATTTGTTCAGAATACCTGTAAACAAAAAAGACATATTCATTTTATTCAATTTAAGAATAAATCGAACAAAATTTTAAATATTTGGTTTACGTGAATTACCGATCAATACTTACTAGAATATACAACGGAATAATGGTATAAAAAATTATATAATTTAGTTATATTTGATAAACACAATACAAAATTACCGCATGTCTCAACATCAAACCCTAGAATATATCAAGACTCTGATATTAACAAAAACAGGTATTAACCATTTAAGCCCGTCTGACTGCAAGCTGATTTCCATGTCAATTCAAGAAGAAACTGACAGAAATATCAGTGAAACAACTTTAAAAAGACTTTTTGGATTTGCAAAAGTGATGAATGATTTTTCGCAATACACCATTAATACTTTGTTAGAGTATGTCCAAAAGCCAGAAAATAGCCTGGAGATGCCAGTTAAACATCTCAACACATCCAAAAGCACAGATCGCTTTTCCAACCTGCACCTCTCGGCCAAAAACGCTACCACGCTTACAATTTCAGCAATCAAAAACCGGTTTAAAATACCGCACGAATATACAATCCCACGTTCTTTTTTAGAATTCGACTTTGATTTCTTTTATCATAGCAATCAAAACTTTTACGCCTTAATTTCACAAGCTGGTTATGGAAAAACAACTTGTTTGTATCATCTTGTTAACAAGTTTTTAAGTAAGGAAAATCCCGTTTATGCAAAAGATGCATTACTATATGTGAGAGCGGAAGACGTACTTTCCCCAATTAATCATCCATCTACTATTGAAAGTAAAGTAAAGTTGAAACTAGGTTTAAGTGAAAAAGTAAATCTGGCGGTATATTTAGATGAGTTTCATAAAAAAAAGAATGCCAAATTTATACTAGTTATAGATGGCATTTCTGATATAGCCACAACTGAAAACAAGGATATCATCTTTGATCGCTTATTGACACTCATTTCGAGCATCGGAAATTCATCGGCGATTAAGATCATATTTTCTTTACGCACTTCAAATTGGAATAGGCTATTCTCTAGCTTTAAAGATTTGCCGAGCGTTAACGAAAAATGGTATCGGGGAGCCTATTTCAATTCAAAAGATAATGCCAACATCCCACAGTTTTCAGCTCAAGAAGTAGAGACCATTCTACAAAAAATACATAAAGAAAAATCCAAGAAAATTAGTCCGACATTAATTGAAAAACTAAAGTACCCTCCCTACCTGCAATGGTATTACGCTATCAAAGATAATTTTAACTTCGGAACAGAAATTGTGGCATATGAGGTGGCCTTACATTTTATCAAAGAGCGAGTATACAATACCACCTATGCTACAGAAAAAGCCATGATCTGCAGAAAAATAATAACGTTATCTGAATATGGTGCGCTGGGCAAGTCTGTAGCCAAAATGAAGCTAATTCAGGAAATAACTACTTTTAAGAATGCTTATCAACAGCTCATCAACGATGGTGTCTTCACCGAAGAAAAACACCAACACAATGATGTTATATCCGAGCACATTCAGTTTGTTCATCCAAATATTTTTGAATACTTCCTTTTCTTGGAAATATTAGAAAACAACAACAATGTCATCGACCTCGAATTCTTTAAAGAAGTTACAAAGCTAAACGTAAATGGCAGCTATTATTTTCCAGTGTTACTTTGGTCGGCTAGGCACATCATTTCTAAATCCGATTTCAATCAACTCGAAAATCTCTTACAAATTTCACTATCCCAAAATAAAAAGACCTACCTGGTTCTCTTCATCACCCAATTATTAGGTAACAAAAAGGAATTAGACCTAATATTTCCCTCGGATGAAGTAGAGATTAAATTTCATGAATTGCTAGCTACACATCTTACGCATTTCGATTTTACCAATTTAATTTACCGAAAAACGCTGCATTTCTTAGTAAACATTACCAGCAATTCGAATTTCCGCTTCTTTTATCAGCTCTTACTAGCTACCAACGACTGCATCTGTTTAGATACCGAAAAATTAAACAAACGACTGGGGCAGCTGAGAGAATTAGAAAGCGAGGGCGAGAAATGGCAAATCAACCCCTACGAGGTCCTCAAATCGATTTATCAAGTAATGATTGGAACACCTTTAAACGAGGTTAAAGCAGTTGAACGTATCGAATTGCTCTTTAAATCAGAGAATACACAGAAAATTACTAATGATCAAATTTTGGTGCAAACCATCTTACATGCCCTAATCATTTTAGTATATAACGCCTTAACTGGCAAATACAGCGGTAACGCAAAACTTGCCTATAATTTTTTCAGACAACATCCCGAAGTCCTTTCTATAAATACCCGTTACTCCCACCTTGCCTCTGTTTTAACTAATTATGCTTTAGGCGAAGCAACTGCAACTTTTAACTATAAAGATGACCTAATTAATAAACGCGACAGTTATTGGATTAATCGAGCTACTTTTGTAGACGCTATTGACTGCATTGCGAATACTTATGTAAGCATGTCAAAAAAAGATTACGAAGCGTCACTAAAACATACAGAAAATTGCTTCCGAATATGTGAAGAGAACAATATCACTTTAGGATCTCTCATTTTATGCCAAGTATTTGCCAACATATACACCGAAATGGGAGAAATAGATTTACGTAACGAGTGGCTTAACCGAAAGCTGTTCATCATTATCGATAAAAAACTAGATAAGGCCAACTTCCAATATGTGGGAAATTGATACCCGTTTTCATGCAATAGTTTGATAAAAAAGGTAATCGCTTAGTGCTATCGCCTTTACTATACATCTATATTGCGGCTATGTTCTGTCTTTTTTGTTTACTAAATAATAAATGGGCAAGCCCAACAATACTATAATTAACCCTGGCCAAGTGTATTGTTGCTTATATATTAAAAGCAGCAAACAAAATGCTGCCCCGATTAAGAGATAAACGATAGGCGTAATTGGGTACAGCCAAGTTTTATATGGTCTTTCTAAATCAGGTCTTTTAAATCGCAAATAAATCACGCCGAAAACTGTGATCATGTAAAACAATACAATTACGAAAGAAATCA
This sequence comes from Pedobacter sp., assembly GCA_045629525.1. Taxonomy (GTDB): domain Bacteria; phylum Bacteroidota; class Bacteroidia; order Sphingobacteriales; family Sphingobacteriaceae; genus Pedobacter. The sequence goes on from JAZQRH010000022.1 coordinate 187,795, forward strand.
TATCTAGCAAATTACCATATTGCCCACTTAAGCACAACAATGACGCCCAAGCGCCTTGCGTCCATAGTGATTTTGCTGGCACACCATTTTTATTATTTTCTATCGCTGCTTTAAAAAACATTCCATCCTTTGCCATGGTCTGAAATACTCGCCCTCCGGCTAGAACAATTCCGTTTACACACCCAAAAGTTGAAATCATGACCAAAATAGCCATAATAATTGTGCCTACACCACTACCAAAAATTTGTTCAGAAGCGGCAACTGCTACCCTATCACTAGGTGCAAAAGCAATCGCATCTCTGCTTAAAGCGTTGATATATACAAAATTTACAAGCAGATAGAGAACCATCACGGCAATGGTACCTAAAACCATAGAACGTACCACATTTCGCCTAGGGTTTTCCATCTCGGCAGAAACGAAGGTGACATTTTCCCAAGCTACACTCGAAAACACCGAGCCCACCATTGCGGCAGCAATACCGCCCAATATAGCCATCCCCGAAATAGGTTGCCAACCAGATCTGATAAAATTACCACCACTGTCTGTAGCCAAATTATTAAATGCGTTCCAATTAAAGCTCATATTTTCGGCCCAAAATCCAGTCTTAATTAACAATAAACCTAATATAATCAGACCTATAAGTGCCAAAATTTTAGAACCGGTAAACACGTTTTGCAGCAGTTTTCCAGCCTCAACACCCTTCGTATTAACATAGGTAAGAGACACAATTACCCCAATCGCCAAAATTTGTATCCAAGTGATTTTATATGCACCGTTCTGAAAAATAGGTGCTGCATCATTTAATGCAGGAAGTAGATAAGCCGTAAATTTACCGAAAGCAACTGCAACTGCAGCAATGGTACCCGTTTGTATCACTGTAAAAAGCCCCCATCCGTACAAAAAGCCCATTACCCTGCCGAAAACTTCCTTTAAATAAGTGTATTGGCCGCCTGCTTTAGGAAACATCGAAGCCAGTTCTCCATAAGAGATTGCTGCTGCTACAGTCATTACACCTGTAATTAGCCATACTATAATTAACCAATAGCCCGACCCCAAATTGCGCATTATATCGGCACTTACGATAAAAATACCGCTACCAATCATTGAGCCCATTACCAGCATTGTGCCATCGAAAAGACCTAACTTTCGTTTAGGCGAGCTATCTTCTTGTTGCTTATTCATTTGTTTCGTCGGATTGGTTTGGTTTATAGAAACTAAGATATAAAAAGCATTTAAATAATAAGCACCTATCTATTGTTAACATTTTTCTCAATCTTAAGAAAATTTTTGTTGGCGAATTACTTTTTTAAGTACCTTGTGTATCAATCAAAAACCAACCTAAATATAAATTTGAACTATGGAGTTTTTACAAAACAACTTAATTTACGCAATCCCGCTGTTTGGTTTAGTGGGGATTTTAATTATGGCGATAAAAAGCGCTTGGATTAACAAGCAAGATGCAGGCGATGCAAACATGAAAGAACTAGCTGGCTATATTGCCGACGGGGCAATGGCTTTCTTAAAGGCCGAATGGAGAGTTTTAAGTATCTTCGTTGTTTTTGCGGCGGCACTACTCGCCTATTCGGGCACCATTACCGAAATTAATGGTAAGCCTATTCACTCCAGCTGGATCATTTCCATCGCGTTTATTATCGGCGCCATTTTTTCTGCATTAGCAGGATATATAGGCATGAAAGCAGCTACCAAGGCCAATGTTAGAACCACACAAGCGGCCCGTACAAGTTTAAAGCAAGCCTTAAAAGTAAGTTTTACTGGCGGCACTGTGATGGGACTAGGCGTTGCAGGCTTAGCGGTGCTAGGTTTGGGAGGTTTATTTATTATTTTCTTAAAATATTTTAATGTAATTGAAGCTACGAGTGCCGAAATGAAAACGGCCATCGAGGTGCTTACAGGTTTCTCGCTCGGTGCAGAATCAATTGCTCTTTTTGCTCGTGTGGGCGGCGGAATTTATACAAAAGCAGCCGACGTGGGTGCGGACCTTGTTGGAAAAGTTGAGGCCGGCATTCCCGAAGACGATGTGCGCAACCCAGCAACCATTGCAGATAATGTAGGTGACAACGTTGGCGATGTAGCTGGAATGGGCGCCGATCTATTTGGGTCTTATGTTGCTACAATATTAGCAACAATGGTACTCGGTCAGGAAATTTCGGTAATCGACAATTTTGGTGGTATGTCTCCTATCCTACTACCTATGGTAATTTGTGGATTAGGGATTATTTTCTCCATTATTGGCACTTGGTTTGTAACCATAAAAGATGAAAAATCTGACGTACAAGCAGCCTTAAATCTGGGCAATTGGTCGTCCATCATTATCACAGGAGTTACTTCGTTTTTCTTGGTAAAATGGATGTTGCCAGAAACTTTAAATCTACGCGGCTACGAGTTTTCGAGTATCAACGTATTTTATGCTATAATAGTAGGTTTAGTGGTAGGTACTATCATAAGTATCGTCACAGAGTATTATACAGCAATGGGCAAAGCACCCGTAAAGTCGATTATACAGCAATCGTCTACTGGACACGCAACTAATATCATCGCAGGTTTATCTGTCGGAATGAAATCAACCGTTATTCCAATATTAGTTTTAGCCGGAGGGATTATGGCCTCCTATTACTTTGCCGGACTTTATGGAGTGGCAATAGCCGCCGCGGGAATGATGGCTACAACAGCGATGCAATTAGCCATTGACGCGTTTGGGCCTATTGCAGACAACGCTGGTGGTATTGCAGAAATGAGCCAATTGCCGCCCGAAGTGCGTGAACGTACCGATAATTTAGATGCCGTTGGAAATACTACTGCCGCAACTGGAAAAGGCTTCGCTATTGCTTCGGCGGCGTTAACATCGCTAGCACTTTTTGCTGCGTTTGTAGGCATTGCAGGTATATCTGCTATCGATATATACAAAGCACCAGTGTTAGCTGGCTTATTTGTTGGGGGAATGATCCCATTTATTTTTTCGGCATTGTGTATACAAGCGGTTGGAAAAGCTGCAATGGATATGGTGCAAGAAGTTCGTCGCCAGTTTAGAGAGATTCCAGGCATCATGGAATACAAAGCAAAACCAGAATATGAAAAGTGCGTAGCTATTTCTACGCAAGCATCCATCAGAGAGATGATGATGCCAGGAGCCATTGCTTTGGTTACACCTGTTGTTGTAGGTTTTATTTTTGGCCCAGAGGTTTTAGGCGGATTGCTAGCCGGTGTAACTGTATCGGGTGTGTTGATGGGTATTTTTCAATCTAACGCTGGTGGCGCCTGGGATAATGCCAAAAAATCTTTCGAGAAAGGCGTAGAAATTAACGGTGAGATGTACTACAAAAAATCTGAACCACACAAAGCTTCTGTTACTGGCGACACGGTGGGTGATCCTTTTAAAGATACTTCGGGTCCATCAATGAACATTTTGATCAAGCTGATGTCGATTGTTTCATTAGTAATTGCACCATATATCGCAATTAATACAAACGCTGTTGATCAATCATCCATTTATCCAAAACAAGAAATAAAACACAATAACACAAATGGTTTACTTGCTGAGCAAAGCACCAGCCATACTGACGATAAAACTATAGCCTTAAAAAATTACTAGTGCATTGTTAATAAAAGGGATTTTGTAAGGAAATCCCTTTTTAATTTGTAGATATTTTTTTTTAGGTTTGGCGTGTAAAAAATTAAAAACGACAACAGACTAAATACTTAATTTATTAATCTTATGAATTTAAAAAAGCCTATTGATGTGCTTATTGCCGAATCGGCAGAAAGTGGCGAAGGCACCCTTAAACGTACGCTGAGTAATACCAGCCTAGTTGCACTTGGAATTGGTGCAATTATCGGAGCGGGATTATTTTCGTTAACAGGTATTGCCGCCGCAGAACATGCCGGGCCAGCCGTAACTTTATCATTTGTATTGGCGGCATTAGGTTGTGCATTTGCAGGTTTGTGTTATGCAGAATTTGCATCAATGATACCTGTTGCAGGTAGTGCGTACACTTACTCTTACGCTACCATGGGCGAGTTTATGGCGTGGATTATCGGTTGGGATTTAGTTTTAGAATATGCATTAGGCGCCGCAACAGTAGGCGTTTCTTGGTCTGGATATTTCAGCAAATTATTGCACGAGTTTGGATTAGAAATGCCTCTTTTCTTAAGCAGATCATTTGCGGAAGTTGACGGTGGTGGTATTAACCTTCCTGCGGTGATTATCGTATCGTTACTATCCTTGTTATTGATGCGTGGCACAAAGGAATCTGCAAGTCTTAATAATATTTTGGTTGTGGTTAAAGTAGCAGTTGTTTTACTATTTATTGCGCTAGGCTGGCAGTTTGTAAAACCAGAAAATCACACTCCTTACATTCCAGAAAACACTGGCGTATACGGTCAATTTGGTATTTCGGGTATCGCAGCAGGTGCGGCGCTAGTATTCTTTGCTTTCATCGGTTTCGATGCGGTATCTACGGCGGCACAGGAAGCTAAGAACCCACAAAAAGGTATGCCAATTGGTATCTTAGGTTCACTAGTAGTTTGTACTATTCTTTATGTATTGTTCTCACATGTAATGACTGGTTTAGTTCCTTTTGAAATCTTTAAAGGTGACGCTTCTCCGGCTGCTACAGCATTTAAAGTTACAGGATATGGATGGTTACAAATGGGATTGATTATAGCCATTTTAGCCGGTTACACCTCAGTAATTTTAGTGATGCTAATGGGTCAATCACGGGTGTTTTATACAATGTCTAAAGATGGTTTGTTACCAAGATTTTTTGGAAGCATTCACCCTAAATTCAGAACGCCTTACAAAACCAACATGTTCTTTATGCTTTTTGTTAGCATTTTCGCAGGCTTTGTACCAGTAACAGATTTAGGCCATATGGTTTCCATTGGTACCTTATTTGCGTTCTCATTGGTATGTATAGGCGTAATGATTTTACGTAAAACGGATCCAGACAGACCTCGTCCTTTCAGAACACCTTTGGTTCCTTTAGTTCCAATTATGGGTGTTGTAGTCTGCTTCTACTTAATGTATTCCTTACCTTGGGAAGCTTGGGTTCGATTATCGATTTGGATGGCATTAGGTGTAGCAATCTATTTCTTCTACGGAGCTAGAAACTCAGTTTTGAAGAATGGTGGGAAAGATATCAGGTAATTAATTGTTGCAGGTTTAAATATTCAAAAGAAAGCCTTCTAGTTTATACTGGAAGGCTTTCTTTTTTAGCATCGGTCTTACTGAAAAAGCTGAATAACTACTGAGCTAAGGATCGATAGTTACGGGCATAATTACGCCGATATTACTGAACAAAATCCCCTACTTGACATCATAAATTTCTAGGCAGCCAATACGAAGTAGCTCGTCTATTATTAAGCAATAGGCTGATTTGTTACGCCAAATAAAAAGCCAGTAACAAACTGTACCGGCTTTGATCAATTGTTGAAAATTAAATAAGCTCTTTAGCTCTTTTTAGGATATAAAATCGAAAATATATACACTGTAAACACCGCTAACGGAAAAGAAATCAAAGCTGGATTTTCCAACTGATGTATTGCATTTTCGGCGCCTAAGCCATACTTATCCCACATGGTTGGGGAAGTAAGAATGATGGCCAAAGAAACTACAATACCCACAACGATTGAAGCTGAGATACCTGTTGAAGAGGTTCTCTTCCAAAATAGTAGGAACAAAATTGCTGGCAGGTTTGCCGAAGCAGCAATGGCAAATGCCCAGCCCACTAAAAATGAAACATTTATACCTTGAAATGCTATTCCCAACAAAATCGCAAAGACGCCAACTATTACGGCCGAAATTTTACCAACTTTAACTTTACTACTATCGTTCAAATTTTTCTTCAAATAGATGTCTACGAAATCGTGAGCTATTGCGCCTGAAGAAGCTACTATTAAGCCCGCCACAGTACCCAAAACCGTAGCAAATGCCACAGCAGAAATCACGGAGAACAATACTGCGCCAAATGCCTTAGCTAGCAACGGCGCCGCCATATTACTTGATTCCACATCCATTACACCGTTTACGCCTGCTCCCAGACCAATAAATAAGGTAAGGATATAAAAGCCTCCAATGGCCGCAATGGCTAGTATAGTAGATTTACGTGCATCACGAGCAGTTTTTACCGTGTAATAACGGATAAGAATGTGGGGTAAAGCTGCTGTGCCGAGAAAGAGTGCCAACATTAAAGACACGAAGTCTAGCTTACTCCACAGACTAGCATCAGCGCCAATTTTGTATTTTAAGCCTGGTAACATAAACTTTTCCCCTGCTGTTTCTTCTGGGTAATACACCAAAACTTGATCGGTGCCGTCTGTAATTTTAGCCGATAAAAACCGTACAATTGTACTTTCTCTAATGGTTGAAAGAAATTCAAAGGGACCAACGGCTCCAGTTCTTTCTACTTCCTTACCATCAACAATGATTTTACTAAGATGACCAACTTGATAAAACTTCCGTTTATCTTTAGTTTCGCCATTGTACAACTTTTCGCCATCAATAGATTGTGTAATGCTTAAGGTTTCTTTTAGCAATTGTTTTTCGCCATTGGTCAATAAATAAAACCACCGGATCACGTTATCTTTTTCTAGCTTTACAAAGGTTTTACCACCTGCGGTTTGCTGTGCTAAAACTACCCAGCCATCAGCTCCAATAACGTTTTGGTCTTTTACATCTGGCGTTAACACTATAAATTGGTGATAGGGCTTATCATCGCCACCAGGTGAAAGTGTTAAACCGTTTTTAAGAATGTATGCCGTTAAAATTGTAGATAAAACAATCAGTAAGCCTCCTTTTAAAAACTGCACGTAGGTAGTTGAAGCCATACCAGCGCTTGCTACAATTGCTATCACAATAGCACCTACCAATATCACACCAGCCCAATGTGGAAGCCCAAGTAAAGGCATCACCAAATCTCCGGCGCCCACCATTTGTGGGATTAAATAGAATATAGAGATGATTAGGGTACTGATTGATGCCGATAAGGTGATGGCTCTTGAGTTGAATTTAGCATTTAGCGCATCCGTGAAAGTGTATTTTCCCAAACGCTTAAATGGTTCGGCGATTAGAAAAAGTGCTACAATCCAGCCTGCAAGAAAACCAATAGCGTACAAGAAACCATCAAAACCTGCGATAGCAATCATTCCGCAAATACCCAAAAAGGAAGCTGCAGAAAGGTAATCGCCAGCAAAAGCAATACCATTTACCGCCCAATGTATTTGGCCGCCCGCCGCATAATAAGAAGACGAATCGCTTTTTCTACGGCCGAAATAGAAAGACAGTCCAAGTACTAAGCCTACGAAAATGAAGAAGAAAATTAAGGCCGTTAATGAGATATCATAAATCATACTTTACCTCCATCCTCTGCCTGTTCAGCAGCTTCTGCTTGATCTTCGTACTTTGTACAATAGTGATTGTAAATAATACCCAAAACTACGGCAAATAGGATTAGCCCGATGCCATAAACTACAGCGAGGTTAAGGCCAGAAAAGACCGTGATGGATAAAAGTTCATAGTTGAAAACACCAAGTGCTACAAAGCCTGCGTAGCAAATTAAATAAATGAAAAATAAACGGACACCCAGTTTTGATTTTTGCTGGGTTACAATTTCCTTTTCCTCGGTTGTGCTGTTTACATGCATAATCAGAGTAAGAAAGGTTTAGTTGGTTAGTAATTAGTTTGTGTTAATGTTGTTATACAACTTAGGTTATTAATACAATACTAATAAAAAAAGACAAGCTTAATTAGTAATATGAAGAGAAAATGAAAGATTATTTCGTTTTTCGATCTCCAGTAATGTACGCATAATTAGCTTAATAGCTGCTCCATGTTGGTGAGTGTATTAGTAGGAACGTTTGTAAAATAGCCCCGATTGAAGTAAAACCCGACTTAAACCACCGAAATTAATTTTGTTGATAACGTCGCTTTAGCAAAGGCTTTGGAGGGTCTAACGGAAAGGGGGACTAACGGAACATAGTGGCTATTTAGCCTTGCGCTTCAAAAAAAAATCCCTACAAGGCAAACCACCAGGGATCATTTAAGTAAATATTGTAGCTAAACTTAAGTTAATTGTCTTTTTGCTTTGCTAATACGCTTAATCTTTAGTTGGAGAATAATTACTGTGAACACAAAAGTGAAGATAGTAATTAACAACAAACCAATGATTGAACTATGAACCAGAGCGGCATCTCCTTTTTCAACTACCAAGGTTCTGAAAATTTGTAAATAGTGCGTTAAGGGGATGCATTTTGCAATGCCCACCACCCAAGCCGGCATTTGACTTAATGGCCATGTAAAACCGCTTAAGATAAAGGATGGAGTAGCAATAACCATTAAAATTTCTGTAGCTTGTAGTTGTGTTGGAATGGCTACACTTACCAAAACTCCAATAAAACAAACGGATAGTAGAAATAGCAGAGAACTAAGCCAAAAAATGGCACCATCAACATGCAAAGGCATACGATAAACCAGTGCGTATACGTAATACAACAGATAGATTAAGACAGACATTAGCAGATAGGGCGTTATCTTTACGAGTATGAGTTGGAACACATTGCTCGATTTCGCCACTAATTCCTTAAAAGTTCCTTTCTCAAACTCAGAAGCAAAACTAAGCGCCAAACCAAGCATCAATACTTGTTGTAACACTGTTAATAAAACCCCGGGCAACATGAAATAGAGATAGTTTCCAGATTTAAAATTTTGCCTAATTATAGTTGTTTTAAATGGCTCGTACTGTTGCTGGGCAATGTACGATGGAACGCCCCTCTTCTCTTGAGCTTTTATTTGAATACCTGCCTTCAGCGTAGCAGCACAAACATTAACCGCCATCATTGCGTAATTTGAGGTTAAAGTATTGGAAGTGTTCACAAACATCGTTAATTCCGTAGGGCGATTGTAATTAATATCCGCACCAAAATTCTTAGGTATATTTACCACTACCGTCGCACCACGTTTTAGCGCAATCTCTTTGGATTGGAATGCGTCTCCCAAAACGTCAGATACGTAAATCACCTCATTCTCATTAAACATCTCAATCAGCTGTTTGGAGATTGGACCCCTGTCTTCATCAATCACAACCACGGGAATGTCGGTGACAGTACCCTTTTTATATACGGCGCCTATGAGTATACCGTACATTATTGGTGCTCCTAAAAATAGCACCATTAAAACCTTGTTCTGAAAAAACAATTTAAACTCTCTTTTTACTAATTGTAAAAAAACTTTCATAGCCAATTATTGGACGTTTACAATTACCGTAGATTTAGTGATAAGGCTATCAGCCGCTTGTTGTTGAGTTGCCTTTAATCGCACCTCAAACAAGGCTTGTTGTTGCTCAAAATCCGGATACGCAGTATTGATGTTAGCATACGATGTTAACGCTTTTACTGTAGTAACGTTTGCAGTTATCTTTTTACCATTCAAAGAAGGAACCGTGAGTGTTTTCTCTGTACCTTTTTTAAAAAAATTGATTTTATCTTCTGATACCGTAATTCTAAAATAGGTGCCTTCAGAAATATAACCAGAAATTAAGCTGTAACCTGCCAATGCTAATTCTCCAACTTTTAGATTTATGGTCTCTATAGACATGTCTTGCGGCGCAATAATGAAACGTTCTTTAGCGGCCACGTTAACCTCATTAACAGCGCCCAGAGCTCTTTCTTTTTGGCCCAATGCCATTTTTTGTTGCTCAATTCGAGCACCGTTTTTAACCTCAGCGAGCTCTGCTGTTGCGGCTAAATATTGATTTTTAGCTCCTTGATATTTGGCGTAAATTTCATCATATTTTTGCTGTGAGACCAACGAGTCTTTTAAAAGATTGCCCACTCTATCTAAAGATTTTTGTGCAAAATCATACTGTTCTTTAAGCCCATCAACTTTGGCATTTAACTGCTTCAATTGGCCACTTGTAGCCCCTTTAACGGCCATATCATACTGGGCCTGCGCAGCTTCCAATGCACCATAAGCCTGCATCGACTTAGCATCCACTTCAGGTAATTCTAAAATCATTAAGGTATCTCCTTTTTTCACCATTTGTCCATCTTCAACCAATATCCGCAATACTTTACCAGGTATCTTAGTGGTTACGGCCAGCTGGTCTCGCTCTACTTTGCCCTCTATAACATTATTTTTTTCTTGTTTAGATGATGAGCATGCTTGTAGCAATACAAACAAACCAAATGTGTATACTATATGCTTCATTTTTATTTATTTATGGTTTGATAAAGGTTTCCGTTAGCTTTTAACAACTCTATTGCTGCGCTCCGTTGCGCCAAAACTTGTTGGAAATAATTAAGTGAATGTTTATAGAATTCGTTTTCTGCTTCTAAACGTTCTGTGACATCTAGCAAGCCTTCTTCAAATTGCCGAGAAGCCAAATTCAAGTTGTTTTTAGCAATGGTGACTTGTTGGACGCTCACGCCTACCTTCTTCAGCCCAAGTTCGTAAGCGGATCTATTTTTTTGTTGCAACAGGGTCAATTTCTCTCGCGTATCTATGAGCTTGTTTTCATTGATCTGTAGATCTATTTTAGCTTTCTCAATATTTGTTTTATGCGATTTACCTTCTAAGATATTCCATTTTACGCCTAGCCCGACTGCATAAGTAGGTGCCATTTGCAATTTATTTTGATGAATTTTTAAATCCCCCATTTGCGGCAAATCCTTCATCCTTACATCGGTATCAAAAGCATTTAAATAGGATACATTTCCGAAAGCGAACACCAACGGTAACGTTGCACCCTTCTCTTTTTTCAGCACATACTCGTATGCCTTTTGGGCAGTGACTAGTGCCTGCAACTCTTTTCTATTCATCTCCCAAGCCGCATTGCTTAAAACAATTTGATCAAGCTCGTAAGACAATTCTAGCAAATTAACTGTAGACACGCTAGTTAATTCTTCGAGATTTGCATACAATAACTCTCTATTGGTTTGCACTTCGAAACGCTTGCTCTCCAATTCTAAAATAGCCAATTTGATTTTGTCCCTATCGTAAGGAATTGCTAATCCATTCGAAATTGCTCTAGAAACCTTCAAATGTTCTCTATTTAAGCGCTTTTCCGAGTCGTTAATTAATAAATCTATTTGTTTAAGCAGCATCAACTGGTCGAAAGATTGCACAATTTCTTGGGCCAGAACATCGTAATTGGCCTCGAGCATCAAATTTTGAACTTTCATTTTTTGCGATATAGCCTTTTCGCCATTGCTCACTTGCAAGCCCGTAAATATGGCTTGCGTTGCAGTAATGCCCGAAGCAACCATTTGCGTAGAAAGATTTGCTTGCTTGCTCCCCTCGAACAGTTTGACTCCGGCAATTGGGAGAACTTGTGTTGGCAAATCTATACTGATGCCCGTATTTAAATAGCCATACAATGCATTTGCAGAAACTGTAGGTAACCATTTACCCTTCACAGCGTCTCTATCTAAACCCAATTTACGGTTTTCGAGTGTTGCATTTTTAATACTTTTATTATGATTGATAGCCTGGTTAACGGGATCTCTAAACTGCACGAGATTAGACTGTGCATAAGTTTCTGAACCAATACCAAGAGCAGTAAAAAAAACAAAGGCCCAGTTTAAACCGTCTTTTTTCATGTTCAATTTTCTAATGTTTATAATAACGCAAAATTGCTTGTTGTTTATGTCAAAACTTTTCAGATATCTTAAAAAAATTATTTTGCGCCCCTAATAACCGATAAGGTTTGCTGCGAGACACCTAAATATGAAGCTATATGACCTAACGAAGCATTTTGCAGTAATTCTGGATTTTCTTGTAATAAAGCTTGATATTTTTCTGCAGCCGTTTCAAATTGGTTGTGATATAAACGTTTGGAGAAAGCAATAAGATTATCTAAGAGAACTTTCTCTACGATTTGATGAACTACAGGATGATTATTTGCAAGTTCTTTAAACTGAAAAAATGGAATTCTTGCAACACGAGATGGCATTAACGCTTGAAAACCAAACAAACTTGGTTTTTGATAAAACACACTTTCTACACCAGTGCAAAAAGTTTGCTGACCAAAAAAATAATGTGTAATTTCTTTGCCAGCTTTTGGATAATACACTCTTGTGAAACCACTTTCTATAAAATAGATGTGTTTTAAAAACTGATCTGGTTCAAAGATCAATTCTCCTTTTAGGTACTCTTTTACCTTTACCGCAGTGTTCAGAAAGTTTGTGACGGTTCCATTGAGCGAATAATGCTGACCAAAATAATCAGATACAGTCATAACGAGGATTTAAGGTTTTACTGAATAGACGTACCCTAAACTAATAATTTAAATTTAAAATTGTGCTGAACGCCTACGATTTGATTAATAGAAAATAGAAAATCTGACTGCGATTCGGTTTAATTTTTTGCAGTATAATATTAACAGAACTTAATCAACTAACTACTTAATTTTTACTTAATCTTTAGATGATTGAGAATATACGACTTAACCAGTTAAACCTTCCAACTGTATTGAGCAAGCCCGTTTATAAATAGCCCCGATTGAAATAAAAACACAACTTAAATCAGCGAAGGATGGTTTGGGTAATTGCGTTGTTTAGCTCAAGTTTTGGAGGGGTTGCGCTTCAAAAAAAAATCTCCGTCAGTTTAACCAGACGAAGATTTTTGAAATTAGTTACTCTTAACTTAGCGTTTTTGTTCTATTTCGCGATCCATTTCTACCATGTTCACGTTTTTATCGCCCGAAAAGTCACCTAATAAATACTTATTGAAATGATCTGCCAAGCGCCAGAACATGTATTCTGTCATGTCGCCAAAGGCATGCCGTTGCCCTGGCACGAGGATAAAATCAAATCTTTTGTTTGCCTTAATGAGTGCATTGGCTACGCGAATACTGCCCGCTGGATGCACGTTATTGTCCACATCTCCGTGCATAAGCAACAGATGACCTTTCAGGTTTTTCGCCAAATCTGGGTTCTTATCAATCGAATATTTGAAGGACGTGTCGCCTTTTAAGGAAACTATCTCTTTTACGCCATGGTGTTTCTCGCTCCACCAGCGGTTATAAATTGCGTTATCGTGATTACCGGCGTTTGATACTGCAACTTTAAAGAAATCTGGATAAACCAACATTGCCGCAGTAGACATAAAACCACCACCAGAGTGACCTGTAATTCCTACTTTGTTCGCATCAATAAATGAATGTCTATCTGCCAATTGCTCAACTGTTGCTTTTTTATCGGCTAAGCCGTAATCACGTAGGTTGCCATAACCATAAGTGTGGTACCACTTTGAACGAGCCGGATGACCACCTCTGTTACCCACTGTTACCACGATGTAACCTAGCTGTGCTAAACGATCCATACGGTCCATACTACGACCAAACGACTTATTTACGGCTTCGGTTTGTGGACCTGGGTAAACATATTCAATAATTGGGTATTTCTTTGTTGGATCGAAGTTAAATGGCTTGTACATTACACCAAATAAATCGGTGATACCGTCATCTGCTTTTACTTTAAATGGCTCTGGGAATTTGTAACCTGCCTCCATTAATAATGAGAAGTCTGCAGTTTCTAGCTCCATTATTTTCAAACCATTGTTGTCGTACAATGTAGATTTTGGAACGGTATTTACTCTCGAATAGTTGTTTACGAAATACCGACCTGCATCGTTCATGTTTACCGCATGGTCAAAATCGCCAGCATTCAGTAATTTTAGACCAGACCCGTCGAAATTTACACGATATAAGTGATAGTAATAAGGATCTTCCTTAGCTTCTCTGCCATTTGCAGTGAAATACAATACACGTGCTTTCTCATCGATACTGATGATGTCTTCGCTGTGAAAACTGCCTTTTGTAATTTGATTTTTCAGCTTGCCATTTTCGTCGAATAAGTAAAAGTGTCCCCAACCATCGCGTTCGCTCCAGTGGATAAGTTCTTTACCTCCATTTACCAAACCCGGGCGTTGAACTTCTACATAGGTGTTAAAACGTTCCTCAATTAAGGGTTTTACAGTACCCGAGGCTACGTCAACAACACAAACGTCTATGCGCTTCAAATCGCGACTCGTACGTCCCATGTAAAACTTACCGTTGTCTCCGAGCCATAATGCCGGTCTAAACTCATCGTCGCGTTGAGAATTTAACATCGGTTTGCTGTATACATTTAAACTTTGATCTTTAAATGCGGCGGTATTCAGTTTTCGAGATGTTTTCTCTGCAAAATTAAACAACCAAATTTCGTCTTTTGGCGCCTCAGCTTCGCCTGGCATTTGATATTTGTAAGTTTCTAAAGTTGGACGACCTTGTGCAACATTATTGATTACCCACAGATCTTTCACTTTTCTGCTATCACTACGTTGTATCGTGAAATACTTCGCATCAGGCGACCATAACACAAACGCTCTTCTGCGTTTTTTATCATTTTTAATTACTTCCTCGTTGTTTTCTCTATCTCCATCACTACCAAAAGAATAGTATTTCACGCCCTCTTTTGTCAATGGATGTTCCACAATTGTGCTGTCCTCTTCGTTTTTTAAAGCCTTTTGATAATTAGCCTTGTCCATCCAAAAAAGATTGTAGTTACGTGTAAAAATAATTGCCGACGAATCTGGAGCTACACTCCCCCAATTTGGTTTGGCTTTGGGCTTTCTAAAGTTCGGGATTTCAGTAAGCTTTTGCGATGCCAATTCGTATTCAAATTTGAATACCTTCTTTTGCATAGAGTCTGCAGCTTTTTTGTCTTTTCTATCTAGCTTCAACTCCTCTATTGAGCTTTTTATCTCGAAGGTAAATTTCTTTTCATCTTCGGTAAATTTTAAATTCTCGATAGGCAAATGTTGCGCATCAAACGGGTCTCTAATGATTAATGTGATTTCTGCAGCTAGTTTTGCTGGATCGAACAAAAGCTTTTTGCTCTTTGCGGAAGGATCAACAATATACCAGTTCTTACCATTAGGAGTTTCAAAATCGTACCAAAACTGGTTAGACTTTTTTAACCAATGAGGTTCAACAGTAGTTGAGTAAATCATTTTTTTTAATTTACTTGGAGAGAAACGTGCTGCCAACGCATAATTTGCCTTAGTGGGCGCCTGTATAGTTTCTGTAGTCGTAATTGTTGTGGTTTGTGCAATGGCACTACCGCACACAATACTTAAAAGTGAGAGTAAGTAAAGTTTTTTCATTCGCGATCGGTTCGGTACAAGCGGTTAAAGATACAACCAGTGATATCTTCAGCTACATTCCTATTCTATTTTTTAGTTAGTTAATGGGTACTAATTTAATCTAAAAAATCCTATATCACGATTGGGCTAAGTAACAATTTATGATATACATTTTTCACAGCGTCGATAGTTATCAACACCTCTATAAATAAGAAGGTTAATGTTTAGTTTTGCGATGTTATACAAAATTTATGAAAAAAATATTGCTACCTTTTATGGCAGCCGCATTAATTTACGTTGCAGGTTGCCAGTCTAAATCTCAATCAAATACTAGCGAAACACTTACAGATAGTATTTCGGAAAATGTAGAACAAACTGCACCTACCGAGCCCCTTGATGTAAATAAAATTAAGGTGGCAGATGCTAAAACCATTTTAGCTCGTCCACAAGTTCCAATACTATGTTATCACCAAGTACGTAACTGGCGACCAACAGACGGCGCTATGGGAAAAGATTATACAGTAGAAATACAAAACTTTAAAGACCAAATGAAAATGTTGGCAGATAGCGGTTACAATACCATTTTGCCGGATCAACTGTATGCTTATTTGAACGAAGGCAAGCCGCTTCCTAAAAAACCCATCATGCTTACGTTTGATGATACTTGTTTAGATCAGTTTACGGTGGTTAATCCAACACTAAAAAAATATGGCTTTAAAGCAGCTTATTTTATCATGACGGTTTCTATTGGGAAGAAAGGTAAATTTGTTGACTACATGAGTGCTGAACAAATCAAACAATTATCAGACGAAGGTAATACGATTGGTAGCCATACCTACGATCATAAAAATTTCAAAAAATATACCGGCAAAGATTGGGAAGAACAATTAGATAAGCCTACGAAAAAACTAGAAGAAATTATTGGTAAAAAGATTGAATATTTCGCTTATCCATTTGGCTTATGGAATAAAGAAGGCTTTCCAGAATTAAAGAAACGTGGGTTTAAAATGGCTTTCGCTTTAGCGGATAAACGAGATGAGAACGATCCTTTAATGTGCGTGCGACGCATCATTGCCAGCGGACATTGGAGCCCCAAGACATTGCACAACAATATTGTTAAAAGCTTTTAGTTGATGAAAACATCAATACTAAGCTTAAGTCTGCTAAGCTTAATTACATTCTCCTCTTGCAACAATAACCCTAAGGTTGGCACCTCGGCACCAACTATTAAAGAGGTTAAAGAAGTTAGCAACACGGATACGATTACAAGCACAAAACTTGCAACCGCAGCGGAAATTTTGGCAAAGAAAGAGGTTCCGGTGTTATGTTACCATCAAATTAGAGACTGGTTGCCCACAGATGGAAAGAGGGCAAAAGACGATATCATCTCGCCTGCCAAATTTAAAGAACATGTAAAGATGCTTGCCGACAGTGGATACAACTCTATTCTTCCGGATCAGCTGTATGATTATTTGGTATACGGAAAATCGTTACCAGAAAAACCCATCATGTTCACTTTCGACGATACCGATTTAGATCAATACACCGTAGCTTACCCTACTTTAAAGCAGTATGGTTTCAAGGGGGTTTATTTCATTATGACGGTTTCTATAGGGAAAAAAGGCAGAATTGCTTACATGAATGCTGCACAAATTAAAGAACTCTCGGATGATGGCAACGTAATTGCCAGCCATACTTACGACCATAAAAATTTCTCAAAGTTTACAGAAGAAGATTGGAAAACTCAAATTGAAGAGCCTAATAAAAAGTTGGAAAAAATTACAGGCAAAAAAGTAGAGTATTTTGCTTACCCCTATGGAGTTTTCAAGGCAGATTTGTTGCCAAAACTGAAGGAACATGGCTTTAAAACCGCCTTTATTCTTTCTACCAAGAGAGATGAAAACTACCCTTTATACACGATTAGAAGGATTATAGACCCGGGACATTATACCGCAAAAAATTTATTAAATAGTGTAAAAAAGAGCTTTAAATAAAGCTCTTTTTTTTATTCTACACCTTTTATCAGGTAACTTTTTCCGTTAAACATTATGCTGTCGCCAACAGACCTACCCATAAATAATTTACCAATGGGAGAAGCTAAAGAAATCGCAAAATAAATGTCGTTGTTCACTTGCAACTGTCCGGCGCTAATGCTGATATAAAAATTACCATTATCGGTGGTTACCAAACTTCCGTTACGCACAGTTTTACCCGTCGCTGGTACATCTTTCAAACTCTGCAACACAGCTTTCTGCTGTTGCGCATCCGCTAAAAGTTGTTTATTTCTGTTGATATCTTGCTGTGCCATTTCCCGGCCGGTTTCAAACTTATCACCCGCACTGCTTTTCGTATCATCAGTACTTGCCTCTTGAGCTTGTTTCAAGGCCTCTGATGCCGTCGCAATGCGTTGCTCTACAAGATTTAAACAAAGCTGAAATACTTGATCTTTCATTTTTTATTCTTTGATGAGCTAAACTATCCTTCAATCCATTTAACCTTTGCTGTCATTGGCGTTCTATTTGCCTCCCTAAATTCTTCGTCATGATAGCCCATATAGAACAAACCGTAACACTTTTCATTCTCTGCTAAGCCTAAAAATTCATCCAGATGATTGATTAAAGGTGGAGAACTCCAATAAGCGCCCACTTTCAAAGCTTGAGCAGTAAGGGCCATATTTTGCACCGCACACGCAGTAGCAGCAATTTCTTCCCAAACCGGAACTTTATCTTCGTGAAATTGAATGCAAATAGCAATTATAACATTAGCCTGAGCTGTTTTCTGAGCGAAACTGTCATACTTCTTCTGTAAAAATTTATCAGCGCTGGTGCTTTTTTTATATAAATCGCCTAAGGTTTTTCCCAATTTATCTTTTCCTTCCTTCGTAATTACCACGAAACGCCAAGGCTGTGTTAATTTATGTGTAGGTGCATAATTGGCACTTTCTAAAATTTCCTCGATAACTGTTATAGGAATATCTCGTAACGTGTAACTGTCTGGAAAAACACTCCTGCGTGACTGTATAATTTCTTTTAGAATTACTGATTTATCGCTCATAACCCAAAAGTAACAGTATTATTGGTGATTTGTGTTTCGTGAAAGTCAATTTGGCCCAATTTCAAATTAGTAGGCTACCTTTACTTCTTTCAGTCCGAATTTCTGATAAACCATTTCCATCTGATATAAATTAACTCGTAAATCATTTTCTTTTAAAAAATTAACAATATCATCTTTGAAGCCAGTCTTCATGCTACAGCCAAAATAAATAACAGTTAAAGCATCCTTAGGATAGCTAAGAAATGAATTAGGCTGTCCGTTACATGCTATCCTGTACTCTTACTCATACTCTCAAAGTTTATGCTTGGTGAAACATTGGTTTATTGAAATTGTTCTATCATACGAACTATTGAAATCGACAATCGGACAATTCTGGAAGTAATTAACAGGTCAAATCATATCTCCTTTAACATTAATCTTCAACCTATACAGTAGCCAGTATGCTTATTACCATAAAATATAAATAGGGTAATACATTATCAAATGGATCATTAAGATTGTCAATTGACGGCGCATATAGTTTAAAATCTGTTAAAATTCGAGCCCCGTAATTTTCTTCGCCTACAAAACCTTCGAAATTACTGTATCTATATTCTTTGTTTGGGAGAACTGCCACCATTTTTTTTAGTTAACACTTAGATATATAGATATCTACTTCTAGTCTAAGTCTTCAATTGCTTTCTTATTTGTTTCACTTTGGCGAAGAATGCAATACTTTCCAAGTCAACCAAATGTTCCATTGTTTCAACCAACTCATCTTTTACCCAATTGTGTTTAGGAACGAGATTTGCCAAAATATTTAAACAATGAGACTTAACCGCAACTGGTACCTTTTCATCTATTAACCAAGCAAAGTTCGTTTCAACAATATTTATGGTATCATAATTTTCAAAAAAAGATTTAATATCCTGATGCGTATTTTTAGCCGTAGCGAATGCTAATATTTTAGCGAAATGCCGCATCGCCGACAGATTCCGTTGTTCGTGATAGCGCTCCAAAAAAACTGGTAATTGCTCAATAAATCGTTGAGGGTAAAACCTGAAGATATTTTCCAGAACCCATGCGGCTCTAAAGCCAACTTGCTCATTCTTATGGAATGATAAATCTAATAACGTGTCGATATCCCTACTTTCAGACCAGACTTCGGCCAATTGCTCAACATCTTTTTTACCTTTTGGCTTTTCTAATATTTCGATTATTTCAGTTTTCATAAACACTTTAAAGATAATCGAAAAAAAGCAAGAAACAGATTTACAGTATGGTAGTTAGTTAGCATATTTGTCTAAAGCATTCACAATGGATACGCAATTTGCCTTTAACTATAAACGAATCGAATCGGCGATTAACTACATCAACGAAAATTTTAAACAACAACCAAGTTTGGATGAGATTGCTGCAGCTGTACATATGAGTCCTTTTCATTTCCAAAAACTATTTACCGATTGGGCAGGTGTAAGTCCGAAAAAATTTTTGCAATACATTAGTGTCAACTATGCAAAAAAACTACTTCAAGTGCCACAAGCCAACCTATTTGATGTTGCTTTTGAAACTGGTCTTTCTGGCACCAGCCGATTGCACGACTTATTTGTAAATATTGAAGGAATGACCCCAGCCGAGTATAAAAATGGAGGTAGCGAACTAACCATCAATTACAATTTTGCAGTAAGTCATTTTGGACCTCTGTTAACAGCGTCTACACAAAAAGGTGTATGTTATATGGCTTTTTATAACGATGAGTTCGTTGCTTTCGAGTTATTAAGAGAAAAATTTCCGAAGGCAAAATACATTGCCCAACCTGACGAGTTTCAGCAGAATGCCCTATCTATCTTCCAAAATGATTGGTCTCAACTTAGTAACATAAAACTACACTTAAAAGGCACAGATTTTCAATTAAAAGTATGGGAAGCCTTATTAAATATCCCACTGGGAAATCTTTCTACCTACAGTAAATTGGCAAACGAAATTGGAAAGCCAGCTGCTTCAAGAGCTGTAGGAACGGCAATAGGCAATAACCCTATAGCATTTTTAATTCCCTGTCATAGAGTGATACAGGCAGGAGGTACATTCGGAAGTTACATGTGGGGAACAACACGTAAAACTGCCATTATCGGCTGGGAACAGGCTTTTCTCGAACAAAAGTTATAAAATGGATCTTTTTAGCGAATTACAAAATAAAGAACAGAATATCCTTCCAAAAGATGGAATTGTAAATTATTATGGGCAAGTTTTTAACTATAAAGACGCCGACTTCTATTTCCAAAACTTGATGGACGTAATTAGTTGGGAAAAGGACCAAGCCATAGTTTTTGGAAAACTTATTACTACGAAGCGAAAAGTTGCCTGGTATGGTGATCATCCTTTCAGCTATACTTACTCGAACGTTACTAAAACAGCCAAATGGTGGACACCGGAGCTTTTAGCACTAAAACGAAGATGTGAAGAACTAACCGGGGAAACTTACAACTCGTGCCTACTAAATCTTTACCATAACGGCGACGAAGGCATGGCATGGCACAGCGATGGCGAAAAAGATTTAAAGAAAAACGGAGCTATCGCTTCTATAAGTTTTGGAGCCGAACGCAAATTTGCTTTTAAACACAAGGTGGAAAAAACGGTAATCAGCTTGCAGTTATCCCATGGCAGTCTACTAGTAATGAAAGGCGAAACGCAAAGTCATTGGTTGCATCGGCTACCTCCTACTAGGCGCATTAATAGCCCTCGTATTAACCTTACATTTAGAACAATAATTAGCTAACTATGTCTGCGAGCCTTACTCATGCGAGCCTTCTCGCCACTACTATAATTGGTTGTTTTCGCGTTTGACTCTTTTTTAGGTCGAAAGGCAGCATTCTTGAATGCTTCTTCTTCAGCTTGTTCGCGTTCAATTTCTTTCTGCTTCTTGGTTTTTACCTTAGTCGCTTTGCCAACATTATCAATTTTTAAATCTTCGGGCAATTCTGCTTCCTCAATTTTCTGACCAATAGCTTGCTCAATCTTTTTAAGCTGAGGCAATTCTAAATCGGTAATGAAATTTAAAGCTACAAAATCGACGTCTTCTTTCTTCACCACACGATTAATGTAGGTCATTTTATCTTCTGGCAATTCAAAATGGAATACAAACGGAATGTTTGATAAAGATACTTCTTCGAAATTCTCGTTAGCCACAATTAACACTCTGGCCTTCTCGTTAATCTTGAAAGCTTCTAAACTTTCAAAACCTGCTTCGTCAAAAAACAAAGGCTTATACACAAAAACATCTTCGGCTTTTCCATTAAACAAATCCTTCGAAAGGGTTTGTGCTGTTAACCTCGTATTTACAAACACTACAACCTTGTCAAAAACCTCTTCATCTTTCAATAATAGATTTAAGAGATTAAGCTTAGTTCTAAAATTTGGTACTTGATATACCAATTGCTGGTGCGTTTCTATAGGAGATTCTGTGAAATCGTCAACTTCCACAGTGGCAGGCATAAACATAAAATTCTCGATCATTTTCTCAAGTCTTTCGTGCATTACCTCTGTAAAAACCAAGTGTTGTGCCTTTTGTATACTTTGCGCCAACTCGTTAATTGGTAGTTGCAAACCTTGCTTTACCATATCGGCAGCATCATCAACCACCATCATTTGAATTTTGTTGGTATTTAAACCCAACTTCAAATAAATTGCTCTAGCTCTCGCAGGAGTAGCTACTACAATATCCACTCCATCAGTAATTGTTTCTACTTGTTGGTCAATCGGATCGTCGGCATGTATAAAGGCAAAATTAAAAGTGTCATTACGGTTTAGCAAAGTAAAACGCTCCATAACTTCGAGTACCTTTTCTTTAGTGGGCACTAAAATTAAAGCTCTAGGAGCATCACCACCGCCAGTTTTTAAACGCATTAATGTTCCCAAAACGTAGCTGGTAGTTTTGCCACTACCCTCTGGCGCAATGGTAATAATATCTTGGCCGCCAATAATACGCGACATGGTTTTTAACTGAACTTCTTTAGGCGACAAATACCCCAGGGCACTCATCGACGAAATTAACGGTTTGCTTAATTTTAATTGCTCTAACGACACTACTTCTTAAATTTGAATCGCAAATTTACACATATTAATTGTTTATTAGTTGATGATATTGAGACATTAAAAATATAAACATATCCTTGTAGCATTTTTGGCACCCGCTACGTATGGATATTGAAAAACTATTAAGTAGGTTCTCTTTATGTCAATAAATTTAAGCCGATGATAATAAACTAATTTAGCCCAATAATTCTGCATGCATCGAAATCACAGTTTTGTTGAGCTAATTTCTCATTGTAAGGAAGGCGACTTACGCTACCAAGAAGTGTTATACAAACAGTTCTATGGCTATGCTATGGGGGTATGCTTACGTTACCTAGGCAACAGGGATGATGCATTAGAAGCAGCAAACGATAGTTTCATTAAAGTATTTAAATCCATTGCGTCTTTTAACGAAGACAACGATTTTAAACCTTGGTTCAGAAAAATTTTGGTGAATACGTCTTTAGATTATAAACGTAAAAACATGAGGTTTAGCAATGCCATTGAGCTTACAGACGATGTACCGCAAACCATACATACATCAATTATTGACAAGCTCGGTGTAGAGGATATTTTAGGGATGTTAAAGAATTTGAATGATACCCAAAGAGCGGTATTTAACCTTTATGAAATCGATGGCTATTCGCATAAAGAGATTAGCCAAATTCTAAATATTCCTGAAAGTTCTTCGCGAACGTACTTGACAAGAGCCAAGCAAACTTTACAACAATTACTAACTACGCATTCGATTTATACAAAATGAAAGAGAGCGAAGACTTAATAAAAGAACAAATTATATCTGTATTCGATAATTACGAAGACGATTTCGCAGCACAAGGCTGGACGGAGCTTCGTAAAAAATATCCAGAAAACAGAAGCAGAAAATTACCGATTTGGTGGATGACTGCTGCTGCCGCGGCATGCTTAATTATGGCCCTTGGTACTTTCCTATTTAGCAACACTGAGGATAAAATTAACGCTACGAATCCTACAAATGTAGCTTCAGATCAAACGCTTCCTCATAAAAAAGATGAAGCGAAAGAGCTTGTGAAACCTTCAAGTGAGCTCGCCCAAAAGTCGCAAAACCTGGTAGCTAACAGAGCTATTGCGAAAAACAGCGTTGCACAAAACAATTCAACAGAGCAAGCAAACCTGTTCAATCAGGTTATGTTAGCAAAAACAGGATCCAATCCGGAGGTACACAACCATCCAGCTGAAAATCAGCACACTAAAGCAATCCCTCCTGCTGTTAATCTAGAGCAAAATAACGTCGCAAGTATTATCGGCAATGAAAATCATGCTTTATCTAAAACAGACGCTGAAGAAGTAAAAAAAGAATCGCCTCACACAAAGCTGTCCACCGAAGATTTCTTAAAACAAGAAAGTAAACTTCTTGCAAATACGCCTACCGTTAAAGACAAAACAGCTAATAAGAATAATACAACTATTGATGTATTTACAGGCACATTTTTTAATTATCATGACAATCAAGAAGCTCAGTTGAGCGCTGGGGTGGGTTTAAATGCAAACTTAAAGTTGAGCAAAAATCTAGTTTTTAGTGTAGGTGCGGGTATCAGTCAAAATAAGGTGAGTTACCAAAATGACGTACCTGTGGAAGTAGCCAGCGCTATGATGTCAAAACGCAGCGAACAGAATTCACCGACCACCGCTCTCTCGTCTACAGCCATCAACGATTTAAGTTTCAATGGTCGTTTACTGAGTGTTGATATCCCTGTTGCACTTAAATTCTATCCTACCAAGCAGCACAACTTCTACATTTCAACTGGCATTAATTCTAGCAGCTACCTGTCGCAGAAATATACATACGACTACAGCGCTAGTAATTTCACCATCAACAGTGGCGAAGCACAGACCATACAAGAAACTGAGAACACCCACCTTAGCGGGTTTGATTTTGCAAACAGTGCCATTATAGCCATCGGTATTAACCAAAATATTGGTAAGCATACCCTCATTTTTGAACCCTATTATAAGCCGGCACTTAATACCATGGGCGATAAAAATTTAAGAATTAGCGCCGCAGGTTTAAACCTTAAATTTAATTTCGGCAGGAGCAAGAAATAGGGCTGTGGTACAGTAATTTGGCAGAAAAACCGTTATCAAATATTTTTGATACAATAGTCCTATTTTGTGTAAGTATGCGTAAGTTTAGTGCATCAAATTAAAACTAGGATGAAAAAACTGCTATTACAATTTTTATTGGTAGGGTTTGGTGTAAATGTGTATGCGCAAGACGCAACTAGCTACCAAACGCCTCCCAAAATTATGGCCGATTTACTTTTGGCAAAACCTACGCCCAACGTAAGTATCGATAGGAAAGCTGCTTGGATGTTGCTTACGGATAGGGATACTTATCCAAGTATTGCCGAAATGGCGTTACCAGAACTTCGCATTGCGGGATTACGTTTTAACCCCAATAATTTCTCGCTTTCTCGTCAAAACTACATTAGCAATTTAAGCTTAAAAAATATACAGACCGGAAAAACACTTACCATTTTGGGCATGCCTACACCGCTGACTGCAAGTAACACTTTCTGGAACCCCAGCCAAACCAAAGTAGCTTTTACCCAAGTAAACAAAACCAGAGTTGATTTATATGTAATTGATATTGCAACGGCTAAAGCCACTAAAGTGAACAAAAAAGCACTAAACGACGTACTAAATTCAAATGTAATTTGGGCTGATGATCAAACGCTACTGTATTTAGTGACCGCTAAATTACCTGAACAAGCGCCGAAAACACCATTAGCGCCTAAAGGTCCGAATGTGCAAGAAAACTTGGGTAAGGTAGTACCTAGTAGAACCAATCCGGATATGATTGCTAGCGCCCACGACGAAGATTTATTTGAATTCTTTGGCACTTCGCAAATCGCACAAAATAAGAATGGCATTGAAACCACTATTACAGCGCCGGCACTTTATCAACGCTTAGATTTATCTCCTGATAAAAATTATATAATGGTGCAAACCATCAGAAAACCTTTCTCTTATCTCATCCCAGCAAATGGTTTTCCATCTTCTTTAGATATACTAGATCGAAGCGGAAAAGTCATCAAGAACTTAGCAAAGCTACCATCTAGCGAAGGCAGACCAATTGGTGCTGGCAACGTACAAAACATCGAACGTGGCTTTGATTGGAGAGATGACGAACCAGCAACCGTTTATTGGGCTAAACCATTAGATAGCGGACTGGCGAAAAATAAAGTGCCGTTTAGGGATGCAGTTTACACTTTAAAAGCGCCCTTTACTGCAAAACCAACATCGTTATTTAAAACAAAGTACCGTTATAGTAATGTAACTTGGACAGAAGCAGGTTTTGCCTTAGTAAACGAGAGCAACAGGGCCACCTCAAAAACTAGGTTGAGTATTTACAGACCCGATACAGCAGGTTTGTCCACACTTTTTGAACGTGGTGCCGCCGATGCTTACAATTCGCTAGGCTCGGTTGTTACAGTTAGAAACAAATACAACAAACAGGTGGCTTACGTTGGAGACAATGGCACGAAGTTGCTGTTTAATAACACTATTGGAGCGTCAGAAAAAGGTGACTTACCTTTCTTAGCTAAATTCGATATTAAAACAAAAAAGAGTGATATTTTATGGCGTTGCCAAGAGGGTTATTTCGAGTTTGTGAGCAATATCATCGATCCAGACAAATTGACCTTCATCACCAGAAAAGAAAGCCAAGCCGAAGCTCCCAACTATTTTATTAAAAACTTAACTTTACGCATAGCGGATAAAAAAATAACCGATTTCGAAAATCCTTATGCTAAATTACTCGAAGGTGTTACTAAACAGAAAATCTCTTATTTAAGAGAGGACAGTATCAGTTTAACAGGCGATCTGTATCTACCAAAAGGTTACAACAAGGAAAAAGATGGGCCATTACCTGTATTTATTTGGGCTTATCCACGTGAATACACCAATGCAGCTAACGCAGCTCAAGTACGTGGTTCAGAAAATAAATTTATTTCCGTGAGCTCGGGCGGACCATTGTATTACGTAACGCAGGGCTATGCCGTGTTGGATAATGCAGAAATGCCAATTGTAGCTAAAAAAGGAAAAAAACCAAATGACGATTTCGTTAATCAGTTGAAGTTAAATTCAAAAGCTGCAATTAACAAATTAGCAGAAATGGGTGTTGGCGATAGCACTAGAGTGGGCGTGGGTGGCCATAGTTATGGTGCCTTCATGACAGCAAACTTATTAGCGCACACTAATTTATTTAAAGCTGGTATTGCTCGCAGTGGGGCTTACAACAGAACCCTTACTCCATTCGGTTTTCAAGGAGAAAGCAGAACATATTGGGAAGCACCTAAGTTGTATTACGAGATGAGCCCATTCAGCTACGCCAATAAAATAAAGACCCCTATCCTGCTAATTCATGGAGAAATGGATAACAACCAAGGTACTTATCCTATCAATAGTGATCGTTTGTTTAACGCAATTAAAGGTCATGGTGGAACAACACGTTTGGTATTCTTGCCATACGAGTCGCACGGATATCGTGCTAAAGAAAATATTTTACATATGTTGTGGGAAACAGTAACTTGGTTAGACACCTACGTGAAAAATGCAAAACCATCCAACAGCAAATAAATTTAATCATTAATTTACGGATAGCAGTTCTCCACAGAACTGCTATCTTTGTTTCTACTCATGAACAAAGCAATTACAGTAATACAAGCTAGCAGACAAGCGCTACTTAATTTAATTGAGGATCTTAGTATTGATCAATTAAATGAAATCCCGGCAGGGTTTAATAACAACATTGCTTGGCAATTAGGCCACCTTATTGTGAGCCAACAAATTTTGTGTTACAAACTCTCGCAACTGCCCTTGCTTATTGATAAAGATTGGGTCGAAAAATATAGAAATGGTTCAAGACCAGAAAGTTTCATCAATACAGAAGAGGTTTCCTCATTAAAACAGGCCTCCGCTCAAAACATTGAGGTGCTAGAGCGAGATTTAACGCAAAACATTTTTGCAAACTTTCAACCCTATACCATAAGTACTTACAAAAATTTAACCTTAGCAAACATTGATGACGCACTCGAGTTTATCGTGTCGCATGAAGGCTTGCATTATGGTTGTTGTTTAATGATGAAGAAATTCGTTTAAGGATATTCATGCGATATTTTTTTCATATTGGCTACAATGGCCACGCCTTTAATGGATGGCAGCGAAATCCTAAGGCACACAGCGTGCAAGAAGTTATTGAGCAAAAATTAAGTGCAATTTTTAAAACGGAAATTGATATCAATGGATGTGGTCGCACCGATACTGGTGTACATGCAAGTCAATATTTTTTTCACACTGATATTGAAAACCCCATCGAGTTCGATTTAAAATTCATACTAAATAAGAACCTTCCTCCTAGCATTGCTGTCTTCGACATTATTGCGATGAGTGGCAAGCAACATGCCCGCTTTGATGCTGTACAACGCCAATATGACTATTACTGGCACACTTATAAAAATCCCTTCCTCAACCAGCTGAGTGCTTACTACAACGTAAGTAAACTCAACATCCCAGAAATGAAAAAGGCAGTAGCACTGCTTCCTCAGTACAAAGATTATAGGGCCTTCTGCACCTCTCCCGACAAAAATGAACATACCATTTGTAACGTTATGGACGCAAGGCTTTATGTTTCTGAAAAGGAAGATCATTTTCGCTTTCACATCTCGTCCAATCGTTTTTTAGGCAAAATGATTAGAATATTAACGGGTAATATCTTAGCCATAGGCAAGAACGAAATTACCGTTTCAGAATTTGAACATCGTTTAGTTACTGGCGAAATTCCAGCGATTTTCGAGATCAATAGTCCTAGCGGATTATATCTTTCTAAAGTAACCTACCCCTACCTAAACTTACCAGCCCGTACCGAGTTTAATAACTTTGCCTTGAGCAAGTGGGTTGAGGTGTAAACCATATTCCATTTGGCTTGTTATATCATAAAGCTAAAATTTATGAACATCACAGGAAGTACCAAAGGAAAAAAAACGGCAAATAAAAAGAATGAAAAACCGTTTATAGCGTTGAAAGAGGATATCGAAGCTGCAGACGAACGACCAAAAACACCAAAGACAAAAAATATCGCTAAATTGAGAGAATTAGGAGAACAACCGGTACACCCGGTAAAAAAGGCTCCTAAAAAAGCATAGTTTTTATCTTACAAAATATAAAATGTTCATTCTACGTCTCCCCCGCGTAAGCTTGGTCTTTGCGCTTATATTAACACCTAACTTCGCTGATGCCCAAAGTATTGACAGCAGCAATAGAAAGATAGATGAAGCAGTTTTAGTGCGTAACCAACAGCAAAGCGCCATCGACTCTCTAGTAAAAATAAAGTTAGCTCAGGAGTTGAAGGAAGCCGTAGGAGATCAAAAAAAAACGCTTGAGTTAGAGAAAAAACTTAGAGCAATTGAACAGCAAGACTCCGTTAGCAAAGCGGCACAAAAGCAAGAAATTGAGGCTTTGAAGAAAACCACGGCAGGATATCCTGTTAAATTGAACCTCGACACGTTGTTTTACATTTATACCCGAACAGGCTCTTTTGATGCACAACACCGTGCCGCAGCGATATCCGAGAAAATTACAGCAATTTATAATGATGCTTTTTACAATCCGGATTCGTTAAGGGTCAAAGCTATAGGTGATGGTACCGATATCGTCTATAAAAAGAATCTAATCGTATCTACCATTAGTACTTTAGATGGTTTGTGGTTCGATAAAACCAGCTTCGATTTAGCAAATGAGCATTTAGCAACTATTAAATCTACGATTAAGAAAGAGCGTGAAGCGCACAGTTTACGCAATTGGCTAAAGAAAGCTGGCTTGGTCTTGTTGATTATCTTAATGCTTTGGGGCATAATAAAAGTTATCAACTATATTTTTAGAAAGACCGCTAGATATATTGTTTACAAGAAAACCGCTTTTGAGAAAGGCATTAACATTAAAAATACGCAAGTAATTACCGCCAAATATTTGGAAGCAACTTTTCTGAAAATTAACGCGGTGCTGAAAGTGTTAGTGATTATTTTAGCCATTTACCTCTCCTTACCTTTGTTGTTCAGCATTTTTCCGGAAACAGAAAGCTGGACCAACACCTTATTAAAGTGGATATTGAGTCCCTTACGCGTGGCGGTAAGTGCGGTGGTGGATTATCTTCCGAATTTTTTCACCATTGTAGTGATCTATTTTATCTTCAAATATCTATTAAAAGCCGTACGCTTTCTCTTTATCGAGATTAGGGTTGGAAATGTAAGATTTCGGGGCTTTCACCGAGATTGGGCAATGCCAACTTTCAATATACTGAAGGTTATTTTGTACGCATTTGTACTCATCTTAATTTTTCCTTACTTACCAGGATCAAGTTCTCCGGCATTTCAGGGTGTATCTGTTTTTCTGGGGATTTTACTATCCTTAGGATCATCGAGTGCAACGAGCAATATGGTGGCTGGTTTGGTAATTACTTACATGCGCCCGTTTAAAGTGGGCGACCGAGTAAAAATTGGCGATGTGGTTGGCGATGTAGTGGAGAAGACGATGTTGGTTACCAGAATAAAAACCATTAAAAACGAAGATGTTACGGTACCAAACTCAATGGTACTTTCTAGTAGCACGGTCAATTACTCGAGCCGAACCAGAGAAAACGAACCCGGATTGATTTTAAATTATACTGTGACTGTAGGTTACGACGTATCCTGGAAACTTGTTTACGAACTGCTTATTAAATCTGCTTTAAAGACCGTTCATATCGAAGCAGAACCGCAGCCCTTTGTTTTGCAAACCAATTTGAACGATTTTTACATCTCCTATCAAATCAATGCCTATACTCGAGAAGCTAACCTCCAAGCTGTTATTTACAGTAATTTGTTAGAGCATATTCAGGATGTTTTCAAAGAAGCCAACGTTGAGATTTTGTCGCCACAATATAATGTGATACGTACCGAAGACTAAAAGAGCAACCTGCTTAGCAGGTTGCTTTATGGTGCTCCCGACGAGATTCGAACTCATATCGATGGTACCGGAAACCATAATTCTATCCATTGAACTACGGGAGCGAGGATTGCAAATATAGCTATCTACCTTTTGGTTTCCTAAATCCATCTTTATAAATAATTTTCTGAAGTTAATTGGATAGGTCTAAACATTCATAATTTTTTTTTAAGAAAATTTTGATACTTAACTGCTTAGCTCAAAAAAAAAATTATATTAGCTAAAAATCTGAAATGCGTTTCTTCTACCAACTTATTTTAATCTTTGTCGTTCTCCCTTTATTTTCCTCGTCCCAGTCGTATGTGGTTACAAGCGCTGCCGATAGTGGTCCCGGAACATTAAGAGATGCGCTAATCGCCGCTAGTGGACCTAGAGCAACTAGCTTTACCATTACTTTTAATTTGCCAGGAAACGGAAACGACTTTAGTAACCGAACCATTCGCTTGCGTTCTGTTTTGCCTCATGTACCATCCAACACCATTATCGATGGGAGTTCACAAACATCTTGGGCACCACTAGGCGTCTCTGGAGCAAAAATTATTCTTGAACCAGAATTTCCCAACTCCACATTTAGTGCTTTATTGATTGGTCAGACTTCAACCACCATACAAACCACAGATGTAGAAATTTACGGACTGTGCATCCGCAACTTTGCAACAATTAGCAGCTTACAAAACGTAAATATGTCGCAAGGATCGGGTATCTTGATTGATTTTAGAGCAAGTAACATTAAAATTGGTGCACCAGAAAAAGGAAATGTAATTGTCGGCAACATCAACGGTATCCTTATCCAAAACACATTTCAGGTCACCTCGTTCCCCAACCTTTCTAACATTAGCATAAAATCTAATTTAATAGGTGTTTTATACGATGGAATTACACCCCAAAGCAATGTGATAGGAATTGCTGCAAATCTGTTTGACTGCTCATTACAAGTGGGTGGTGACAACGCTGGCGAAAGTAATGTAATTGCCGCCAATCGCATCAATATCGATGTGAAGAGACCATCGTCTACCCAAAACAGATTTGATATCAATATTATTAATAACAAGATCGGTGTGGATGTAACTGGTCAAAAAGATTTCAATGCACTTCCTATTTTCTTATCTTCTTCTACTTTAGAAATTACAGGCGTAAAAATTGACGCGGTAAACAGTGCAGTTTACATACGTAACAACGTGATTGGAGGAAATAGAACCGCCGGCGTATTGATTGCCAACTCAGATTTTATCTTAACTGGAAATAAAATTGGCTCAGATGAAACGGGTACGATAGCTTTAGGCAATGGCATTGGCGTGGACGTAAAAAACAACGCTGGCGGAACGATTGGAGGAGCCACAGAAGCAGAAAAAAACGTGATTGCCAATAACAATTTTGGTGTAGAGACAATTTCTAGCAAACCCGTTAAAATTACCCGAAATAGTTTTTACTGCAACAAAATTGTAGGGATAGGCAAAACCATTACCATTACGCAGCCCTTTGTTCAAATTCTTAAATTTAATGCCAACCAAGTTTCTGGTAAGGCAACCCCCAACGCCGAGGTTGAATTGTTTTTCACTGCCAATTGTAATAATATTTGTGAAGGAAAAACCTATTTTGCCACCGTTCAGGCGGGCTCAGATGGCAGATGGGAATTTAATGGAGCCTTGGCACAAAGGGTAACGGCAACAGCCAGTTTGCTAAATGCCACTACCTCGCAATTCTCATCAGCACAATTACTTCCAGCCGACGCCGACGTAAAACCTGTAACTTGCTCATCCCTAGGTTCCGTAACTATTGCAGAACCTAGAGAAGGCTTTACTTTTACTTGGGTACGGATAGAAAGCGACGGTACGAGAGTGCCACTAGGAAATACACAGAGCGTGAGCAACCTTGACGTTGGAACCTACGAAGTGACCGTAGATGATGGTTGTAGAGCGTTTCCTACCGTTTACCTAATTACAGATCAAAAATTAACCAAACCTACCATTGTAGCCCCGACTATCAATTGCGGACAAACATCATTTTCAGTGCAAGCACAAGTATTTAGAGGTAACGGAAATATCAGATTTGAATGGCGCAATAGTGCCAATACCGTGGTAAGCACAGCTAATCCAGCGGTACTACCTCCAGGAACATATACGGTTACCGCTATTGATGCCTCTGGTTGTACTTTAGCTTCCGACCCGATAACGATTACCAGAAGAATTGCGCCAGTCATCAATACTACTCAAATGATACAGACATCTGCATCCTGCGGAATTGCAAATGGCTTCATCCGAGGGATCTCATTTACCGAAACCACCGGAACCGCCACCTATGAATGGTTTAAGCATGATGCCGCTACAAATATCCTTATCAACACAGTGATTGGTACCGACCTTGATCTTTTAGACATTGAGGGCGGCACCTATACCCTAAGGGTAAACGACGATGGTAATTGTACGCCAATTACGCACACTTTTACAGTTGGTGTTGTAAATATCATTGTAATTGGTACCGGAAACATTACACCAGCTCGTTGTGGGCTAAACAATGGCATCATCGATAATGTCACCATTACCAATGCCGACCAGTACCAATGGATCAGAGTGGCTACTAACGATGTACTGTTAGCAGGAGCTTATACACCTGGCACCTCCATTAAACTCGCGGATTTAGCGCCTGGTCTTTATAAATTAAGGGCAAGCAACAGCGCATCGGTATGTACCTTTGAGCGGACTTTCAGTGTAGATATTGTGCAACCACAAACTTATAGCTTTACCACCAATGTAGTAAATACTACTTGCGAGCTCGACAATGGAAGTATAAACGTTAATTTTTCGTCACAAATTGTGCCTGTAAGGTTTCAGTGGAAAGATGAGTTAGGAAATGATTTTATAGGTTCGCTCAGAGAACTTAAAAATCTGCCCGTTGGTGTGTACAATTTGTTTACTTACGATGTTAACAATTGCGAACGTATAATAGGTCCCTTTACCATCAATGCTATCCCGAAATTAGTAATCGAACCTGGCAGCGCTACCGTTGTTAACGATGGTTGCGGGTTAAAACGAGGTTCGGTAACTGGCATTAGCGTTACCGGTGGTTTTGGTAATTACACCTATAAGTGGATAAATGATTCGGGTGAAACCGTGCAAAATACCAAAGATCTAACCAATGTTGGCGCAGGCAATTATCGCCTAGAAGTTAAAGATATGTCTGCCTGTGGCCTAGCGCTTAGTCAAGCGTATACAGTAGGTAATATCAATTTCCCATTAACTGCGCCAGCAGTAAACGATGTCCGTGTTTGCTACGTATCAGACATTACCCTGCCTATTATTGGAGCCGAAGAAGGAACTTATCAACTGTTTTTAAACGAAGAGGATGAACATCCGGTTTACGAAACTACTACCGGCGTTTTTAACTTTAGGCTCGCCAAAACAACGGAGTTTGTAGTACGACGTAAATTGGGTGTGTGTATTAGCGATTTTACGCCGTTGAAAATTGAAGTTACACATGACAACCTTGAAATTGGCAACGTGATGACACCCAACGGCGATGGGTTAAACGACTATTGGATGCTCAAGGGCTTGCCCGATTATAAAGGTAACAACATCAAAATTTACGCAAAAAGCGGACAACTAGTTTACGAAACTATTGGCGAATACAACAAACCTTTCGATGGAATTTTTAGGGGGAAAGAATTGCCCGCAGGCGTTTATTTCTACATTATAGACTTAAGAGCAGAATGCAAACCTATCAGCGGAAGTATCACTTTACTCCGTTAAAACTGCCGCGTTGAGCATTTAACATCAAACGTGTTGTTCAGCAGAAAGCCTAATCCAATTTCATGGGTACCTCTATTCACTCTACGCACGGCAGAGGTACTCATATCATACGAGTAAGTTAAATTAACCAGCGAACTCACATTAATACCTGCCATAAAAGAAAAAGCATCGTTATAACGGTAGCTTCCTGCTAGCCATACTATATCCTGATAAGCAAACTTCATATTCAAATCTACTGCTGCTGGCGCATTGCTCCAATAACTTACCAATAAAGAGGGAATCATGGCAATCTCCTCATCTAAAAATAATTTAACACCAGTGGTGGCATACATGGTCGGTTTTTGATAAGCCTCCGCTACACTTTTGTTGTCACGAATTACATTTCGTTGCCCCAATACTTGCTTAATGGAAGCACCTACGTATAAGCGTGGGCCGTATATCCAAACCCCAAATCCTAAATCGGGTCTAATTCTGTTATTATAATCGGCGCCAAATAAGGGATCTACTTCACTCTCGGCCTTCACATCTTCGACATTAAAACTCAAAGAGTTAATTCCACCAGAAACCCCAAACGACATATTTACATCGCTAGTTAGTCCCAAATGATAGGCATAAGTGGCGTTCATGCTGTTTTGTCGCACCAAGCCACCTTTTTCGGTATTTGCAATCAAACCAAAACCATGGTGTGGTTCGGCGGCGGTATAGCTGTCAACAATGCTTCTGCTTAAAGGGTTGTAACCTCTTCCAGAAAAAGAGTTGATAGAACTTCTAATCTCTTCATCGCCAATGGGGGCGTTGATACTGATATACTGCGATGTCGGTGCGCCGTCTATACCCGACCATTGCTGCCTGTGTCCCACCTTTAAATCGATATAACTATCCATCCCCGAAAGGGCTGGATTTAACAAAAAGTTATTAAAAATATATTGTGAACTTCGCAAATACTCCTGAGCTCCCGCGGTAGACCATGACAAAGTTAATAGTAATGCCAGAATTTTTAATTTCATAAGTAGCGCTTCTTCGGACGATAAGAAACTAATCCTCAGCTCTTTTTTTGTTTTAGCGTTTTAAATTACAATAAATATATCGGTAAATAAAAATACAATTTTAAATTTCGCAAATACTTCAAAACTCATTTGTTTAAAATACGTTTCTTTTAACGACAAAACCTTACGAATTTTCTGATTGCCGTACATTACAAACGCAGAAAACAGCATCAAAATCGCTCGTTTTCAAAAATAAAAATGCAACTTTACACGCCCACATACATTACACCCCTTTTAATCCACCGCTTATGGAAAAACTGCACGTAGAAGAAGTATTAGAATTGTTGGAAAGCGATAACGATAGACAACTAAAAAACTATCTGAACGAACTTAACATCTCCGATGTAGAAGAGCTGATAGACGAACTTCCTCAACATGCAGTTAAATTTATCGAAACACTTTCTATCAAACGTGCGGTAAACGTGTTTCGTATTCTCGATTTCCCTACGCAAGAGCGGATTATTAAGAAACTACAGGCCAATAAGCTTACCGAAATCATTAGGCAAATGCCACCCGATGATAGAACCTCGCTGTTTACAGATTTAAAAGGCGAATCGGTTAAAAAACTTTTGGCCCTATTGCCCGATAACGATCGAAAAGAAGCGTTGATTTTACTCGGCTACGCAGAAGACAGTGTGGGCCGAATGATGACGCCAGATTTTATCGCCGTAAAAACCGATTGGACAGTTACCCGGGTGCTTAACCACATCCGTAGGTACGGCAAAAACTCCGAAACCATCGATGTAGTTTACGTTATCGACAAAGACGGAGTGCTGCTGGATGACATCCGAATACGTGAAATTCTCCTATCCGACCCCGATTCTAAAATTGGCGAATTGACCGATAATAGGCTCATTTCCTTAAATGTAAACGACCCCCAAGAAGAAGCCATCAACGTGTTTAAGATGAATAACCGCGTAGCGCTTCCGGTTGTGGACGACCAAAACATCCTTTTAGGTATTGTTACCGTGGATGATATTTTATGGATTGCCCACGAAGAGTATACCGAAGACATGCACATGATGGGGGGTACACAAGCATTAGACGAACCGTACCTCGATGTACCCGTTTTCGAGCTCTATAAAAAGCGTGTAGTTTGGCTAATTGTATTATTTTTTGGCGAATTGCTTACCATTATGGCGATGTCGAATTTCGAACAAGAAATTGCCAAAGTTGTAATTCTAGCTACTTTTATTCCACTTATAATTTCAAGCGGTGGTAACAGTGGCTCGCAAGCAGCAACGCTCATTATACAAGCAATGGCCTTGGGCGAGGTAACTATAAAAGATTGGTGGAAAGTTATGCGTCGAGAAATTTTTTCGGGTATATTTTTAGGAGCAACGCTTTGTATACTAAGTTTTGGAGTAGTAGCCACTTGGAACCTTATTATGCCAGGTTTTACGGATCATTATGTACTTATTGGCTTGGTAGTTGGATGCTCATTAATGGGGATCGTACTTTGGGGCACGTTAATGGGTTCAATGTTACCTTTGTTATTAAAACGTTTAGGAGCAGATCCCGCAGCATCTTCTACGCCATTTGTAGCCACCCTCGTAGATGTTACAGGCTTACTTATTTACTTTTCTTTTGCATTGCTGTTTTTAAGCGGTGTATTATTGTAATACATTTTTGAAAAGCAATTCAGTGGTATTTTACATTTTGCTGTCCCGCTTTACGTTCAAAGCAAAGCAATCAAGATCGCTTTGCTAACCACTTCAATCGGGTTTATGCTGCAAGGTTAGTACAGATTTTGAAACAATATTGAAAACTACAGTACAACTATTTAACGCTCAACATCTATGATCTCTACTTTCTTGCCCATCTTTTTCTGTATCACTTCGAAATGTTGTAATTCATGATGGGTTAACAAAGAAATTGCCGCTCCACTTGCTCCTGCCCTTCCTGTTCTACCTATCCTATGAATGTAATCTTTTGGTGATCGAGGTAACTCGTAGTTAATCACAAACGGAAGTTGATCGATATCTATGCCTCGTGCCATTAAATCTGTAGCTACTAAAACCTTCAAGTGGCCAGTTTTAAATAATCTTAGCGCTTCGGTGCGTGCGCCTTGGCTTTTTTGGCTGTGCATTGCTCTTGCCGCAATTTTATTTTTAATGAGTTTGCTCACAATACTATCAACCTGATGAATAGAGGAAGCAAAAACTAAGACTGGTTGCACTTCCCTTTCTTGAATGAGCTGACGTAAATAAGGTCCTTTTTTTTCCGGGGCAAGCAAATAGGCAACTTGGTTGATTTGATCAATCCTTTCCTCTTCACTTTCAATTTCAATCACTTCGGGCTCGTCTAACAAACCCTTGTTCACATTTTGTAAATCTGCACTTAGTGTAGCCGAAAAAAAGATGTTCTGCCTCTTAGAGGGTAATAAAGCCATAATTTTTTCGAATTCCTCTTGGAAACCTAAGGTTAGCAGTTTGTCTGCCTCATCAAGTACTAAAGTCTCTACTTCTGATAAATGTACGGCATTTGACTGCACTAGTTCTAATAACCTACCGGGCGTTGCTACCAACACATTTACGCCTTGCATCGCCATCATTTGTGGGTTAATAGAAGCTCCGCCAAACACCGCCAAAGTTTTTACGCGTTGAGGCAATACTTGCGTAAAATTGTCGAATACACTTTTTACTTGTACCGCTAACTCGCGGGTAGGTACTAAAACCAATACACTTACATATCTATTCTTCAATTTCGTTTGCTGATTAAAATTCATCAGCAATGGCAATACATAAGCCGCAGTTTTCCCAGACCCAGTTTTAGAAATACCAAGTACATCTTTTTTAGCCAGAATTTTTGGTATGGCTTCGGACTGTATCGGAGTAGGTATATCAAAAAATTGATCAGCTAGCAGTTTTAAAAGTGCAGGCGAAAGGCCTAAAGACGTAAACGACATAAAAATTATTTGAGGTAAAGGTAAACAAATTTGTATGCTAGCTGAGAACTAAGCAGCCAATATGTTGCTACAATTAATATATAACTATTCTTCACCGACTGTTTCTATTCATAACACACTCCTTTTAGCTATTAGAAAGTCTTTAAATCTTTCCTATTAAGATACCGAAAACAATATCTTAGTCGAACGACGCTTTTTAAACAATGTTTCACCTTTATTACCCATTTATGGAACTACCATTTATAGAAGTTATTGAAGCTCTTACTCCAGATCCTAATCTATTAATGTGGAAATATGAAGACCAGGATAAAGAAATCAAAAATGGAGCTAAATTGACTGTTCGTGAGTCTCAACTAGCTGTATTTTTGAATGAAGGTAAATTGGCAGATGTCTTTGCGCCAGGTATGCATACGCTTAAAACAGAGAACATTCCTATAATTAGTAAATTGAGGGGGTGGAAATATGGCTTCGAAAGCCCTTTTAAAGCCGATGTATATTTCGTGAATACCCGACAGTTTGTAAATAATAAATGGGGTACGCCAGCTCCAATATTATTGCATGACCCAGAGTTTGGGCAAGTGCGTGTTAGAGCATTTGGTGCTTTTGATATTCAAATTAAGGATCTGGAAGTCTTTTTTAGACAATATGGGGGCTCTTATAAGACTTTTTCCATATTCGAATTACAACATGAATTAAGAGATTTCATTGCACCTAAATTTGGCGAAGTATTAGCGCAAGAAAATATTTCTGTAAAAGATGTTGCAGGTAATATCTCAAATTTAGCACAAAAGATAACGCCTCTTTTAAAACCTTATTTTGCGCAATTTGGTATCGAGTTAATCACTTTCACCATCACTAGTGTTACTCTACCCGACGAAGTTTCTGCGCATTATGATAAAATTACCAATATGAATATGGTTAGCGATATGGATAAATACACGCAATTCAATACTGCACAAGCCATTTCGCAAAAAGGAACAATTGCCAATGAAGGGCTTACCAATGGCATGATGGCAGGTATAATGATGCAACAGATGCAACAAACATCAATACCAAATTCAGCTGATGAGGACATCACTTCGAAACTGCAAAAACTCAAATCATTATTTGAAAAAGAGCTGATAGACGAAAATGAGTACAAATCAAAAAAAGCAGAATTAATCGCTAAGATGTAAAATATGGAAGAATCTAAAAAGCCCCTTTCTTTAATTGAAAAAATAAAAGCAAAGGCTAAAAAACAGAAATCCTATGGTGGAGATTACCTCGGTGAAGAGGCGAAAATAAACACCATTACTTGTTCTAATTGCGGGGCAGGAAGAGCGAAAGAAGACGGATTGACTAAATGTGCGTATTGTAATTTTGAGTTTTTAGCTGTAAAAATTTCTAAGGGAATAAATCTATCCGAAAGTGATAATTCAAAATAAAAAATCGCCCATATATGCAAGAAACTAAAGAACGATTTTTCGTATTTGTTAATAAATTAATAGAGAAAGTTAAAGAATTTGCAGAGGCATCACTCCCTGAATTAATTGAACTCAATACTACCGATACTTATGACTACAAAAGAGAGTATCTTCGTGTAAAATCGGCTGTATTAGGACAATTGGATAATATTCTACAAAAAGCTCGTCATGTACAGGAGGATAAGATTACTAATTTTTCAAATGTTGATGGTAGCATAAATAGTGTTACATCCTATTACGCTTTTCGTACAGAATGTTATAATAAATTCAATGAATTAGATGAGTTGTGCAGATTTTATAGAGAAAAAATAGAGGCGACCTATTCTGAAGATTTTGAAGCAAAATACCAAAAAATATTAAACGAGTATGAATTGATTAAAGATAAATTCAATTGCTCACAATGTGGTAGTCAAATTTACATTGATAAAATATATTTCACCACCACTTATCTTACTTGTGCTTCTTGTAGCACTCGCAATACCTTTGAACCAAGCACACAAGCCAAACAATTAGCGCATTTGGGTAGAAGTGTAGCAGAACAACGTACCAAGTATTTATTACAGGAGTACGAAGAAATTCCAACAAAATCGCAATCTCTTTATTTGCAAAGGCATCAATTGAAATTGAGTATTATCCACGAGAAAGACAAGAATATCATCGCTCTAAAGGAACAACAAATGCGTGACTTAGAGCAAGAACGTATTTCTTTAGAAAATAAAGCTCCACGGCTGTACAAACAATATTTGCGAGTGATGTTTGACGAATGGAATAAAATTACGCCAGATTTAACAGCAGAACACGAAAAGTTTTACAATAGATTATTACAAGAACAAAAAACATATAATTATGAGTAATCCATTATTAGCGCCCATTCATGGTATTAATTTACAAGATTATGCCGCTATTTGTGCGAAAATAGCTTCCGGTATAGACGAGCAACAAGTTTTGAAAGCAATGGGCATTGACAAACCAATATTCGATGAGATAAATACACTTTGGCCAGCTCGTATGCAAGAAGATGGCACTTTTGAGGTAAGTATAAAATTTGGACAATATTTTGGAGAAGTAGATAGTCATCCGATACTTGGAAATGTAAAGGCAGAAATGAGCGATGAAGCTAATGCATATTTAGCGCAATTTAAAACGGATAGGTACTTTTATGAAGAATTGAATGGCGCCCGCCAAGCCGCCTATGACTATGGTTATGATGGTGCACAATGGATTCAAGATAATTTTGGGATTTCATTAGGCGACTTTCAAAAAATTGCTATGCAATGGATGGAAGTGTATCGAAGAGAAATGCTGGATGATAATGGAGAAGGTACTTTAGTTTACACCAGACATCAGGAGCAGAAATATAAAGCGTATGCAGATAAATTTGCTAAAGAGCAAGATGGAAATATAGCCGACGATATTGAGTTTTAGGTCAAATAAAGTTACGGTATAACATTTTTTGAGATGAGTAGAAGACATATTGGAAATCATTATTACGTAAGTCACAATAATTGTATCACGAGATTTGATGATGTCAAGGATATATTTAAGAAATATTACGATATCATAGATTTTCCTTCATTTAAAGTTATTAATTTTTCAGAACGTCCTACATTAACTTATTTCAAAGACAAAAATCGTGTGTATTTGGATAGCTTTATGAATGAATTTACTATTCTAGAAGATGCAAATCCAGATGATTTTAGCATTTTGGATCTTAAAAAGGGATTTTCAAATTCGGGTAATCAGGATTATGTGTATGATAGAAAAATATCATTCTCATTGAAAGATGTTGATGAATTATCTTCCCATTATCAAAAGGTAAATAACAAAATCTATTTTGGATTTACCAATCTTGTAGAAGAAGTTGATGTTAACTCCTTTAAAATTGTGCATCCGGATATGAATTTTGCTCGAGACAAAGACTTTTTTTATTTCAGAGATCAAAGAGTTCCGGAAATAGATATTTCAACATTTAAGTTTTTGGATATTTGCTTTACAGGTGAATATTATCAAGGTCAAGACCATGCTTGGTATGCAGTAGATAGTAAAAATGCCTATTTTGTTAATACAGTTTCTGATAAAATCAAAGTCATTAAGACTAAAAATCCATCAAATTTCGGATTTGAAGTTGTAGACGAAAAGGGGTATGGGAAAGATGTAGATGTGCGTTATTACTTTGGAAGACGGATAAAAATTAAATAATGCAATTCTTAACGGCGACATAGAGAATAAATACTTAATATGGGTATATTCGATAAAATATTTAAAAGCAAAAATCAAGAAATAATTATTGATTTAAAAGACAATAGTCTTTACTTAAACGATGTGGCGTTTGAACTTCCTACATCGCCCGAAAAATTAATTACCGTTTTAGGAGAGCCTTCCCAGAAATATGCCGAACAAGTGGATGTAAAATTGATTTGGGACCACTTAGGTATATGTGCTGACGCTTACTTGGATAAGATACTGCATTTCAGGCTAATAGTTCATCCCGAGCCTAGATTGAAACATTTGCCCAAAGGCTTATTTAAAGGCAAGGTGCTCATCAACGGAAAATCAGTAGCTAATTTTCCTGAGGGTAATATTAAAATTAACAAAAATCAGGTAACTAAAGGACGTTATATGCGTGACGACAGTAATCCTATTTATGCTTATATTATCAGTAACAATCTAGATTACGCTAAAGCAGCAGTTGATCCGAATAAATATAAGCAAAACAAAAACGGCGGTAATAAGATTAATTTTGTTGACTTTAACTTCAAATTGGCAATTATTCAAGAGCTCATGTATAATTTAGAGGTACTTACACCAAAATTTGATTTGTACGAGTTTGTAGAACTTTATAAGAATAGAAAGATTGATATTGAAGAAGAAGGATATGAGCCCATTCCTGAAGTAATGCAATATTTTGAAGAACTTGAAATTAGTACAGACCTGGCACAGTTAGTAACAGAGATTTACCAAGATGGGGGAAATGAAATTTACGGAAATGTGATTAGATTTTGGAGCGGAGAAGATGATCTATGCGATATTCAATCCTTCGAAGACACTAAACATTTTCCTAATTTAAAGAAAATGACTTTGTTTTCCGGCGTGAAAGAGGAAACTATGCAACAGTTACGAGCACAAGGAATAGTTGTCGAACTCCTTTAAAGTAAACGGTATAACATGAGATGATAAAAGAAATTTTGGAGGCTGGATTTTGTGTTATGGGCAACTGTAGCCTGGTTCTTACCGCGACATTACACCTATATTGGTTTGAGTGAACACACCTTTGCTGATAGTTTTGTCGCAATGTAACACAAAAAAAGCCTCGAATAAATTCGAGGCTTTAAATACATTCAATAGTTACACGTTAAATCTGAAGTGCATAATATCACCGTCTTCAACAATATACGATTTACCCTCAACGCCTAATTTTCCTGCTTCTTTACAAGCATTCTCAGAACCTAAAGTTACAAAGTCGTTGTATTTAATTACTTCTGCCCTAATAAACCCTTTTTCGAAATCGGTATGAATTACACCGGCTGCTTGAGGAGCAGTAAAGCCCTTGGTTATGGTCCACGCTCTTACTTCTTGTACCCCAGCAGTAAAGTAAGTATAAAGATCTAACAAGCGGTAAGCAGCTCTTATTAACTTCGCCACACCCGACTCGTCTAAACCTAAATCTTGTAAAAACATTTGACGTTCTTCGTAGCTTTCCAATTCGGCAATTTCCGATTCGATTTTCGCAGAAATCACCAGTACCTCAGCACCCTCATCAGCCACTGCAACCTTAACTAAGTCTACATATTTATTACCCGTCACTACCGAGCCTTCGTCTACATTACAAACATACATTACCGGCTTTTGAGTAAGTAAACCCAAACCAGCAACCTCTTCGAATTCCTCAGGACTAATGGCTGCAGAACGTACAGAACTTCCTGTTTCCAAGTGTGCTTTAATTACAGAAAGTATATCGAACTCTCTTTTAGCATCCTTGTCGTTCTTTGCCTGCTTTTCAATTTTTTGAATACGTTTAGAAACGGTATCTAAATCTTTTAGCTGTAATTCAGTATCAATAATCTCTTTATCACGAATTGGATCTACAGAACCGTCAACGTGAATAATGTTTCCGTCATCGAAACAACGCAAAACATGAATAATAGCGTTGGTTGCACGGATATTGCCCAAAAACTGATTGCCTAATCCCTCACCTTTCGAGGCCCCTTTCACCAATCCGGCAATGTCTACAATCTCTATAGTATTGGGTTGTACTTTATTAGGTTTTACTAATTCCGCCAATTTGGTTAAACGCTCATCGGGTACTGTAATTACCCCAACATTTGGTTCGATAGTACAAAATGGGAAGTTTGCAGATTGCGCCTTCGCGTTAGATAAACAGTTAAACAGAGTTGATTTACCTACATTTGGTAAACCTACAATACCACATTGTAATGCCATTTATTATTATTTCGATTAAAATTTGCGATTTAAGATGGCTAAAACTACCATATGGCGTGAATAGCAATCATTTTATTTAAGCGGCAAAGATAGCAATACATTTGCGATTTAAGAAGTGTGATTTAGCAGTCACTTTTACAACACAATGATTGTTAAAACGTAGTAGAATAAAATAAGCCAACCGTATCCATACTATTGTAGAGCTCTAATTATTTAATTAGATTAGCAGAAACAAACATAAAAAATCAATGGAAAATATTGACCAACAAAACGAAAATCAGGAAGAAATTGTAGACATTACAAACGTAAATACACCTCCTCAGCTTATTGTAACCGAAAACATGCGTAGTTACATTTACGACACAGCAACTTGGGCTAAATTTTTAGCTATCGTTGGCTTTATTGCAGCTGGATTTATGATTATTGCAACCTTTAGTGTAGGTGCACTGATGAGTATTTTAAACACCGCTTCGGGAGGCATATATGGCGCTTTAGGAACAGGTGCCTTAACTTTCGTTTTAGTTCTTTATACCGCACTGATCTTATACCCGAGTATAATGCTTTATTTATATGCAACAAAAGCTAAGCAGGGCGTGTTATATGGTGACCAGTTGAGTTTAGAAATATCACTAGGCAAAATGAAATCGTTCTTTAAGTTTTACGGCATCATTACCGTTATTTTTATAGCGATTTACTTTTTAGCATTTATTGCAGGCATAGGTGGGGCAATAGCGGGAGCTTAGTTGTTAACCGAAAATCTTTAACATAAAAAATGCCTTTCCGGATTGGAAAGGCATTTTTTTATATCAACTAAAAAGTAAAATCGTCGTTTTCTGCTTTAGCGCTATATTCTGAATTCTCAGAAAA
The DNA here is from genome assembly GCA_045629525.1 of Pedobacter sp. Classification (GTDB taxonomy): domain Bacteria; phylum Bacteroidota; class Bacteroidia; order Sphingobacteriales; family Sphingobacteriaceae; genus Pedobacter. The sequence continues at coordinate 232,528 of JAZQRH010000022.1, forward strand.
CTCGTAGCGTTTCTCCACTACTTCTTGATGGGATTTGATATACTCAACAGTCTCCGTTAGACCCTCTGTAAATTTTTCGAAATCTTCTTTGTACAAGAAAATTTTATGCTTTACAAAAACACCATCTTCTAATCTTTTTTTACTCTCCGTTAACGTTAGATAATAATCACCTGAACGCGTAGCTTTTACATCGAAAAAATAAGTGCGTTTACCCGCTCTTACCTTTTTAGAAAAAACCTCTTCTCTCTCTTTGTTGTCGAAATCTCCCATTTTTTAAATTGTGTGTAGTGTGGTTTTGGTTGGGGTAAATATAATGTAATAATTTCCAAAATTCCAAACACAAATTAAAGGAATACCAAAAATTTTAATATTTTATAGTTCTTCTACTTCTAAAAGTTGTTTTTGATAAAGTTCAGCATAAGCTTTCCCGTTGGATAACAGCTCCTCGTGCGTACCTTGTTCTACGATACATCCATCATCTAACACAATGATTTTATCAGCATGTTTTATGGTAGATATTCGATGCGATATTAAGATACTGGTGCGCCCCATCATTATTTTTCCCAATTGCTGTAAAATTTCTTCCTCTGTTTTGGTATCAACAGCCGAAAGACAATCATCGAAGATGAGCATTTGTGGCTTCTTAATAAGCGCTCTTGCAATAGAAACTCTTTGTTTTTGCCCTCCCGAAAGTGTTATTCCGCGTTCGCCTAGCATGGTTTCAAATTTATTATCAATACCAATGATGTTTTGATAAACCGCTGCATTCTTAGATGCTTCAACAATTTGTTCATCGCTCACTTCATCTAGTCCAAAAGCGATATTATTTTTAATTGTATCAGAAAATAAGAAAACCTCTTGTGGTACGAAGCCAATTTGATTGCGATAATTAGCAAGTTCCAAACGGCTTAGCACCTTCCCGTCAACTAAAATCTGCCCTGCCGAAACATCGTACATGCGCATTAACAAATTGGCGATGGTAGATTTCCCAGAACCCGTTTTACCAATAATTGCTACAAATTGCCCGTCTTTTATGTCAAAACTAACATCTTTTAACGCTACGATACCGGTATCCGGATAGGTAAAACCCACCTTTTCGAATTTGATATTTCCTGATAGTGTATTTACTGGCTCTTCGCCCGAAAGAATATCAGGTTGGAGTTGTAAAAACTCGTTAATACGCTTTTGAGACGCCGCAGCACGCTGAATGAGCGTAGTAACCCAACCCAACATGGTTACTGGGAAAGTAAGTTGATTTACGTAAACGATAAATTCTGCGATATTACCTGGCGTAATGGCGCCGTTTATAACCTGCTTACCTCCTATAAAAATGGTTAAGATTGTGCTTATGCCAACCAATAACAACATGGTGGGAAAGAAGAAAGCCTGTACCCTTACCAAACCCATTGCATTTATTTTGTAGTCGTTACTCTCATTTGCAAAAACCTGTTGCGATTCGTCCTCTCGAACGTAAGATTTTACTACTCTAATCCCCGAGAAACGTTCTTGCACAAATGAGGACAAGCGTGAGAGTTGCGCCTGTATTTTTTCACTTTTTTGGTTAATTATGGTATTCACATAATAAATAGCAATTACCAAAATTGGCAGCGGTAACAGGGCATATATTGCCAATTTTGTGTTTACTGCAAACATGAAATAGATAACCAAGAAAAACAGAACCGTGGTGTTAATCGCATACATGATTGCCGGCCCAACATACATCCGCACTCTGTTCACGTCCTCGGTAGCTCTATTCATCAAATCTCCTGTGTTATTTTTACGGTAAAATCCTAAGCTCAGCTTTTGATAATGTTCGTAAATCTCATTCTTCATGTCATATTCAATATGCCGCGACATCAGAATAATGGTTTGACGCATAAAGAATAGAAAAAGCCCTCTTAGTAGGTACAACAACAAAATCAGTAACCCAAACAACAATAAACTATAACTGATGATATCGTACAAAACCGCCTGTCGATCGAAACCATCGAAATTTCTGTAGATGGCGATGTTGTCGGAAATTAGATTAAATGCATGTCCAATTACTTGGGCTGGCACCACGCCAAAAAGATTGGAGATCACTACAAACAATATCCCTGGCAGCAAATGCCACTTGTACTTATAAAAATACTTGTTGAGATATAATAGGTCTTTCATGTTAAGCAAAGTTAGCCAAACTTCTTTCTTTTTACTTCATTTATACAAAAACAAAGTAATAAATCGTTTTTTTCTATTAGTTTTGCATATAAAATTTCAACGTTGCTTTGTATGCCTGAAAATATAAATTCGACTTCATCAGTTTTAGAGCAATTAAGCCAATCTGGGCATAAAAAAGTGATATTTTGCAATGATCCAGCTACTGGTTTGAAAGCTATCATCGCTTTGCATGACACAACTCTAGGACCAGCGTTAGGGGGTGTAAGGATGTGGAATTATACCTCTGAAGCCGAGGCGCTCGAAGATGTTTTACGCCTGTCGAAAGGTATGACATATAAAGCTGCTATAACAGGCTTAAATATTGGTGGAGGTACAGCAGTAATTATTGGCGATTCTCGTCAAAAATCAGAAGCTTTAATGCGCAGTTTTGGTCGCTTTGTGAAGAACTTAAATGGGGAGTTTATTGCAGGCGAAGATGTTGGTACAACCGTACGTGATATGGAATTTATACGTATGGAGACTGAACATGTTACTGGCGTTCCCGAATCCTTGGGCGGTGCGGGCAACCCGGCTCCATATTCTGCCAAAGGCGTTTATTTAGGTATTAAAGCCTGCGTTAAAGAAGTTTTTGGAACAGATGAGTTGGCTGGTCGATCTGTGGTGGTACAAGGAACAGGTAATGTTGGTGAGCACTTGGTAGAATTGCTAAGAAACGATAATGTAGAAGTTTACGTGAGCGATATTAACGAGGAGCGCATGATGATGATTGCTCGAAAATATAAAGCCAAAGCCATACACGCTGATAAAATATTTAGCGTTGGTGCAGACATTTACGCACCTTGTGCACTTGGTGCCACTGTGAATGAAAAAACCATTAAATCTATGAAATTCGCCATTATTGCGGGTTCGGCGAACAACCAGCTTGCAGACGAACAAATTCATGGACAGCTGTTGCACGATAAAGGCATTTTATATGCTCCAGATTATCTAATCAATGCGGGTGGCGTTATTAGTTGTTATTCTGAACTTACGGGATTTGGTAAAAAACGTACCATACAGCTTATCGATAATATTTACGATGCCACCAGAGGAGTGATAAAATTATCGAAAACAGAGAACATCCCAACTAACCTTGCGGCGGCACGCATTGCAGAGAAACGCATTGAAGACATAAAAAAAATAAAATCATCATATTAATTAATTACACACAGAAACCGGTATTTATTACCAAATCGTTCTTACATTCATGTTAAATAGAAGGCACCTAAGGATTAAAGCCCTGCAAAACATTTTTGCTTGGCACACAACAGAAAAAGCAGACGCTTTAAGCAGTCAGAAGTTGTTGATGAAAAGCATTGACGAGGTATACCAGATGTATATTTCGATGCTTGCGCTTATTGTTGATGTTACTGAGTATACTGCTCACGATGCGCTGGAGAGAGCAGCCAAGCACTTACCTACTGCAGAGGATTTAAATCCAAATCAAAAATTGCTACACAACAAGTTTGTAAACGTACTCAAGAAAAACCCAGAGTATGTTGCATATGTTAACAAGTATCAAATCAACTGGTTTTCAGATCCAGACATCGTAAGAAGCATTTTCAACAAGTTAAAAGAAACTAAAGAATATGTTGCTTACTTAGCTGATGAAACTGAAGAAACCCTAGAAGGATCAAAAGAAATCATCAAATTTATTTTCAGAAAAATGTTGCTAAAGAACGCCAACATCGTTCAAGCTTTTGAAGATAAATATATTAACTGGCCAGTAGATCGAGAAGTGATGCAGGGAATGGTAGCTAAAACCATTAAAAATTTCACTTCGCAAAATCCGGTAGAAAACAAATTGACGCCAATTAGTGCAGATTGGAGAGAGGACAGTGAATTTGTGAAAGACCTTTTTGTTTATACGCTTAAAAATGATGAGAAATATCAAGAGTTAATTGCTGAGCGTACTAAAAACTGGGAGTCTGAACGTATTGCCTTAATGGATACAATTTTGATGAAGATGGCCATTTGCGAGTTGATGAATTTCCCATCAATTCCGGTGAAAGTTACCATCAACGAGTATTTAGAATTATCAAAAGATTACAGTACTCCGAAAAGTAATACTTTTATAAATGGTATCTTAGACAAGATCTTAAATGATCTTAAGAAAAATAATGGTATTAAAAAGTTAGGTAGAGGCTTAATTGACGAATAAGCCTAACAATAATTTAAAGAATATGAAAAAAGTTTTCGCTGTTGCCGTATTAGCTTTAATGTTTAGTGCTTGCCAAAACACTACTCAACAAGAAGAGACTACAAGCTTAGATACTCCGAGTTCTGACACAACTTTAGTAGTTGATGAAAATGCTCCGAAAGTCGAAATCGAAAAAGCAACGTACGATTTCGGCGTGATTAAGCAAGGAGAAGTAGTAAGTTACGAGTTCAAGTTTAAAAATGTAGGTAACGCTCCGCTAATTATTTCTGATGCTTCTGCTACATGTGGTTGTACGGTACCAGAATATCCTAAAACACCTATTAAACCAGGTGAAGAAGGAATTATCAAAGTTGTTTTTGACAGCGCTGGCAAACTAGGCTTACAAGACAAAGTAGTAACGCTTTCCTCTAATGCAAATCCGGCATTTGGCCAACTGCATTTGGTTGGGGAGATCAAAGAAAACAAATAATATAAACGACAAACTTATTTAAACACTTAAAAAATCAACAATGACATCAACAGTAATTTTACAGGCAGGTGGACAAGGCATGCAAACATTAATTATGTTTGGTTTAATGGCAGTTGTGATGTATTTCTTCATGATAAGACCACAATTGAGAAAAGCTAAAGAACACAAAAAGTTAGTGCAAGAATTAGCAATTGGCGATAAAATTGTAACCACAGCAGGTATTCATGGTAAAATTGTAGGCGCTAACGAAACTACTTTTTTAATTGAAGTAGAAGGCGGAGGTAAAATTCGTTTTGACAAATCTGCGATTTCTCTAGAAGCGACAAAAGCAGCTGCACCAAAAGCATAGTAAAAGCTTTGTAAATATTTAAGCCACTTCGATGATTATTGGAGTGGCTTTTTTCGTATTTTTACGCCAATGCCTTTTATAAAACTAACTAAATTAGAAAGAAAGCGTTTCCTTGTAATTGTAGGATGTGTGGTGCTAGCAATTTGTGCTTGGCTGTTTTTGGCATTAAACAAAAAATATCCGTACATAGTAGCTACAGCACTAATATATAAAGACGAGCCTCAGGGAAAGGCTTTTAAAGCGCTACAACCAGACACGGTTGATTTGAAGGTTGAAGGTACTGGTTGGCAACTCCTATTTTCACGTTTGCGCATCAGTCCGCCCTCAATTAATGTAAGCTTACAACGTTTAAACACTAGAAACTACGTTACGTTTGCTGAACAGTTGGAGCAAGTCAACAAACAACTTGAAACGTCTCAAAGAATAATTTCTGTAAAACCAGATACTTTGTTCTTCGATTTCTCAAAAAGGACAAACAAGAGGATCCCGTTACAATTGAGATCTAATTTGAGCTTTGCTCCTCAATTTGGCATTTCTCGAGACATAGAGCTAAAACCAAGTTATGTAAATATCTCTGGACCGAAAGAGGAACTCGACAAAATAAGCGTTTGGTACACCGATACGTTGAAAATAAATGAAGTTAAAAGCAGTATAGATACGCGAGTAAATGTTGTACAAAGCGAAACAAATAACATCTCTATTTATCCTAACAATGTTGGCGTGAAAGTAGCGGTAGACGAATTTACCGAGAAAATTATTGAAATTCCGTTAACCATACTTAATAATCAAGAGTACCATAATGTACAGCTCTACCCTAAAAAGGTGAAGATAATATTGTTGGTGGCCTTATCTAACTTTGCAAACGTTACCGAAGACGACCTCAAAGCTACCATCGATTTAAACGAATGGAAAATCTCTGGTCATCCTAAATTATCTGTAACGCTTAGTAAACAACCAAGATTTAGTAAACTGATTAGGATTGAACCAAGCAACGTTGATTTTATCATAGAAAAATAATGTTAAAAATTGGTATAACTGGCGGGATTGGAAGCGGAAAAACTACGATATGTAAAGTGTTCGAAACTTTAGGTATACCGGTGTTTTATGCCGATACGGTGGCAAAACAAATTATGACTACTGATCAGCTACTTATAGATGGCGTGAAACAAACTTTTGGTGTACAAAGTTACTTTGACACTGGCGTATTGAACAACAAATACATTGCAGGCATCGTTTTTAATAATCAAAAAGAGTTAGATAAATTAAATGCACTGGTACACCCAGCTGTTTTTAGAGCATTTGATGAATGGGATGCAAAATTACCGAAAACCATCCCCTATTCACTGAAAGAAGCTGCACTGCTTTTCGAAAGTGAATCGTATAAAATGTGCGATAAGAACATCTTAGTTGTTTCACCGAAAGATTTAAAAATTGAAAGAGTTACCCGAAGGGATAAGGTAAGTGCGGACCAAGTACTTGCCCGTATGGACAAACAATTTACCGACGAACAAAAATATAAAATGGCAGATTTTGTAATAGAGAACAGCGAAAATCAATCGATTATATTACAAGTTTTAGCCCTACACCAACAGTTTTTAGCACTGTAATTATTTCATGAGCAATATTCAACAAGATTTCATCACACTTACAAAAACGGGCTTATACTGCAAACAAGGTGATTTTTATTTAGACCCACAAGAGCCCGTTCTTAATGCCGTAATTTCTCATGCACACGCAGATCATGCGGTAAGTGGTAACGAAAATGTTTATTGTACAAAAGCAACACAGCTTTTTATGCAAACGCGATATAAGAAATTCGCCGCAGCCAGTTTTCGTATTAAAAATTATCAAGAAGTTTTCCAAATTAATGGCGTTAAAATAAGTTTTTACCCCGCTGGGCACATGCTAGGCTCGGCCATGATTTTACTTGAACACGAAGACGTAAAATACCTGTACACCGGAGACTATAAGCTTGAACCAGACGAGACATGCGAAGCCACTGTCTTCTGCAAAGCCGACGTGCTAGTCACCGAAACAACTTTTGCCAACCCAGAGGTAAACCATCCAGATGCTTTTGATGAAATTAAAAAACTAAGCGACGTTAAAAGCAATATCATGCTTGGTGCTTATGCCTTAGGTAAAAGCCAACGTTTAGTAAAGCTTATTAACCAACAATGTCCTGAGAAGAAAATTCTGGTTCATCACGGCATTATGCCTTTTATGCACATTTACGAACAATTGGGCGTGAATTTTGGGGACTATAAAATTTACGATCGTAAAACAATGAAACAGAATTTGGAAGATTATATTTACTTAGTACCTCCAATGGTCTTCAACAGCTACATACGAGCTATCAACTTGGTTCGCGTGTTTGCCACAGGCTGGAAATATCTACAACAAGGTAACGGTTTACATTTATATATCTCTGATCATGTAGACTGGAAAGCCATTCTTAGAACCATAGACGAAGTACAACCCAAAGAAGTTTGGACTTTACACGGCGACGGCAAATTACTGAAAGCACACTTCCAAGATCGCTTGACGGTGAAAATTTTGAATTAACGAACTACCTATCAATGAAAGAAGGCGAAGACTTTTATTTCAATGAAGAAGGCCTAATGGTTTTTACTAAAGCTTATCATTTAAAGAGAGGGTATTGTTGTAAAAGCAAATGCAAACACTGCCCATGGGATTTTGGAAAACCAAAATCAAAATCTATTAAGAAGTAAGCATTTATACTTCTTTATTGTCCGCAAATTTATTAGATTTATGGTAATGAGCTTAAAACTTTTTACCATAATACTCACCTTAACACTATCCCTACATGTCAAAGGTCAAAAAGTAGGATTGGTTTTTAGTGGAGGTGGCGCTAAGGGTTTGGCTCATATTGGAACACTTAAGGCGTTAGAAGAAAACAACATCCCTATAGATTATATTACAGGCACATCTATGGGGGCTATTGTAGGTGGGATGTATGCAGCTGGCTATTCTCCCGCTCAAATTGAGAAAATTGCGTTGAGTGCAGAATTTCAGGACTGGGTTACTGGTCGTTACAAGAGCGACTACAGCCATTACTTTCAGAAGCAAAGCCCCAGCCCTACTGCTATAAGTGCCAAACTATCGATAGATACTGCTTTACGTATAAGCTTTCGGCCCAACTTAGTTAACGACGTGCCGCTTAATTTTGCACTATTGGAACTGTTCTCACAAGCATCCGCGGCCGCTAAAGATAATTTTGACAAACTTTTCATTCCATTTCGTTGCATGGCTTCGGACGTGATTTCGCAAAAAAGCATCTTACTATCTAAAGGAAGCCTTACTGACGCCGTTCGGGCCAGCATGACTGTTCCGCTAATTTATCGGCCAATTAAACTCGGCGACAAATTTGTTTTTGATGGCGGTATTTACAACAACTTTCCTGCGGATGTAATGCAAAAAGAGTTTAAACCTGATATTATTATTGGTTCAAATGTTTCTTCGAAGATTTTCACAGAGTATCCGAAAGATGACAGTAGAATTATGAACAGGTTCTTAATGTATCTCTTTATTGCCAAAACAGATTCTACTTTGGTTGGCGACAATGGAGTATTCATACAACCAGACATGTCGCAGTTTACCTCCACCAACTTCGCCCCTGTTGCAGACATTATTGCCGAAGGCTACGAAGCCACAATGGCACAGATGGACAAAATAAAGACACAGATTAAAAGAAGAATAGCGCCCGAAGAACTTTTAGCCAAACGAATACAGTTTAATGCGCACAAAACTGACTTAGTTTTTAGTGACGTAGTGGTAAGCGGCGTAAACGCCGACCAACGAAAATATGTACAACGACTTTTTAAAACCGAACGAGAAAACTTTGATTTAACCGCCATAAAACGCGGGTACTATAAGTTAGTGGCCGATGAAGTGTTCGAAACCGTTTATCCAAAAATCACCTATAATGAGCAATCTGATAGTTTCATTTTTGAGATCATAGCACAACCTAAAAATAGTTTTAAAATTGATTTTGGTGGAAATATCTCTACCCGGCCAATTAGCAACGTTTATTTAGGAGTGCAATACAGTTATTTAAACCGCACAGCCTACACCTTTTCCTCGAATTTTTACTCGGGTCGTTTTTACGAATCGGTGCAGCTAGGCGGCCGTATTGATTTTCCCAGTAAATTGCCGCTCTTTTTAGGGGCGGATTTAACCTATAACCATTGGGACTATTATAATACCAGTACCATTTTCATCGCAGATCCTAAGCCTACTTATATTGACCAGTCGGACCGTAAAATTAATTTGAACCTTGGAATGCCCTTAAATGGAAACGGTAAGGTAGTATTAAATGCCGCGTTTATTAACAACAGCGATAACTATAGCCCTACGGGTACTTTTGCAGTCGGAGATTTGCTAGACCGAACCGTTTTTAATGGTATCAAAACCGGCTTAACAATAGAAAAAACTTCGTTAAACAGAAAGCAATATCCAACCAAAGGTAAAAACTGGCTATTTAGCGTAAATTATACCAACGGAACTGAAAAATATAGCCCTGGTAACATTTTAGCGAACCATATCAATGCATCGGCACAACCCCTACCTACCAGTAGTGACCGAGAATGGCTTCAAGCAAAGCTAAGCCACGAAAATTACTTTCTTAATACCAAAACATATAGTTTAGGATATTTAGCCGAGGCAGTGATATCAAACCAACCCTTATTCAGCAATTACTTCTCTACGCTTTTAACTGCACCAGCATTCTATCCTTTACAAGATAGTTATTCTACATTTTTGGATAAATTCAGAGCGCATCAATATTTTGCAGGCGGACTGAAAAATATCATCAATGTTAGAAGAAGATTTGAACTTCGTTTAGAGGGCTATCTATTTCTGCCTTATCAAGAATTTAAAAAAGTTGGATTAGACCAAGTGATTTATCAGAAAAAACTAAGTAATTTGCGTTACGCTGGTACTGCAGGATTGGTATATCAATCGCCATTAGGTCCAGTAAGTTTGAGTTATAACTTATATGATGATGCTCAAAACAGACACGGCGTATTGTTACACATTGGATATTTAATTTACAACAAGCGATCGCTTCAATAATACATGAAAAGAACTATTTTGATATTAGTCCTGTTTATTATTACTTTATCGGCTATGGCAAAGGGACCCGCTGCCGCTATTGATAATTTCCTCATCAAAGAAAACCTATTAAAAAATAGTAAGCTTGCCATCATTGCGGCCGACAGTTTGGACCAGCCTATTGAAACGATTAATGGAACATATACTTTTAGTGTAAGTGGTTTTACACAAGAATTAAAGTTTAACGATGGTGTGGCAGTTTTGCAGCTACCTATAGAAAAGTCCACGTTTGTGTATATCAAACATGAAAATGAGACGGGTACCCACAGCAAACTGGCGTATGTTTACAAGAAAGGCGGCGACCTAAATCCATTTACAATCAGTAGAATTTACATCATCATTATTCCTTTGTTGATAATTTTCTTAGCGTTTGCTTTTAAGAAATTCATCTACATGGCGGTAATTCTGTTTTTAATTTTTTTCTTCTTTAACTACAGCAACGGCTTAGATGTGTCAACCTATCTAGAGACGATCTTTGATTACTTGAAGAGCTTAATTTAAGCACTAAAATGGCATTCCAATACCTATATTGTATTGCAAGAAGCGATATCTATCGGGACTGTGCGTGCTAAAATAATCATCCTTAAATTGCCTGGCCCCGTTAATGAATTTGCTGATTACCCATTGATCTCCTCCGTCAAACTGAGGATCCTTTAGCTTTAAGCCGACATCGAATCTAAAAACAAAAAACTGCACATCGTACCTAAAACCCAAGCCAGTACCTAAGGCAATTTGTTCGCCTAACTTATCAAATTTAAAGTACGTTTCCTTTTGCGGATTACCCGGCGCAATGTTCCAAATATTGCCTCCATCTAAAAACGTAGCCCCGTTTAATTTGCCTCCAAAAAACCTTCGAGCCAATAAAAATCTGTATTCTAAATTGGCTTCGATGCGCATTTGACCGAGCTGATCAATTCCGAAAGATGAGGCACGAGCATCCTGACTTTCTATCACATCCCTGTTGTAATTTCCAGGACCTAAAGTTCTAGCTTGCCAAGCACGCACACCACTCGAACCTCCGGCATAAAATAACTTCTCGAACGGCATTGCCCTAGAGTTTCCGTAGGCATAACCCACGCCTGTATTTAACCTCGCCACAAATTGCGATTCTGCTCCTAAGGTTTTGTACCAGCGTATATCAATCTCCGGTCGTACATATTGATTATAAGGTAACCCTAAAACTTTTCCAAATGCACCATTTGCCGGATCAACATTTTCTCCCTTTATCTTAGAAATTCCTTGTAATAAATTTCCCGCCAAATCTATATTTCCTCTAAAATAGATAAAACTCTTTTGTTGTAACAACTTATCAGCATTTAGCGAGTACGCGTATTTTATGCCGAGGGTAAAATCTTTACGTCCCAACAGGGTGATATTGTAAGAATTTTTCTCAAAAAGCTCTTTATTCTTTTCATATTGTTCCAAGTTGCTTTTGTCGTTAGTATCAATAAGTACGCTACCAAAACGATACTCGAAGTTTAGCGGTGTAAAAGAGTGCATTTTTGATTTAGTTTCCACCCAGTCGTAAGAAATTGAATTGATGAAAATTCGACGAACGGTGATGTCTTTTTGAAGTGCGTACAAATAACTACTCGCAAATGTGGTATAAGGTATGCCATTCTTCCCCATCATCGGTAAATCGAAAGGTACTATTAACCGGGGAACAGTCAAACTTGTACTTACAGAGAAATCTCTCTGATATACATCCTTAAATAAAGATTTTCCATCTGTAAAACGCGATTGCAAACCACCTTTAATCTGAAATTGAAACTTTTCAGCACCTTTTAAAAAATTGTTATTGGTGTACGTGTTACTCAGCGTAAAACCGATAGTGGCATTATTGAAAGGGATTTCACCCTCAATTCTATTACTCATCCGCTTTTGTGGCGTCAACAATATTACAGGGTCAATTACATTTGCCGAGTCTTTATTCTTTATATAATCGATCTTAACGTTTTTAAAGACGTTTAATTCATAAAGCCTATCATAAGTCAAAGTTTCTTTACTAATGTCGTAGTTCTCCCCCTTCTTGATAAAGTCATATCTCACAATAGGATTACGCCTAAATTTTTTGGAAAGATCGGTATACCTAATCCCTCTAAAACTTCGACTATTTAAAGAGATAGAGTCCGTAAAACCATCGGCACTAGGAGCAATTACAATATCTGTTTGGCCAATTTTATAAATCTGATGTTGATTGACTGCACTATCTAAGGGATTATCAACAATTAATTTTATGCTAACCTTGTTATTGTTTTGATTTGAATCAGGTTCGAAGCGAACATAGGGTCTTACAAAATCATAATAACCATTCTCACGCATCATTCTATAAATCTCTTCGCGTTCGTAGGCCAGCGAATCCTCATCATACTGCATGCCCAAGCTAAGTCGAGAAAATTTGACTTTTTTTTCTGCGTACAATTTGTTGACAGCCGTATCCGGTATCTCTGTCGCAATTTTGTTTACTTTAAAGGATGCCCCAGTATCGGCAGTGAAGGTTAACGATGCCTTTTTATCTTTTATCGCGATATCCGATTTTACTTTTGCATTAAAGAAACCTTTGCTCTTAAGGAATTTCTCAATCTGATTTCGAGAAATATCAACCAATGTACTATCCAAAATAGGAGGAGGAGTACCTAATGGCTTGATGTTAAGTTTTTTATACTTTCCGTTTTCTGTGTTAAAAATATTATAAATAGCGGTATTTATACCCAAGCCTTCTACAGGCCTAATGTCCTTTTGAACATAGTTGTAGGCAAGCTCCTCGTATTTTTTATCAACGCTATCTATGTTAACTTTCTTAACAATAGCTTGATAATCTTCTATATAACGAGTAGATGCGCAACCTGCGATAAAAACAAGAATAAATAGTAATTTTGCAAGAGTTAAGAAATCCTGTTTAATGTAGTTTTTGTATGCTTTCAAAATCACAGATAAGTTTTATTAAATCGCTTCATCAAAAAAAGTACCGTAAAGAAAACGGAATTTTCATCATTGAAGGTATAAAATCCATAACAGAATTTTTTAATTCTGATTATCAGATACATAGTATTTATTACACTGCACAAAGCAAATCGGCTTTGCCTAAAATTAATGCAAATATAAACTTATTTGAGGTAACAGCTACTGAATTAGAGAAGATTAGCACTTTGCAAACGCCCCAAGGTATGTTGGCATTAGTGCACATTCCTGAAAAAACTACAATTGACGAAGCTGCTTTAAAAAACTGTTTTTCTTTGGCACTGGACGATGTTCAAGATCCTGGTAATTTCGGCACCATTATTAGAACTGCGGACTGGTTCGGAATTAAGACCATCATTTGCTCAGAAAACACTGTAGAGGCCTACAACCCGAAAACAGTACAGTCTACAATGGGTTCGCTATGTCGGGTAAATGTGATTTACACCCCCTTGTCCCCTTTTTTAACGGAAACCAAGCTTCCAATTTATGGTGCTTTACTTAACGGAGAGAACATCTATAAAACGAATTGGGGTAAAGAAGGGTTAATATTGTTGGGCAACGAGGGCCACGGTATTAGTGATGCTTTAATAGAAAAAATAAACGTTGCAGTAACCATACCACGGTTTGGAAAAGCAGAGTCGCTTAATGTGGCAGTTTCTGCAGCAATTTTTTGCAGTGAAATTAGCAGATAATAAGGGAGTTCTAAAAATAAATGAAATTTTAGTGAGTTCTAGTTTGGAAGCTCACATTTAATTGTTATTTTTGCAACCTTGAAATGATAAGGGTCGAGTGGCCGAGTGGCTAGGCAGAGGTCTGCAAAACCTTGTACAGCGGTTCGAATCCGCTCTCGACCTCAAGATTAAAAAATTTAAAAGAAATAAAGCTTACTATCATGGCAGTAACCAGATTAAAAAGAAAAGACAGATACAATAAAACTGTTTCTCGTTTAGAAGTAAAAAACTTGAAATTGGCGACTAACCTAGAATTAGGTAGCCGTTCATTACAACCTAAAGACGATCAATTAGCAAAAAACAATGCTGTATTAGCAGCTTTAGCTAAATAGTCTTAGTATTTAAAGATTTCTTAAAAGCATTTTGTGTAAGCACAAAATGCTTTTTTGTTTTAAATACTTTTTAAGCCTAAGAGATAGGTCTAAAAATTTAAACGTAAAACCCCTCCCCCTACTGGCAAAGCGGTTAGACTAAACTTGTGATAGGAAGATTAAAGAAGTGATTTGCAGATTCGCTTTATCAACCCCGGCCCCTCATAAATAAAACCAGTGTACAACTGCACCAACGACGCTCCTGCCTCTAATTTTGCTTTTGCATCCTCTGGAGAGTGAATACCCCCCACCCCGATAATAGGAAACGCACGGTCAGATTTATCAGCAAGATACTTGATTACCTCGGTAGAACGCTCGGTTAAAGGTTTACCACTTAAGCCACCAGTTTGAGATTTTAAATTTTCTCCAGCATACAAACCATCTCTATCGATGGTTGTATTGGTAGAAATAACACCTGCAATTTGCGTCTCTTTCACGATCTCAATAATATCGTCTAATTGCTCATTCGTTAAATCTGGCGCAATTTTCAACAATATCGGTCTACTGATACCCTCTTTTGAATTGCGCTTCTGTAGCGTATTTAAAAGATCCATCAAAGGTTCCTTTTCCTGTAAGGCACGTAAACCCGGTGTGTTCGGAGAACTCACGTTCACTACAAAGTAGTCTACCACATCAAACAAACGATCAAAACATTTTACATAGTCGCAAGTAGCCTGCTCATTTGGTGTATTTTTATTCTTGCCGATGTTGCCACCCACAATAATGCCTGGATGCTTTTCCTTCAACAATCTTAAACGCTCGGCCATCACATCAACACCCTTGTTATTAAAGCCCATGCGGTTAATAATTGCGCTATCGTCTTGTAAACGAAACATCCGTGGCTTGTCATTACCAGGTTGCGGCAAAGGTGTAACGGTACCTACTTCAATAAAACCAAAGCCTAAATTGCTCAGCGCTTCAACATATTCTCCGTTTTTATCAAAACCTGCCGCTAAACCTACCGGGTTTTTAAACTTCAAACCAAATACTTCTCGTTCTAAACCCTTCGCACTAAAATCGAAACTACTTCTTAGGATTGTCTTTCCTAAAGGAAAAAAATCATTGAACCACTTCAGTCGTTTCACAACAAAGGAGTGTACATTTTCAGGGTCGAATTTAAAAAATATGGGTTTTACCAAGCGATACATGATGCGAAGATAGAAAAAACCAAAAGCAAACTAAAGCTTTTAACTGTTTTTAAGGGGTTAAAATTTTCATTTATTTGTTAAAAAGTTGCACGCCACTTACGCAAACAAGTTTTAAGCTTTATATTTGGCCATTAGCGCTAAAAATCACACTACAATCAATTGAAAAAGTTTTTTAAAATCCTAGGTATCAGCATGGCTTCTTTATTGGCTTTGCTTTTTATTATTCCGTTCTTAATTCCCAAAACCATTAACGAACAAATTACTAAAACCCTCAACCAAAATATTAAAGGAGAAGTTGCCTTTAAGCGTTCAGACTTATCATTTTTTTCACACTTTCCTTCACTCACATTAAATTTAGATGAGTTTCTGCTAAAGGGATCAGCTCCTTTCGAAAAGGATACTCTTGTTTATTCACAACAAATATCGTTTGGCATTAACCTATTGTCGTTATTCAGCGATCAGATAAAGGTAGATAAGTTTTATTTGGATAATGCGAAGATTAATGTGCTTGCAAACGAACAAGGTTTAGCCAATTACAATGTATATGAAAGCGGAGTAAGTAGTGCATCCCCTTCAACCAGTGCCAGTACTGCAATAAAAATCGAGGGCATCTTTATCAAAAACAGTAATATTGTTTATCATGACAAGTCTATCCCGGTGT
Source organism: Pedobacter sp. (assembly GCA_045629525.1). Taxonomy (GTDB): domain Bacteria; phylum Bacteroidota; class Bacteroidia; order Sphingobacteriales; family Sphingobacteriaceae; genus Pedobacter. Next base: position 248,705 of record JAZQRH010000022.1, read on the forward strand.
TAATTGACGCTAAGGGTGTAAATTATACTGGAACGGGTGATTTAAGCAATGCTATTTTTGATTTAAAAAGTAAGTTATCAGTTAATGATGCAGACATTTACTACGATGGAACGCCTTATCTTCTCCATAAAAAACTGAATGCAAAATTGATAACCAAGGTGAACACCAACTCCCTTGAGTTGCACTTTGACGAAAATGATTTGAAAATAAATTCGTTGCCTATTCGTTTTGTCGGCCGTTTTTCGTTTTTAAAGGACGGTTACGATATTGATTTCAAAACCGTTACCAAGGAAACAGACTTAGCACATATTTTCTCAGCTCTCCCTCCTGATCTGGCAGAAAGCTTTGCTCAAACAAAAATTAAAGGCCACGCCGAAATTGAAGCTTCACTGATCGGGAAATATCTTGCCGCGAGCAACACCATGCCTAGTTTAACTTTCAATTTAAAGGTTCGAGATGGCGAAATCAGCAATCCAAAAGCGCCGCAAAAAATCAGTAACTTATTTTTAGACCTTTACACAAAAGTACCAGGCTTAAATCCAGACAGTTTAAACATAAATGTAGATAGCCTACATCTTAATTTGGGCAAAGATTATTTTAGCTCGAAAACAAAATTAATTGGACTTAAGCAGCCTTATATTTTTACACAGACAAAGTCCGACATTGACTTATCCAATTGGATTAACGCCATTAACCTAGATGGTTTAGCGCTTAAAGGCAGGTTAACGATGAACGTTGATGCTGATGGACAATACACCAAAAAAGTGGTAAAAAGCGGTTTGAGAAAGGTTGATACCGTGATTGCTACCGTTCCAAAATTCAATGCTCAAATTAAATTGACGAAGGGTTACTTCAAGTTTGCGCAACTCCCTTCGGCAATAGATCAAATCAACTTCAACTTTGTTGGCAGCAACAAAACTGGTGATTATAAACACACCATTTTGTCAATTAACGACATTAACGTAAATGCCATGTCTAACTATATTAAAGGACATGTAGCACTACAAACCACGAATAACATCACCCTAGATTTACGCTTAAAAACAGCCATTAACTTCGCAGAAATCAAGGATTTTTACCCACTTGAAGGTATAGATTTAGCAGGAACCCTCTCTATTGATTTGAATAGCAAGGGTGCTTACGATAAATTGAAGAAGGCATTCCCAGTAACCAATACTTCTATTCGATTGCAGAACGGCTACATCAAAACTTCAAATTTTCCAGAACCACTCGAGAAAATTGACATTGATGCCCACATTACCAATAACGACGGAACGCTGAAAGGAACATTCATCCATATCAAGCCAATCGCTTTTGAAATGACTGGACAACCGTTTTTATTAAAAGCCAACGTGAGCAACCTCGACAATGTATCCTACGATGTTGCCTCGAGAGGAACATTAGACATTGGTAAACTCTACAAAGTCTTCGCCATCCCAGGCTATCAGGTAAATGGTACGATATTCACTAACGTTAATTTTAAAGGCTTGCAGAGCGATGCCATGAGCGGCAAAATTCATAAGCTTAATAACCGAGGATTAATGACCATCAAAGATTTAAATATCTTAACCGACATGTATCCAAAACCTTTTGTCATTAAGGAAGGTAGATTTTCGTTCACCTCTAACCTATTAAAATTTACAGAATTTGTAGCTGCTTACGGAGGTTCTGACTTTAAATTGAATGGAAATTTAAACAACTACGTAAACTTCATCTTTGATGAGAGAGAAAAGCTAACCGGAGATTTCACCTTAACAAGTAATAGAATTATTGCCGACGAATTTATGGCTTATGCTGGCGATCCTAGCGCTGCTGCCCCGTCACCGGGTGTGATTATTTTGCCAACCAATACCAATGTAACTTTTAAAGCAAATGCTAAAGAGGCTGTCTATAACGGACTTAGCTTAAAAAATGCGAAAGGAAAACTGGCAATTAACGGTGGGAAGCTGAGCTTAAGCGAGACCGGATTTGACGTGGCAGGTGCAAATGTAGTTATGGATGCCTCGTATGTTAGCACGAGTCCTATGTCAGCAAATTTTGCATTTAAACTGAACGCCAACGAGTTTGATATCGCTAGAGCTTACAAAGAAATCAAGCTATTTAGAGAAATGGCTACTTCTGCCTCAAACGTTAAAGGAATTGTAGGTTTAAATTATCAATTATCCGGCAGGTTAAATGGCGAAATGTTCCCAGTGCTGCCATCCGTAAAGGGAGAAGGTGAACTGACGCTGAGAGATGTAAAACTAGCAGGCTTTAAAATGATGAATGCCGTGAGTAAAGCTACGGAGCGAGATAGTTTAACCAATCCAAACTTGAAAGACGTGGTGATTAAAACATCAATCAAAAACAACATCATGACGATTGAACGCACCAAAATGAAAATCGCTGGTTTTAGACCAAGATTTGAAGGCGAAGTGAGCTTGGATGGTCGATTAAATTTAAAAGGACGATTAGGCCTACCTCCATTTGGCTTGTTTGGAATTCCTTTGAGCATCACAGGCACTCAAGAAAATCCAATCATTAAACTTAAACGCAATAAAGAAGGCAAAATCGAAGAAACTGCCGATGATGACGACTCCAATTAAAAAACCAAATTCTACAAAAATAGGCAAACTCCACAGTTTGCCTATTTTACATCTTCAACAATCAGTGTAGCGCCGTATATTAAACGCCTAATTTTCCGTACCTTTGCGCCACAATGATTTCTATTAATAATTTAAGTTTTTTAATTGGCTCTAGAGCCCTTTACGACGAAGCAGATTGGCATATTAAACCTGGCGACAGAGTTGGCTTAATTGGTGCAAACGGGACTGGAAAATCAACCCTTCTTAAAATAATAGTTGGCGAATATGCCCCATCATCGGGTAGCATTTCGATGGCTAAAGATTTAAGAATTGGCTACCTTAACCAAGATTTGCTTTCTTACGACAGCCACAAGCCGATTTTAGAAGTAGCTATGGAGGCTTTTGATCGCCAAAATAAGCTTCACAAAGAAATTGAAGAGCTTTTAAAAGTAATAGAAACAGACTACAGCGAAGAAACGCTGAACAAGTTAGCGACAAAACAAGAGGAATTTGACGCCTTAGACGGGTACAATATCGAATACCGTGCTAACGAAATTTTAGCGGGTTTAGGTTTTAGTACCAACGACCAGAAGCGCCCTTTGAATACCTTCTCTGGAGGATGGCGTATGCGTGTAATGCTGGCTAAAATTTTATTACAAGATCCGGATATTTTATTACTCGATGAGCCTACTAACCACATGGATTTACCCTCTATTAAGTGGTTAGAAACTTATTTAGCTGCATTTGAAGGAGCAATTGTAATCGTTTCTCACGATAGATATTTCTTAGATAAAATCATCAACAAAACGGTTGAAAGTAGAAAAGGAAAACTAACTACTTATGCTGGTAATTATTCATTTTATTTAGAGGAAAAAGAGTTACGTTCAGAAATTCAACGTGGCGAATTTAAAAACCAACAGGCAAAAATAAAGCAAGAGGAGCGTTTAATTGAGCGTTTTAAAGCCAAAGCTTCAAAAGCAAAAATGGCGCAGAGTAGAATGAAAGCGCTGGATAGAATGGAACGAGTGGATGATGTGGACGATGATAACCCAACGGTTAATTTTAGCTTCAAATTCTCCAAACCCTCTGGCCGACATGTGATAAGAATTGAAAATGCTTCTAAATCTTATCCCAACATTGATATTTTGCACAATGCGGAGGCTACCATTGAGAAAGGCGATAAAATAGCGTTAATTGGCGCAAATGGTAAAGGTAAATCCACCTTACTGCGTATGATTGCCGGCACTGAGAAGTTTGAAGGCACTTGCGAAATTGGCCACAATGTTACCACAACCTTTTTTGCGCAACACCAATTAGAGTCTTTACACCTAGACAATGCTATTTTAGAAGAACTTCAGGCATTTGCTCCTAAACATACCGATACTGAATTGCGTGGTATTTTAGGCTGCTTTTTATTTACTGGAGACGATGTTTTCAAAAAAATAAAAGTATTATCTGGTGGCGAGAAATCAAGAGTGGCTTTAGCTAAATCGTTAACTACAGATAGTAACTTTCTAATTTTAGATGAGCCTACCAACCACTTGGACATCCAATCGGTAAACATTTTAATACAGGCATTGCAGCAATATGAAGGTACTTTTATATCAGTTTCTCACGATAGGTACTTTTTGGATCATGTAGCTAATAAGATTTGGTTTATCGAAGAAGAAAAGATTAAAGAGTACCCTGGTACCTATGCCGAATTTGAAGAGTGGGACGCTAAACGTGTCAAACCTATTCCGAAGGCTATCCCGGTAAAACCGGAAGAAAAAAAACCTGAGGTTAAAGCACCTACCCCACCCAACGTGCAGCAGCAATTGAAAAAGTTGAACGATCAGTTAAAAAAAGTGGAAGAGGAAATAGCAAACTTAGAAAAGAATGTTAAAACATTGGAGGAAGAGCTTGCTAAGGAAGATGTTTACACGGATTCGAAAAAGTTAGAGGAAGCGAACAAAAAATACCAAGCAGAGAAAGTGAAGTTGGATACTACTCAGCAAAATTGGGAAGTGCTAGCTTCAGAAATTATGGAACTAGAGGGATAAACTCGTTTAAATTGCCTAAGTGATCTCGCTTAGGCGATTTTTGTTTACACGACTAACGTAAAAACGTTATCAATTGAGTTTGTTTTCTTATATTTATCCTATGATGAAACTAACGAAAATAATTTTGTTGCTGTCAATCGTCTGCTTCTCCGAAGCGTTTTCGCAGTCAGAATATCAAAACAAAGTATATAAATCTTACATCAAAACTGTTGAATGCTATAACTCCAGTAAAGAACAGTCTTTACCAGTAATCAATTTGAAAAGTTCGGAAACGATAACTTTATCATTCGATGATTTGCGAGGCGGACAAAAAAATTATAATTATACCATAGAACACTGCACTTGGGATTGGAAATCATCGAGTTTAAATATTCTGGATTATTTGGATGGTATACAACAAGATATTCTGTTTAATTACAAGTATTCTTTCAATACATTGGTAAAGTTCACCAATTACCGCCTAAACTTTCCGAACGATCAGATGAAGCCACGAATTGGCGGAAATTACGTGTTGAAAATTTATGAAGGCAACGACCCTTCAAATGTGGTAATTACCCAGCGTTTTTATGTACTTAACAGTGGTGCAAACATTGGCGCAGAGGTGGTACCCGCTACCGATATTGCTTTTAGAAACACTAAGCAGAAGCTCAATTTCAGTATTTTCCATCAAATTCCGATTAACAACGCGGCACAAGATGTGAAGGTGGTAGCGATGCAAAATAACATCCCCCAAACCGCCATTGTAAGCAAAAAACCATCATTTATTAAACAAAATACTTTGGTTTATAACGATATTAATACCAATCATTTTTGGGGAAATAATGAATTTAGAAAGGTGGATACGAGGAGTTTTCGTTATAAAGCAGAACACGTTGCCGATATCTATAGAGACAGTACGCAAAATGTAGTGTTATCTATTGATTTACCCAATGGTGCCAATCGTTACAGTAACCAAATTGACGAGAATGGTAATTTTTTCATCAGAAATCATGATGGACGCGATCAGGTAACCGACAGCGATTATGCCTACATGTTGTTCACCTTAGCCGCAAAACAACCAAACCCAAACGGCAGTGTTTACATTTTCGGGCGATATAACAATTACGCTTTAACCGATGAAAATAAGTTGACTTTCGAAAGTTCGAGGCAACGCTTTTATGGTAATTTAAAGCTGAAACAAGGTTTATACGATTTTAAATATGTTTGGGTGGATGACAAGGGGAATTTTGATGACACAGTTTTTGAAGGATCATTCTTTGAAACCGAAAACAGCTATCAAGTATTTGCATATTACCGTAAACCAGGCAGTAGATATGATGATTTTGTTGGCTTTACCAATATCAACAGCGTAAAACGTTAAGCCGAAGACCATCGTTTTGCGTAAATTTAATAGTTACCCAACTAAATTGGTTATTTTTGCAGCCATGACCCACAAAATTAAAAATCCAAAGCACTCGTTAAATGTAATGAACGAGCTTGTGCTTCCGAATGATACCAATACCTTAAACAATTTAATGGGCGGTAGATTACTACACTGGATGGATATAGCAGCCGCCATATCGGCACAAAAACACTGCAACCGAATAGTCGTAACAGCATCTGTAGATAACGTATCGTTTAAACAGCCAATTAAATTAGGCGATGTAGTAACAATTGAAGCCAAGGTAACCAGAGCATTCAACACCTCCGTAGAGGTTCGCTTAGATGTTTGGGCAGAGAATATTCCATCGGGTACGAGGGTGAAATCTAACGAGGCCTATTACACTTTTGTGGCGCTAGATCAAGATGGCAACAACGTTCCTGTACCTTCTTTAGCACCAGAAACGGACGACGAAATACTTTTGTTTGATGGAGCACTTAGACGTAGACAATTACGATTGGTATTGGCAGGAAAAATGCAACCTGGCGATGCTAAAGAATTAAAAGCCTTATTTTCGTAAACTACCTAAAGTGAATGAATAACAAATGACAACCTATACCGTACTCATCATACTTAGTGCACTAGTAATTTTTTCTTATTTATTCGATCTGGTAGCTAGTAAAACTAAACTACCTTCGGTCTTATTATTGCTGGTACTAGGTATTGCGCTTAGGTTAGTTGTCGATAAGCTGAATATCCACACATACAATTTCCTTTCCATTTTACCAACCCTAGGTACCGTGGGCCTAATTTTAATTGTTTTTGAGGGATCTTTAGAACTAAAATATGAGAAGGGTAAAAACAAAGTGATAAAAGGGGCGTTTTTGTCTGCACTTATCATTTTGTTTGCTACAGCGGCAGCCATTACTTTTATCATTTATATGATTAGCGGGGCCGATATCTACCGCTGTTTTGTGAACGCAATTCCTTTTAGCGTAATCAGTTCGGCTATTGCCATTCCCTCGGTTGCAGGATTAAAAAATGAAACTCGAGAATTCATCATCTACGAGAGTTCTTTCTCAGACATCTTAGGCATTATCCTTTTCAACTTTGCGATTTCCAATAGGCATATTACTGCTGGTTCTTTTGGGCAGTTAACTCTCAACACCCTGTTAATACTCCTACTGTCTATAATAGCTTGCGTTGCGTTGCTTTACATTATGGGCAGATTAAAACATCATATCAAGTTCTTCCTGATCATTTCGATCTTGATTTTGGTCTACGCGGTGGGGCAAACTTTTCATTTATCATCCCTAATATTGATACTTTCGTTCGGTTTATTTTTAAACAATGCCGATGCCATCAAACACCTTTGGTTCCGGTCAAAATTTATTTATCAAAACTTAAGTAACGATTTAACTCAACTGCACCAACTTTCGGCCGAAACTGCCTTTATCATCAGAACTTTTTTCTTCGTGATTTTTGGCTTTACGATGAACATCTACGAACTCAATGATTTTATTTTACTAGCCAACGGATTTATTATTCTGGCTTCCATCTACGTCATTAGGTTTCTTTACCTATATTTTGTTAAGAAAGAACACGTATTGCCAGAAGGCTTCGTTACTCCTCGCGGACTAATTAGTATCTTGCTTTATTATAACTTACCAGAGGCTTTAAAACTCCCTGAAATTGGAACTCCGTTTTTATTTATGGTAGTACTAGGCTCAAGCTTAATCATGAGTATTGGTCTTATGAGTACCAAAAGAGCCAAAGAGCTTACTAATTAGGAAGACATTTTAGTTGGAGAAGTGTTCTGTTAGTGAAGTGTTGATGTAAGGCAGTAATTGTTGGTAATGTTCCTTAAAATACGTCGCGTCGCCGTTAACTTTTAAATGCAGTTTCCGTTTAGTGAGTTCGCTTATGGTTCCCGCTATTGTTCCACCAACTGCTCCGGTAGCGGTGAGTAATAAGCCTACTTCCAAAATACCATCAGTAACTCCCAGTTTTTCCGCTCCTAGTGCAACAACCAAACCAGCAGTTACCCCTGCCATTGTACCTATACCTACGTAGGTACGAAAAGGTAAACGCCTTTTCTTTACAATAACAGACTTTATATCGGCCACTTTAAAGATGTGATATCTACCTTTATAATCTTCAATAGCAATACCCTCGGTGTTCGCCACCATCAGGTGACCAACGATGCTTTTATACTTAAAAAGCGACACTTTAACATCAAAGTCGCCAGTTTGCGCTTTCGCAGAAAGTGCGAAGAAAAACAGAAAGATTAAACAGAGGTAGATGTAGTTGTTTCTCATTTTAGCTTCCCATTTCTAGAATTTTATCGAACTCAGCCACTTTTAGAGGCATTACTGATAATCTGCCCTGTTTCACTAAAGCAATATCCGCCAAGCTCTCCTCCTTTTTTATCTGCTCTAGCGTTACTGGATTTTTCAAGCTTTCTACTGGCGACAAATCAACCACTACCCAATTCGGGTCCGGTGTAGTTGGATCTTGGTAAAATTCCTTCACAACTTTCGCAACGCCTACAATATTTTTTCCTTCGTTACTATGATAAAAAAGTACTAAATCACCTTCTTTCATGGCTTTCAAATTGTTTCTTGCTTGGTAGTTGCGTACACCATCCCAAAAGGTTCTACCATCTTTATTAAATTGTTCCCAGCTATATTTAAAAGGCTCCGATTTTACTAACCAATAATTCATCATACGATCTCAAATTTTATCTAGCCAAAACTAAATAAAATCGTTGAGATAAAAATTATAGCTAAGTTGTTTTATTAGCTACATTAGGGGTAGCTTTACGGCCAAATTTCATTTCATGAAGATCAAAGATATCCCTCCCATTCCAGCGGTATTATTAGCCATAATCAGTGTTCAAGCAGGAGCCGCTGTAGCCAAAGGGATATTTCCACTTCTGGGACCGATTGGCACCACTACGCTGCGCATTGTTTTGTCTGCCATAGTTTTGATGGCCTTTAATCGGCCAAATTTAAGAGCTTTTAATGGCACACAGTGGAAATTGGTTACACTCTACGGAATAACCTTAGGGGCAATGAATTTAAGTTTCTACCTTTCATTAGCACGCATACCGTTAGGCTTGGCGGTAACACTCGAGTTTCTCGGACCACTTACCTTAGCGCTAATTACCTCGCGAAAGCCCGTTGACTTTTTGTGGATTTTACTAGCTGCGCTGGGAATTGTCTTAATTGCCCCATGGAGCGGCGAAAGCAATATTGACCTAATCGGTGCTTTACTGGCCGTACTTGCAGGTGTATTTTGGGCACTTTACATTGTTATTGGCGGAAAGACTTCAAAGGTTATGCAAAGTAAAGATGCTGTGAGTATCGGCATGTCGATGGCAAGTTTGGTCATTCTACCCTTCGCCATATTTTTGGGGAACTTTCAAGAATTGAACCCAAAAATATTACTATTTGGATTATGTGTTGCTCTACTTTCTGGCGTTATACCATTTACGCTAGAAATGAAAGCACTAAAACATTTACCAGCCAAAACTTTTAGCATTTTAATGAGCTTGGAACCTGCAGTGGCAGCATTTTGTGGTTTAATATTTTTGCATGAGACACTCACATTTTCGGAGTGGAGCGCTGTGGCTTTAGTTATTGCCGCAAGTGCAGGTGCTACCCTTTCAAAAAGAAATAATTCCAGAAAATTAATTTCTTAACCACTAATTATGAGGGAAGTAAAAAATAATTGAGTAATATTGTAACTAATTTTTTACCATTCAAACAAACTTTTAAAATGAAACACAAACTATTATGGCTTGCTCTTGCTAGCCTTACAATTTTTACGTCATCTTGTGACAAAGTTAAAGACGCATTAAAAACTAATGTGAGCATTAGCCCAAGTGACGTTAACGCAACCATCCCGATTATTTCTAACACAACAGAAAATCAAACCATTGGCGAGTTTAATTTGAACTTAGACCTAGGAGCTTTAATTAAAGAACAAGTGGGCAGTATGGGCATTAAAAACTTAAAGTCTGTAAAAATTAAATCATTTAAAATAACGTTAACAGATGCAAACGATGCGAACAATTTCGCAAATATGGAAAAAATAGAGGGTCGCCTTTCAGCCTCTGGTCAGGCAGAAATTGTTGTAGTTAGCGTACTAAACAACCCGGACACATACGCAAGTTCCTTAACAATACCTAGTTCTGGAGATATAGAATTGAAAAACTTAGTAACGGGCACGCAAGTGAAATATTCCCTAAAAGGTAAGTTGCGGAGAGCAACAACAAAAACTTTAGCTGCAAAAATTACAGCACAGTACAATTTAGTACTTGGCGTTGACTAGTTAAACCTTAGGCCATAAAAAAAAGAGATGCTCATTATGAACATCTCTTTTTTTTTACGGTATTTTAAATTAGCCCTCTTGGTGTAACCAAGCTTTTTTAGCCAATAATTCTTCTTCTGTTTCGCGAACATCTTCATCATCAACACAACAATCTACCGGACATACCGCCGCACATTGTGGTTCATCGTGAAAGCCTTTACACTCTGTACACTTATCTGAAACGATATAATATACTTCGTCAGATACTGCATCTTGAGACGCACCGGCATCAATTTGTTTATCCCCGAAATCAATGATTCCGTCTAAGTTAGTACCGTCAGAAAATCTCCAAGCAGTACCCGCATCATAAATTGCATTATTTGGACATTCTGGCTCACATGCCCCACAGTTAATGCATTCGTCAGTTATTTTAATTGCCATCTTTTCGTTTAATCTAAATGCTAAGTTTAACTTTGCACCGCAAATATAATACATAATCCATTTAAAATAGTTCTAAATATGTCATCACTTCTTAAATATCAGGTAATTTCTGCTTATAAACAGTTAGGCGAGTATCTAGCTAGTGCTGACGAGGCTTTGAAATTGGCAATTAGCCAAGCAAATCAGGTAAATGCATGGTTTACAGAAACCGAAGTTGATAGAGCTATTGCTGCCTTAGCCGAGATGCTAAACGAGGAAGATGTAGATAAATGGTTCGAAAATATTGAATTTGAAACCGTTCCTAAACAGGTTGGGCTAATACTAGCGGGCAACATTCCGTTAGTGGGCTTTCACGATGTATTGAGTGTTTTAGCAAGCGGAAATATCGCCCTGATTAAGTTATCCTCAACAGACAATAAACTATTGCCTTTCATATTAAATCAACTTTGCGTTTATGAGCCCCAGTTAAAAGATCATATTATTTATGTTAATAGATTGAAAGATTTTGATGCCGTAATTGCAACAGGTAGTAATAATACCTCTCGCTATTTCGATTATTATTTTGCAAAAGTTCCAAACATCATTAGGAAGAATAGAAATAGCGTAGCAATTATTACAGGAAGTGAGACGGAAGAAGAAATCGCTCTGTTGGGCCACGACATATTCGATTATTTTGGAATGGGTTGCAGAAGCGTTTCGAAGATTTACATCCCAAATCAATACGATGTAGCCAAGTTTTTTGAGCCTCTCGAAAAATTCAAGGAGATCATTAATCACTTTAAATACAACAATAATTACGATTACAATAAATCCATTTATTTGGTTAATCAACAAAATCATTTCGACAACGGTTTTTTGTTACTTAAGCAAGATGAAAACTTAGCATCGCCTTTGGCTGTTCTATACTATGAAACTTACGGTGATTTAAGTGAAGTTGCTGAAAAGCTGAAAAACCGTACTGAAGAAATTCAATGCATTGCGTCACAAAGTCCTATTCATGGCCTGGCTAGTTTACCGTTCGGTCAAAGTCAGCATCCAAAACTATGGGATTACGCAGATAATGTGAACACTATCGATTTTCTAAATAAAATTTCATCAAATAAGGCGTAAAAGTTGGCAAGATAAAATTGAATTTTAAAACAAGTATCAGTCAGAAACACTATTTTTGAACTAATGTATATCATCAAAGTAAAAGGCATTTCAAAAATCCCGGACTATGTGCAACTAAGAGACGATAAGTTTACTTTGCTTGCTTACTTTAGGGTGGATAGACCTGATAAATCTTTAGAAAAATTAGGCTTTGGCGATAAACTTGAACACATTATGACCATCATTAAAGACCTGCCGTTTGGGCAGGTAACAAAATTAGATATTTAAATATGGCAGAAAACGTAATTTCACTGGAGAATGTTGATGTCTTTCAACAGAAGCATTTAGTACTTTCTAACGTTAATCTCAATATAACCAAGGGCGAGTTTGTGTTTTTAATTGGCGCAACTGGCTCAGGTAAAAGCAGTTTACTAAAAATCATCTATGGTGATTTGCACATCGGCAATGGTTCGGGGAGCGTGGCAAACTTCGACCTTAAAAACTTAAAAGAGAAAGAAGTGCCTTTTTTAAGGAGAAAATTAGGTATCGTTTTCCAAGACTTTCAACTTTTGAGTGATAGAACGATTGAACAAAACTTGGATTTTGTATTAAAAGCCACCGGGTGGGACGACAAAAACTTAATTACCGAACGTATTAAAGATGTTTTGGATAAAGTGGGTTTACGTTCAAAAATCAAAAAGATGCCCCACGAGCTTTCTGGCGGTGAACAACAACGTATTGTAATTGCAAGAGCATTGCTTAACAATCCGGAAATTATTTTGGCAGATGAGCCCACCGGCAACTTAGATCCTGAAACTTCTGAAGAAATTGTGCTGCTGTTAAAACAAATCAGCCAAAACGGCACGGCTGTTTTAATGGCTACCCACGATTATCATATTATACGTACTTTCCCTTCTCGTATCATTAAATGCGAAAACGGCTTAGTGCACGAAGACGCAACGATTGCCTAATTAGCATTCTGACAAAAGATTAGATTTCAGCCATTCTGTTAGTAAAAACTATTGTAAAACTGACAGGGTGGCTGTTTTATTACATTGGCAAAAATTTTGAGTATACCAAAAAAAACACGAGTACACATGTTTAACAAGAAGAAAAAGGAAGAGGAACCTATGGTTGATAATAACACAGCTGAAGAGACTGTAGATAACACAGGTGTTGAAACTGATAAAGAAACTCAAGAAAACGAGACTCCTGAAACCGTTGAGTTATCTGTAGAAGACAAATTGAAGCAAGAAGTTGCCGAGTTAAACGACAAATACTTACGTTTATTTGCAGAATTCGACAATTTCAAACGTCGCACGCAAAAAGAACGCATTGAACTTTTGCAAACAGCAGGTAAAGACATCGTAGTTTCATTACTACCTGTTCTTGATGATTTTGAAAGAGCAATTAAATCAACTGAAAACACTACAGAAGTAGCACCAATTCGTGAAGGAATTGTATTGGTACAAAGTAAAATCAAAGGCATTTTAGGTCAAAAAGGTTTAAAAGAAATTGAAAGTTTAAATACAAAATTTAACACCGATTTACACGAGGCAATTACACAAGTTCCATCTCCAACCGAAGAGCAAAAAGGAAAAGTAATTGACGAGTTAGAAAAAGGTTATACGCTTAACGATAAGGTAATTCGTTTTGCTAAAGTTGTTGTAGGAGCATAATAATATTTGGGATTTAACGATTTGCAAATTGCGTATCGCTACATTCTCACATTAACAATAAAATGAGCAAAAGAGATTATTACGACGTACTTGGGGTTGCTAAAGGCGCATCGGCCGAAGAAATTAAAAAGGCCTACCGCAAATTAGCTATCAAATATCACCCTGATAAAAATCCAGATGATAAATCTGCGGAAGATAAGTTTAAGGAAGCCGCAGAAGCTTATGAGGTTTTAAGTAGTCCCGAAAAGAAACAACGTTACGATCAATTCGGTCATGCGGGTGTAGGCGGCGCTGCTGGCGGTGGTTATGGCGGTGGCGGCATGAATATGGAAGACATATTTAGCCAGTTTGGAGATATTTTTGGCGGAGGCGGCAGTCCCTTCGACAGCTTCTTTGGCGGAGGCCAGTCTAGAGGTGGCGGTCGTAGAGTAGCTAAAGGATCTAACTTACGTATTAAGGTTAAACTTACTTTAAGCGAAATTGCCAATGGCGCTGAGAAGAAAATTAAAGTTAACAAACAAGTTTCGTGTAAAACCTGCGATGGCACGGGTGCAAAAGACAAGTCGTCGGTAAGTACTTGTAAAACTTGTGGCGGTAATGGTTCTGTGCGCAGAGTTACTAATACCATTTTAGGTCAGATGCAAACCACAGCAACCTGTCCAACTTGCCACGGAAGTGGCCAACAAATTACTGCAAAATGTAATTCTTGCCATGGTGAAGGTACAGTACGCGGCGAAGAAACAATTACCATTAACATCCCAGCTGGTGTTAGCGAAGGTATGCAGTTAAGCATGGCTGGCAAAGGTAACGCAGCTCCAAACGGCGGTATTCCAGGAGATTTAATTATCTTGGTAGAGGAAACTCCACACGAAACCTTAAAAAGAGAGGGCAATAACGTAGTCTACGATTTACACGTGAGTATTCCTGAAGCTGCTTTAGGCGCAAGTGTAGAAGTTCCAACTATAGATGGCAAAGCAAAAATTAAAATTGAACCCGGTACGCAAAGCGGAAAATTATTACGTTTAAAAGGAAAAGGTATTCCAGAGGTTAATTCTTACCACCGTGGAGATCAAATTATTCATGTAAACATTTGGACACCGAAGGCGCTTAATAGCGAGGAACGAGCGTTATTAGAGAAACTAAAAGACTCGCCTAACTTTAAGCCTCAGCCCGGGAAAAACGATAAAAGTTTCTTCGATAAGATGAAGGAATATTTCGAATAAGATTTATAAAGCCGATATAATTAATATCGGCTTTTTTAATGCCCATAAATTAATTTGCTAAATTGCAGAAACGAACTGTTTATAAAAATGAAGAAATTAATTTTAATAATCTCACTGTTTCTGAGCACTAATGCCTTTGCTCAGCAGAACAACAACGTACAGCAATTTTGGAATCAATTAAAAAAGCATTGTGGCAAAGCCTATCAAGGCGTAGTTACCGAAGGGATGACCGATGCTTTTAAAAATGGTCCGCTAGTGATGCATTTACGTATGTGTGGCGACAACCTAATCAAAATACCATTTTTTGTGGGAGATGATAAATCCAGAACTTGGGTTTTGAAATTAGAAACCGACCGAATTTTGCTCAAACACGATCACAGGCATGCAGATGGCAGCGAAGACAAAGTAACCCAATACGGCGGTTGGAGCACAAATACTGGTCAGGCGGCTATGCAAATATTCCCTGCTGATGAAGAAACAGCAAAACTTT
Source organism: Pedobacter sp. (assembly GCA_045629525.1). GTDB lineage: Bacteria > Bacteroidota > Bacteroidia > Sphingobacteriales > Sphingobacteriaceae > Pedobacter. The sequence continues at coordinate 263,907 of JAZQRH010000022.1, forward strand.
TACCTGCAGCAACTGGTAATGTTTGGTGGATTACCATCGATGATCAACATTTTACCTACAATTTACGCCGTATCGGCACAGAACGTGTATTTAGGGTTAAATTTGATTTAAGTGCGCCTGTACAAACTCCGGAAGCCCCTTGGGGTTGGACTGAAAAATAAGACACTAATTGTTGCATAGGAGGCTAATTTTCCTGATTTTTTTTTTGCAATTTAAGTGAAACTTATATGTAACAATATCCTTGTGCTTCGATCATAATAACACTAAAACTATCCTTTTATATGTTAAGCGTAAAAAATATTGTAAAACAGTATGCTACGCACCTGGCCTTAGATGACGTAAGTTTATCCGTTGAACAAGGCAAAATATTTGGCCTCCTTGGCCCAAATGGTGCTGGTAAGACCTCTCTAATCAGAATAATCACCCAAATTACGGCTCCTGATAGCGGCGAGGTAATTTTCAATGGCGAGCGTTTAAATAACAGACACATCTCGCAAATTGGCTATCTACCCGAAGAACGTGGTCTATACAAGAAAATGGAAATTGGAGAGCAAATCCTTTATCTATCTAAATTAAAAGGCTTAACCACCAACGAAGCCACCAAAAGAATTAAATATTGGTTCGAAAAGCTAGAAATGCAAGATTGGTGGAGCAAAAAAGTTGAAGATTTGAGTAAAGGAATGCAGCAGAAAGTACAGTTTGTCGCTACAGTTTTGCACCAGCCTGAACTTATTATCCTTGATGAACCCTTTTCTGGCTTCGATCCTGTGAACGCCAACATCATTAAAAATGAAATTTTAGAGCTCAACAAAAATGGCGCTACCTTTATCTTTTCTACCCATCGGATGGAAAGTGTAGAGGAGCTTTGTGACGATATTGCGCTCATTCATAAGTCTAAGAAGATATTAGGCGGATCTGTTGATGATATTAAGGCCACTTATCGTAACAATACTTACTGGCTCACTTTTGAAGGCGAGTTCAATAGCTCGCATCACGAATTTTTCGATGTTTTATCGACAGAGAAAGTTAAAGAAAGTACAGTTGTAAAACTTCAGTTGAAAAACAACAGTACAGTTAACGATGCATTGCATCTATTATTACCCCAGGTTAGTGTTCAAGGCTTGGAAGAAGTAATACCTACAATGAACGATATTTTTATTGAAAAAGTAAAAGGAACTAATCATGAATAAAATCTTACTCATCATCCAAAGAGAATACTTGTCGCGAGTAAAAAAGAAATCATTCATTGTGATGACCTTTTTAACACCGCTATTAATAGCCGGCATTTATGGTTTAATCGGTTACTTCACTTACAAAGGAATTAAAGATACGCATGACAGCGTGGCTGTCGTCAGCCAAAATAAGACCTTAACGGAAAAACTTCAATCGGACGATAACATTGACTACACTTACCTTAACATCAGCTTAGAGGAGGCAAAGAAAAATTTAGACAAAGCAGCGTACGATTACGTTCTATACCTTCCAGAGTTTTCTTTGGATAAGCCGCAAGGCGTTGAAATGTTTGGTGCAAAACAGGCAGGCATGTCTTTGGGTAGAAGAGTTTCTGGTGATATTGAGGAAATGATTAGAACACAAAAACTGAAGCAGTCGGGCATTTCACAAGATGCGTTAGATCAGTTAAAAACAGAAGTTAACATCACCACGAAGAAGATTGCAGATACAGGAGAACAAGAGTCGAGCGCGGGCGCAAGTAGTTTCATTGCATTTACTGCGGGTATTTTGATGTTTATGTTTATTATGCTGTACGGTGTGCAAGTAATGCGTGGTGTAATTGAAGAGAAAACAAGCCGTATTATAGAAGTGATGATTTCCTCGGTAAAACCATTTCAATTGATGATGGGTAAAATCATAGGGATAGCTTTAGTAGGTTTGACGCAATTTATGCTGTGGATTGTACTGACCTTTGCCATCAGCACTGCGACAGTAAGCTTCTTTGTGGACAAAGAAACCGTTAAAGAAGTTGCAGCAAATAGTCAAATTCAAAACCAAGTGATACAAGGCAGTCCTCAAATGGCAGCTGCAACAGCGCAAGCTGGGCCCATTGGCGATATTCAAAAAAGTTTAGCTGGCCTAGAAATTGGCAAAATTGTAATTGTGTTTCTTTTCTTTTTCTTAGCAGGATATTTATTTTACAGCGCCCTTTACGCAGCCATTGGCTCTGCAGTTGATAACGAAACCGAAACGCAACAGTTTATGATGCCGGTGATGATGCCCCTGCTTTTAGGGTACGCACTATCATTAAGTGTTGTCACCAACGATCCTTATGGCTCCATCGCATTCTGGCTGTCAATGATCCCTTTCACCTCTCCTATTGCTATGGTAGTGCGCATACCTTACGGCGTACCCGCATGGGAACTTGCATTATCAATGGCAATATTGGTAGCTGGATTTATTGCTACCGTATGGATTGCCGGACGCATTTACCGAGTTGGCATTTTAATGTACGGCAAAAAAACCACATTTAAAGAAATGTTCAAGTGGTTTACTTATAAGAATTAACACTATTCTATTCCAAATATTTTGAAGAGATAGCGACACCGCTATCTCTTCTTAGTAACAGGCTATTAATTTCGATGATAGAACTGAAATTTTAAATATCAAAAGTTATAAATTATTACATCTACTGAAAAGACAGATCCTACGACCCTTACCTTTGGGACACAAATTTCTGATACACTCGACCTCTATAAATTCAATTATAAACACAAAAAAATTATTTAAAGCTAAAATTCTTATCGTTCCATTGATGGAGGTACTTATTGCCAAATACTTTCCTCGATTAACGTATATTGTGGAGAAATCCACTTCCATGGCAAAAAAAGTAAATGCTTATGAATCCAATGTGTGGATAGATGTGGCGATACGCTTTATCATAATATCTTTGTTAATTGTTATATATCGTTCTGTTTTTTTCTTGCAAAAATTTAACGAGCAATTTTTAAGCAACAAGCTTACCATTGGTTAAAAAACCTAGAAATTAATTACGAGGCTATTCATTTTTCAACCGCAGCTCGGACACAAACTTTCTCAGTAATGACTAATTTCACTTAATCGATGTATATGTGGCTTTAACGCATCTAAACGCGTTCTATCCCGTTTAAATACATCAAATACCTATCTAGATACGTTTATTACCCGTAACTAAAGTTTAATTGACGTGGTAAGATGCTGTACATATATTTAGATATTAAATGAGATTCCATATATGTATGCCATGCCAAATTATTGGTATATAATAACAATTAGTTAATATAATTCTCATAGCTTTGCGAAACAAAAAACGATTTTAATGCACTTAAAACACCTTTTTAAAGCCGCACTAAATTGGTCAAAGGATAATGGCAAATCAATACGATACACAAAAAACCACACTATTAGTTTCGAAGGTAAAGAAGCATTAACTATCTCGGCTGCCAAAGCTTTTAAAGGCGACCCATCCTTACATAATCCGGAAGATTTACTATTGAGCAGTCTGATGTCCTGCCATATGATGTCGTACCTATACATATGCGCTCAGCACCAAATTGAGGTTATCGATTATCAAGATCAGGCCATCGCTACTTTAGAAACCAACGAAAATGGTAGCGGGAGGTTTATTGAAGTACGATTAAACCCTCAGGTAACCATTAGCAATGGCGAGCAAATAGCACTCGCCAATACCCTACATCATCAAGCTCATCAGCTTTGCTTCATTGCTAACTCCTGTAACTTCCCTATTTTGCATCAAGCCACTTGCAAATCAACATAAATACGGATATTTGTGTATGATCATTAGAAAAGTTGAGCAAAGAGATAACGAGGCACTCGCCAAATTAATTCGAGAGGTATTTCTAGAGTATAAAGCACCGAAAGAAAATACGGTGTACTCAGACCCGAGCACCGATCAGCTTTTTGAGACTTTTCAACACAAAGGTGCTGTTTTATGGCTAGCAGAAGAAAAAGATAAGATTTTAGGCTGCTGTGGCATATACCCAACTGAAGGATTACCTCCAAATTGCGTAGAATTAGTGAAGTTCTATTTACCAGCCTCGGCTAGAGGAAAAGGTGTTGGCAAAACTTTGATGGAAAAAAGTATCGCGTCGGCTATAGAATTGAATTATACGCAGCTTTATTTAGAAAGCTTTCCGGAGTTCGACAAAGCGGTAAGTATTTACGAAAAACAAGGTTTTATTAAGATTGATAAAGCGCTCGGAAATTCGGGACATACAGCTTGTACGATTTGGATGATAAAATCATTATAAAATGAAATTTGCGGCTATAGATTTAGGCACTAACACCTTTCATCTTGTCATCGCTGAAAAGGTAAAAGAAAAAATTACCATCATCTACAAAATCAACAAGCCAGTTAAACTTGGTGAAGACATCACCTTAGAGGATAAAATTATCCCTGCGGCGTTTGCAAGAGCCATCAACTGTTTAAAAGCTTTTAAAGCTACGCTTGATGACTATAAGGTTAGTGATTTAAAAGCGGTAGCAACCTCTGGAGTACGTAATGCGAGCAACGGCCAAGATTTTATAGACGCGGTTTTTAACGAAACTGCAATTAGCATTGAGGTGATCGATGGAAACCAAGAGGCTGAATTCATTTACAATGCGGTTAAATGGAGCGGTGCGGTTAGGGGCAAATCGCTCATCATGGATATTGGCGGCGGCAGCACAGAATTTATCTTTTGCGACGAGCTACAATATTACTGGAGAAAAAGTTTCGATATTGGTGCCGCCAGACTAATGCAGAAATTCTTCAAATCTGATCCAATTAGCGACACAGACTTCAAGGCGATACGGCAGCATTTAGAAGAAACCCTAGGCGAACTCTTGAGCTTTGCACCACAATTTAATGCAGAAAACTTGATCGGATCTGCTGGAGCATTTGAAACCTATGCCGAAGTGATTAACCCCTCACTAGACCTGAGCCGTATTTCCACGGCAGCCATCGACTTCCAAAAATATCAACAGTTGAGTAAAGTGCTTATGAAATCAACGCACCAGGAAAGAACCGAGATTAAGAACTTAATTCCTTTAAGAGTAGATATGATCGTAATGGCTACCATTATTACCGATTATGTAATTGAAAAACTGTCACTAAAAAAGATACAGCTTTCTACCTACGATCTAAAAATGGGCTTATTACAATATTTAGCCCATAAACACCCAACTACTTAAACCTAATGGCCTTTAGCGGACTTATCCTACTCACCAACATCGAGGGAATAATTAAAACCAAAGTACAGATTACAATGGTTGCAATATTTAAGAGCAGGATATCGCTAAAATGCAGTTCAATTGGCACATGATCTAGATAGTAATTGGTGTTGTTTAGCTTAAAAAAGTGAGTGTATTGCTGAAAATAGCACAGGCCTATTCCTAAAATATTTCCCAGTAATAAGCCTAGGCCCACCAGATATATGGCATTGTAGAGAAAAATTTTCATCATACTGGTGTTGCGCATACCGATAGCTTTTAAAATACCAATCATGTTGGTGCGTTCCAAAATCATGATGAGCAGGGCTGTGATCATGTTAATAACGCCTACAATTAGCATTAAAATAATGAGCACTTGAGTGTTCACATCTAAAAGCGATAACCAAGTGAAAATTTGCGGCGTGCTTTCCTCCACAGATCGCGACCTCAAATTCATCTCTATCTCATCATAAACTTGATTGGCTACTGGCTTCAGCAACTTAAAATCTTTGATCTTTACTTCTATGCCACCGGTTTCCTTGGGTCCCCAGTTATTCAAACGCCTAATCATATCAAGGCTTCCTAAAACAAAGACCTTATCAAAACCTTCGATACCAACCTTGTAAATACCAGTTACCGTAAATTTTCTCTTTTTAGGTGGATTTTGCACAAAGTGCATCACAAAACTATCCCCAGTTTTTAGCATCAGTCGCTTAGCCGTGTACTCAGAAATTACAATTTGTTGCATCGCTTTGGCGCTGTCTGCTAAATCAATTACTTCACCATCAACCAAATGCTTCTTGATATAACTCCAGTCGTAAGTAGAATCAACCCCTTTAAAATTAACACCTTCTACTTCTCCATTGGCTAAAATAATGGCTGGCTTCGTAGCAAAGGGAAAAAATGCGGATATTTGCGGGTTACTTCTTAGGCTATTTAAAGTGGTATCATTAGGTACAAATGGCGACTTTTCGAAGGAACCATTGAGGTCAAACCGATAGATTTGAATGTCACCCACAAAGCCCCTTACCTTATCCTTAACTTCTGTTTTAAAGCCCTTTATAATCGCAACTGACAATATCATCACCGCTAAAGAAAGCATTACACCCGCAATGGCTATTCGCACAATGAGTTTGGAGAAAGTTCGCTTAGACTTTAGCGATATTCTGCTGGATATGAAATATTCTACATTCAAATTTTTGCAATAAATTGTAACTTAGCAAAAATGCTAATTCAATTTGAATTAAATCACAAATGTTAAAAAAACCTGATAATGAACAAACCATTTTTACTATTTAGCGTATTTTTTGCAAGCTTTTCTATTGGTGCATGCGGTCAGCAGCAGCAAAGTACCACGAAAGCAACCATAATCGCTACCAAAGACGAGCAGAAAAAAGCCGAAGAAAACCGCAAAGATTTCAAAACTGGTGCAGAACAGACAGAAATTTACCTCCCACTACTTAAAGGGAAACGTGTAGGGATGGTTGTGAACCCAACCTCCATTATTGGTAAAACAACTACTGTGGATAGCTTGCTAAAGCTCGGCGTTAAAATTGTAAAGATTTTCGGTCCTGAGCATGGTTTTAGAGGCAATGCGAGTGCAGGTATACATGTAAATAACGAAATTGATGAAAAAACAGGCATTCCCGTAATTTCTTTGTATGGAAAAACCAGTACGCCGAGCAAGGAATCGTTAGCGGATATCGATGTGATGATTTTTGACATTCAGGACGTAGGCGTGCGCTTCTATACCTATATCAACACGTTGCAACGAGTAATGGAAGCTTGTGCGACAAACGGTAAAGAAGTAATGATCTTCGATAGACCTAACCCGAACGGTTTTGTGATCGATGGACCAATTCTTGATCCACAATTTAAATCGGGCGTTGGCCTACAACCCATTCCAGTTGCTCATGGTTTAACCGTTGGCGAATATGCCCAAATGTTAAACGGCGAGGGTTGGTTAAAAAGTGGTGTAAAGTGCAAAATCACAGTGATAAAGAATGCAAATTATGACCATGACATGCCTTATGAATTACCTGTAGCGCCATCGCCAAATCTAAATACTGCTCAATCTATCTTATTATACCCCAGCACCTGTTTATTTGAGGGTGTTTATGTGAACCTTGGAAGAGGCACTAAAATTCCATTTACGGTTTTAGGTGCTCCTTATTACAAAGGTATTTACGATTTCAGTTTTAAACCTACCGGGATAAAAGGCATGGCCGAGACACCGCTATTTAAAGATGAAGTTTGTTACGGTTTAGATTTAAGGAATTACGACACCTCTATTTTTAGAAAAACACGTCAAATTAACATACAATGGATAATTGAACTTTACAAGGCTTCGCCTAAAAAAGAAACTTTTTTCGATTCGAAATTGAGTAACCAAATGTTACCTATTGAGCGTTTAATTGGAGTGGCAGATTTTAGAAAACAGATAATAAACGGTGTATCTGAAGAAGAAATTAGAAAAACCTGGGCACCTGGTTTAGCTAAATATAAAGAGATGAGAAAGAAATATTTGCTATACCCATAAGATGCAGATTAAGTTATACGTTTTAGGTACATTTACTTAAAACGTATAACTTGAAACTTGATTACCAAGCTTGATCGCCCACTAAAGGTACAAACCTAAAAGTATCCAACTCAATTCTATCGAATTCGTTTTCGTTTACCCTTATTACCGTAATCATCTTCTGAGATTTTTCGTCGCCAACGGGAATCACTAAAATACCACCGATTTTAAGTTGTTTTAATAAAATTTCGGGCACAAATGGTGCGCCAGCTGTAACAATAATTTTGTGATAAGGCGCATGTGCTTCTATTCCCTTAGAGCCATCGCCTAAAAAGAAATTTGCGTGATATCCCATACCTGGCAATACTTTTATGGTACGCTCAAAAATATTTTTCTGTCTTTCGATGGTGTAAACTTCAGCGCCGAGTTCCATTAAGATACAAGTTTGATAGCCAGATCCAGTACCAATTTCCAATACCTTATCGCCTTTTTGAATGTGCAGAAGCTCTGTTTGATAAGCTACCGTATACGGCTGCGAGATAGTTTGTCCATCACCAATTGGAAAAGCAATATCTTTATAAGCTTGGCTCCAAAAAGTTTCGTCGAAGAAGAAATGACGGGGAATTTTGCCTATTGCCCTCAACACCTTTGCGTCAGATATCCCTCTTTCACTCAATATCTCTACTAATTTCTTCCTCGCTCCTCTCTCTCTGTAATTATCTACGAATTTGTATGCCATTTGGGTCAAAAATAGGGCTAAAAGCTAAATATAACCAACTAAAAAACGATTTAATTTATTAACATAAAAGATCTCTCCTTCTGCTATCTTACTACAATAACATCTAAATGATGATGATACAACAGATTATCTTAACAAGTGCGCTTCTAATTCCAAATAATTAATACTTTTGTATCAAACGATATCAGCGATGAAAAGAATTTTCTCCATTATACTTGTATTATTTAGTGTAAACACGTTTGCTCAAACTGACGGCAGTTATAATTATAGCGTTGGCGTGGGTGGTTACAACCTCATGCAGCTACCCAAAATCTTTCAACAAGTGAATGATGACGATTATACCTCTTCAACCTTTAATAGGGGAATTATAAAGTTCAACGATAATCAAATTAGCTATAGAATAAGCGGGCACTTCTTAAAAAAAGAAAACTTTTCTTTTAAAAACAACTGTAATAACTGCGAAACAGTAAATGGTACCGTTAAAGACTTCGCGGTAAAAATTGGCTTTGAGAAGAATTTCAATTATTCATCAATTCAACCCTTCTTTGGTTTTGATTTCGGTTATCGCTCAAATAGTTATGCGGGTAATTTAGAACCTTCGTCGATGAGTTCAGCTGCAGCCAAGGGTATTGTATCTGATAAGAGGGGCGGGACCATTTCTCCAATCATTGGTTTCAAAATAAACGCCACCAAACAGATCAGTATTTTTGCAGAGTCGAGTCTAGATTTCTTTTATATGTACGAAAGGCAGGAAACTGCAGATCCTTTTACGAGCGCTCGTACTTTTAATAAGTACAATAAGTTAGAGATGTTATTGAACCCAGTTTCTGTAGGCCTACAAATCCAATTGATCTCTAAGAATTAATAGGGATCTACATCTATTTGGGTAATCACACTTCTAAATTCTTTCTGAGCATTAAAATCTTGAATGGTTGATAGGAGTACCGTTTTAACTTTTTGGATAGCGGCAGCACGTTCAACCTTAATGATAATTTGCTTAATATAATAGTTTCTAACCCTCGATACTAGAGGTTGCTCGGGACCCAAAACACGTTTCCCTAATTGCGAACGTAAATTATTGGCCAAAACTTGCGAAGCATGATTTAAAACATCGGCGTCTTTATGCTTCACGTTAATAAATATCAATCTTGAAAAGGGAGGGTAATTGAACTGTTTCCGCTCTTCCAACTCATCGGCATACATCGCTTCGTAATCACTCGCAATTACCTGATTGATGATCCGATGATCGTCTGCATAGGCTTGTATGCAAACCTTACCTTGTTTATCTCTACGTCCCGCCCTTCCGGCTACTTGCGACAATAGCTGATAGCTACGTTCAAACGCTCTAAAATCCGGAAAATTAAGAAGTGTATCGGCATTAATTACACCTATTAAGCTTACATTTTCAAAATCCAAACCCTTGGCTACCATTTGGGTACCAATTAAGATATCATTCTTACGTTCCTGAAAATCAGCTATAATTTGCTGCATACCGTTTTTGGTACGGGTACTGTCTAAATCCAACCGGGCGATTTTGGCATCTGGAAATATAAGGCTTAACTCCTCTTCTACCCGTTCTGTGCCAAATCCCTTTTGTTCTACGTGCACAGACCCACAAGCTGGGCATCTATTAATACTGCTTTGGTAATATCCGCAGTAATGACAATGTAGTTTGCCACTAGATTTATGGTAAGTTAAGCTCACATCGCAGTTCACACATTTAGGTGCGTATCCACAAGTAGCACACAGTAAAATGGTAGCATAGCCACGTCTATTCTGGAAAAGTATAATTTGTTCCTTCTTTTCTAAAGCATCTGCGATGTCATCAATCAGTACACTTGTAAAGTAAGAAATCATTTTCTTACGCTTGGTTTCATCAGCAATGCTTACCACCTGCTGGTTCGGTAACTGCACGCCGCCAAAGCGTTCTTTCATTACTACTAAGCCATATTTATCTGTCTGGGCGTTGTAATAACTCTCCAACGATGGTGTTGCAGAGCCCAATACGACCTTAGCTTGATGCAGATGCGCTAAAAAAACCGCTGCATCTCTGGCTTGGTATCGCGGTGCAGGATCATATTGTTTGTAAGAACTCTCATGCTCTTCGTCAACCACAACGAGACGTAAGTCCGAAAAAGGTAACATCACTGCCGAACGAGCCCCCAATATAACCTGATAGGACCCATTGAGCACTTTGTTCCAGATTTCAACGCGTTCTTGATCGTTAAATTTAGAGTGATAAACCCCAATTTTATCGCCAAAGTAAAGTTTAACCCGCTCCACAATTTGGGTAGTTAAAGCAATTTCGGGCAACAGGAATAACACTTGGCCACCATCGGCTATTGCTTTTTCAATAAGCTTAATATAAACCTGTGTTTTACCCGATGCTGTTACACCATGCAACAAAACCACGTCTTTCTGCTGAAACTGTTCTTCTATCTGTCCTATCGCAAACTGCTGTGTTTCGTTGAGCTTAAAGTTAATTTCAAATTCATCGTTATCGGTACTAAGTCTGCTAACTGCTCTTTTCTCGCTAATAAAAATTTGCTTGTCAATTAGTCCTTTTAATGCACCAGCACCACACCCGCTCTCATCTAACAGAACAGTTTTTGCCACGAAATCACCATTCCGGCTTAATTTCAGATAACCCAAAAGTGCATCCATTTGTTTCGGCGCACGCTCTAGCTGCGCAAACAAATGACGTAAGTTATCATCATCCGCATAAAACGGATTTAATTTTACAAAGCTCTTTAATAGAGGCTTGTACTTATCCACCACTTCCTCTAAAGCCACAATTGCATCTTTAGCAATTAAAGAGTTTACTAAGGGATATATTGTTTTCTGACCCAACAAACTGGATATTTCATCAACACTTATTTTATGTTGTTTCAATAACACATTGATGATAATCGTTTCTTTTTCAGTAAGTGCAATATCGTCTGTAAAATTTTCCTTTAACACCAACACAGTTTCGCTAGCGAGTTTCAAACCAGTAGGCAGTGCAGCGGCCATTACATCGCCTTCGTTGCACAAGTAATAAGAGGTAATCCAATCCCAAAATTGAAACTGTTTATTAGTAACTACTGGAAAGTCATCTACAACATCGATAATATATTTGGCTTCGTAATGTGCTGGCGGATTTGTTGAAATGCTTTTTACTAGCGCAGTGTAGATTTTGTGTTTACCAAATTGAACCACTACACGTTTACCAAGCTGCACAACATCACTCAGCTCAAAAGGCACCCTGTAAGTATAATTAATTGCCAAAGATAGCGGCAATATAACCTCCGCGAAAAGTGTCTCTCTTTCCGAAAATGTGTTGTCAGTAAATTGCATCTATTTATCTTTTAAAGCGGCTAAAAATAACGCCACCCATCCTATTATAAAAAACAAACCGCCTATTGGTGTAATTGGCCCTATGTAACTAGCAAATGAAAGTTGATATGCGTCACGAAGCGCTAACAAATACAAAGAACCAGAAAAAAACAAAATACCCAAAGTGAAAAAGGTAAAAGCTACAGCAATGAGCTTATTTTTATATCTGGCAAAAGTAGAAAGGTACAAGAGCGCAAAAGTATGATAGAACTGATATTCTACACCTTTCTGCCAAGTAACTAACTGATCTACAGAAATAAGTTGCTTTAAGCCATGAGCACCAAATGCTCCCAGTATCACCGCTAAAGCACCAAAAAAAGCAGCGGTTAAAATAATCCTTTTGTTCATCAATATCGGCTTTAAATAGTGCTAAATTAACAAAATGCCTTTATAATCTAACTATCTGCGAAATTAAGCTAAATTTGTTCTAGAATAGTTATGAGAAAGATTTTTATTTGGATTGGCGTATTGTTGGTGGGTGTTGTAGTGATGGCCTACTTGTATTTTTCTGCCTTGAACCGAGATTACAGCTCTTCGGACCATTCCTTAAACACGATAGGAAACAACAGCGGAATTGTTTTCACGTTTGAAAACGATAAAAGTTTTTACGATATTTTAGCTGGCGAAACAGTGCTAGATGATATTTTGGGGCAAGAAAAACTTAAGATATTGTCTTCTATCCGACATCGGTTGTTAAGTAATGGACAAGTCAGTACACTTTTTAACGGTCAAAAGGTGTATTTAGGGTTTGCGGCTAACCAAAATAACATCGACTTTATTATTGCTACCCAAACGCAGGAAAAAGTTGCTATTGCAGAGGTTTTAAAAAAGCTACCTCGGGTTAGCAGCACTAGCATTAAAGATTTCTATCAGCTTAGTTTTGCCGATAGTTCCATTTGCTATCTTAAAATAGATAATAAATCTGTCCTATTGGCGAGCAGTGCAGCAGCTATTGAAGGATTAAGCAAAGACGAAGTAAAACCATCTGAATTTACCGACTACATCAAACGAAATGCGAGAGGTGCTAAAAACACTTTAGCGAACGTTTATATTGACTTCAACAAGCTTCCCGTTTTGCTAAACCCTATATTAAATAGCAAACTAACGGGAGAGCTTTCCATTTTTAACAAGCAGGACACTTACGCAAGTTTAAGTTATAATTATAGTAGCGATAAACTTCTATTGAATGGCTATACTGATATCAATAGCGAGGAAAGCTATTATAAACTATTTATCAAAGAGTTGGAGCAAAAATTAACTATTGACCAGCTGTTACCTGAAAAAACGGCCAACTTTACGCTCTATAACATCGGCAATTACGAAAAGTGGAGCGAGGGATTAAGAAATTGGCTGAAGAATGCTAAAAAACTGGATGAAATTGAGAAACAGATCAAAACAATCGATGAAAAGTATAGGATTGATTTAAAAGATGCTTTTCCAAAATACTTTGAGAAACAGTTCGGAACCTTTCAATTACAAAGCGGAGAGAAATTAGGCATTATTGCGCTTAACAATGGTGATAAATTGGGGCAACTGCTTCTAGATTTAAGTAGCGAATATGCTGATGATATACGCGTATTTAAAGAGAGAGGTATTTTGTCTTATTACTTCGGCGAGCCATTTGCCAAATTTGAGCGACCTTTCTACACGATTATTGATAACCACTTTGTGATGGCAAATAATGCCAGTACTATACAATCGTTCCTAAATAGTTACAACAACAATCACCTGCTATCGGAAACTCAAAATTATAGAGATTTTAAAGACCAAATTTCGAACTCGGCTACTATTTTCTTTTATGCGAATAATAAAAATTCCATAAACATCTTTGGGAAAAACTTAAAAAACAAATATTACAGACAATATAGAGCAGATAAAGGTTTTAAGGATTACAACGCATTTGGATATCAGCTTTCATCTGATAATGGAAAATTGATGAGCAATATCTTGCTACTTAAAAATCAAAAACCCGCAGTAATAGATAGTTTGTCGCGATAATATTTACTCATTTCATTGTAAATCAATTATCTTAGTTGATATAACTACTATGAAAAGATATATTTTTACATTTGCTTTGTCTCTTCTGTCGCTAGCGTTACAGGCGCAGCAATATGCGCTTTTTAATACGCGAACGATGTTTGATGCGTTCGAAAATCCAGCGGTAAAATCGTTCACGCTTGATAGTTCTAGCAAGTGGGCATCCAACTTTTTCTTTCCAAATTTCGCCTTCAATGCCACAAATAAGGGTAGCGCCAATGAACCCCTCGCTAACTTAATCAATACGGGAAAGTACAATACAGAAGGTCTTCCTTTAGGAGAAGGTTTGCGAAACAAGTTGCTTCAAAGTTCTAATGTCTATTTGGCAACCTTTAGAATTTTTAGCTCCTATAAATTTAATCAGGAAATTGGTTTCGCTTGGCAGCTGAGAACGGAGGCTCAAGCTGATTACACCAATGAGACACTAGCGATATTACACTCCTATAAACATTTTAGCCAAGGGCCCTACAGCAATGTATTTAACTCGAATGGTTTCCAACAATCTTACCACCAGTTTAGCGTAAGTTTGAGAGAGAACTGGAATAAGAAATTGGCATTTGGCATAAAAATGAGCCTTTTAAGTGGCATTGCCTATAACGAAGTTGATATTAATAAATCACAATTCTTTTTGGATGTTCCTGGCGATAAGTTAGACATCGGTTTAACTGGAAACTATAAAGGCTCCTTTCTTTTTAAGGACGAAGTCGACAAAAAAATGTTACTTCCGACGTTTAAAAATCCTGGCCTAGCGATAAGCATAGGGACAACTTATACCTCCAGCAGTGGCTACTTTTTAATGGCGAATGTTAAGGATTTAGGCTTTATCAGATGGAATAAAAAATCTTATGTGGCTAACTTTGACGATACAAAAAGAATAACTGATATTTCCCGTAAAAGTACAAACAACATCACTTACGAGATTTTAGATATTGCTAGAGAGATAAAGGATCAGCAAAGATTTATTACACCCACAAATGCAAAAGCTGATTTCTTGATCTCTAAAACTTTTGATTTTTACAAACCAAATCTTATCATCTCTAAAAATCTGTTTCATTTCGGAGGAGATATTGCGTTTGTGAACACCTTCAGCCAAAAGAATTGGTCAGGAAGTTTGAGCTCCACTTATAATTTTAATAACCTGCTCATGATTGGTTTACAGGGAATGTACAAAACGCCGAACTTTGAGTTCTTTTTAGGAACCGATAATTTAGGAAAATCAATAACATTAGGTAGAGGGACATTGAATAACAATCTATCGTTAAATCAAGATTTCCTTGGTGGTTCTATTTATATGGGGCTTGGCATTAAGTTCGGGAAAACGGTAAACCATCCATTAAATATGAGTACAATGCCTGGGGTAAATCGTCAGAAAGTTTATAAGGGCTTCTTTAAAAGTATTTATGATTTCTTTGTGAGACCAAAAGCGCTTTAAACAACTTTCTTTTTGGGTGTAGTAAAAACGAAATCTTTTAAATAAAAGGGCTCGAAATAGGCAACATTCTCAAAATTTTGATTTTGGAGAGCTGCATACGCAAGTGTAGACATATTGGCTGCCGAATTGAAATTTTCAAGGTAAAAGCGAGCATTTTGGTGCGTAATTACCGATGAACATTTCTCGGCACCATCACCCACGAAAGTCATTTTACTATTATCTAACTCTGTAATAAAGCTGCTCTCCACTATAATCTTCGCGTTGGTAGCTTGCACCTCTTTCAAATCGGTGTCGAAAACAGCAGTAAATACTTCCATTCTTCGTGCATCAATCATGGGGCAAATTAAACCCTTATAATCAGAATGGTTTTGCAAATAACCACTGGCCATCATCTTCAAGGTATTGATTGCAATTAACGGCTTATCTAAAGCGAAACAAAGCCCTTTTGCCGTAGAAACCCCAATACGTAAGCCAGTATAAGAACCCGGCCCCATACTCACAGCGATAGCATCTAAATCAACGTAGGTAATATTGGCCAATTTCATCGCCTCCTCAATAAATAGAGTTAAACTAGATGCGTGAATATTACTTGCTTTTTCTTCCTTAATGGCGATAGTTTTACCATTTACGGCTATAGCTACTGAACAAACAGGCGTTGCGGTTTCTATTTGAAGTATTGTTGACATTTAACGGAATTTACACTGCAAAGTTAACTTTATATTCTTTTTAAGTTCGTCAATTTCGATTTTTTAAGGTACTGGATCGTGACCATGTCCGCCCCAAGGATGACATCTGCCTATGCGTTTTAAAGTGAGCCAACCACCTTTAAACGGACCATGCTTTCTAATCGCCTCGGCGCCATAAGCGGAACAAGTAGGTGTATACCTACAACTTGCACCCAATAGCGGCGACAGTAAAATTTGATACAGCTTAATGAGCGCTAAAAATAACCAAGAAAACAACTTATTGATGATTTTCATCGCTAATTTGATTAATTAACTTTTTAAACAATTGCGCCATGCGTTTTTCAAGGAAGGAATAAGGATAAATTTCTTTTCCTACATACTGCAAGCTTAACAGCAAAAGTTTAGTTTCATCTTGCAATGCTGAGTAGAGTAAAGATGCTTTTTGTAATCGATAAGCTTCTCGGGTGCGCCTTTTAATCAAATTACGATCAACAGCGTGCTTGTACCGTTTCTTGGCTACATTGATAACCACTTGAACAGGAACGCGATGTTCTAGTTCACTGAAGATAAAAGTGGCTCGATAAGGGTATAATAAAAAAGAAGAGCCTTTTTTAAATAGTAAGTCTAATGACTTTTTACTACATAAACGCTCTTCTTTACTAAATTTATTCATCTTTTTGATTGCTGAATAGCAGAAAGGTAAATGATCTGCAATCACCTAAAAGGTGGCAATCAAAAATTATGCTTTATGACGACGCTCGTCAGAAACTGATAATCTTTTTCTTCCTTTTGCACGGCGAGAAGCTAATACTCTTCTACCGTTAGCTGTAGCCATTCTTTCGCGGAAGCCATGTTTGTTTCTTCTCTTTCTTTGCGAAGGTTGGAATGTTCTTTTCATAACAATATAATATCTTAACTAGAGTTTTTTATTAGAGGTGCAAATATAAAGTGATTATTCCATAAATGCAACAGCTATTTGTTTTTATTTTTCAGAAAACAAAGATAAGCATTTTTTCATATTTGCCTAAGCGTTTTTAAATCTTTAATGTAAAAAAGCTCGACGTTTGAGCAAACGCCGAGCTATCTAACACTAAACTATCTAACTATTATAGCCAAACTAAGCTGCGCCTCTAATCACTTTCAATAGAATAGCAACAATTGCTATCACCAACAGAGCATGTATAATTCCACCGGTATAAAAACCGCCTAAAAAACTAATTGCCCAAATAATTACTAATATTACAGCAATTACGTACAGTAAATTTCCCATAATTTAAATGTTTAAGATTAAGTTATTTTGTTGACTTATATTTAAACAAGTTGTGCAAGAAATTGTTCTGAGCGGACAAAAATAAGTAACGTTTATAGGCCTAGGGCTGCCCTAACCCTTATATATCCGGTTTTACTTACTGGCAGCCAAATGCCAGTTTTCAGTAAAACCACATGGCTATCTTTCTCTTTGAGTTCTATTTTAGATACTTGGGCTAAATTAACGATGTACGAGCGATGGATCCTGATGAACTGTGTACTATCTAAAGTTTGCTCGAAAAAGCTCATCGTTTTGTTTTTCTGGAAGTTGCCTTCGGTGGTACTTAATTTAACGTAATCATCATCAGCTTCTAAATAGTGAATCGATTCCACAGGGATGATCTTAATCACGCCGGCATTCTTCACTACTACCCTATTGTTTTGCGCTGGTGATAAGGATGCAGTTTCTAATAGCTCTCGGCTTTCATCGCCTTTTATTAGTTTTGCAGGCAGCTTTTGCATGGCTTGCTCAAACCTGCTCTTCTCAATAGGTTTTAATAAATAATCAATGGCATTTACTTCAAAAGCTTTAATCGCATACTCATCAAACGCTGTTGTAAATATTACCGCAGGACGATTTTCGACGAGCTCTAACATCTCAAAACCACTAATTTTTGGCATCTGAATATCTAGGAAGATTAAATCGGGTTGGTGTTGGGCGATCGCTTTTAGCCCTTCGAAACCATCACTACACTCGGCCACAATCTCTATTTCTGGAAATGCTGTTAGATAATGTTTTACCACACCACGAGCAAGAGCTTCATCATCAATAAGTATCGTTTTGATCATCTTTTTGAGGGATTTTTAGCGTGGTAATATACAAATTATTGCCTTTAGTTTCGGTTTGTAACAGCGTGCTGTCGGCAAAGAGCAAGTACAATCTTCGCCTAATGGCAGATAGCCCGAAACCGGTGCCTTTACTCGCTTTCATTTCGGGGTCAAAAGGATTGGTGACCATAATTTCTAAAGTGTTTTGGACAAGTCGCAAATCAATAGTGATGGTAATTGCAGAAGAGGTGTTGTACAAGCCGAATTTTATGGCATTCTCTACAATTGGCTGCAACAATGTGCCAGGTAAACGAAGCGCCAAGGTGTTTTCTGCGATGTTTACCTCAATATTTAATCGATGGCTAAACCTCACCTTCTCTATATCTAAATAAAGCTGGATGTATTCCATTTCGTCGGCTACGTTTACCCAAACTTCGTCGTCACGTTTTAAAGTACCCCGTAAAAAAGAGGCTAATTTGGTAATCATGGTACCCGCTTCGGTTGGGTTTACGATGGTTAACGCATAAACGGAGTTTAAGCTGTTGAATAGGAAATGAGGCTGCAATTGATGGCGCAGCTTATTCAACTCTGCCTCTTTGGCTAGATTTTGTGTGGTTAAAAGTCTGGCCTGCATTTCGGATTGCTCTTCCAACCTGTACCACAGGTTATTTGCTACAGCGCACCAAGCCAAGCAAACAAATGACACCCCAGATCTAAAAATATCGGCGAGATCTAAAAAAGCTAAATAGGTGGTTTCTTGCTTAAACAACATGCTTAGGGCGTATCTGCCCGCAAAAACAACTACTGCAACCAGCACAATTACTACCAAAAACATGTACATAAAACGGTTGTTTTTGGGTTGATAATAGGCAAGCATATTACTTATGATCACGCATCCTACTGCTAAAATTGTATTGCTAATTAAACTGTCGGCAATTGCTATTTGCCACGAAAAGTTAAAGAAATAATGTAAGACGGCCGCACACAATACTTGCCAAAAAACAAGTAATAGCAACGCGATGTTTTTGATGTATGGTTTGGATAGTGGAGTTGTAGTCACGATGTTTAGTTTTAGTTGTTGGTATTCTTAAAAACTCTTAAACTCTACCCCTCCAAATAACACCACACCTCTAATAATTAATATCTTTTTCGCTTGTCCCTCTACTGGCGGATATATCGGTCTTTTATCATCTACCCCACCAAATACCGCAGCCACTTCAGATTTTACCAACCAATTTGATGGTAATATGATTTTAACGCCGCCAAATACCGCAGTAACGTCTAGTATAATTTGCCCTTCAAAATCTGCTTGAGTAAGATTGATATCACCTCCGCCAAAAACAGCTACAACTTCTCCCCCTTTTAAGTTCTTGGTATAAATAACCTGATTGCTCCCGCCAAAAACATTTACCGATTCGAAGTAATCATTGCTAGGATAATTTCCTGTGGCTGCATGGGCTTTCCTTTCTGCTTCGGTAAAATCGTTTCCTTGCTCGGCAAATTGGAAATTCTGCTGTTCCATGTCTTCGTTAAGTATTTTCTTTGAACGTTTTGGCTTTAATACCAAATACAATCCTATACCAACAAGCATTAAAGGAAAAACCACGTTAGAGAGATTGAGATTATCAAAAATATCGCTTAGCGTAAAATATCCACCTATTAAGGAGAGAATTAACCAAGTACTACCTTTAAAATTATTGCGGGCGCCTATAAACAGTCCGATGGCCAATAGTATGGTACTCCAACTAAACACCCAATGCGGCAGGTTTAAGCCTAAATTATTGAGTAATAAAATTGATCCTACGATGATGATGAACAAACCTGCCCATACTTTTCCCGATCTATTTATCATTGTTTTATGATTTGTATTTTCCATGATATGCTGCTCTTATTTTATGTTACCAAAAGTAAATTACCTACCTTAGGACTACAACAGCACACCGTTGTTTGACATTTAATACTCGGTAAATTGCATAAAATTATCGGTGAAAAAAATTACCACTTTAGATTCTTTCGTAAAACGATACGCATGAAAAAATTATACTTCCTCATACTCTGCTTTATCCCGATGCTGTTAAATGCTCAAGATATTTCACAGCATTTTAAAATTTACGACACCAAGAAGAAACAGGAAATCGCCATTGCGGCTATTGTAAATGATATGGCAAAAGCCGATGTGCTCTTTTTTGGAGAAGAACACAATGATTCTATTGGCCATTACTTAGAAATTGAACTCCTAAAAGCATTACATAGTAGGTACAAAGACCAAATAGCAGTTACCTTAGAGATGTTTCACACGGATGTTCAACTGGTAATTAACGAGTATTTAACAGGCTTGATTAGCGAAAAAAACTTCATTAGAGAAGCAAGAGCTTGGAATAACTATAAAGATTACAGGCCCCTTATTGAGTTTGCAAAAGCCGAAAAACTGCGGGTAATTGGTGGCAATGCGGCTACCAGATACAGCAATGCGGTTACCCGAGGCGGACTAGAAGTACTTAAAAATCTGCCCGCTGGCAGCAAACACCTGCTACCTAGCTTGCCCATTGATACCTTAAGTGGCAGATACTATGAGAAGTTTATCGACTTGTTGGGTGGCCACAGCATGGGCGGCATGAAGGTGTATCAAAGCCAAAACTTTTGGGATGCCACCATGGCTTGGTCTATTGCTGCGTTAGCGAAGACCAACAAGAACGTAAAGATATTTCAGGTAAACGGTAGATTTCACTCGGACGAGCAACTTGGCACTTTTGCCCAACTCAGAAAGTATGCACCAAAACTAAAAGCCCTGAATGTTGCTGCTTTCCCATCCGATGATTTTGAAAACCCCGAATGGGAAAAGCATGTACATCTTGCAGATTATATCATTCTAACTGATCCGAAGGTTAAGAAAACCTTTTAAAATTCAAATATCACCCCAAAAGATGGTATTAAATTACCCGACTTATTGTTTAGAATGGTTGGAACAGCGTTTGAACCATCTGCCTTAATTGGCTGCCCATCGGTAGTAAGAAACGCCGAGTTATCATCGCTTCTTTTAAAAGTATATCTCGGAAATCCGTCGTTTTCTGTTTTCAAGATGTTTTGAATATCGATATATAAATTCAACGCTGTTTTTTTATAGTTTATTCGTTTATCAATTCTAAAATCTAACTGACTGAAGGCCGACAATCGCTCTGCGTTTAATTGGCTATAATCTGATAACCCGGTACCTAAAGACAAGTAGTTGAGTTGAGAATTAGCCAAATCGAATGGTGTGTAGGGCGAGCCACCAGCATAGCGATATTTTAAACCAAGATCCCAATTACGTTTCATTTTATACCCTAAGGTTAATGATAGCAAATGTCTATTGTCCCAAGAAGAAGAAACGAGTTGCTCGTTAGCGCCCGAAAACTTACTTACTACATACGAGTAACTGGCCACATAAAAGAAATTTTTAACCAATTTCTGTTGCACAAAAAGTTCTACACCGTAAGTTTCGCCATCGCCTGTACTTTGTAAAGCTTCGCTACCTACTGAGGTGTACTCTGCACCTTGGTTAGCTAGAGAAATACCGTTCGCAATTGATACTGGATAATTGTTGTAAAGCTTGTAAAAACCCTCCAAAGTAAAACGGAGATCATTTCTTGGCAAAAATTGAGTTCCTAAAACATAGTGTGTAGACTGAATATAATCTAAATTTTTGTTTACTGGAGACCCGCCATTGCTTAAATAACCTAGCATAGTATAAGGTGGAATTTTAAAATAAGTTCCTACTGATGCACTTATATCCCACTTTGGATTAAGATGATAAGCCAAAGACAGACGCGGTGACAAAGTTTTAAGCGGATTATTTCCAGTTGTTGTGAAACTATTCAAATCGGTACGTAAACCAGCCGATAACAGTAGTTTCTCATCAAATAGATTTTTAGAAGCTTGAACGAAAGCCCCATATTTTAAGAAATTGATATCGTTATTAAAGCTAAGAACGCGTTCTGGCGTAATTACGTTGCCAAAGCCATCGGTAACCTGATTGGCTATTTTGTTGTACAAATCGGCATTGTAGCTTACCCATTGCGCCATTAGCCCCGCCGACAGTTTCCACCCATCTAGATATTTATTGATATCGAACCTGAACTTGTTTTCCGTTTCTTCGGACTCTACTTTTAATACCCGTTTCGTATCCTCTTTTATTTGGTCTTCATATTTATCCAAGTTATTGTTGAAGGTATTTCTGCTTAGCGTAAAATTCATAAAGCCATTCTCAATTTGCCTGTTTAGGTTAAAACCTACCGTGTAATTCCATTGATGGATGTATGGAGTAGACCTCAAAACGTAGGTGTTTTCTGGCGTAGATTTTCTTGTAGGTGCGAAGTTGAAATGATCTATAGCCCCTAAGCCGATGGCTGTTAATTTGGTTTTTGCATTAATTCTGTGGGTTACTTTATATTGAAAATCTTCGAAGTTAGGACGAATGGGCAAATCGATTAATTTGAACAAAAAACCCAGGTACGATTTACGAGCAGATGCCAAAAACGTGGTATTTTTAGACAAAGGCCCTTCTAAGGTTAAAGCAGTTTCGGTAAAGCTCACTCTTGCATTTCCCGCTAAGCGCTCCGCATTTCCATCACGCTGTTTAATGACAAAGGTGGAAGCTAAGGGATTATCATAACGAGCATCAAATGCTGAAGAACTGAGCTTTAAGCTTTCGATAAAAGACACATTTAGTATCCCTTGAGCACCGCCAGAACTCCCTTGCGTTTGAAAATGATTGAGCACGGGAATTTCTATTCCGTCTAGATAATAAACGTTTTCGTTGGGTGCACCCCCTCTGATGATGATATCATTTCGCTCGCCCACACCATTACTGACCCCAACCCCAGGCAGGGTTTGCACGACTTTCGATACATCAAAATTTCCCCCTGGGTTGCTCTTTATTTCTTCTGTAGTTAATTGCTGTACCGATAGCGGCGTAACCAAATCTGTAGCCACTGCCGATCTACCTCTATTGAAACTGATGTTTACTTCTTTGAGCGTATTGGACTGCCCTTGTAGGTAAAAATTGACCAATTGTGGATTTCCGCTGCTTACTACAATGTTATACTTGATTTCTGACGTATATCCGATACTACTTACCGCAACTTTATAGGTTCCTACCGGCAACGTAATTTTGTAGCTGCCCAAACTATCGGTTTGTGTATTTACAGATAGTCCGTCGATGGCAATGGTTGCCGCAATAAGCGGACGAGCTGTATTAGCATCTTGAACTGTACCTGTTAACAATCCTGTTTGTTGGGCACGAAGCGTATTGAATAAAAATACCGCAAAAAAAGTTAAATATAATCTCACCATAAGTTTAGCTATTTCACAAATATAGTATAGCTAACAGCAAACGATGCTATAAGTTGGTGAATAGATCGTTTTATTTTGAAGGCAATAGCCTATTGCGCATGCAAGCTCAAGTATAAAGCTCTTGCCAAGCCGTCAGCCATTTCACGTTTCTCCCTTCTACATTTACCTTTGGGCAGTGTTTTGTTGGCCTAAGCGCAGGTATTATCTCATTGAAAAACATATCCCAAATCTGGTATATTGGCATTGTCAGTTTCATGAACCTGCTTTTGTTGCACGGCCTCAAGTTTTAGCGCCTGCAGCTTGTTGATTTACTTAAGGTTGGCCAGCTGTGCGCAAACAAATGGTAGTATGCGTCTTGCTGGCCATTGGAGTTTGATGATTGGTAATTGATTTTTCAATCCGTTTGGATTTTCGTACCACATTTGTTGTCTCATCCTTGTGTTGTTGTTGTGTTGTTCTTGTGCCGTTGACGTGCCGTCCTTGTGTTGTTCTTGTGCCGAGCACGTGTTAAGGTAGTACTAAGGTTGTGTTAAGCGGTTTTGATTTGGTTGCTTAATGCATAACCATTCACCCACCTGCTTCCACTATTGTTGTTTGCAAGGTTACCGCTAAGGTTATTTGTTAGTTCGGTGTTTTGCTAAGCCTGTTCTAGCGATTTTGCTACCCTACTTTATGGTTGTGCGAGCAAGCTCATCTCTATTTTATGCTGCTAAAATACTTAGTTGACCGGTGCCTAGGGATTAGCTTGCCAATGACAAACATTGACTTTTACTATTGGTTATAACGGCTTGACCCTTGTGATTTGCCAAATTTTTTCTGAAACCTTATTGTTCTCACTTGTCGGCTATCATTAGACATAAACCAGCCCGTTGCATCATATTGTTAATACTTGGTGAGTGTTATGTACCTCACTTTACGGTTGTGCAAGCAACCTCCAAAATCATTTTACTCTACGATCAATTGTATTCCGGCTTTTTCGGCTTTGTAGTGAATCTTCTCTTTCAAGCTGTAATAGCTCCAATTACGCAACAGGAATGGATCTTGGTTGGCAATTTCTTCTTTGGCCTGCTGGTTAACCAATAATAGTGTTGCCGCTCGATGCCGGATGCAAAAGTTAATGAGCATTCTGCTATAGACATGCAATTTATACTCTACGTAACGCTTTTCCTGACGTCTATAATCGTCCAAACTTTTCATTTTTCGCTTTTTCCCATGCCCGCCCCTATTAAAACTTAGCCCCTGGGTTACCCGATAGATCGCTGCTTGTATAGCCAAGCGCCGATGCAGAAACTCTTCCTTATTACCAATGGTATACTGATGTTGTCCTACTTTGACCACCACTGGATGTTCTAAAGACAAGGAGGCTTCGGCAATTACCCCAAGATCTAAGTCATGGTGCTCCTTTTCGATCTGTATGACAGCCAATAAAAATATTTTGCCCTGCTCTAGTTGCAAATGACTAGACCGCAGCTGCAATGCCCCTGTGCAAAGGCGCTCCATGATTGTTTTCTTATCTGAGCGGTCTTTACCCAAGTAGGTTCTAAAAGGAATTTGAAAGAGCCTAAAACAATAGTTCTTGCCATTAGGGCTAGGTGTAAATTTATAAATAGACTGCCCCGTAAACGGCAATGGAATATTACTTTTATAGTTGCGCAAGGACTTCTCTCCCTTCCAATAGGCCACCTTTTCTTTATTGAAATAAGAAAGCAGACTATGGTTAAGTGCCGCCAGCATGGTCATAGGCACCTGCCCCTTAAAAAGTTTGGAGAGCACATGGTAAGTTGCACCCTCTCTCGATAATTGCAATATGCCGTTTTCATCTTTCTTTTGATCGGTCAGTTTGAGCTTGATATCTTCTGTGAGGTAGAAAAAATCTTTCACCCGCTCTTGGACAAACTGATGGCTCATGATTATATTGGCGGCCTTAAAGCAGATCCTTTGCCACTGGTAAAGTTGGGTCTTAAACTGTTTTACTATTTCAGGGTCTTCGCTATCGATTAACAACTGAATTTTGCGGGTAATGACCATTGTTTTAGTTTCCATAGTATCCATGGGTTTAAAATTTATTGAAAAGCACAAGAGGGTACCCATAAGGCTCCGTTTGACTTTAGACACTTAACTTTTAATTGTCCTTATTTTAGCCATTGCATTAACAAAAGCCCGCTGAATATCTCTTTGGTTTAAATTGAGCGCCTCAGCTATTTCTTCGAAACTATATTGCAGCTCGTAACGCATGCGTAAAATGGCCAACTGCTCCTCACCAACATCGCCTTCAAACTTAAAAGCACCAGCCTTGCGTGCCGTTTCTAACTTTTGCGTATCGGTGATGATTGCCCTTAAGCAAGCCAATGTTTTTTCTACCTTTTTAGCCACCTGAACGTCGGAGATACCTCCAATATGCCAGGCAATGCGGCCGTAATTGAAACTATATTTGATGCACAAGCGGACAAACAGTTGCTGATTTGGATTAAGGTTAGGGATCACCTTTTCTACCCGTTCCCATTGCACTCTCAGTGCTTCCTCTGGATCTTGCTCGTAAAGCATTTCCTCGTCGCTTTGCCTCGGGTCAAAGCCAGCCACCCAATCTTGGTGCCCTTCAATATCATTTAGGCGCAGCATATTGCGCTGAAATTGATGGTTGGACATACGGTAGCATGCCTTGCAACCTGCCACTGTTAGTTTTTTAAGGAGTTGCTCCATCTCTTCTGTGGAGGCCATTTGCTTCCTTAAAAGCCAAAGCCTTAAAAAAGCTTCGTTCACGATGCAATCTGCATTTAGATCATCTTTGAGGTACTTTAAACCCCAGTAATAATACCTCGGATACCATAGGTTGTAGAAGAACTCTAGCCCTTTTTCGTTGCCTGCTTGGAACTTTATTAAATGCCGTTTATGTTCTGCTTTAGTGGTCAATTTTAATGTTTCCATGGGTTTGTTGGTTGTTTGGTTATTTGGTTTGTTGGGCCAAATTTTGGGCGTAGTGCTCCCCTTTGGCCGAAATGAATATTTCGCCATTAAAAATCCGCCGACAAAGAATTTTCATTAAACTAAATTTTCATGATAGGCGACGGGCTCACTGCGCTCAGTATCTCTCTCCTTTTGAAGGAGAAATGCCGAAGGCAGAGAAGTTTAAACACTATACAGGGCTCTTAGGCTTTAATGGATAAAGCCTATCAAAAAGGTAAAACGAATTTGAATTGGATGTGCGGAAAGAAAAGCCAAATAAATGACCGCTATGCCCATTACAACGATGGGCTTTTGAACAGTACGTTAATTGTTTTCTTTCCATTTTACTCGTATTGGTGATACGAGTCTTGTTGGTTGAAAGCCCTTTAATACATGTGGGACTGCATACCATGGTTACAATAAAGATCTGACCCCTTACGCTAACATGGATTTACAGCAGCCCCACATCTATTTCGATGTACAAATATATACATCTACACATAGATATGGGTATTAATCTGCTGTCTTGTGTTAGCGGGGTCAGAAAATGCAACCACAAGACTCTTATTAATACCTCATTATTAAATCAAATATAAATAAAATCATTTACAAATAGGACAAATAAGTCCTAATATTTTTTTAATAATATATGGACTTTGCAGAGTGGGAAAACAATACCGAGATCAAGAATATCTAATCAACATAGGAAAACGAATTATAGCAGTACGTGAAGCAAGAAATATAACGCAAGAAAGGCTTCAAGAATTAACTGGTTTGGATACTCGACAGATTGGCCGCATTGAAAGAGCAGAAACAAATGTTTCTATTAGCAGCATTAAATTAATTGCGGACAATTTGAAAATATCAGTATCTGAGTTATTAAACTTTTCAAAAGTCGGAGAAATATAAAATTCTATTGCAGAACAGAAAGCCTTGGCAGCCGAAAGCAGAAAAAGCAAGTAAAATTATCTGAACGCGGTTTTTGTACTCAACTATAGTGGTTGCTGATTTGGCTAAGGGAATAAAGAAATTGAGGGGGTAGTAGGACTTACTTTTCCTAGACCTAACGGTTTCAAATAAAGATGTAAATTTCAAATTTAAACAAGTAGTTTACGAACTCTTTTTGAAACCTCAAAATTTTGCTCCTTTGTGTATTGGTAAAGATTTTAATAAGTAAATGAACAATCCCTAAGATTCTACTGTTCGATACCGTGATCTAATTCAAATCAGTGATACTTGGCCTTTTCTTTAATAGCCTATCTTCGTCAGTTAGCGTGAGGAATACACTGTCCGAGTAAGTTTCAGGATACTTGGCTAATGCAGTTGAAAGGATTATTTGATATATGATCTCTTTACCTTCGGATTGAATTTTTGAAATCTGCGAAAGTCCCTTCAACAAATTTTCAGCATCAATTCCAGCTGTTTCCGGAGTGTCTATCAGCAAAAATTGAGGGAATTTAACATCTGACTTTTCAATCGACATTTTAATCAATGTTAAATAATACATTAACCTTATTGGGACTGTTGAACTTGCCTCTCTATATTCACCATTATTAATTACTGGCATATAATCATCTATATCAATCTTCGCAGTCCTACAATTCTTTAATGTGCTTATCATAAAATCATTGTAGATTGCATTGAAATCATCGACTTTAGTTCTTATATCAGCATTGGCTGCTATTTCCATAGCTTTAGCAGTGTCCCTAAGCTCCTCGTGCGTTCGAACAGCCTGATCATATTTTGACTGCAATTGCTCTAATCTCTTTTCGATCTCGATACGCTGTTTTAGTGAATTGATTTTCTCTCTAGTAGCCAATATCTGATCGTCTACCTTGTTTAATTGAGCAGAATCAACCCCAGAATCAATGTTTTCTAGCAAGTTCTTAATTTTTCCCTTCAATTCTTCATTCTCGCCGTTAAGAGATTTTTTTTCTTGTTTCAAGTTGTCGGTTTCCGCAACTGCTGCGTTGATGGCTATCTCTATCGTTTCAACTGTTTTTTGTTTGGCTTTAAAAATTTGAAGGTATTCCTCACTATTGTAGAAGAAACGTTCGTATTGACTTTCATCAACTTCCTTTCCGCACACACAATGGCCTACTGCTCGATCGACACCCCTTAAACAGTAAGGACATGTATCGGCCGAAAATAAACTAAGTTTATCATGAGAATGAATGATTTTTTTGATTTGTGTAACTTCTAGTATAAGATTTTCTTTGAGCTGATATAACTTAGACAATTCTTCAAGCGCTTCAGTTTCTTTGCGCTGAAGAGCATTGACTCTAAGCTCATTATTAAGTATTTCACTTTTTAAATTCTGAATCTCGACAAAGGCTGTGTCAGATGTCGGGCGATCAATTTTTAGAGATGCCCTATACTCGATAAGTCGCCTATGTTGGTTTTCTTGTTCAAGCAATTCGGCTTTTAGAAAATTGAGGTTAAGATCGTCAGCATTTTCTTTAAGGCTTCTTGAAATCAGCACATATTCATCCAGTAATGATTTTTTTAGTGAAACAACTTTCTCAGCTTCCTTTTGCTTAGCCAAAATCGCATAGTATTCCGAAAAAGACTTACCTAATAGCAGTTGAAAAATTATTTTTCTTACTAGCTCAGAATCAGAAATTATATTATCAAAATCGGCTGATTTGTAAATTTTCCGAGGATTGGGTTCCTGATCGTGATAGATCAGTCTCATTAAGTCTTTAAAGTTTATCTTGAAGTGATTGACACCTTGAAACACTTCAACTGCTGTAATATTTAACGCCTCCAAGATCCAGTCTGAAAATATGTATTTTTCATTCTTAGACCTATTTATTGGCAAAATTTTCACGTCGCCACCAGCTGCGATTACAGTTATGTCGTTTCTATTTATAAAGCGCTGAAATAAATATGGTCTTTCGTTTACCAAAACATCCAGTTCAACGTAGTTTTCGGTGTCATTGGTTATCTGAATATGGGTCTCACTTGAACCGGCTTTAAATTCCAAAACTGTCCCGCTCAAACCATAGTAAATCAAATTCATGAAAGTTGACTTTCCCGAACCATTACTGCCTTCAATTATATTTAGGCCCTTATTTAGAATCGGCGATTCGAAATAATAATTTGTTCCCTCATATTTTACTTTGTTTATTAGTAGGTTAGCCATTTGGTGATTCCGAAATTGTAATAGAAAGTAGTTAGAATAGTTTCAAGCTTATTAGAGGAAATTCTATTAAAATTTTTCTTAAGCATAAGGGTATTGTCCAATTCAAATTTGAAAATTTCATTTTCAAACATCTCTTTTGGAATAGATTTTTTTTGCAAGAAAACATCTAGGTTTCCGTTAGTTTGATTTTTGGTCAACCCGACAATGCCTTTTTTTTCCAATGCAAGAAGTAGTTTTAAAATTTCATTCATTCTGACCAGCCCAGAAGAGTAAGATCTAGTCAAAGATTCTTTATCTCTGAAATTAACACTTCTACCATTAGGATAGACAAGCAAAATGTTAAGTAAATTCCAATCCGCTATAAAATCGATTAGAAATGCAAGCTTTCGATAGTCCTTAAATGTTTTGGACTCACTGGTACAGTCTAGTGTTTTAAGTAAAATTATGATGTTATAAGTAAGGAAATAAAAATCCTCCCCCTTGATAAACATCAAGCGCTTCTTGTTCTCCGATGCAGGTTGTAGATTCATTAATCAAATGCTAAATAACAACTATCAAACAATTCCAAAATCAAACCGTCAACAAGTTTCTGATTATTATGGGTATAAGCGTATTGATTGCTCAGCGAACTGATTACTGAATTTGCTTCATTGTTTAAAGCAGTTAATAGAAGATCGATTTGAGCTTCGGATAGATCCCCGACAGTTTTGTTGTTTTCAAGAGAGTTGAGCAGAAAATCCCTACAATGCTCAAATACTCTATATTTAAGTGACAACAGCGACTTGTCTGATGCAAAAGTGCTTTGCTCAATCAGGCTTCTAGCTACTTTCAAGGCATGTTGACTAATTTTTCTTTCACTATAATCTTTGCAGACATCAATAATCTTATCCTTTATATTTCTACTGTCTGATTTAGGTATGGCTGTCCAAAGTTGCCAGACAGGATCAACCAATAATGCAGATGCAGTTGTATTTACCTGGTTAAAAACCAGTTCTATTTCAGAAGAATGGATGAATTTTTCAGTAGGGTCTTTTAAGTTCTGACGTTCGTCATAAAGCTCCATCAATTGCGAGAAAATAATTTCCGCCTTGTTTGCATGCCCCTGAGAATAATGCTTACATGCCTTTATTTTCGCCAACACCTCAGTTTTTTTTACGACCTCATCGGGCTCGCCAAATTTCCAGTCAATACACGAAAGAAACTTCTTCCACTGTGCATCGTCCATTTTTTCAATTAAATCGATGCGTCCAGGATGTTTTGGTTTATTATACTGGCTTTTATACTCCGCAATTATGAATTTTTTTACAGAATCCAATAGATTTGGATAATCGTAGTCCTTCGCAATTAATAAGCCTAAAATAGATTTATCGGGTAATGATATGCCATTATTAATTGTAACATTAGACGAGCCTTCCTTTGCCGTGTTATTAGTGGAATAAAATGACAACTTCAAATTATCACTGAACTGATAACGAAACCCTATATCAATGAAACTAACAAGCGTGTTTACCACTTCGCGACTATTAAACGTAAATTTACTATCAGGATTGTAATTTTTATCCTCCTCTAATAGTTCGTCACCGTTGTTCGCACGATTTTTAACATACACATCCTCAATGTGTTCAATCGAAGAGTAGAACAATGGCTTTTCACAAGATGCAAGTCCATCAAGCATATACTCAATGACTCTCATCTTTTGAAGTCGGAAGCCCTTTGATTTGTCAGCTGCTTCTCTATTTATGGTCATGGTTAAGAGAACGTTTGATTTAAAGTCACCAAATATTATAAAATTATTTTGAATGACAGTATTTTAGACAAAATCTTTTACTGATTGAGCCTCCATCTGGCACAAGCGTCCCCTTGTGCCTAATACGAATCCTCTTTCTCTAATTGCATTATTGTTTCTCGGAACGTAATTTTCATTTCAATCCTAATAGTTTCTATTCGTAACCTTATTTCTTTTCTAATCTATCAACTGCCTCTTTTAAAATGGCAGCATTTTTATAAATCTCATCTAAGCTATTGATTTCATATTTCACTTCTTTTTTACTCTCGTCGAGTATAACGAGATATTTTTTTGTCGCTAGATATAAACGGCAGATGGTTTTGCGGTTATTATCATCTAATAAAATCGCAAAATAAGACTGTGCATCGCGGTAGTGTATTCTTTTAGAATCTATTACTTCACGTAAAATTGATTTTACAATAAAGAAGCCTTCAATTTCTTCCTCTGTTGTTACAACTTTATCTTCTGCTGCCATTACTGGCTCATTCGTTACCTTGACTTCTGTTTCGTTACTATTGGCTTCCTCTTTACCAAGTGCTGTTTTTAAGCGATCGGTAATGGCATCATTAAGCACTTGGTTAGAGGAGCGTTTTACCAACTCGGTAAATTGTGTTAATATTCGCTCTGTTAGCTTACCTGGATACACCTGACTGGCGAAATGCTTTACAAAAACAGGCGAAGGATTTCTTAGCTCTGAAGTGATAAGCCCTTTTATTTCATTAGTATACTTTAGATCGGATGCGGTGTTAGAGATGTTTTCTACATCGAAATAAGATTTATGGAACTTCTTTAGCTCTTCTATCTGTGCATCTTTGATTTCTGCAATATTGAATTCGAAAAATGGCTTATCGTCCATTTTATTAGGCTCATTTAGATCGGTGTAGAAACGATAGTTTAATCCATTTGTAAGTAAACTGAACTTTGCCTTGCAAACGTGAAAATAACGAAATAGCTGCGAATTGTGCGGGTCGAGTTTTTCAAGATGATGTTTGCATTCAATAATAATTATCGGTTCTCCATCTTTCATGATCGCATAATCGACCTTCTCCCCTTTTTTGATGCCGATATCTGCTATAAACTCTGGATTAACTTCGAAAGGGTCGAACACATCAAATCCCAATAATTTAATAAAAGGCATTATTAATGCGTTTTTGGTAGCTTCCTCTGTTTGTATCTGAGGAATCATCTTTTCAGTTCTTTGACCGAACTGTTTTACTTCATCTTTGAAATCCATATAGTTTTAGCTGGTTTGCAGGTTGGTAGTTGGCCACCATTATCAGGACGAGAAGTAACACGCTTGAGCATAGGCAGCAGTTTGTAAAATATTAATTTATTGGTTTATAAGTAATTTGGTTACGACTAATATAGAGAAGTGCAATTTAAAAACCAAATTACTACATATTGAAGGTGTGCCATATACAAGATTAAACTTTTGCGGAAACTTGTAAAGTTGCCATTGGCTTGAAGGATTATTTTAATTTAATCGAGTTTGGTTCTTGTTTGGTTCTTGTTCGTTAAAAGCTCGCTAAAAGGCCATTTCAGCAAACAAGTAGCAAAGCAGGTATTAACCTGACCCCTACCAGCCCCTTGGAAGATGCTAGCAAGCATAACTGTAGCAGCCAAAAGCAAGCAACGTTTACCAATTGTTCTTTTTTTTGATTTAACCGCTTGCTGAGCAATACAGGCCTGGCATATTTGCGCCCAAGTTAAGCGGGGCTAAAGCAGCTTAAGCGGGAACATACGCTCCAGCGCAGAACTTAGAAAAGCACTGGTAACGAGTAACATTGTATGTGATCTCCCTTTTTATATTCTTGGCTTTTCTTTAATGGGAGGAAGTATTTTTTTAAATCCTTTTTTGTATATATTTATACCGCAACACTAGACAAATACACTAGACGTATGTTGGCTTTGTCTGACAGAGTGAGACATATAAGTAAGTTATACGCAATTCTGCTAGAGTTTTACTACTATTTGAAGTTTTAATTTGCGGTTTATAGCAAACGGACGTGTTTGCTTCAAGCTTTTGCGAAGAGTTTCGCTGAAAACACATTTTCAAAGCA
>JAZQRH010000023.1:0-256493 GCA_045629525.1 Pedobacter sp.
GCTTTTATTAAGCGTCCTGCTTTGAAAATGTGTTTTCAGCGAAACTCTTCGCAAAAGCTTGAAGCAAACACGTCCGTTTGCTATAAACCGCAAATTAAAACTTCAAATAGTAGTAAAACTCTAGCAGAATTGCGTATAACTTACTTATATGTCTCACCTTATCAGACAAAGCCAACAAGATCAAGCTGCCTTTGTCCAATCGAATGAGCATTTATTCAATTTTAAATAATAAATGTTAATAAGGCTAAAGTCCACCAAAAATTGAGGCAACAGCTTAGGAAGGAGAGGAGCGAGCAAAATACAAATGGTTATTAGCGTTATTATAGGGAAAGATAAATAAAAAACGGATAAATAAAAAACCAGTCCAAAAAAGCTGTGTTGTGTGTCGTTACTCCTTTTGCTTGACCTGCGGTTCTTTCTATTTGCTTCCGACCGTTCGGTTGTTGCTAACGTTTTGGAGATTTGCGATGGGCGGGTTTCGGAGTACAAGGTTCATTTAACAACTAATCCCACTTTTTTTTCCAAGTATCTGTTATACAAAGTGTTTTTTTATTTCTTTTGTGTTCAAAAAGTAAATCAAAACTCCAATTGGTATCGACCACAATAATGCTGGTATAATTGCTCCAATACTAAATAGCTCCCTTTCATTGTGTTCTGCTACCATAGTTGCCATAGCAATCGATAATGTCCATATTAACACAATTAGAAGTAGAGATAAACAAGTAACAAGTTTGTTTGCCCATAATTTATACTTCCTGATATTTAAACCGCCAATTAGGTACAAAAGCCCAATTGTTACCATAAGCAAGCACATATAAATATAGTTGTCGAACAGAAACTCAATAAGATTAAATTCGGATTTTTCATTTTTCCCGTTTTGATTCTCTCCTAGTCCATTTAGTGTAAAAGCCAAGGCACCCATTCCATTGCTGAAAATGATAAGTCCTGAGAAAATTGACACGATTAGTCCAATCGTTTTTACTGATTTTGGTTTTTGTTCTTCCATTTATTTAGTTGTCGTGTTGTTTAACATTTTGCATAACTTACTTATACGTCTCACCTTATCAGACAAAGCCAACAAGATCAAGCTGCCTTTGTCTAGTTGCCTGAGCATATAACTAGTTTTAAAAAATAATTGTTAATAAGGCTAATCGTCCATCAAAAAATTAAGACAGCAGAAATGAAAGGAGAGGAGCGAGCGAAATATAAATGGTTAATAGCGTTATTAAGAGCAAGATAGGTAAAAAATATCATAAGCAGAAAACCTGCCTTAAAAAGCTTAGGAGGGGTAAAATGGGCGCAGGGCGAGGTCGCTCACAACTTGGCGCTATGCTAATTATTATTTAATTGTATATCAGGTGTTTGCAAATATAAAAACCCTTTTATAAATTTAATAGCATGTAAACCTAAAACCTATGAGCAAACATGAAAGAGTGGTACTGTATGCCGCAGACCTAATGCCACTAACCAACGACAGCAAACGCACGTCGTACAATTTGTACAATAAAATTATGGCGCATTTCAACTTAACGCTGCCCGCACGCATCACCGTTAATCACGTGGCCAAGTACTATTCATTAGAACTTAGCGAAATCAAGACTATTTTAGGCTTATAGTTGCCTTCTCTCACAGCCCTTCGTTCCTCTTCACTTAAATCAATTAAATCTTACTGATCTCGTCTACACCGTCGAGCCGGCTTTGCCATGCCTGCTAGCCAAGTTTAATGCCGCCAGTAGGGCAAAGCATTAAGCATCATTTGCCGCAAACTTAAATTTTGCCTTGCGCAGTAGCTGGCGTTTCCAAAGGCCAAATCGCCTAAAGGCGAGCAACCATAGCTTGGGCTTTCCACTGCATTCTTCTTTGTAAAGTAAACACAAGCCCTTGTTCACTAAACAGGAGGCCTTCTTGAGTCAACATAAGGTCTTGTTCATTAAACATGAAGTCTTGTAGAGTCAAGCTATGGCTTTGTTCAATAAACACATGGCTTTGCCGAGTAAACATGCAATGTTGTTCAATCCACATGGGGCTTTGTAGAGTCAACATCATACCATTTTTGTCATCATTTTACCGATCAATCACACTAATAGTAGCACTTCTGCCGAATTACCTTAAAATATTTATTTGTAGCGATTTGTGAACAGCCGTGTAGCTGCTTGTAAAGGCTTGTCGGTTTTTGATTTTGGCCATTTGCAAGATGAAAAATGCCACTGTACCTTGTGTTGTTGCGCTTGGCATGGTGCCAAACGTGTAAAAACATTAAAGTATGAAAATTCCAAGATTACTACTTGATTATGCCAGGTATAGCGATGCTGCGCTAGCCTTAAAGGCTGCTAACATTAAAGCCAGCTTAACGGGAAATGCCAATTTTCCGACCACAACGCCCAGTTTGGCCGATTTTGGGCTACTGCAAACAGATTTTGAGCAGGCACTAAGTAAAACGGTGATGGGCGATAGGGTATTGATTGCGGCTAAAAATCAGTCACGATTAACATTGATACAAGCTTTGCGCCAACTGGCTTTAGATATTGATGCACAAGCCAATGGCGATAAAGGGAAGCTGCTGAGCAGTGGTTTAGATTTGGCTGCTACGGGTGATAGCGTTAGTCAGTTGAAAAGCCCGACAGACTTTAAAGTATTGGATGGCTTAAATGCCGGAGAAATTAAATTTAGCTGCAAGCGTGACGACGCAGCCGTGTCGTACTCTTTTGAATATACCGATGAAATACCAACGGAAAATACCAAGTGGACGGCCAAAGTGAGTTCGAGCAGAGAGTGTGTGGTTAAAGGTTTGCGTTCGGGCATCCGTATTTACGGACGTGTAACGGCCAACGGCAGGCGTGGGCAAGCGGCAAGTTCAGAGGTATTGTCGAGGTTAGTGCAATGAGGTTTTAATAACAATTTTTCCCCAAATGCTGATTAGGCCCTACTGTTACATTTATGGTGGGGCTTTTTTTATTGCTTTTGAAGGTATAAACCATTGGTGTTTTGTTCGCTCGCTGTGCCATCCTAAACTTTACAGGTTCAAATTCAAAGGTTTTATGAAAGCTTTACAAGGCGACTAGTCATATGCTTTTATTAATGTTTAAAACTAAACTCCTTTAAGGCGTAAAGTTTTAAAAAATCCCCAAAACTGAAATATTTCGACATTATTTAGGTGCTTTTGGCTTTAACTTTTGAATAAATACTTTAAGTTTACAACATAAATGTTTAATTAAAATATGAGAAATTGGAAATCAACTTTTGTGCTGATGGTGGGATGTGTTACACTTTCATTTAATGCGCAGTCACAAATTCTTAAAAGGATAGGCAAACAGCTTGAAGACAAAGCGGGTAAAATGGTAGATAAAGCCATTAACAAGCCAAGTACAAGCAATACTCAGCAACAAAGCAATTCTGCTATTAATAACGGTGAGCCGTTTAAAAATATTACGCAGTCGCCCAAAGGCTTTACTGCAGGTACACAAGTAATTTTTGCTGATGATTTTAGTAAAGATGTAAACGGTAGTATGGCCAAAAAATGGACTAGTAACGGTACTGGAACCGTAGAAGCGGTAAGAGGAAGAACTGGCAATTGGTTAAAGTTATATGACGACAACACCTACAAAATTAAGGAGCTATTGCAATTGCCAGAAAGGTTTACTTTGGAGTTTGACCTTTTAACTTTCGCTGAAACGAAAAACGATTTTGAAGTAAGCTTTGGCTTCGACCACCAAAAGGGCGTAAGTGGCCATTACTTTTTACCTGCCCGAAATCCTATTAACGTTAATGCATCTTATCGTTTCAATAGGTTTGAGTTTAGCAGTAAGGAAGCGCATCCCAATAAAAGTAGCGAAGTGCAAGCCAACATGTCTTACTTTGTAAACGATGTGATGAAGGTAAAAATGTTGGTAGATGGTACTTTTATGAAAGTGTTTATTAACGATTATAAAGTTTTAGAAACAGAAATGGTTGATCCTAAAACGAAGAAATACTTTTACCTAGCGATAGATAACGATAAGAACCTTAATCAGATTTACTTAGGTAATTTTAAATTGGCCAAATTTTAGGCTTTTGGAAACTTTAAAAAAGGGCAAACGTTGTGTTTGCCCTTTTTTTATTGCTCAATGTTTAAATATCCATACATTTTGACTTAGCATCTATTGCATTTCATTTCTTTCTTATGCGGGGATCTTTAAGCACTAATGTATTTATTAGTTATTTCTC
The DNA here is from genome assembly GCA_045629525.1 of Pedobacter sp. GTDB lineage: Bacteria > Bacteroidota > Bacteroidia > Sphingobacteriales > Sphingobacteriaceae > Pedobacter. Next base: position 4,204 of record JAZQRH010000023.1, read on the forward strand.
TCGCTCTTTGCCGCGATGGCATTCCCTTTTGAGGCATCAAAAGGGAGAAAAATGCCTCCCTTCGGTTTAAGGTGCTTTCACAAAGCCCTAACCGCATTTAAAAATGGGGGCGCTTTGTTTTTGTGGCCATAGCACAACCCCACAACAAAAACCGCTTCGCTTGAGGCTTGGTACTGCTGAGTGATTGTAAATGCAGTTCATTTTTAAATCTATCTGCACTAACCGAAGTGGTTTACCTGCATCGCAATGCGATTGATAGAACGGAAGTACCCACCATTGCAAATTGCAAAACCACTGCTAAATGCGCTAAGGGCCTTATCCTATTTCGACGGAATAGGCAGTAAAACCTTCGCATACCTTTCAAAAAGCACAGACAACAATCAAACTTTACGTTAAACAAAAAGAACTCGCTACGCTCAGACAGCTTTTTGTTCTTCACACTTCATGTTTTAATTTTCTAAACGCTTATCCGATGAGGTCGGCCTTTAAAATAGTAATGGCGCTGCTAAGAGTTAACGGAAAGACTGCTGGCAATTGCAATGCCGCTGCTAAGAACTTAAATCGGCCTATTAGCATATCGACGTAGAAAGCCATCAAGCGATAGTGATACCATTCAATTTGCAGAACACAAAACGGTTAGGAAAGTGCTGTAACAGCGGCAAGCGAGCATAGACTTGTACACGATTGTAACCGTTGCAAATAAAGCTTGATGAGGTTTATACAAGAGAGGCTAATCAGTCTTGATTTTTTTGCTTCTTTTTATATCAAGATAAAAAGAAGATGCCCCTCCGGCATAGAGGAAAAAGCAATTAGACCATTGCAGCACTCTCAATAAAGTGCTGAAGAAGGGACTTGGCAGCCTCGTTCGTCATTCCCGCTTATGCATCATCCAGTCACAGTGTGTGATCCTCGGGTATGCGGTAATCTTTAAGCGCTAATTTATTTATTAGTTATTTCTCTCGCTCTTTGCCGCGATGGCATTTTCTTTTCTCTTGAAAGAAAAGAAACAAAAGTTCAAGACTGCATCGCCTAACCTTAAAATTCAAACTTTACGTTAAACAAAAAGAACTCGCTACGCTCAAACAGCTTTTTGTTCTTCACACTTCATGTTTGAATTTTCTAAACGCTTATCCGATGAGGTCGGTCTTTAAAATAATACTGGCGCTGCTAAGGAACGAAAAGACTGCTGGCAACTGCGATGCCGCTGCTAAATACGTAAGGGCCTTATCCTATTTCGACGGAATAGGCAGTAAAACCTTCGCATACCTTTCAAAAAGCATAAACAAGAATCAAACTTTACGTTAAACAAAAAGAACTTGCTACGCTCAAACAGCTTTTTGTTCTTCACACTTCATGTTTGAATTTTCTAAACGCTTATCCGATGAGGTCGGCCTTTAAAATAGTAATGGCGCTGCTAAGAATGAACGAAAGGACTGCTGGCAACTGCAATGCCGCTGCTAAGAACTTAAATCGGCCTATTAGCATATCGACGTAGAAAAGCCATCAAGCGATAGTAACACCATTCAATTTGCAGAAGACAAAACGGTTAGGAAAGTGTTGTAACAGCGTTAAGCGAGCATATACTTGCACACGATTGTAACCGTTGTAAATAAAGCTTGATGAGGTTTATACAAGAGAGGCTAATCAGCCTAGATTTATATCTAATTAGTTATGTTTTTATTTGTAGATATGCTTTCGCAAGCTCAGGTTTGCTTCTTTTCATCAATGGAAAAGAAGATGCCCCTCCGGCATAGAGGAAATATCTAATTAGTTATGTTTTTATTTGTAGATATGCTTTAGCAAGCTCAGGTTTGCTTCTTTTCATCAATGGAAAAGAAGAATGCCCTCTGGCATAGAGGAAAAAGCAATTAGACCATTGCAGCACTCTGCATCACAAATTGCCTTTCAAAAAGTGATCAGTATCACATTTCCGTCTAATCACTGTCATCAGCGGTGCTACACCCCCGCAATACCTTTGTTGCAAACATTACAAATCTAGTTTCTATTAAAATTATGCAGTTAGAAAAATTTACCTACGACAATAAGATTGTCCGTAATTTCGGTATTGCCACCATGGTATGGGGCATTGTCGGGATGTTGGTAGGTTTGCTAGTAGCCATGCAACTGTTCTCGCCGAGCATGAACATGGGTAACCAGTATACCACCTTTGGTCGTGTTAGACCCTTACACACTAATGCTGTAATTTTTGCTTTTGTGGGTAACGCCATCTTTATGGGCGTATACTACTCGCTACAACGTTTGTTAAAGGCAAGAATGTTTAGCAAAGCATTAAGCAATATCCACTTTTGGGGTTGGCAGCTTATTATATTGGCGGCGGCAATTACGCTACCTTTAGGTATCACTACTTCGCACGAGTATGCCGAGTTAGAGTGGCCAATTGATATTGCGGTGGTATTAATTTGGGTAGTGTTTGGTATCAACATGTTTGGTACAATTTTTAAACGCCGAGAAAGGCATTTGTATGTGGCCATTTGGTTTTACATTGCCACTTTTGTTACCATTGCGGTTTTATACATCGTTAACTCTTTTCAGCTACCAGTATCGTTTACTAAAAGTTATTACGTTTTTGCCGGTGTGCAAGATGCTTTAGTGCAATGGTGGTACGGACACAATGCGGTAGCTTTCTTTTTAACTACGCCTTATTTGGGGATGATGTATTACTTCTTACCTAAAATGGCTAACCGTCCGGTGTATTCTTACAAGCTAAGTATTTTACACTTTTGGTCCTTAATCTTCATTTACATTTGGGCTGGTCCGCACCACTTGTTGTATACTTCCTTACCAGGATGGGCGCAGTCTTTAGGCGTAGCCTTCTCTATCATGCTTATTGCACCAAGTTGGGGCGGTATGATTAATGGTTTATTAACCTTACGTGGGGCTTGGGATAAAGTAAGGGAAGATGTTACCTTGAAATTTATGGTAGTAGCATTAACCTGCTATGGTATGGCTACTTTCGAAGGTCCGTTGTTGTCTTTAAAGCAAATTAATGCCATTGCACACTATACCGACTGGATCGTTGCACACGTACACGTAGGGGCTTTAGGCTGGAATGGTTTCTTAACCTTTGGTTTATTGTACTGGTTAATCCCTAGAATTTATAAAACAGAGCTATACTCTAAAAAATTAGCGGGTTTCCACTTCTGGATTGGTACGCTAGGTATCCTGTTCTATGCAATCCCTATGTACTGGGCAGGCTTTACCCAAGGCTTAATGTGGAAAGAGTTTACTGCTGATGGATTGCTAAAATATCCAAACTTTTTAACTACCACTTTGCAAATTATTCCGCTACATAAATTACGTGCGGTGGGTGGTGCATTGTACTTGGCGGGTGCTATTGTAATGTGTTACAACTTGGCTAAAACTATGCTTAAAGGCAAATTAGTTGCCGAAGAAGCTGCAGAAGCTATGCCTTTAGCGAAAGAGATAGTGATAGAAGATGCTGCCGATAAAAAATGGCACAGAAAGCTAGAGCGTAAGCCTGTTAAATTTATGGTGCTTTCTATGATTGTAATTTTAATTGGTGGTATGGTAGAAATGATGCCAACTTTCACTATAGAAAGCAATGTGCCTACCATTAGCAGTGTAAAACCTTACACACCGTTAGAGTTGCAGGGCCGAGATTTATACATCAAAGAAGGTTGTGTAGGCTGTCACTCGCAAGCTATCCGTCCATTTAGGTCAGAAACTGAACGTTATGGCGAGTATAGCAAGGCAGGAGAGTATGTTTACGATCACCCGTTCTTATGGGGCAGTAAACGCACCGGACCAGATTTGCACCGCGTAGGTGGTAAGTATAGCAATGCTTGGCATTATAACCACATGATCGATCCAACGTCTATGGCGCCGGGCAGTATCATGCCAAGTTACCCTTGGTTGGCAACGCAAGAATTAGACACAACAACAACTGCCGCTAAAATTAGAGCGATGATGATGTTAGGTGTGCCTTACCGGGCCGATTTTGATAAAGTAGCTAATGCAAAGCTAGATCAGCAAGCTAAAGAAATTGCTGCCGACTTAAAGCAAAACAACATTGAGGTAAAAAGCGATAGGGAAATTATTGCTCTTATTGCTTACCTACAACGTTTGGGTACCGATATCAAAGCTAACAAAACTACTATTCCATCTAACCAGTAATTCAAATGTTTAAACAGATCACAAACTTAGCAGGAGGCGAATATTACTTGATCGCCTCGCTGCTCATATTCATGGTTTTCTTTTTAATGGTGGGTATCTATCTCGTTAAAATGAATAAACCACACATCGTAGAGATGAGCAATATGCCTTTTAACGACGACAATCAAATACAAGAAAATGAAGAAGGTTAGTTTATTTACCATGTTTTTAATGGCCGCATTTGCTTCTTTTGCGCAAGATGCAGCAACTACCGACGAGGGTAGACCCGTTATTCCAGAGCCGTCAATTGGTTTGTCTACCGCAGAACTATTGATTGTAGCCTTGCTTATTTTCGCATTGATATTGTTGTTCGTATCCATCACTTTATACAACAGTTTCAAGGTAATTTACAACGAGCAGAAAAATCCTACGCCTTATGTAAGTCCGGAGGAGCGTAAAAGACAAGAATGGTTAAGGGAGGAGGATACTAGCGATAAGCCAAACATTTGGACTAAGCTCTTGAGTTTAAAGCCACTTTCGGAAGAAAAAGATCTGGAAATTCCTCACGCTTACGATGGTATTAAAGAGTTGAATAACCCTGTTCCTACTTGGTTTAACATTTTGTTTTATGGTACGCTAATATTTGCCGCCGGCTATTTATACTACTACCACATTGGCGAGCATGGCGAACGCCAAGACGATGAGTACAAAACTGAAGTAGCTAAAGCTGAAATTGCAAAACAAAAGTATTTAGCTAAATCTGGTTCGGCTATCGATGAGAATTCGGTAAAGGTAGATCCGTCACAAATTCAAGCGGGTAAAGTAATTTTTGATGGCAATTGCGTGGCGTGTCACGGTGAAAAAGGAGAGGGCTTAGTGGGACCGAACTTAACCGACGAGTTCACTTTACACGGTGGTAGCGTTAAAGACATCTTCAAGGTAATTAAGTACGGTGTTCCAGAAAAAGGCATGGTAAGCTGGGAGAAAAACATGAGTGCGGTTAACATCAGCGCTGTTACCAATTACATTCTCTCGCTACAAGGTTCTAAACCTGCAAATGCCAAAGCGCCTCAAGGCGAAAAATACGAGCCAGAAGAAGCACAAACCAACGAATAAAAACATCACCCAAGCGCAGCGTTATATTACTAAGGCTGCGCTTCGGTTTGCAAATATCTACAGCAATGAAAGCAGACAGTGAGCATAAAAAAATTTTAGGGAGAAATTTTCTTTATCCAAAGAAACCAAAGGGAAGCCTATACAACAAGCGAATGTGGGTAGGGTTTACCTTATTGGCGTTTTTATTCGCCTGTCCGTTTATAAAAATGAATGGCGAGCAATTGGTGTTGTTAAATTTCTTAGAACGTAAGTTCGTTTTCTTTGGCTTAATGTTTACACCTCAAGATTTTTATCTCTTTGCTTTAGCAATGCTGATATTCATGCTGTTTATTGTTTGCTTTACGGTAGTGTTGGGCAGGCTATGGTGTGGCTGGGCTTGTCCGCAAACCATTTTCATGGAAATTGTTTTTAGAAAAATTGAGTATTGGATTGAAGGCGATGCCAACAAACAACGAAAATTAGATGCGCAGCCTTGGAATACGGAGAAAATCACAAAAAAAGGTATCAAGCATTTTTTATTTTTGGTCATTTCTTTCTTAATAGCGAATACATTTCTGGCTTACATCATTGGTTCAGATCAACTCTTTAGCATCATCAACGATCCTATTGGCAATCACATTGCAGGTTTTGTTTCCATCTGGATATTCACAATTGTATTCTACGGCGTATTTGCTTATGTGAGAGAAGTAGTGTGTACAGCCATTTGTCCGTATGGAAGGTTGCAGGGCGTGCTTTTAGATAACAAAAGTTTAATTGTTGCGTATGATGAAACTAGGGGAGAGCCTCGTGGTAAAATTCAGCGTAACGAAGGTGCTGCTGCAAAAGGTGATTGTGTGGATTGTGGATTGTGTGTGCAGGTTTGCCCAACGGGTATCGACATTCGTAAGGGTACGCAGTTGGAGTGCGTAAACTGTACTGCTTGTATAGATGCTTGCGACGAAGTGATGTTAAAGATTGATAAAGCGCCCAAGCTCATTGGCTTTTATAACGCAGACTTTATTAACAGCAGAAAGAGGTTTAAGTTGGGTGTTAAAGCATACGGTTATGCGGCTATACTAGCGTTGGTTATCATTTTGTTTTCGTCTTTAATTTACAAGAGAGAGGATGTACAAACTACCGTGCTCAGGGCAAGTGGTACACTTTATCAAAAAATGCCAGATGGCAGTGTGGCAAATATTTACAATGCCGAACTTATCAATAAAACCAACAGGGAAATGAAATTCATCCTTAAGTCGGTAGATACAAATGACAGGATTGAAATGATACAAGCAGACACTTTGCTAAGTAAAGAAGGTACTGCACATCTAACATTTTTCTTGTTAAAGGATCCGGCCAACATCAAAAATTTTAAAACAGACGTCGATTTTCAAATTATCGTGTCTGGTGAAGTTATAAGTACGGCAAGTACAACTTTTTTTTCTCAACCTAGATAATATTAAAAAAGACCATATGAATTGGGGTACAAAATTGGTGATTGGAATTGCAATGTTTATGACATTTATTGTAGGCATGGTGGTTTATATGTTTAAAGTTCACGGCAACGATGGATTGGTAGAAGACGACTATTATGAAAAGGGGATAAACTATGATGCAGAGTACGAAGCGAAGAAAAACGTGCTGGATGACGATGCTACACCAGAGGTGAAAATATCGGATAGCCAAATCATTATTCAACTCAAAGATGCTGCAGACTATCAACTGCTAATGATGAGGCCTTCTTCGTCTAAAAAAGACATACACAGTAGTGGCAAAACCATCGGCACGGCAAATTTAATTGTCTTCAACGCTCAACAAATGGATAAGGGCTTGTGGTCGCTTAAACTGGCGTGGCAAGTAAAAGGCAAGAAGTATCGGTATCAAAAAGACATTATGCTATGAGTTGGTTGCCAGTTGCATTTTTAATGGGTTTTTTGGGTAGCTTACACTGTGCTGTAATGTGCGGCCCATTGGTGGTAGGCTTGCCGTTGGCGCATAAAAGTAGGTGGCACCATATAGCGCAACTATTGTTGTACCAATTAGGTCGTACTACCACCTACACCCTGTTAGGCATGCTCATAGGTTTGTTGGGCGGTGCCATATCGTTATATACGCATCAAGAAGCTTTTAGTTTGTGGGTCGGCATTATGGTGGCTGTATTTGCTATGCTGCAAATTAGCGGCAAATATTTGTCAGTTTTTCTCCGGATGCAGGCTTTTATAGTTAAACCCATTGCCAAACTTATGGCTAAAATATTTCACTTACCCTTGTGGGGATTTTTCGCAGGGTTTTTAAATGGACTAATCCCCTGTGGAATGGTATACTTTGCCCTGGCAGCTGCGGTAAATTTTCAGGACTATAGTGCAGCGGGCAAATTTATGATGTGGTTTGGCTTAGGCACAACACCGTTAATGATGTTGGTAGGGGTTGGCAGCATATACCTTAAGAAGTACTTCCGCTTTAACATACAGAAGTTGCTGCCATGGTTTATGCTGGGGTTGGGTATTTTGCTCATTTTAAGAGCGTGCAATCTAGGTATTCCCTTTTTCTCTCCAAACCTACACCCAGCGTATGGCGATGTGATTGACTGCGTATAAGTAGGCAAGCTATATATTTAACAAGCTATATATTTAACGAATAATCTTCGTTCAACAAATTCTCTAGCTCATTAGGATAAAGGGGTTTCTTAAGCAATTTTATCACCAAAGGATTTGCTTCAGCTTTTTTAATGTCGCCGAAATCTAAGGTAGAAGATAGAATAGCTAACCTGCAATTGGCTAAAAACTGTTCTGGTAAATTTCTATAGATTTCTAAGAACTCGAAACCATCCATTTCTGGCATCTGAATATCCAGCAGTATAAAGTTCGGCCACTTTTCTCTTTCAACTAAATTGGCTTTGATATATTCTACAGCTTCTTCTCCTGATTGGCAAAGAATTATTTCATCGAAAAAACCTGATAACGTAATCATTTTGGAGTTAACCTTCAAATCGATATCATTATCATCAACAAGTAATACTCTTTTTATTTTAGTATGTGGCATTTGGTATTCTTATTTTAAAGGTTGTTCCGTCTTCTATACTAGAAGAGACACTTATGTTACCATTTATTAATTGGAGGGCTTCTTTAACGATAAATAAACCCAAACCGCTACCATGTTGGTGCATCTTACTCTTAAAAAACTGCGTAAATATTTTATCAAGATGTTCTTTTAAAATCCCCATCCCATTATCATTTATACTAATCAACGCTTCGCTCGCATTCACTACAATATCGATATTCACATTCTTATATTCTGCAGTCTGCTTTTGGTAGGTTACCGCGTTTGATATTAAGTTACCTAAAATTACTTCAATTCTGAAGGCATCTCCAATAAATTTAACATCTTGAATAACATTCACCTTAATGTCTATTTCTTTATTAAAACTGCCATGAAAATCAACAAGTCTACCAACAACAGCTTTAAAATCAACTTCGCTTTTCTCTATTTCCCCTTTGGCGTTTTTATAATACTGCAGCGTTTTTTGTATGTAATAGTCTAAGCGATTTGCACATGTTTCTGTAAGTGGCCAATATTCACCAGCGCTATCGTAAAGACCCTCCATTTTTACTAAATTAATGATACCCATTACCGATACTAAAGGTGCCCTTAATTCGTGCGAAATGCTGTATATAAACCTATTAAGTTCGTTGTTTGTCTTTTCTAATTCAATAATTTTATTGCGTAGATCAATTTTGTTTCGGTAGGCCTCGTACGCATTTTTGATGCTGCTGTGCAAATCCAACTCCGACCAAGGCTTAGTAATGTATCGATAAATATGCCCATGGTTAATGGCATCGGCAAGTGCCTCGATGTCGGTGTAACCGGTGAGTAAAATCCTTACGGCATCGGGATGGCTAACACTAATACGCTTAAAAAATTCTACACCCGTAAGGTTTGGCATTTTTTGGTCGGCAACAATTACATGAATTTCAATGCTTTCCAGTATTTTAAGTCCTTCTGCAGCCGAAATTGCTGTATACACTTCGTACTGCCTTCTAAAAGTGGCTTTAAATGCTTGGAGATTATTGTCTTCGTCGTCTATGTAAAGTACCCGCACTTGAGGAGAGATCATTCTATGATGGATTTACATGCAATTTAATAATAAATTCTGTTCCTTTACCCAATTCGGATTTTACTTCGATGTGTCCTTTGTGTTTTTCGATAATACTAAATACAATAGACAATCCTAATCCTGTGCCTTCACCAATATCTTTGGTTGTAAAAAACGGTTCAAAAATCCGATGTTTTACTTCATTGCTCATGCCAGTTCCGGTGTCTTTAATACTGATAAAAACTTGTTCATCCTCGTACCAGCTTTTAATCGTCAAAAATTCTTCCTCGGCTTGGTCTTTCTTGCTCTTTATGGCCTGTATGGCATTAGATACAAGGTTCATAAAGACTTGATTGATTTTGCCAGGCATACATTCTACTTTTGGTAAAGCCCCAAGTTCCTTAATTACAGTCAAGTTATCGGGCAAATTATTTCTCACCAAAACCAGGGTAGAACTTAAACCTTCATTTAAATCTATGGCTTTTAGGTCCGCTTCATCTACACGGCTAAAGTTTCTTAAGCTTCGTATAATTTCGGCAGTTCTTTTTGCACCCTCACTAATTCCAGCCAATAGCGAGGTAATTTCGTTGTTTATAAATCCTAAGTCTATTTGGTTTTTGTAAGCTTCGATTTCTTCAATTTGAGCTTTAACATCACCTTCCAAGTCAATCTTCTCGTATCTTGTAATGATATCCTTTAAATCGTCTATATCTAATTGTAATGGTTTTACATTGGAGGTCACGAAATTGATTGGATTGTTTATTTCATGTGCAATACCAGCAGTTAACTGACCTAATGCCGCCATCTTTTCAGCATCAACCAATTGTGATTGCGCAGACTTTAAATTATTTAAAGTTTGGTTAAGCGTTTTATTTGTATTCTGTAATTCTTCAGTTCGCTCATTAACCTTCCTTTCTAAAAGTACGTTCTGCTCCTTAATTAGTTTCTGGTTTTCTAAAGAGGTTTTTAGCGCTTGTGCCTGAGAAAGCTCATTTTCTTTTTTAAAGTAAGTGATTTTATCGGCTAAGGCGAAAGATAATAAGACTACCTCAATAGCCGACGATAGTTGCAATACGTATATAGTGAAGGTGTTATAAGGCAACACACCATAGTCCTTTAATACAAAGAAAACAGCCCCAATTAGCAGTATTGTCCAACCAATTAAATAGAAACCAGCGGGTTTGAAGCGTTCTTTAAAGTATACGTAGTAAGAAGTAGATAAAGCTAGTGCCACTCCGCAAAGTGTTAATAGCTGCATGGATATAAATGCAGTGTAATTATTGGTAGTAAATAATACAACTATACCTGCAATAATTAGGTAAATGTATACAATAAATAGCTTGTGAGACCTTGGCGAAAATACCTTTGTATTTAAGAAAGATATGGTAAAGAGGCTGGCAAATATTGGCCCCAGTAACGAAAACAAAACCACTGCATAATTATTAATAGCAGAGTCTAAATTCCATAAATAACGCAGACCGTAACCTTGGATCGATATTTGGCTAAGCCAAGTAAAAAGGATGTAGAAAACGTAGAAAAGATAGCTCCTGTCTTTAACAACTGCAAACAGAAATAAGTTGTAAATAAACATTACCAACATTACCCCTGTGTAAATACCAAAAATCAAGTCTTTGGTAGCATAATCATTAAGTAACTCTTGTTCTGGTAGTACGTAAATTCTACTCACGAAAGCTTCTTGGGCCTTCAACTTGATATAATAAGTCTGATCTTTTGCTATTTTTTCGGGGAGGAGATAAGATATACCTTGTGATTGGTTTCTTATTCCATCACTAAACATCTTATATGGGCTAACTGGTAAATTCGGCTGCTTTTGATGAGGATTATATATTTCTGCAACTATAAATCTAGCTTGCTCAATAAATAAAATATCTCTGTTGAAATGCAGATCATCCTTCGCGGAAATTTTTAGCCATATGCTTACGTCTTCTACGCCGAAGTTGAATATTTCTGTAGCTAAGGGAGTAAACTTTTTATTTTGAGCTTCATCAAAAGTTAATTGGTTGGTTTTATCTTTAAAATAACCAACATGGAATGGTAAACTTTTATCATTAGCAAAGACAAACTGATTAAACCCTAATATAATAAGGGATACAATTACACTTATTTTGATAGCTATTGATTTAATCATGTTTGTGATAAATCAAATTTCAGGGTAACTTCTTCGCCTTTTTTATTGATTATAGTATTGGTATGGATAATATCTTTTCTAAGCGTAAGGATGCTGGTTTTTTGTGGTTCGTGAGCGTGGGGTAGGTTTAATACATCTTCATTAAACATAACTGTAGCTGTCATATCATCCTTTGGATAATAAAATTTACCATTCATTCCTAACTCTTTAACCACTTGAAAACCACCTCTAACTACCGTTCTGAATGTGGCCGGCGCTGCCAAACCAAATAAGGTTTTGATGTTAAGAGAAGGCGCATATGCCATACAAGCTATACTTAACTGAATACTACCAATACCTAAGCCTGCTACTTCAAACGAATTCCATACGCCTGCAACTTCACCAGTTCCCTCGTCAGTGTTATCATCTATCATTTTGTAGATTTTTTCGTCCATATAACCTACAGCTTCCTCAATAGGTAGCGCATTTTTACGGTTAGCCTTGTGTATACGGCCACCGCCTAGTGCTTTACCAGTATCAGCGTCAGTTACTAGCATTACATAAACGTCAGGATTGTCTATCCAGTCTGCTTTGGCTGACGTTATTTGCGTAATTCCAAATATTTCTAAAACGCGTTTATGACCCTCAACAAATTGCAGACAGGCATCTCTATTGCTTATAGCTCTAAAAGCAGTAAAGTTTATATTTTTAATATTTGAATTAAATTCTTCCAATGGAGAAAATTTTATCTGTTGATTTTCTAATAGTTCTTTGTGCCGAGGCTTCTGCCTTGAAAATTCTAAACATAAAAATAGATGTTTGATTTTCAGATTTGTCAAAAATAAGATTTAACTCCTTTTCTGCGTGAATTAATTCAAATAATTTTTCATCGCTAAGTGTTAAGCTTCCATCAACGGTATTTTTATAGAAGAAAATTAGTGGAACATTAATCGGATGTATTTGTAATCCTAGCCCAGTTGCTGCTAACCACATCCGCTCGGCTGCTATGCCACCATTTATCCAGCTTTCAATATTAAGGTTTGGCATAGTAATTAGACCTATTGCAGAAGATGATTGGAATTGTTTGGTAAGTAATTTACTGAAGGCGCCTCCACCATTAATTTGCTGTAAAAAGTCGATCATTCTTCGATCTTTTAGCAAACGTATTCCCACTTGGTCGTTGTTGTTTAAGTCCAAGGTGTGTATACCAATTCCATTTTCAGTATCGTTGGTTTCCTCTTCGGTCCATCTCATTTCTTTGGTAATGAAATCTTCGTGCGCTTCGGGAATAAACATCCGCAATAGATCGGTTTTTACAGCAATTTCCGCAAGTGCATTTAAATCATCGACGTCTTCGATAAGGGTAAGTTTTGCACCGTTTACCACAGCTACCGTTTCCTGTAAATATTGCTTAGTATTCGCATCTAGCAAAGTTCTGTCTGGGCTTTGTCGGTTTGTATGTCTTAACGGAATTTGTGCGCACAACTTCAATTCTTCATCGCTGGCCGTATAGCCGTGCTCAAAACTAAACACCGCGATGTGTTTTGGTACTAAATTAGGGGTTAGTTTCCAATTTACTTTTAAGTTTTGCTTAGCCGCTTCTAATAGTAAATTTTGTATTGCACTTCCTAATGACGTGTATGACGAAATAAACTGAGGGTCTAGATAGGCGAGGGCTTCACTTTTTTCTAAAAACAGATGGAGCATTCTATCTTGGTAATGCCATCTCCATGGTTGGTTATTGCCGCCAGAAGGGGCTTGTTTTGCGGCTTCAATGAGTTGGCGAAGTGATTGTTCATCAATGTCGTGTGGCTGGTTGTCCGTTAAGCCACCAATGTTATTTTCTTTGATGAAATTGCTAATCTCTACTAAAGAAAGGAGACTATCGGCAATAACTTCATTAGGCTCCTGCACCTCTGGTTTGTCGCAAATGAGTTCATCTAAGTCTAGAAAGAAGCGTCCTGATATTTTTAAATTATTGAGCAATATTTTTCTGGAAAGATCGGCGCTAACCCCACCGCCAAAAGTTACAGCGCTGGCTAACTGCGGCCATGTTGATATGCTCGACATTAACTCTACCGCCGAGGCTTTCATTCGTGGCGAAAGCGTTTCAAGACCAGTTACAGCGGTGATATAGGGTACTTTTTCGTCAAAAGTTCTTAAGTCCTTAAACCTTTCCATGTCCAAGTGCGAAACCATGCCATGTAATATTTCTCTTTCTGGCTCTAAATCAAAACGTTCAATATCTATTGTTCCACGGTCGCTACCCTCCATTAATACTGGTATACCAAGTGACTTGGCAATTTTACGAGAATTGATTTTGATGTCGAAACTGTCGCACTCATCAATAAGCAAATCAAGTTTGCCGTTTTCGGTTAAAAAATCGTTTATGTTGCTATCGGTAATGCCCTCATCAAAACAAACCACATTTAAAAACGGATCTATTTCCGCAATTTCTCTTGCTACAATTACTGTCTTTTTAAGCTTAATATTGTGTACTCCAGCTCTAATTCTATTAATGTTGCTGAGATCTAACTCATCAAAATCGGCTATCCTCAATTCACCAAAGCCTCGTTCCATAGCAAGGGTTAAAGATACAGATTGCCCAACCGACAGGCCCATAACACCGATTTTTTTAGTGGCTAATATAGCCTGTTCCTCGGCGGTAATTTTATATTTATTCCTGTTGGTTCTTACTATTGCAAATTCTGGTTCATCTAATAAATGAACCAGTTTATTGCTCCATGGGTAGTAAACCCAAACACCATATTCCAACTCGTCAATTCCATTCAATTTTTCTGAAATAGCCTTTTCAAGTTCGGCGGGAGCTTGCATGCCAATAGTTGGCCTTAAACATTTAATTAGTTCTGCAATCTGAGTGCTTATCGTGTCAAAAACTTGCAGATTTTGGTTCCTTTCGAGTATTTCTTGAAATGTTGCTCTTTCTTTTTCAATGGAGAGCTTAAGTATCAGCGGCTTGTGTAAGTTGTTGGAGCTGCTAGTTAATGAGCGTAAACTTTGCACTTTATCAGTAACGGCTTGTGAAAACATTTTGATGAGCTAAAAAATGAAATTTATATAGTAAAAATAGGAATATATAGTTGTTAAAAGACTAAATTAGCTTTTTATTTATTGCAAAAAGCAAGAATTTTTACTTTTCTAGATTAAACAATGACAGCTAAGATTTTATATGTAGACGACGAACCGCATAACTTGAGTGCATTTGCAGCAACTTTCAGAAGAATGTACAAGGTTTATACAGCAGAGTCTGCAGAAGAAGGAAGGAAGATATTAAATTCTGAAGAAATTCAGGTGATTATTACGGATCAGCGTATGCCTAAAACTACCGGCGTTGAGTTTTTAGCATCAATTTTAGAAGAACATCCAGATCCAATACGGATGATCTTAACTGGCTATGCAGATATTGACGCCGTAATTGACGCTATTAATAAAGGGCAAGTTTACAGATACATTCAAAAGCCTTGGCAAGAAGATGATTTAAGGATTAACTTAGACAGGGCTATAGAGTTATATAATTTAAGGAAGGAAAATCGGGAATTAACCGAGCAGTTATTAATCGCTAATAAACAACTCGAATTTATCGCTCGTCAAAATCTTCTCTCGTAACCAGTGTAGCGCTCTTATACAATTAAATTTGTTCTCAAGAATACTTGTTTTTCGATCTCCTCCTGATGTATCGCTGACCTTTCATTGCCTCATATAGCTAATCATTACTTCTCTAGAATCACCAAAATTTGATTCCAATGCGGTTTATATAGAGATGTTTTACCAATTGTTTTGCTAGGTTAAATGTTTTAAAGTTGGGCTTATTTTACTAACTTAGGTTCTTTAATGTCAAGTAATTTATTAAACTGGTCTTTTTTATATAATCAAGATTTTGAAGCGCCTAAAAGTTGGTTGTAAGAATGTTTGTTGATTCTAATTTTTAGTTCCCTCTGCCCGTATGTTTAATCTTCCTAAGTTTCGTCACCCAAAAACATTAAAATATATAATTTGTGTTTTAGGAGTTTTGCTAAGTTTATCATTTCGTTTATCCGCACAAAATATTTCTAACGAAGGAACTGATTTCTGGGCGGTTTTTCCTACTCACGATCCTAACAGTACGAGTACGCTCGCGAATATGAATATCTTCATTACCTCTAAATCAATATCTGAGGTTACTGTTAGTTGTGGAACTTATAGTGAAACAAAAACCATCCCGGCAAATACCTCCGTTCCTTTTGCAGTGCCTCGCGACGTTTCTTACATAAGAACTGCCGATGCGAATACAAAGCTACCTGACAGGGGCATAAGGATAAAAGTTACACCAGGTAAGGCTCCTGTGGCGGCCTATGCACACGTTTACGCTGGTGCTCGCTCGGCGGCTACTTTACTTCTACCTTTCGAAGCTTTAGGACAAAAGTATTATTCAATGAATTATCAACAAGATAATAACGGACGAAACTTCTTAGCTCTTGTCGCTGCTGATGATAATACCACTTTAATGCTGACGGAAAAATCGGGTGTAGTAAGAACTATAACGCTGGAAAAAGCAGGGGACGTTTACGAATATTTGGCCGGGCCCAATGAAGACTTAACTGGTGTTTTAGTGCAGGTAGATCCTGTTACTTCACAATGTAAAAGGTTTGCTGCCTTTTCGGGTAGCACGTCTACCACCATTTCCTGTGGAAGTTCGCGAGATCCATTGTTACAGCAACTATATACCACCAGCAGTTGGGGTAAAAATTATGGAGTTGCCCCCTTTGTGGAAAGAAGAAGTATTTTACGAATTTTGGCGCAAGAAGATAATACTCGTGTAAATATAGATGGAGTTGTTACAATTCTTAACCAAGGTAGTTACCTTGAAACAGAGCCCAGTGCTGCTGCGAAAATGGTCAGCGCCGACAAATTGATCAGTGTTGCTCAGTTTTCGCTTACACAAAATTGTTCCCGTCCAGACGCCACCCACATCATCGGAGACCCTGATATGATCATGCTAAATCCTATTGAATTTAGTATAAAAAAAATCACCTTATTTTCATCTGATAGGATTGCAATACAAGAACGTTTTATCAATATTGTAATGAAGACTGAAAGTAGGGCAAGTTTTCGCATTAACGGCACTGTGCCAAATTCAACTTGGCAGGTTTTCCCAAGCAATCCGCAATACTCATACAGCCAAATTTCAGTCTATCAGGAGAGTATAACCATTAGTGCGAACGACGGATTTAACGCAATGGCGTACGGCTTTGGAACTGCAGAATCATACGGATATTCGGCCGGCACAAGTTTAGCGTCAAATCAATACATCAATGTTATTTCTAAACTCACGCAAGAGGAACAGTCTAACGCTTGTATAGACCAAACAGTAAGCCCTAAAATTACCATGCCTTTTGTTTTAACAAGGGTGATTTGGACTTTTGGAGATGACAATAGTATTTATGAGGATACTGCCCCGGTGCCTGTGCCTAGAGTTGTTAACGGGCAAACCTTATACGATTATTATATCCCGGTTGAGAAAACCTATACAGTATTGGGACAGCAAGTGATAAAAGCTACAGGCTATTTTTCTAATGAAGGAAATAGCTGTTTTATAGGATCTGCAGATTTCGAATTTATCTTTTCGGTAGATCCGTATCCTACTGCAAATTTTGAAATTGAGGCAGCAAGCTGTGCAAAAACGGAAATTAAATTTAAGGATCTGAGTGTAACGAACGCAGAGGAAAGAGTGCTAAAAAAATGGCTTTGGGATTTTGGAGATGGCACAACATCATCTTTGCAAAATCCAACACACGTATATAGTGCAGCTGGACCTTATACGGTAAAACTAATGACAGCCTCCGAGAGTGGTTGCTATTCTGATGTGTTCACAAAAATTGTAGAGGTGCATGAACTTCCTCAAGTCGCATTTTCTACCAATCCCACCGTTTGCGAACAACGGGCAGTAAATTTTACGAACCAATCTACCAGTGCCGACGGCGAAATTGCCAGCCTGTTATGGGATTTTGGAGACGGTAGCACTTCTACGGACGCCAACCCATTTCATACTTATACCAAGGCCGGCACTTATAATATTAAACTAACAGTAACGACTACTTTTGGTTGTGTAAGTAATCTAGAAAAGTCTCTAAAGGTAAATGAACTACCTACATTAGACTTTGAGCTCCCAGTAATTTGCGCTAATGATGGCCCCGCAGTATTCACCAACCTATCTAGTATAACTACTGGCGAAGGATTGGTGTACACCTGGGATTTTGGTGATGCTGAGGCGTCGCTTCCCCAATCCAATACTTCTTCGGAAATCCATGGTCGTCATCAATATACCAAACCGGGAATATATAAAGTGAAACTCAGTGCAACTTCAGCAGCAGGCTGTACCACAAGTGTAGAAAAACAATTTCAAGTAAACGGAACAGTGCCGATAGCTAATTTCGAAGTGCTCAATGAAAAGGCTTTATGCAGTGCAAATCCATTAGTTTTTAAGGATTTAGCGAGTGTGGATTACGGAGAAATAAGTAGAATTGAGTGGTATTTCGATTACGAGAGTAAAAACACACCAGACATCGTAGATGAAAGCCCATCCTTGAGAAGCGAGGACGCAAAATTATATTCATTTAGCTATCCAGTATTTTCGAATATTAGCCATAAAACCTATAAAGTAATGATGAGAGTTTTTTCTGGTACAAATTGTGTACAGGAAAAACAGCAAGAAATTACCATTACCGCTCTCCCAGAACTAGATTTTGGTAATCCTGTTGAAATTTGTCAAGAAGCGGATGGTATAAAGTTATTAGTTTCGGAAAAAAATGGTTTAATTGGTAAAAGTAATTTTAGTGGTACAGGCGTGAGTAAAGACGGTTTATTTATCCCATCTGTGGCGGGGATTGGCGTGCACACTATTACCTACAGCTATCAAATTGGAGAGGGATGTGTGAGTGAGGTGAGCCAACAGGTCACTGTATTGGCAACACCAGTGTTAAACGTGGGACCAGATTTGGAGATTTACGAAGGCGATGGTGCAGTGTTACAAGCCACCGCAAACGGTACGGGGCTTAGTTACAAATGGTTTCCCTCGGCTGGGCTGGATAGGGATGATGTTTTAAACCCAAGAGTAACACCTACGGAAGACATGGTGTATAAATTGACCGTAACTACCGCTAAGGGTTGCACTAATACAGATGAGGTAAAGGTAAAACTGTTGAGAAATTTGGAAGTACCGAGCGCTATTTCACCGAACGGAGATGGAATTAACGATGTTTGGAATATTAAACACATAGATATTTACCCCAACGCAACTGTAGAATTATTTGATAGGAGCGGGCGGTTATTGTTTAGAAGTCGGGGTTACCAAGCCCCTTTCGATGGGACGTTTAACGGTGCGCAAGTTCCCATTGGCGTATATTATTATATTATAAACTTAAATAAAGGAAGAAAACCCAAAACAGGAACATTGACTATAATTAAATGATGAAGAAAAACATTTACCTGGCAATCTTATCATTAATGTCTCTCAACTTTTCTGCAGTGTATGCGCAACAAAGGCCACAGTATACGCAGTACATTTTTAATAATTTTTTGCTCAATCCGGCGCTTAGCGGCACCGAGAATTACGTGGATGCAAAAATTGGCCATCGCCTACAATGGTCTGGCATGCAAGATGCTCCCCGTACTTCTTTTGTGTCTGCACAATGGAGCTTGGGTTCTGAGTATCTTTGGGCTAATCCCTTGTCACTGCCCGACGATAGCAATGATCCAAGATCTAGAAGTTACACGCAAAATTATACTTCATCGCCTGCACATCATGGTATGGGTGTAACTGCCGTGGTAGACAAGGCTGGACCTATTTCTCGCCTAGATGCTGGTTTATCATACGCATACCACTTGCAGCTCAGTGGCGCAAGCAATTTATCAGTCGGTGTTTACGGTGGCTTTAGTAGGGTAGCCTTAGATGTGAACGCTATAAAACTCGAAATGGATGTCGATCCTGCGCTTGCCAATGTAGATCAATTGACGAAGCCCGATGTGGGACTGGGCGTTTGGTATTATGGCGCTCGCTTTTTCGGAGGCATTTCGGCGCAACAAATATTACCACAGCGGTTGGCGTTTACCAATAATGCTGTTTACAAGGAGGGGAAATCTGTACCGCATCTATTTGCCACAGCTGGTTATATGTTTTTTGTCGATGAAGAAATTAAGTTTATTCCTTCGTTCATGGTGAAACGCGTAGAGAACTTACCTATTTCTTTAGATATTAACGCTAAGTTTTCTTTTAAAGACAAATTTTGGTTAGGCGGAAGTTACAGAAGTGAGGATTCCTTCTCGGCAATGGCAGGGTTTAATATTAAAAACTTTGTGAACTTAACTTATGCCTATGATCTAACAACCTCAGCCTTGAGATCGGTAAGCAGCGGTACTCACGAAATTGTGTTGGGTTTCCAACTAAAAAACGTTTACCAAGTGTTTAGCGGGGGCAGGGTGTGGCACTAACCTAAAGCTGCTTTCTTAATCTCGCTACAGGAATATTCATCTGTTCGCGATATTTGGCAACTGTTCTTCTAGCAATGTTGTAACCGTTTTCTTTCAAAATTTCGGTTAGTCTTTCGTCTGCCAGAGGTTTACGTTTGTCTTCTTTCGCAATGCAATCTTCCAGAATTTTTTTTACTTCCTTATTAGAAACTTCTTCACCACTTTCGGTCTGTATTGCTTCTGAAAAGAAAGATTTTAGCAAAAATGTCCCGAATTCTGTTTGTACATATTTTGAATTTGCAACTCTCGATACAGTTGAAATATCCATCCCAATTTTGTCTGCAATATCTTTCAAAATCATTGGGCGTAGCTTACGCTCATCACCCGTTAAAAAGTAATCGTATTGGTATTGCATAATGGCATTCATGGTTTTTAACAAAGTTTGTTGTCTTTGTCTTATCGCATCTATAAACCATCTTGCAGAATCGAGTTTCTGTTTAACAAACTGAACGGCCTCCTTCAGTTTTTTATCCTTTTGCGTAGATTTATCATAGTGATCAAACATTTCCATGTACGAGCGACTGACCCTTAATTCTGGCGCATTCCGAGCGTTTAATGTTAAAATAAGAACACCTTCGTTATTACTGATATGAAAATCTGGGATAACCTGGAGTTGTTTGGTCGTAACCTGATTAGAATCTCCCGGCTTCGGATTTAAACGCAAAATTTCTGCAACTACCTCTTTTAGCTCTTCACTAGTTAAGCCAACAGATTTTTCAAGCTTATCGTAGTGTTTGCGGGTAAATTCATCTAAATAATGCTCAACAATTTCTATCGCCTTTTTAATAAGTGGATTAGATAAATCTTTACGCTTTAACTGGAGCGATAGGCATTCTTGTAAATCTCTAGCGGCAATACCTGCTGGATCGAAGCTTTGAATAAGTTTCAGCATCTCTAAAACGTCTTCTTCCTCAACGATTACATTCTGAGAAAACGCCAAATCGTCAATCATAGAAGTTAATGGCCTTCTTAAGTAACCATCATCATCTAAACTCCCAATAATTTGCTTTCCTATAATAAAGTCTTGATCAGATAAGGGAACAAGATCCAATTGTTGTTGTAAAGTCTCAAAAAACGTAGTTTCTATGGCTATTGGTGTTTCCTTTTTCTCGTCATCATCATCGCCATTGTTGTACGAAGTACTGTAGTCGTTAGTATTGTCTTCTTGCAAATAATCGTCTACATTAAACTCGTCCATACCAGTATCTTCACTGCTATCACGGTCAATATTTGCTCCGTCATCTTGTAAATCATCGTATTCGCCTTTAGGCTCGTCTAAAGAAATTAGACTAGAATCTTCTAATGCTGGGTTCTCCTCTAATTCTTCCTTTATACGTGTATCGAGCGCAACAGTAGGCACTTGCAACAACTTAATAAACTGAATTTGTTGTGGTGAAAGTTTTTGTAAAAGCTTCTGTTGTAGATGTTGTTTAAGCATACACGAATTGTTTGTAGTGCTCAAAAATACATAAATCGTTTAGAAAACTTTGTTATTTTTATTTATTATATGCAATTTGTATAAGTTTGTGCTTAGAAAAATTAATCAACTTTAATAATTTTACAAAAATGGGTTTCATAAAAGAGTTTAAAGACTTTGCCGTAAAAGGTAACGTAATTGATTTAGCTGTCGGTGTGATTATCGGTGGCGCATTCGGTAAAATAGTTTCATCTCTTGTAGAAGATGTAATAACGCCTGCAGTATTAGCTCCTGCTTTAAAAGCAGCAAATTTGTCTAATCTCAGCGAGTTAACCATTCCCGGAACAGCTGTTAAGTACGGTAACTTTTTATCGGAAATAATTTCGTTCACCATCATTGCGCTCGTTCTTTTTATCATCATTAGAATGGTAAACAGATTGAAGAAGAAAGAGGAGGTAGCACCGGCTGCGCCAGTTGCTCCTTCACAAGAACAAGTATTGCTTACTGAGATTAGAGACTTGTTAAAGAATAAGTAACGGGCTTCACTCATCGGCGAAACGCATATCAAGAAGCTTTGGTTTTGAGATATGCATTTTTTTTATCTGGATAAGCCCTCGTCTATCGGTTTTCTGTCTATAGTTGTATAAATCTAAAACATGGCTATAGAATGAAAAAGAAATATTTAACCGTAGGTGCTTTGGCGCTTCTTACATTGGTGCTAGCAAGTTTTGCTCCTGCAAAAGTTTCTACAAATTCAAGAAAAGATAATTCCTTTGTTTATAAGGGGAGAAATTACAAACCAGGCGATACAGTTTTTGGTTTTAAAAATTATGTAAAACTTGTGGTTGGCGACTTCGATTCTCCTTTATTATTAGGCGTTCCGCATGACGGGGTATTAAAAGGTTCGCCAGAAATACCCGAGACAGGCACCACTGGAAGGGATATTGGAACGCTCCCCTTGGCAGAAAGTATATCGAATCGTTTTAAAACTATTTCAAAAAAACGTTCTTGGATAATCATAAATTCCATTAGTCGGAAACGAGTGGACCCAAACACAACGCCTCGGGATGTTGATAAAAGATATTTGGATGCAGATGCTCAAGAAACATATTTAAGTTATCATGATTTACTTTTGGCCGCTCGAAACAAGATGGCAGAAGTTCAAAAGAATGGCAAAGGTGGATTGTTTTTAGATTTGCATGGTCACGCACACACTTATAAAAGTCCACAACCATACCAATCTGTACACGGTAAATCGTTGGAAAGTAAGTTTATCGATCAAACTGAATTGGGTTACGGTTTAAGTAATTATGCAATATCACAAAGTGACAATTACTTAAATCAATTGGCAGATTCTTCATCAATAGCTGCTTTAGCGAAAGTACATCCAAATGTTCCATTTTCAGAAATAATTAGAGGGGAGTATAGTTTTGGAGCCTTGTTAGGCAGAGAAGGAGTTATTTCGGTGCCAAGCCCCCAGATCAAGATCTTAGAAGCTGATGATAATTTCTTCGGTCTTGATGCTGCAGGAAATGCTAAACGAAGGCCTTATTTTAATGGAGGATATTGTACACGTAAATATGGTACCACAAGATTAGGTGCAACGGCAGGGTTTGATGATAATATATCTGCTATTCAGGCAGAAACACCGGGTATTACTGTTCGTAATAACGAAAGTATCCGAAATGTTGCCTCGCGGAAGTTTGCCTTGGCAATAGCAAAATTTTTAAATAAATGGTACGGATACGAATATTCGGTTCGAGATTAGCATAATTGCGATTCCACCTTAGAAAAATGATATTTTCTTCAAATCCAGCACGGTAGTGCTGGATTTTTTTGTTATAAAATACTCTCACTCTTGCTTATGTGTGTATAATTTTCTACACAATTTCTTGCGATGTATAATTAAATTCACAAAATGTAGAAATTGTTTCTCTATTATCTTTTATAATTCTATATTAGTGTCGACAACGGCAAGTATCTATTAAAAATGTGCAGTTGCTCCCAAACACAATAACGTATACTAAGTAGTCTTTTCTAGTTTTGAGTTGCTACTTAGTGTACATTTTTTAAGGTATGCGCACTAAAGGACGAGCTCAAAAACGCACTCAAAATTTGCTCTTTCCACCGCTCGGGCGGTGGCTGGTGTTTTGTGTTTTAGTTTTTCTCTCCTTTTATACAGATGTTCATGCGCAAATCTGCGGAACTTCAGGCATCGACGGCCCAAGTTCAAACACGAATCCCATTAATAGTTATTATCCAATTGAAGGCGATAAGATTTTAAACTCTGGGGATAAAAGCATCGCTCTCGATCCGGTTCCTGCAACAGATGCCTATAATAACAACTACGGCGATATTCCAATCCGTGCTGGTGATCTAATTTTAATCATTCAGATGCAAGACGCTTTGATTAATAGCCAAAACAATGCAAATTATGGGTCAGGCAGTAATAACTCGGGCGCCGACAATCTAGGAGGTACTGGCTACACGGATATAGGATTTTCTGGAAAATTTGAATATGTAATTGCGCTAAACGAAGTCCCCCTAACTGGTGGTGTACTAAATTTTAGAGGGGCTGGAGCAGGTGGCGGAACGGTGAATACCTATCACAACGCAGCTCCTACAACCACTCGCGGTCAACGCAGATTTCAAATCGTTAGGGTTCCTCAATATTCAAATCTCACTTTAAGCTCAGATATTACAACGGTACCCTACAATGGCAGAGCCGGCGGCGTAATTGCGTTTGATGTGGCTGGAAACATGAACTTTAATGGCTTCAGGATTGATGCCTCTCAAAAGGGATTTAGAGGTGGTTACGGACCGAATCAAAGTGCAGATCCTGGGGGAAATAAGAATAATATTTACGTTATTCCTTCAACAGATAATCGATCTGTTGGTAAAGGAGAGGGGATTGCTGGAACGCCGAGGTACATGTACGACGGATATAAAGACTTTAACAGCGGAGCAGAAGGTTTACCCAATGGCTCTTACGGAAAAGGGGCGCCAGCAAATGGCGGTGGTGGCGGTAACGATCATAACGCTGGCGGCGGCGGTGGCGGTAACGGTGGTCAGGGAGGCGTTGGCGGATATGGTTGGGCAGGTGGTGGCGGTACCAATCCAGCAGGTGGTAGACCCGGTATTAATCTGCCACAAGACTTAACAAGATTAATAATGGGCGGCGGCGGCGGCGGTGGCGATGCAAATAATGCCATGTCTGGTGTGCGTGGTGGCGTTGGTGGTGGAATAATTCTTATCAACGTAGAAAAAATTACGGGCACTGGAGTTATTGTTTCAAACGGTGGTGGTGGCGAGCGTGGCGTGTACGGATCTGCCCCAGACGGAGCAGGTGGTGGGGGCGCTGGCGGGACGGTGTTTGTTCGAGCACTAGCAAACAGCGCAGGGGCTTCGTTGAGTATTTCTGCAAACGGAGGTAATGGCGGAAATACTGAGCGAGATGGCGGAAATGAACATGGACCCGGCGGTGGTGGTGGTGGTGGTATTATTTACCACAATGTACCGGGCGCTGTAGTGAGTGGCACAGTAACACGTGGCTCATCTGGGCGAGCAGATAATGGGAACGGTACTTCTCATTTCGCCAGTGATGGAAGAGATGGAATTATTTACGGCTTTAACACTAGTAATTTACCCACGTATTTACAAGGTGGCGGTCAAATTTGTTACCCTCAACTTACTACCTCACTTGTGGAGGCTAACCCTGGTATACTTGGAAGCAGAAATCCAGGAACTACTGCTACATATACCTTAACAGTTTACAACAGTCCAAGCGGTGGTAATGCGGGTGGCGTACAAGTTGAACTTCGTTTACCGCCTGGGTTCACATTAAAGGCTTTAGCTCCCACGCTAGTTGGCGGTAGTGCTGGCCCTTTAAATCCAACCATAACCTTAGTTTCTGGAGTATATTATATCGGTACAACCGTTACCCAAGAGGGATATAATATTCCTCCAAGTGGAAGCGTCGTTTTTACTATTGAAGTTGATATAGCAGATAATGTGGCAGAGGGCATGCATCATGCCAGTGCACAGATAAATTACTTAGATCCCACGCGTACGCTTCAAAATCCCAATCGCCGAATTACCCCTCGAACAAATGCCTTTACAGGAGCCAACACTACATACGAAACAGGTAATTCTGGGAATGTTTTAGGTCAAAATTATAATGGCAACTTAACTTCGTCAAGCTTTGAGGATGTTCATATTAATGCAAAGCCTCGTCCTAACAATTTCGAAATTGATGTTATAGAGTGTGATACTAAGGCATCAGGGAAACTTACAGCTGTCGATCCAGATGCTGCTCATATTGCGAGTACATTGGTTTATTCTTTAGAAGGCAATTACGACACGGCTAAAGGAAGCTTTACACTGGATCCTAACGGTGATTTTCTTTTCATTCCTGCTGTGCGTTTCTTCGGTACAATAGTAATTAATTTTAGGGTAACCGACCCTTTAGGTGCATACGGCATAGGTACGCTAACCATTCATCAACCGAAGCCTTTACTAGATCTTAATGAAAGTATTACCCATATTTCTTCCTTTAACGCAAACGACGGGGCTATTGCGGTAACGAGTGTGGGTGGTGTTGGAGAACATCAATACAGTTGGGTTTTTCCAGATGGCAGCACGGTTACCACCAAAGACATTAGTCAGCTTGTTCCAGGCTCTTATACATTAACCGTTACTGATGCCAATAACTGTAAATATGAGGAAACCTATGTAGTTCGGGAACCGCCATTAGTATCGCTACAACCAACACAAAGTGTTTGCATTGGCGAAAAAACGATAGAATTGCCGTTTCATGATCCTAAGGTAAACCCAACTACATATACGCTAACCTGGAATTCGGCTTCACAAGCTGCTGGTTTTGCTGCCGTTATAAATGCTGTGCTACCTGTAATAACTCCCCCAGCAAGTGTGGGCCACATCGTAATTGATATTCCAACATCGGCACCGGTGGGGACTTACCACGGTTGGATTTCCGTTAAAAATGCGGAGGGAGATAGTAGTACCAACTTACCATTTGCAATCTCCATAACACCATATCCAACAAAAGCACATATACAATTAATACAATAAACAATAACTAGAAATTGACATATAAATCCACAAACAATGAAAACAATTATCCGCACAGCCACTCTTGCAATATTTTTGCTAATTGGCGCAAAACTATCAACCTACGCCCAAACAACTTACTATAATGCCTACCTATGCGACAATGGTACGGCCGTACTTCGCACGCCAGAAGAAGCTAGTTTAGTGGCTGGCGACAAGGTTCGTTGGTACAAGAACGGGGTGGAGCTTCCCGGAAGTCCAATTGCTTACACTGGTGCGAACAGCACCAATTATCCAATTCCTACAGATTTAGCAGTTGGCGAACATCTTTATACCTCAGCTATTGAATCTGCTGGTGGTTGTTTGGGAGACCCGTCGGATCCTTTTTCGGTATACAAATTGCCAACAAAAACCTTGGCATTAAGTTCTCCAACCAATGGTACTTATTGCGGAGACAATAGTGCTGCCGTGTTAACGTCTCAGATTACAGCTACAACAACCCCAGCAAGTGCTTTACCTGCAGGTGTAGGTTACACGTATGTTTGGTCGGTTACAAAAAACGGTATAGCAGTTGATCCAGTATCTTTAGTAGGTAGCGATAACGGTGCCACTTCGGATACGAACGTCTTTACAATGAATGCTACAGAAGCTGGAACTTACGTTTTTAGTGCAACCGTAGTTTATAACCTTACTGCAGAAAATACAGGTGTGCTTAGATCTGGAGACAGCAAAGGTTGTGAAGTCTCGTCGACAGCATCGCAAACAGTAACTGTTACGCCGAAACCAACAAAACCAAGCATTGTTCTTGTCGACTAAATATTAGACATAGGCTCGCCTAGCTAATGAAGTTCAACAAGATTACATATCTCTTGCTGTTCCTGCTGCTTCAAGTATTGCAAGTGCAGGCACAACAACCTAACCCGATTAGAATTCGGTTAGGCACCTCCATCACTATTGGAGCAGCCTACGACCAAGAATTTTCATATCGCTGGTATAGGGATGGGAGACTTATTGCCAATGAAAATGGCTCCCGGTTAACTACAAATTTACCTGGCGAGTATCAGTTGGAAGCAATAAGCATGTATGATTGTGTTTCTGATAAATCCGATCCTTTTGTGATTTTAGTGGATTATGCGGATTTAGAGGTAATAAAGAAATCGGAAGGTAGAGCAGTGGGGCCTAACGAAACTTTTGAATACACTATTATTGCTCGAAATAATGGAAACACAGCGACTACAGATATTGTAGTTACAGATGTATTGCCTACCAATCTACTTTTTGTAGCGATGGACGACAATCGGGCTAAATACGAAAATGGTGTAATCACATGGAGCTTGCCACAGTTGGATGATGGCGAAAGTCAATTGTTGAAAATTCAAGTACAAGGAAAGGTAGATGGTTTGGTTTACAACAAAGCAGAAATCTCCGGCGATCCTAGTATGCCTGATCCAAATCTTACCAATAATGCTTCCACGGACATTAAAAAAATCATTGGTGATATAAAAGTGCCAAACGTAATTACGCCAAACGGCGATGGAAAGAACGATGTATTTAAGGTAGAGGGTATAGAGCTTTATCCAGACAATACAGTTGCAATTTTTAACCGATGGGGTAACGAAGTCTTCAGAAGTTCGGGCGGATACAAGAACAACTGGGATGGAAATGGTTTAAGTGAAGGTACATATTATTATATCTTCAAGATGGTGGGTAAGGATGGTAAGCCTAAAAATATTGCCGGGTGGGTAACTATTTTAAGAGATAAATAGTATGAAAATAAGTAGATGGTATATTGTTTTTCTTTTAGTGTTAACTGGTTTTTCTGGCTTCGCTCAACAAGATGCGCAGTACAGCCAGTATATTTTTAACGCTATTTATATCAATCCCGCGTATGCGGGATACAGAGAACGTTTAAACATTAACGCCACATACCGTAACCAGTGGATGGGTATAGATGGGGCACCAAAAAGTTTTTCGTTTTCTGCTGATGCATTAATGCCTAACGAGCGGGTGGGTTTGTCTTTAATTGTTGGTGCGGACAATTTAGGAGCACAAAAAAATCTATCCGCTTATGGTAACTATGCATACAGGTTTCCTGTAAACGAAGATGAAACCTCTAAACTTGCATTAGGCTTCGGGGTGGGTGTTCAACAAGCAGGTGTAGATGGTTCAATGCTAGAACCTACTGATGCCGGAGATCAGTATATCCCTTCTGGTATGGTGAAAAAAATTATACCTGATTTACGAGTTGGTGTTTTCTTCTCTACAGAACGCATGTATGTGGGTGCTTCGGCAAACAACGTGGTTGGTAAATATATTTTAGATAAAGCTAAGCTCGATTACAACTTCCCAACGCCTACGCCGCATTATTATTTAACAGGTGGTTTGTTGTTTCCAATTGTAGAATATGAACTAGATTTTAAACCTTTTTTCTTGATAAAAGATGATGTAGCGGGACCAACAGTATTAGATATAAATGCTTTCTTTTTATTTAAACAAAAGGTATGGATTGGTGCCGGGTACCGGACAGGCATTAAGATGTATAACAAGCCTGCCTTAATTGGTAAGCCTCGTAATAACAATGCCATTATAGGGATGGCAGAGTTTTTTATTGATGAGCGTTTAAGAATTGGATACTCTTACGATCACACCGTGAGCTCATTGTCGCGTTATGCCGGTGCAACTCACGAAATTTCCATAAGTTGGAATTTTATGAACGACAGAGAACGTAAAATAAACTTCTGTTATTTTTAAAGCGTATATCGTTTACCTTTTTCCGCAATTTCTGCGTTGTAACCCTCGCATTCTAAAGCATCCTTAAATGCGTTTAACCTTGCCGTTTCTCCGTGCACCAAAAACACTTTTTTAATCTTATCAGGATTTTGTTTTCTTACATAATTCATCAAGTCATTGTGGTCACCGTGTCCGCTCAATAAATCAGTGCGCTCTATTTTTGCATACACCATTAAATCTCTATTTCTTAGCCTTACAATAGGGTCGCCTCGTAAAAGCCTATCGCCTAGAGTACCTTTAGCACAATAGCCAATAAACAGAATGGTGCAATAATAATTCTGGATATTATAATACAAATGATCTTGTATTCGTCCGCCTTCTAACATTCCCGCCGATGAAATAATGATACAGGGATCCAGGTAATTGCTCACCGCTAGGCTCTCCTTTTGTGTTTTCAAGTAAGTCAAGTTGTCGAAGTCAAATTCATCACCCTTACTTGCATAGAAATCTTTAGCCTCTTCACTTACATACTGGTGGTGTTTTCTATAAATTTCTGTCGCGAAATTGGCGAGTGGACTGTCAACGAAAACCTCTACAGGCGGCAATAAACCTTTGCTGAATATCTGGTTAAGCTTGAATATGAGCGATTGCGTACGCCCAATACTAAATGCTGGTATAATTAAGCGACCAGGGTTTTTAATGCATGTTTCCGATATTACTTTAACTAGTTTATCTTCAATTAAATCGTCCGAGCTGTGCGTTTTTCCTCCGTATGTACTCTCACATACCAAATAGTCTACGGGTGGAAGTGTTTCGGGGTCTATAAGTACTGGGTAACCTGCTCTCCCTATATCCCCCGAGAAAGCAATAGACTTCTGAACATTGTCTTCCTTGATATAGAATACCGCTGCAGCAGCGCCAAGCAAATGCCCCACGGGTATAAAAGTGAGTTCAATATCGCCATTAATTCTAAACGGCTTGTGAAATCCTATCGTTACAAAACGATCCACGGTTTCCATCACATGCTTTTGGAGGTATAACGGTTGGGGTCCACCTCGGCGTTTGGAGTGAGCTTTACGCTGCTCTTTTTGTTTATTCAAAAATATATTCACCGAATCGACCAATAATATTTCGGTTAAATCTGCGGTTGGCCCTGTGCAAAGAATTTGTCCATCGTAGCCCATTCTAATTAGAGTGGGCAGGTTACCAGAGTGGTCTATATGCGCATGGGTGAGTATGACTAAATCTATTTCATGCGGCTCAAATGGAAAGCTTAAATTTTGTTCTTGATGATTGCCCTTCTCATAATCCAAACCGCAATCAATTAAAATTTTGTAATTTTTCAGCTCCAAAAGATGCATACTTCCCGTAACTTGCTGAGCAGCACCCCAAATTGTCAAATCCATTAATTTCTTTTAAAATTTAGTTTACAAGATATGTTTTTGTACACAAAACGCTACAACTTTACTATGAAATATTTTGTCAAAGATAAATGTTAGTAACAAATTCTTCAGTGGCTCAAACAGTTAAAAATGTAGCTTGTATGCACTCCATAGATTTATTTTTTTCACATATTTCCTATTCTTTCTAGTTGATGGCACAGTTTTTACAGCATTCTTCATGTTAATTATTCATCTCAACGAAATTTTTAGAAATATCAGAGGTGGCTTTAAAAACTAAATTCTAAAAAGATGAAAAAGGTATTGATGTCGTTAGTATTAGGTGCAACTATTTTAGCATCTTGCGGAAAAAGTGCAAAGCAGGTTGAGTTAGAAAAACAAGCGGCTTTAACGGCTTACAAAGATAGCGTTAGGCTGGATAGTTTTAAGCGTGCGGAGGTAGAAGAGCAAAAGCGTAAAATAGAAGAAGAACAACGTATGGTTCAAGAAAGGCATGAGGCAGAGTTGGCAGCCGCTAAGAGAGGTGCTACCGGAAGGTACAGCTCAGGTAACACAGTAACTACTTCTTCTGCAGGCGTTACCAGTACACAAGCTAAAAAGAAAGGTTGGAGTGACGCTGCTAAGGGAACCGCCATTGGAGCCGGTGTCGGTGCTATTAGTGGGGCAATTATAGATAAGAAAGATGCTCGTGGTGCAGTAATCGGTGGTCTTGTTGGTGCTGGCGCAGGTTACACCATTGGTAGGGCCGAAGATCGTAAGAGTGGACGCGTACAGAAAAATTAGTTGAGATAATATATATGGTGCAAATGCAGTCTATTACTTAGACTGCATTTTTTGTTTCTAAACTTTTTCGTTTTGCAAGCGTTATCATAAATAAATCTTTATTTTGTACACTAATACAATCAACGTGGGAGTACTAAGTCCGTTATTTCAAGAAGATTTTTTCTTAACTGTTCAAGGGAGATACCAAAATGTCTCGAGCGTACAACACACGCCTTGTTATATTGTAGCAATAAATAGCAGGTTATACGTCAACTTAATCCCACTCAATTCAGGTTTTACGGCAGCACAATTAATTTCTTTACAAGCACTGTATCAAAACAAGCAGCTCATGTTAGTTCATTTATGGGAAGATGTTTGGTGCACTCGTCGCTATCAAGTACTAAGTAGATTAGATTCTTTTTGTGGACTAAACGAAACGCTTCACGGGAGAAAAGGAAAGATTTTAGAAATAGACGCGGGAGATGCCAAGAGTTTCTTGGAATTACACCATCTGCAAGGTTACGTAAAAACAAAACACCATTTAGGTCTTTATTTCGGCTCGGAGCTCTCCGCGGTAGCGTGTTTTGCAGCTTCACGACCCATGAAGAGTAAGGGGGAACATTATAAGTCCGCAGAATTAATTAGGTTTGCGACAAAAACTGGCTATACCATTGCGGGGGGACTAGGAAAGTTGATCAGTAGTTTCTTAAAAGATTCTGATATTAACGATTTGATGACCTACGCCGATAGAGATTGGTCGTTAGGTAAGGGATACGATAAATTAGGATTTGATGTTTCTGGCACCACACCCTCGGTGCAATTTTATTTCGATAGTAAAGCAGCCAAACGTTATACATCTCATCGTTTACCAAAAGACATTTTAACCGCATTTGAGATGCAAAATATCTTAAATTTGGATGATTTTTTAGCCGATAGAGGCTATTTTAAAGTATTCAATACCGGAAATATAAAATATCATCTGTATAATAATGCCCAATAAAAATTTACTAATTGTACTTGGTGCAACAGCTGTTGGTAAAACCAGGTTAGCTGTCCGATTGGCTGATGTTTTAAATGGGGAGGTAATTAGCGCAGATAGCCGTCAAATTTTTAAGGGGATGGATATTGGCACCGGTAAGGATTTGTCGGAATACCTAGTAGCGGACAAGCGAATTCCCTATCATTTAATAGATATTAAAAATGCGGGAGAAAAGTATCATGTCAATGCTTTTAAGGATGATTTTTTCCAAGCTTATCAAGCTATTATAGATAGAAAGCGATTGCCGATTTTATGCGGAGGCACTGGAATGTATATTCATAGTTTACTTCAAAAACAATTTTATACAGAAGTTCCGGTGGATGAAGCGCTTCGCCAACGGTTGGTTACTTTAGAGAAAAAATCATTGCAAGAACTCCTTAATAAGTACCCTGTTGAGTTTAGAGATAAAGTTGATTATAGCTCGAGTAAGAGATTGATTAGAGGTATAGAAATTGCTGATTATTTGAAATATAACGATATGAAATTTCAAGATCGAGTTTCTTTAAACCCATTAGTTATCGGTTTATACAACGCGGTAGATATACGCAGGAACAAGATTATTAAACGATTAAAACAGCGTTTGGAGAGTGGTTTAATTACTGAGGTTGAGGCACTGTTAAAAGAAGGGGTTTCCAAGGATATACTGATTTTTTACGGCTTGGAATACAAATTTGTGGTCAATTATCTGGATGGGATTTTGACCTACGAAGAGCTTGTGGAAAGGCTTGGTACCGCAATATGTCAGTTTGCAAAGCGCCAGATGACTTTTTTCAGGAAGATGGAAAAAGACGGCATTAAAATTAATTGGATTGAAGCAAGCGATAATTTTGAAAAAATAAAAAGCGAAGCAATTGACTTAGTGAGATATCATTTTCATTAAAAAATATTGCATCTTCGTTAAATGGAGAAAAAAATAAAGCCAATTATAAAATGGACCGGTGGTAAGTACCGCGAATTTGCTTTATTTAAAGAATTTATTCCGCCTTTTGAACGTTACATTGAACCATTCTTTGGAGGTGGAGGAGTGTTTTTTGCCTTGCAACCACAAACTCCTTCATTGATAAACGATAAAAGTACAGACCTCATAAATTTTTATCGCCAGTTGGCTAATCCAGTTTTTAAAGACGATTTATACAGATATGCAGAAGCATGGGAGGCCCTAACGCTAGCCAGTCAGCAGTTGTGGAAAAAATATCATAGCCGGTTCGCTGAGGCTATTGCAGAAATTGAAACGCTGCCTGAATTATCGAAATTGCTGGTTAGGGATATTGAGAAAACATTTGCTGACTATCCAGTACTGCTGAATAATGGGTTTGCCGTTGATACTAACCTATTTATTAGGCGATTGAAAGCGAGCTTACTTGACAAGACAAGAAGAATTGCGGTAATAAGCATAGCCGAAAAGCGGATTTTTAGTTTTGACGAGCTCGCTGATCATTTCGAAACAGGATTGAAGAGCGGCATGTACTTGTACTTTAGAGACCTAATGAATATTCATGCTAAAACCCCTGTGTTAACGGAGAGCAAAGCCGCGGCCAATTGGTACTTTGTAAGAGAGTTTTGCTATGCTTCCATGTTTAGATTTAATTCCAAAGGAGATTTTAACATCCCTTACGGTGGTATTGCTTATAACCGAAAAAAGTTCAGAAATAAGATTAACCAAATATTTGCAAAAACTACTCAACAGCTTTTTCAGCAGTCAACTATCACCAATCTTGATTTCGAACACTTGCTGAACGGTGTGAAACTAAAACCGACCGATTTTATTTTTATCGATCCGCCTTATGATAGTGAATTTTCCGAGTACGATAAAAATGCATTTACACAGCGTGATCAACAACGCTTGGCTAATCTCTTAATTACTTGTCCGGCAAAGTGGATGGTTGTAATCAAGGAAACTACATTTATTAAGAATATCTACACACATCCTAAAATTAAAATCGTAACTTTTGGAAAAAACTATACCTATAACATGCGAGGTCGTAACAATCGAAAAGTTACTCATCTCATCATTACTAACTATTAACCTATGAAAAAATACTTGCAAATATCACCTTACGTGTATAATTGCAAAGTATGTCCTACTCGCTGCGATGCCGTAAGCAAAATGGTTTATCTTTTTAAGGATGATTTAAAATTCTCTGAGTTTTACGAAAATATGCTCATTGGTTATATCAATGATAGCACAAAATTTAAAGCTCAAAAAACAATTAAAAAAGGCTATCCAGATATTTTAGTAAATACCCCAAGTGGAGAAAAATTTTACGTTGAAGTAAAAGTACAGAGACGAACCTTTATGACGGTAGAACGAATTTTACCGAAGAGCGGCTTAAAACCATCCGAAACGGTAGCCCTTAACTTGAGCGATCTAAAAAGATATTTCGATCTGACCACAAAGTCGAAAGTACACGTTTTTATATTTTGGGTTGTAATAGACAGACCTTGCATTTTGGGAGATAAGGGTGTGCAATTTTATTATCGTTTAGCCCAAGATTTGAGAAAAATCTGGCAACGCGAAAAGCAAAATCGCCAATTTCGAAGAAAAAGTGGGCTCGGTGATGAGGTTGAAGGGAGGCATTTGGGCGTAACCGTAAATTATCACTTTAGTTTAAAAGAGCTGAAACGATGGGATGGATATTTGCAATAGAACGTAGGCTGTATTATTTTTAGTACAAACTATAGGTCTTCATATTCCTGTTTTAGGTAATGGGCGATAAATAAATATCAGCTATATATTGCATTGTTAATTAGTGTTTTATAATTTGTTATTAATTAATTATTCTTTTTTTTTGGCATGTTGTTTGAACAATTCTTTCGCATAAATGTTTATAAATTAACAAACACATTAAAAAAGAAAATTATGAAATTTTATACAAAAACTTTAGCTACTGCAGCAGCTGCATTAGCCTTATTTATTACTACTTCTTTTGAGGTTAAAGCGCAGTCATCAAGCCCTAAATTAGGTATTGGTTTAAATTTAGGTGTTCCAACTAACGATGCCTATAGTTTTGCTATAGGCGCAGATTTACGTTACCAGTTTGATATTGATAGACAACTGTCGGTGCCATTAACGGTTGGATATACAAACATGTCAGTTAAGGATGATTTTGGTGGGGGTAGTTTTGGATATGTGCCTCTAAAAGCGGGCTTAAAATACTTTTTTAACGAAACTGGGGCGGGTGCTTACGGTTTAGCAGAAATTGGTGCTGGCTTTGGCACTAGCTCTGGAGCAGGAACATCTTTTGTTTATTCACCTGCAATAGGTTATGCTTGGAGTAATGGTTTAGATTTGGGTGTTAAATATGAAGGTTTGAGCCAAGATGGTGGAAGCATAGGTTATGTAGGTCTGCGTTTAGCATACGGTTTCAAACTGTAAGCTGCAGCCTAACATTTTAAAATATAATTTCAATATAATATTTGTGAAGCCCCAATATAATTTATTGGGGCTTTTTTTGTGTTTAAACTTTAAAAATGTTAATTTGAGCACAAAGAATAATGGGCGGTTACGCTTAGCCTATAAAGTGAATATAAGTTATGAAAAAATCAATTGGTTTCCTCGCTATAACATTGCTAATGGCATGCAATAACAGTAATCAGTCTTCTGAGACAAAAGATGAGGTCGCGGTGGCAGATACTGTTTCTATTGTTGTACCACTTTCTTTTGAGGATGGTAAAGTCGGCACGATTTACAATGCTTATATTTTGCTGAAAAACAAATTGGTAGCCACCAACTTCGAAGAAGCTAAGGGAGCTGCCAAACAGCTGGCCGAAGATTTAAAAGGTTACAAAGGTTGCGAAAATGCAGAGAAAATTTCGAAAGAGATTGCAGAAGCAAAAGACATTGTTGTGCAACGCTCAGCATTTACCGATTTAAATGCAGAATTGATTTCACTTTTTAAACAATCGAACATAATGGCTGGCACAATTTATTTGCAGCATTGCCCGATGGCTAATAACGGCGATGGGGGAGATTGGCTATCATCGGAGAAGAAAATTCAGAATCCGTATTATGGTGATGAAATGATGGAATGTGGAAGAGTTGTTGAGGAAATTAAATCGAAATAAACAATAATTTTGTTTCGTACGTTTGTACTTTTGCAACATCAAAAACTGTTTAAAAATACGATGGTATAATTTTAAATTAGAAAAATAACTGTTTATATTATATAAATTTTAGATATATGTCAAATACTGTAGAAATTAAGATAGACGGATCATCATACGAGTTCCCGGTGATTACTGGAACAGAAGGTGAGAAGGCTATCGACATTTCAAAACTAAGAGATCTTACCGGTCACATTACTTTAGATTTTGGATATAAAAATACGGGCTCAACGAAAAGTGCAATTACTTTCTTAGATGGCGAGGAGGGTGTTTTAAAATATCGTGGCTACCCAATTGAGGAACTAGCGGAGAAAGCTTCTTTCTTGGAGGTAGCATATTTGCTGATTTATGGCGTTTTCCCAACTAAAGATGAGGTTGAAAGTTTCCAAGTGGAGATAAATAAGCATACCCTTATCCATGAGGATATGAAAAAGTTTTTTGATGGATTTCCTTCGAGATCTCATCCTATGGCGCAGTTGGGTTCGTTAACATTTTCATTAGCAACCTTCTATCCAGAAAGCTTCAAGCAAAATCAAACCGAGGAGGATATTGACCAAACTATCGTGAAATTGTTGGCTAAATTCCCAACAATTATTTCTTTTATTCATAAGAAATCTGCCGGTCATCCGTTAAATTATCCAAAAAATAAATACGATTACATTACCAACTACTTGTGGATGACTTTTGGTCACCGTACAGAAGATTTTGAACCGAATCCAGTTGTAGTAAGTGCAATGAATAAATTATTGATTCTTCACGCAGATCACGAACAAAATTGTTCGGCATCTACTGTAAGAATGGTGGGTTCATCAGACTGCAACCTTTACGCTTCAGTTTCTGCAGGGGTTGCGGCATTGTGGGGTCCATTACACGGCGGTGCGAATCAAGCCGTGATCGAGATGTTAGAACGTATTAAGGAAGATGGTGGCGATACAGATAAATGGATTGCTAAAGCAAAAGACAAGAACGATCCGTTTAGGATGATGGGTTTTGGTCACCGTGTTTATAAAAATTTCGATCCAAGAGCCAAAATCATCAAAAAAGCATGTGATGAGATTTTGGAAAGTTTAGGCATTAACGATCCAGTTTTAGAAATTGCTAAGAAATTAGAACAAGCTGCTTTAACTGATCAGTATTTTATTGACCGTAAATTATATCCAAATGTAGATTTTTACTCAGGTATCATTTACAGAGCTTTAGGTTTCCCTTCAGAAATGTTTACCGTGTTATTTGCTTTGGGTCGTTTACCAGGATGGATTGCACAGTGGAAAGAGATGAAGAGCAATAAAGAGCCAATTGGTAGACCACGTCAAATTTACGTTGGCGATGTAGAAAAGCATTTATAGTTCTTACTAATTAGAGTTATATAAAAAAAGCTCTGAGATTTATCTCGGAGCTTTTTTTATTCTGCGATTTTGTGAAACTTATGACTAACCAAGTACTACGCTAATACCAGCTATTGCAACTACACCAAGTGTAAGCAAAATGGAGTAGCAGAATATCAAAAATAAGTATTTTAGAACCGTCACCCAACGACTACTACCGTAAAACGTTCTTAAAGATCTGTAGATGTACTAGGTGATATAAAAGAAGCCTATTACTCCTAAAATTCTACCCAAAGCATAAACGTATGTGCTTAATTTTCCTAGTAAGCCAAATACAATGAATGCTAAGAATATTGCGGAATGAGTGTGAAAAGAATAAATTTAAATGTTCGTAATAAAACTTTTTCTTTCTCCAATAAACCAGTTTCAAGATTAAAGCAAACAAAGGTAGGAGCACAAACATCATTTTAGGAATGAATTTTAGAAATGCGTCCTTTATTTTTTCCCAGGGGTTTGCATGTTTGCTAAATTCAATATTTTTCTTGGCAAATAATTAACGATAAAATTGTCTCTCTGACCCTTTGGTTTAGATTGTTGAATCTTTTCGTAAGCAGCAATACTCGGATAGGTGGATTGAACGTATTTAGACTTTTTCTTTACCCGCTTACCACTTGCCAATTCATTGCTTTTTTTTCTAGAGCTCTTTCTTCTTGAGCTAAAAGACTATCTTTTTGACTTTGAGGAGTTGGTATATATTTTAACATATTGGTCATGTCGACCAATTCAGTGCTGTCGTTAATACTAGACGTATTATAAACTTTATTATCCCCAACATTTACCGTAGTACCGCTAAAAACAACAATAAAGAAAACTATACTTATAAAAATATAGAGTTTTATAGGATGTAAAAATGATGCTCTTTTTCCTGCGACATATTCGGCTGTAAGTTTACCGGGTTTAAAAAGAAGAGGTTTTAAAGTGCCGAAAAACTTATGCTCGAAGTGAAAATAATCAGCTACGGCATGTACGATCATATGCCACGCGTTTTCTTTTAATTCAATATTTTCCTGACCACAATGGGTACAATAGGATTCCTCAACAGTGTGTCCGCAGTTTAAACAATTTTTTTCTTTTCTAAGTTTTAAAGATGACATATGAGTTTACGAAGAGGTTAGTGGCTTATTTTTTCGATAGCTTCATCTTCTGCCTTAGTATGTTTATGTTTAAACATGGTGGCAAAAAGTACGGTTACAATTAACGCATAGATAGTGAACGAAAGCCATATGTTTTGCCAGTCTTTCACTTCTAAAGCTCTACTTAAATCGCCATTGGCTAATACGCTAATGCCTTTTTCGCTCAAAAATTTAAGTAAATGTGCGTCTACTATACTTGTATTCGCATGCTCAGCTAATGATTGTATATTAGTATAAGCATCCGTAAAATATTTCTGTATCATCCAGCCAGAAATTGTGCTACCCAATACAGCGCCAAAGCCGTTCGTCATCATCATAAAAAGACCTTGTGCTGATGAACGTGTTTTTGGTGTAGTTGAAGTTTCAACAAATAGCGAACCCGAAATATTGAAGAAATCAAAGGCCATCCCGTAAACTACGCATGATAAGATAATCATCCATAGTCCGTCTGCCGGATTACCTAAAGCGAACAAACCGAACCTAAATACCCAAGCCAACATCGCAATAACCATCACTTTCTTTATACCAAATCGTTTTAAGAAGAAAGGAATAGCTAAGATGAATAGTGTCTCTGAAACTTGAGAAATAGACATGATGATGGTTGAATACTTTACTACAAACGATTCTGCGTAAATAGGAAACAACTTAAATTCGTCTAAAAACAAGTCTCCGTAGGCGTTGGTTAACTGTAGTGCGCCACCCAAAAACATCGAAAACACGAAAAATAAGGCCATTTTATAATTAGCAAAAAGCTTAAAAGCATCTAATCCTAACTTTTGGAAAATTGTAGATTTTTCTTCTAATAATTTAGATGGGGGGCATTTGGGTAGCGTAAACGCATACAATCCAAGCGCAAGTGCACCTACACCGCCAATGTAGAACTGATTTGCACTTGCTTTACTTCCAGTAAGGTTCGTAATCCACATGGCTGCAATAAAACCGACAGTTCCCCATACTCGGATTGGTGGAAAATCTTTCACTACGTCTAAATTGTTTGACTTTAGTGTAGTGTAAGAAATAGAGTTACTTAACGAGATGGTAGGCATATAGCAGCACATTGCTAAAAAAATCACCCAAAAGAACATATTTGGCGATTCTACTTGCGGAATGTAAAATAGAGTAAGCGCATATAGAATATGAAGTGTACCGTAGAGTTTTTCGGCATTAATATACTTGTCTGCAATTATACCAGTAATGGTTGGCATAAATAATGAAGCGAAACCCATCGTGGCGAAAATCAATCCGAATTGCGCACCATCCCATTGTTTTGTGCCAAACCAATAGTTGGCGATGGTAATTAACCATGCTCCCCACACAAATAATTGCATGAAGTTCATTACTGTTAAGCGTAGCTTAATATCCATTAGAATTTATTGTTGTATGAATTGGTTTTTGAATATAATATATTTCAATGAAATACTATTATCTTAAATTAAAAATGCAGGTTAATTTCCTGCATTTCTTCTATTTATTTCGTCTCTAATTTTTGCGGCTTTTTCGTAAGCTTCTTCGGCAAGCGCCGTTTCTAGCTTCGCTTGAAGTTCTTCAATTGATAAACTTTGAAATCCGGATATATTAATTGAGGATTGTTTTGGTTCTTCAGCTCGTGCGTTTGCAATAGTATCCATATTTTCTAGGAAAAGAAAATCGTTACCCTCAATCACTATACCTGCCGATGACAAAATGAACTCGTATGTATAAATTACTGCGTTAAACCTTACTGCAACGGCAATTGCATCAGAGGTGCGTGCATCTATCTCGATAGTTTCAGAGCCATTTGAGCAAATCAATTTCGCAAAAAACACACCTTCGATCAGGTTATAAATAATAACCTCGGTTACCTCCACTTGATAGGCTTGCGCAAAAGATTTGAATAAATCGTGTGTGAGCGGTCGAGTAGGGGACATTTTTTCGATTTCGATAGCGATTGCTTGCGCCTCGAAAGCACCGATAATAATGGGTAATCTTCGCCTACCATTCACTTCGCCTAGAACTAAGGCGTAAGCACCAGATTGCGTTTGACTATACGATAAACCTACGATATCAAGTTTTACTTTTTTCATCTATAAAAAAATCAGACCATGCAAATTTAACAAATGCATGGTCTGTTTTAGTATAAATAAAATATTTATTACCCTTTGTGCGCCTTTAACGCTGCAATAATCTTCGGAACGACTTCAAAAGCGTCACCAACTATACCATAATCTGCTACTTTAAAGAAAGGAGCTTCAGGATCTTTGTTAATCACCACGATAACTTTCGAAGAACTTACACCCGCTAAATGTTGAATAGCACCCGAAATTCCGATGGCGATGTATAAGTTAGGACTGATGGCGATGCCCGTTTGGCCAACGTGTTCTGAGTGTGGTCTCCAATCTGCATCTGATACAGGTTTTGAACAAGCGGTAGCTGCACCTAATAAATCAGCAAGTTCTTCAACCATTCCCCAGTTTTCAGGTCCTTTTAATCCTCTACCACCAGAAACTACGACTTCTGCATCAGGTAGTGATACTTTATTTGTAGCGCGTACAATTTCTTTAACTATTGCAGATAAATCTGTCGACTTCACTTCTGGGCTAAATGCTTCAATAGAAACCGCTGTCGCGTTTTCTTTTACGCCAAATGCATTTGGGTTAAGTGCAATAACTTTGTTCTCAGAACCAAGTGTAACTACTGCAAATGCTTTGCCCGAGAAAGCAGTTTTCTTTACTGAAAATCCCCCGTCGGTAGTTGGTAATTCCACTGCGCCGTCTACTAATCCAGCTTTGAGTTTTACTGCAATTCTGGGTGCCAAACCTTTTCCGGAGAAAGAGTTAGACAACACTACAATGTTTGCACCTTCTTTTTTTGCAGCTTCTGTAATTACAGAAGCGTAAGCTTGGTTTACAAAATCTTTAAGCTGGTCGGCCTCCACTGTTAGCACCTTACTAGCGCCGTATTTGCCAAGTTCATTAAGTTCGCTTTCTGCTACATTTCCAATTGAAATAGCAGCTAAGCTTGTATTTTGTTGATCGGCAATTGCTTTTGCATAAGAAACAGCTTCAAAAACAGACTTTTTGAATTTACCTTCTACTTGCTCTACATATACTAATACTGACATGTTTATTTATTTTAAATCCTTTGAGGATATTTTAACCTTCTATTATTTAATAATTTGATGTCGGATGATTTATATTACTTTAGCTTCGCTGTGTAATAAACCTATTAGGTCTTCAGCAGTTTCTGAAGGAATTAATTTTACCGAGCCACGTGGTGCAGGTGTTTCATATTTGTTAATTTTACTTAACTCCTCAACGGCAACAGCTTCCACTACGGTTAAAGGCTTAGTTCTTGCTGACATAATGCCTCTCATATTAGGAATTTTAGCCTCTGCAGTACCTTCTGCACAACTTGCTACAAATTTTCCGTTCACAGAAACAACTTCTTTACCGCCTTCAATCTCACGTTCCATAGTTGCAGTGTTGCCGTCAAAATCTAATTTTTTAATGATAGAAATAGAAGGGATATCTAACAATTCGCCTACCATTGCTGCCACTTGAGAACCATTATAATCAATTGATTCGCGACCGCACAATATCATATTATAATCATTTGATTTTGCATACTCTGCGATTTGAGTAGCTACAAAATAAGCATCCCTCGGTGCAGCATTTACTCTCACAGCATCATCAGCTCCAATAGCTAAAGCCTTTCTAATGGTAGGATCTGTCGCAGCCTCGCCAACGTTAATTACGGTTACTGTTCCTTTGCCGCCTTCACACAATTCAATTGCTCTCGAAAGGGCAATCTCGTCATACGGGTTTACGATATATTGAACTCCAGCAGTATTGAATTCTGTATTATCACCAGTAAAAGTTATTTTTGTGGTGGTGTCTGGTACGTTACTGATACAAACTAATATTTTCATGGTTATAAGTTAAATTGTTATGCTTGCATAATATATTGCAATATTATATAATCTTACTTTAATTTCATAAACTTTAGATCAAAATAGTATTGTGAAATAATTTCAGACCTTTACAAAACGTATTTGATTTTAATAAAACTACACTACAAACTTAAATAAAAAAGCAAGGATAAAAAATGCAAAATCAACGATTAACGAAGTTATTCGAGTTTTTAGAAGCCGATCCCACAGACAGTTTTATCTTGTATGCAATAGCGACAGAATATAACGTGCAGCAAGATTCAGAAAATGCTTTGAAATATTACCTACAGCTAACCCAATTGCATCCAGATTACGTTGGTACATATTACCACTTAGGTAAGCTATACGAGAAACTAGGTAACAAAGAGCAAGCAATTAAAACGTACCAGGATGGTATGCAAGCGGCCCGAAACAAAAGAGATATGC
This sequence comes from Pedobacter sp., assembly GCA_045629525.1. Classification (GTDB taxonomy): domain Bacteria; phylum Bacteroidota; class Bacteroidia; order Sphingobacteriales; family Sphingobacteriaceae; genus Pedobacter. The sequence continues at coordinate 47,571 of JAZQRH010000023.1, forward strand.
ATGCATTATCTGAGTTGCGGGGTGCTTATAATACTGCTGCAGGCTTAGATTACGAAGACGATTAATCCCTAGGCAAATGGCAACCCGACAGCTTTTATTCTTAAGAAATGTGTTATTTTTCACATTTACCGCTTTTGGAGGTGCGCAAGCACATTTGTCATTATTGCTGAGGTATTTCGTAAGCCGCCGTAGATTTGTGAGCGAGGAAGAGTTACTAGAGCTTAATGCTTTGGCTCAGGTATTGCCTGGGCCAGCATCAACACAAACATTGGTGGGTATTGCCTATAAAGTAGGAGGTTTAAGATTAGCAATTATCACTTTCCTCATCTGGATTTTACCCTCTGCAATGCTAATGACAGTTGCAGCCATTTGGTACGGATTTTTAGACAGAAAGGAGCAATTTGCTGAAACTTTGAAGTATGTACATCCCATTGCATTGGGAATAGTTGCGTATGGTGCGTATCATTTGGGTAAAAAGGTTTTATGTACGCAAGTTTCGGTGGCTTTAGCATTTACGGCACTGATTGCGACACTTATTGTTAAAGAGGCGTATGTTTTTCCTATGGCTATATTAATTGGCGGTATAGTTTCTTCTGCAATTAGTACACCGAGAGAAGAAACTGAGTTGAGGGTACGGCTATTTGCTAATATCAATCCCAAGAAATTAGCCTATTTTTTAGGGGTTTTATTGGTAATGGCAATGTTGGGCGCTTTAATTAATAGAACGTCGCCATTTAGTTTGCCTATTAGATTGTTCGAAAACTTTTACCGAAACGGGATTTTTATTTTTGGCGGCGGGCAAATATTGGTGCCTATTATGTACACAGAGTTTGTGCAAATGAAGGGCTACTTAACGCAGACAGATTTTATCTCTGGTTTTGCATTCCAACAAATTTTACCAGGTCCAACCTTCTCGTTTACGAGTTATGTAGGAGCATTAGGAATGAAGCATGGTGATTACGGTACACTCGGGCAACTCACCGGAGGTTTGTTGGCAGTTCTAGGTATTAACCTACCTGGAGTAATATTGGTGCTATTTATAGTGCCTTTTTGGAATGATTTAAGGAAAGTTACCCGAATAAAGCACTCACTCTCGGGCATTAATGCAGTTAGTGTTGGTTTTATCGTGGCGGCATTTTTCATGCTAGTTGCTCCTGTTGGTTTAAATTTGGTTTTTTTAGGTGTGGTTTTGACCACTTTCTTATTGTTAAATTTTACTAAAATTAGTCCGGCATTGGTTATTATTGCGGGCTTAATTTTAGGTTATTTTTTTTAATATTATCAGATGAATAAGTTTGTAAGAGAAGAAGTAAGTTTTTTAAAGGGTGCTAGAAATAGAATTAGCGAGTTAAAATATGTACTAGGTGTAATCTATCAGTTTTACAAGGGATTTAGAAAGTTGCATTTTTTAGGGCCATGCGTAACTGTTTTTGGTTCGGCAAGGTTTAAAGAAGATCACCCTTATTATGAGATGGCTCGAAAAGTATCTGCAGAAATTTCAAAATTGGGTTTTGCTATCATGACTGGCGGTGGTCCAGGTATTATGGAAGCGGCCAATCGGGGTGCTAAGGATGCAGGCGGTCTATCGGTAGGTTGTAACATCGTATTGCCTCATGAGCAACATGAAAATCCTTATCTGGATACATACGTAAACATTGATTATTTCTTTGTTAGAAAAGAGTTATTAAGAAAGTACTCTTATGCCTTTGTGGTTTTGCCAGGCGGTTTCGGTACTTTAGACGAGTTTTTCGAAACCTTAACCTTGATCCAAACAGGCAAGGTAGAGAAATTTCCTATCGTTATTATGGGGAAGGAGTTTCATAAAGAAATTTATAAACATATCGAGCTAATGATGTCGGAGAAAACAATTAGTCCAGAAGATATGGATTTACTGTTGTTTACAGATGATGTGCAGGAAGCTGTTGCTCATATCAGAAAGTACAAAGAAACATCGCCGACGTTTAAAATTAGTTCGCCTAAAAAGGCTTGGTGGATTTTTGGAGAAGAAAAACCAGAAGTAAAAGCCAGTTAATCGACGGCATCATCGTAAACAAAAAAGCTTCGTTCTGATCAAGAGGGCGAAGCTTTTTTTGTTTAGTTATTTTAGAAAGGAGGATCATCGTCATGCATATCATTCATACTCGATGGTCTGATAATGATATTTCCAGGTCTGTCGAAATTATCAGAAGGAGCAAGGCTATCAGCCGAAAAGCTAGATGGCGGTAAGAAACTGTCTTCCAAATCGGCAAATTTTACGTATTTACCAATAAATCTCAACGGAACAATACCCGTTTCACCATGACGGTTTTTACCAATAATTACCTCGCCAACGCCGATGTTCGATCTACCGCTTTCATCTTCTGTGATCCCGTAGTATTCAGGTCTGTACAAGAAAAGTACCATATCCGCATCCTGCTCAATTGATCCAGATTCACGTAAATCGGATAACATCGGTCGTTTACCGTTTTGACCTGGTCTACTCTCTACCGCACGACTTAACTGCGATAGCGCAAGTACCGGAACTTCTAATTCTTTAGCCACTGATTTCAATGCACGAGAAATACTACCAATTTCTTGCTCACGGTTACCGCCACCTTCACCTTTACCATGCATTAACTGCAAGTAATCGATGATGATCATTTGTATATCGTATTGCGATTTTAGTCTTCTACATTTTGCTCTAAACTCGAAAATATTTAAGGCAGGGGTGTCATCAATTAACAAAGGCGATTCCGACAGTTTGCCGATCTTACTATGCAATTGTTGCCATTCCCATTCTGCTAAATTTCCTTTTCTAATCTTTTCTTGCTCAATTTCCGTTTCTCCAGAGATTAAACGATTTACCAACTGTACCGAAGACATCTCTAGTGAGAATACAACTGTTGGTTTCTGGAAATCGACAGCGGCATTGCGTGCTGCAGTAAGTACGAAGGCTGTTTTACCCATCGCGGGTCTAGCCGCAATAATTACCAAATCGGATTTTTGCCAGCCGCCCGTAATTCTATCCAAATCAGTAAAACCAGAGGGAACACCCGTTAAACCATCAGTCTTTGTTCTCAAATCTTCTAACGAAGCTAAAGACTGCTTAATGATTTCATCCATCTTCTGCGTATCTCTACGTAAGTTATTCTGGGCAATATCAAAAAGATTTTTTTCGGCGTGATCTAATAAGTCGAATATATCTGTGGTGTCCTCGTAAGCATTTTTAATAATTTCAGTCGAAATTCTAATCAGCTCACGCTGGATATATTTTTGAGAAATAATACGAGCGTGGTACTCAATATTTGCAGCCGAAGATACTCTATTGGTTAAATAAGTAATGTAATAAGCACCACCAATCATCTCTAAATTTCCGTTGGTGCGTAATTCGGAAGTGACAGTTAAAATATCAACAGGCTTAGATTTTTGAAACAAAGCTTGAATAGCTTCGAAGATTCGTTTGTGCCTTTCGTCGTAAAATAGTTCGGCTTTAAGTACATCAATTACGGCAGATAAAGCATCCTTTTCGAGCATCAATGCGCCAAGTACAGCTTCTTCTAAATCTGTAGCCTGCGGCTGAATTTTATCTACAGTTCCAAAGGTATTTGTTAATCTGTTTTTCCTTGCAGATGGTGAAAATTTACTTTGACCTTTCGGTTCGTTTTCCGTACTCATAGAGCAAAAGTAACTAAAAATAATGCGTTTTGTTCGAAGAAGTTTTACATAGTTTGTCAACAACTTGAATGATAAATGGATGAGAATTTATGCTTATTTTATACTTAGCTGAAGTTCTGAACAATTTAATGTGGATAAGCGCTGATTGAATAATAATAGCTACTTTTGTTGCTCAATAATTGATATGAACAACTTTAGAAGACCGCAAAGAGTAAAAGAAAATAACGAGTTTATCTTTGGAATAAGAGCAGTAATTGAGGCGATTAAAGCTGCTAAAGATATTGAAACTATTTACGTGCAGAGAGGTTTAACTGGAGAGTTATTTTTAGAGTTGAAATCGTTATTGTCGGGCTTAACCGTGCCAATGAGCGTTGTACCCGTTGAAAAGCTCAACAGGATGACGCAAAAAAATCATCAAGGTGTAATTGCGGTAGCTTCTCCAATTACTTATCAAAATATTGAGGATGTGATACCTCAGATTTATGAAAAAGGAGAAACGCCTCTAATTTTAGTGTTAGATAGCGTAACTGATGTACGGAACATGGGCGCTATTGCCCGTACAGCTGCTTGTGTTGGGGTTCATGCCATTGTTGTACCTTCAAAAAATGCTGCACAAATCAATGCAGATGCTATAAAAACTTCGGCTGGTGCCTTATTTACTATTCCAGTATGCAGACACACCAATTTGCATAAAGTGTGCTTGTTTTTGCAGGACAGTGGCTTGCAAGTAGTTGCATGTACCGAGAAAACCGACGATTTAATCTATAAACCTGATTATACGGCGCCAACGGCAATCGTGATGGGCTCTGAAGATGAGGGTATTTCTAATGAATTACTACGTGTAGCAGATCATCTGGCAAAAATACCGATGGCTGGTAAAATTGAATCGTTGAACGTTTCGGTTGCTGCTGGTGTAATTCTATACGAAGCTGTAAGGCAAAGAGGGTAGCGGGTTTAAATAAACTTACTACCGAATTTATTTTTAACTTCTGCTACTATATTTTTAACGTTCTGTTCTTCGTCTCTAGGGCAAATCATCAGTGTGTTGTTTGATTCCACTACGATATAATCGTGCAATCCTTGTAGGATCACTAACTTGTCTTTAGGAACATTCACCATACAGTTGGATGAATCGTACATCATCACATGCTCTGTAGGCATCACAGCATTTCCTACATAGTCTTTTTCAGCCTTTTCATAGATGGAAGCCCACGTGCCCAAATCAGACCATCCGAAGTCGGCGGGTAGTACATAAACATTCTTGGCTTTTTCCATGATGCCAAAATCGATGGAGATATTAGTACATAACTGATAGGTGTTGGCTATAAATTGCTTTTCTTTATCCGTATTGTAAAACGATTTTCCAGCTTGAAAAAGTTCATGTATATCTGGTAAGTGATCGTGCAACGCTTTTTCAATAGCTGACGCCGACCAGATAAAGATGCCAGCGTTCCACAAAAAATCTCCACTTTGTAAAAATGACTTTGCTAGATCTAAATTCGGCTTTTCTGTAAAGAGCTTAACTTTGTGAATATTGTTATTCTCCTCCAGCGTTTGCTCTTCGAATTGGATGTAACCATAACCCGTATCAGGTCGGTTAGGTTTTATTCCCAGCGTAATTAAATACGGATTACCTTCAGCCGCAATTAAAGCTTGGTCGATAGCAAGTACAAACGCGTCTAAATTGCCTATAGTATGGTCCGAAGGCGCAACAACGATGACAGCGTCGGGATTTAATTCGGCGATTTTCATCGCTCCATAAGCAACGCATGGGGCGGTATTACGCATTAAAGGTTCCGACAGAATTTGATTTTCGGCCAACGCTGGTAGTTGTGTCCTTACCAAATCTATATAACTCTCGTTAGAAACAATAAAGATGTTTTCCGGAGGGCATATTTTTAAAAACCTTTCGTAAGTACTTTGAATTAAAGTTTTACCAATCCCAAAAAAGTCAATGAATTGTTTCGGAAATTCTGTTCTACTTACAGGCCAAAAGCGACTACCCACGCCACCAGCCATAATTAAAGCGTACCTGTTTTTATCCATTAGAAGCAAATATATACCTTTTATACAACATTGCGCTATCAAATATGTTTGCGGTTGTCATCGTCAAAATTTAGCATTTGCAACTGTATTTGTCCCCGAAAGAAGAAGTGACCTTTATACATACTGATATAAAAGAAAAATGAGGTGATTTTTTTACTCTAATTAGAGAAAATTTTACTAAATTAATACTTTAATTAACGCAAAATTATGTTATTTTGAAGTTTAATTACACGAAATACGCAGCATTGGAAATGGACGTCAAGAAATCCTTATTTGATAACCTTCAAACTTTTTTCGGATTCGATAATTTTAAAGGTGATCAAGAATCGATTATAACAAATATACTTGAGAGGAAGAACACTTTTGTAATTATGCCGACTGGTGGAGGAAAATCTATCTGTTATCAACTTCCCGCATTAATGAGCGAGGGCACGGCAATTGTGATCTCACCATTAATCGCTTTAATGAAAAATCAAGTAGACCAGATCAGAGCTTTTGGCGGAAATGATAGCATTGCACACTTTTTAAACTCATCTTTAACCAAAGCAGAGATCGCACAGGTTAAGTCTGATTTGCTGAGTGAACAGACAAAACTTCTGTATGTGGCCCCAGAATCATTAGCCAAACAGGAAAATATTGAGTTTCTAAAATTGCTAAAAATTTCCTTCGTTGCCGTTGATGAAGCGCATTGTATCTCGGAGTGGGGACATGATTTTAGACCAGAGTACAGAAAAATACGACAAGTAATTGCAGGTTTGGGAGAGAATATTCCAATTATTGCGCTTACTGCCACTGCTACGCCTAAGGTACAGCAAGATATTATAAAAAACTTAGGCATGTCTGATGCTACCTTGTATAAATCGTCGTTTAACAGACCAAATTTATTCTACGAAATTAGACCTAAAAAGAATATCCTAAAAGAGATTATACGCTTTGTAAAGCATAATTCAGGGAAGTCTGGAATTATCTATTGTCTAAGTCGGAAAAAGGTAGAGGAAATTGCTGAAAATCTGAATATTAATGGCATTAAGGCTTTGCCTTATCATGCAGGTCTAGAGCCAAAAGTTAGAGCGGATACACAAGATAAGTTCTTAATGGAAGATGTCGAGGTAATCGTGGCAACCATCGCTTTTGGTATGGGTATTGACAAGCCAGATGTTCGCTTTGTGATCCATCACGATATTCCAAAAAGTATGGAAGGTTACTACCAAGAAACGGGTAGAGCCGGAAGAGATGGCGGCGAAGGCGTTTGCGTTGCCTTTTATTCGCAGAAGGACGTTGATAAGCTGGCCAAGTTTATGAAAGATAAGCCAGTTTCTGAAAGAGAAATCGGGACTCAGATCTTGAAAGAGGTTATAGATTATGCTGAGTCTGCTGTTTGTAGACGTAAGCAGATACTACATTATTTCGGCGAAAACTTTAACGAGACGGGGTGTAATTGCATGTGTGACAATTGCAAGAAAACCAAAAAGCATTTCGACGCTGAGCAACAGTTGTTAACACTTTTGAAGCTTATCCAGAATACCGGCGAAAAATTTGACGATACCCATCTTTTGAATATTTTTATGGGTAACGAAACTGCTCAAACCATTGCTTATGAACAGCATAAATTACCAGAATTTGGTTTAGGTAAAGCAGACGGAGAGCTATTGTGGAAGTCCTTATTACGACAATCTGTTCTAGATAATTTTCTTGCGAAGGATATTGATAACTATGGACTTTTAAAGCTCACTAAAAATGGTAAAGATTTTATTGAAAATCCATATAGTTTAAAGTTCGTGCTTAACGAGTTAATGGAAAACACGTTGGATGATGACGATGAAGACTCACGGCAAGGGACTGCGGCCTTAGATACACAATTGCTTCTTTTACTAAAAGATTTACGGAAAAAAATCGCTAAACAAAAGAACGTACCGCCATTTGTTGTTTTTCAAGATCCATCTTTGGAAGAGATGTGTACACATTACCCAATTACTACCGATGAATTGAAACAAATCTCGGGAGTTGGGAACGGAAAGGCATTAAAATTTGGAGCGCCTTTCATAGAATTAATCAAAAAATACGTTGAAGAAAACGATATCGACAGACCTATTGATTTGGTAATTAAAACACAAGCAAATAAATCTGCCTTAAAAGTATCTATTATTCAAAATATTGATAGACAAATTGGATTAGAAGATATTGCTCGTGCTAAAGGGATTACGTATTCTGACATCTTGAAAGAAGTTGAGGCGATTGTGAATTCGGGTACGAAACTAAATTTAGCCTACTACGCCGATGAAATGATTGACGAAGACAGACAAGACGAAGTTTATGATTATTTCCGATCTGCGGAAAGTGATTCTATTGACGCAGCTTTGAAAGAACTTGGTGAAGCGGATTATAGTAGGGAAGATATTCAGTTGATGAGAATAAAATTCATGAGCGAATTCGGCAATTAGTAATGTCAACTTAATTTATAAAAGAAAAGCAACGAAAATTTCGTTGCTTTTTTCGTTTAGCTTAAATTTTTACGACTAAAAATTCTGTTCTTCTATTTTTTTGTCGACCTTCTGCTGTGCTATTATCGGCTTCTGGCTGCTGCTCTCCGTATCCTTTAAAGCTAAGTTGTTTTTTGTTAATTCCGTTATTTATCAGGTAGTCGTAAACTGATTTAGCCCTGTTCTCTGATAAGATTTGATTGCTTTTAGTGTCGCCAACATTGTCAGTATGCCCCTGAATTTCGATAACTAGATTAGGATTATTCTTGATAATTTCTGTCAAAATATTCAGCTCTATAAGAGATTCATCAAGTAAATCGAACCTATTGGTATCAAAGAAAATATTGTTTAATTTCACTTTGCTACCTACCTTAATCTTATCCATCAGAATTTCAAAATTTAACGGTTTATCTGCATCAGAAGCTTTGATATCAAAATGTTGAGAATATAATAAATATCCATCTGCTAATATATTAAAGGCATAATTTTGGTTGACGGGCATTACCGCCATAAAATCACCGCTACTCTTTGCGGTTAGTTCATTGTAAGCAGCGTCGTTCGTTTTCAAATTAACAATTAGCACCGATGCTTCTAGTGTTTCTTTTGTTTCGCGGTCTTTAACAACTCCTTTAACGTAAGTAACAGGCTCGGGTCTTATCGTTTCTGGTAGTTTAAATCTATACATATCTACATCGCCAAAACCACCCTTTAAGTTAGAAGAGAAAAGTCCTTCTTTACCGTCCGTACTTACAATGAAACCGAACTCATCATTAAAGGTATTAATCGGATACCCTAAATTTGTGGGTTTAGAAAAGGTCCCGTCGTCCTGTAGCTTGCTAAAAAAGATGTCTTTCTGACCAAGTCCAGGCCAACCATCAGAAGAAAAGTAAAGTGTTTTTCCATCTGGGTGAATAAATGGCGTAGACTCATCGTAAGGAGTATTGATATTGGGGCCTAAGTTTACTGGTGTCGTCCATCTACCTTCGTCATTTAAAGTAGACTTCCAAATGTCATAACCGCCAAATCCTCCTGGCCTGTTGCTTAAAAAATATAAGGTACTACCATCTGCGCTGATAGAGGGTTGAGATTCCCATTCCTTAGAATTAATTATGCTGCCTAAATTCATGGGTTTGCTCCAGTCATTTCCTTCGTTTCTGCACACGTAAATATCGCATCGGCCTACGCCGTCTGGTCTATTACATCCCGTAAAAAATAAATACCTGCCATCGGGCGAAATTGACTGTGCTCCTTCATTATAATTTGGCGTGTTGATATTTGCACTTAAGGGTATAGCTTTTTGCCATTCCTCATTTTTTTTTATGGAGGTAAAAAAATCTTCATTGCCTTGAATATTCCTTGTGAAAATTATAGTCTGACCATCAGCGGTTAAGGCGGGGAAGTAGTCTTTATGCTCGCTGTTCACATAAAAACCCATGTTAAATGGCTCGTAAGGCACAGTGTTCTTAATGGCGGTGATAGCGAAATCACAATCAACTATGTGTTTTTTTGCTTTCTGCGTATAACTTTCATTCAGGTCGCTGCCTTTTTCCAAGAACAGCTGAAAATTTGCCTTAGCTTGCGCATAATCGCCCGTGTTAAGTTCAGTTTCTGCCAAAAGGTAGTAAATTGCAGCACTTTCAACTTGTGCAGCGCTCGCTGCCAATCGGTAATTTTGCTTGGCTTCGTTTAAATTTTTGGTGCGTTTGTAAATATCAGCAAGCTGTAAGTATGCTTTTTGAAAAGCTGGATCTGCTTTAACAGCATCATTTAAGTGCGCTATGGCGTCATCAAAAATGTTTTGCCGCACGTATTGCTGGGCATCGTCGTAGCTTTTTTGCGCTTTTTTATTTAATGATTGGCCATAAACTACACCATTGAGTATCAGAAAAAAAAGAAAAAGAATTTTGCGCATATCGTTAATTAAATGTTGGTGTTCGCTCAACGAAATTAACGATTTTTGTGCAGGCTTATTACTTAATTCTCTATTTCTTACGGGATATTTAAATATTTGTGCGTTTGTAAAGAAATCTCCCATTTGGGGTTATTCATTACATATTCTACGATAAGCGGAGTGATTTCTTTAGCTTTAGACCATTCTGGTTGCAAATATAACTTACAGCTAGGACCAACCATTTCAGCGTATTTTTCAGCCCAATCGAAATCGCTTTTGTTGAAGACAATTACCTTAAGCTCATTAGCAAAAGGAGCTATATCTGGCCGAGGAGCTTTAAATTTTTTTGGCGATAAGCAAATCCAATCCCATGAACCAGATAGTGGGTAGGCACCCGAAGTTTCGATGAAAGTTAATATACCTTTATCTTGTAAGCTTTTAGTCAAGTAGTCGAGGTTGTAAATAAGTGGTTCGCCGCCGGTAACCACTACAGCTTTACCTGGGAAAGTGGTCGCTTTCGTTACAATGTCGTCTGCAGTAGTAAGTGGATGCAACTCGGCATTCCAGCTTTCTTTAACGTCGCACCAATGGCAACCCACATCGCAACCACCTAAACGGATAAAATATGCTGCTTTTCCAGTATTGTAACCTTCACCTTGAATGGTATAAAATTCTTCCATTAAAGGTAATAACGTGCCGTCTTCGGGTATTTGATGTGCCATAAATTGAGTTTGTAAAGGTAAATAATTATGGCACAATATGGTAATATCTGTATCTTGTTAAAGTAAATTTACGCTGGTGATGAAATGGTTTAAATTGGATTTAACGGAAAACGACGGAGATTTTGTGACCTCTATCAAAATTGATGGGCAAAAATTGTGTCTTGTAAAATATCAAGCCAAGGTTTATGTTATGCAAAACACCTGTCCGCATGCAGGCGGCAGCTTAAGTGGAGGTTGGTGCCGAAATGGTAATATTGTATGCCCAATACACCGTTACCAATATAACTTATTAAGTGGTAAGGGGCTGCCAGGTCAACGTGACTTTATAACGGTTTATCCTGTTGAGGAGCGAGAAGATGGCACTTATGTAGGAATGAAGGAAGGGATTTGGAAAAGTTTTTTCTCTAAATAGAAAAGGAATAACGTTGAGCTACTCCTTTTCTATTTTATCCTTAGTTGTAAATTTCCTTTTTGGCTGAAGCTAGAGTGTTTTTCAGCAATCCAACGATGGTCATTAAGCCAACGCCACCAGGTACAGGTGTAATGTACGATGCCTTTGGCGCTACATTTTCAAAATCAACATCGCCGTATAATTTATAGCCAGATTTTGTAGTAGAAGAAGTTTCTCTGTTAATGCCCACATCGATAATAATAGCGCCTGGCTTTACCATATCGGCTGTGATAAAGTTTTTCTTGCCGATAGCTGCTACAATAATATCTGCCCTCAAAACCTCTGCTTTAAGGTCTTTCGTTTTGCTATGTGTCAAAGTAACGGTACAATTCCCTGGATTAGCATTACGTGCCATTAACACGCTCATTGGTCCTCCTACAATATTACTTCTACCTACTACCACACAGTGCATGCCAGTCGTATCAATATTATAGGCCTCGAGCATTAACAAAATGCCATAAGGTGTTGCTGGGATATAGCAAGGTAAATTACGCATCATTCTCCCTAAGTTAATAGGGTGGAAGCCATCTACATCTTTTTTAGGATCAATGGCTGCTGTCACCTTCTCTGGGTCGATATGCTTTGGTAATGGTAACTGCACAATTAAACCGTCAACATCGGCATCTCCATTTATTTCTCTAACTTTCTCTAAAAGTTCTGCCTCTGTAACGCTGTTATCATAACGGAACAAAGAAGATTTAAAGCCAACCTTTTCGCAGTTTTTCATTTTGCTCGCCACGTAGGTTTCACTACCACCATCGTTGCCTACCAAAATGGCTACCAAGTGTGGTTTTCGTCCTGTTGCGGCTAAAAAACTTGCTGCGTCTTCGGCTATTTGAACTTTAACTTTTTCTGATACGTATTTTCCGTCTAATAATTGCATTGGTTGATAAGTTGATTTTAGCGTGTGCTAAGGGGTTAATCTAATTTAAGTACTGCCATAAATGCGCTCTGTGGGATCTCTACGTTACCTACTTGGCGCATGCGTTTTTTACCTTTTTTCTGCTTTTCCAAAAGCTTACGCTTACGCGAGATATCACCACCGTAACATTTAGCAGTCACATCTTTACGTAGGGCACTTAACGTTTCGCGGGCAATTACTTTAGCACCAATTGATGCCTGTATTTTAATTTCAAACTGCTGGCGAGGGATTAATTCTCTCAACTTTTCACAGATTTTTTTACCAAAATCATACGCATTGCTACGGTGAATTAATGAAGATAAGGCATCCACAGGTTCTTCGTTCAGTAGCATGTCTAATCGCACCAAATCAGATTTTCTGTAACCTATTTGATGATAATCGAAGGATGCGTAGCCTTTAGAAATGGTCTTTAGCTTGTCGTAAAAGTCAAATACAATTTCTCCCATTGGCATTTCAAAAACTAACTCAACTCTATCTGAAGTTAAATAAGACTGGTTTACAATTGTACCGCGTTTTTGAATACATAAAGACATTACTGGCCCTACAAATTCGGCTTTGGTAATGATGTTTGCTTTGATAAATGGTTCTTCAACTCGGTCTAATTTACTTGGATCAGGTAAATCAGATGGGTTGTTTACAATAATTTCGGCTTCTCGGGTAGTAAATGCCTTGTAAGATACGTTGGGAACAGTAGTAATTACCGTCATGTCGAACTCACGTTCTAAACGTTCTTGTATAATCTCCATGTGAAGCATGCCAAGGAAACCACAACGGAAACCGAAACCTAATGCTGCTGAACTTTCAGGTTCGAAAACGATCGAAGCATCATTTAATTGCAGCTTGTGCATCGCTTCGCGTAGCTCTTCGTAATCCTCGGTATCTACTGGATAAATACCAGCAAAAACCATCGGTTTTACTTCTTCAAATCCTTGAATAGCGCTAGGAGCAGGGTTTGCGACAGTAGTAATTGTGTCACCAACTTTAACCTCTCTGGCTTCTTTAATACCTGAAATGATATAACCTACGTCGCCAGTTTTAACCGAAGTACGTGGAGCCATATCTAATTTTAAGATACCTACCTCGTCAGCTAAATATTCTTTGCCAGTATTGATGAATTTTACTTTGTCACCTTTTTTAATTTCGCCATTTACAACTTTGTAGTAAGCGATGATACCTCTGAATGAGTTAAAAACACTGTCGAAAATTAAGGCTTGTAAGGGTGCTTTGGGATCCCCCACAGGAGCTGGCACGCGGTCTACAATTGCACTTAAAATATCTGGAATTCCCATTCCGGTTTTACCAGAAGCGGGAATAATTTCGTCTCTTTCACAACCTATTAAATCAATAATTTGATCTTTAACCTCTTCGGGCATTGCACCAGGTAAATCCATTTTATTTAAGATTGGAATGATGTGCAAATCGTGTTCTAAGGCTAAGTAAAGGTTCGAAATGGTTTGTGCCTGAATACCTTGTGAAGCATCTACGATAAGTAAAGCGCCTTCGCAAGCTGCAATGGAGCGTGATACTTCATACGAGAAATCCACGTGGCCGGGAGTATCAATAAGGTTAAATATATATTCTTCGCCATCTTGTTTATAATCCATTTGGATGGCGTGACTTTTAATAGTAATACCACGTTCGCGTTCCAAATCCATGTTATCTAACAACTGGGCTTGCGCTTCACGTTGTGAAATTGTGTTTGTATATTCCAGTAAACGGTCAGCCAAGGTGCTTTTACCGTGGTCAATATGTGCAATTATGCAGAAATTACGTATATTTTTCATCTTTGTGCAAAGATAACTTTTTTACGCATATTTTACTTGAGCATAATGGTCTCTAGATAAAAATATATTACAATAAATCGTCGCTAGTTAAACCTAATAGCTTTTCTAGTTTTAAGTCATGCTTTTATCCATTAAATTACAGCTTATTAAGCAATACTTTTAAAAGTTTTACTTCACTTATGCTAGTTTGGTAAAGTTGAGTCGTAGTTGAGCTCGTTCCCATCGATATACTGTTGTTTTGGTCGAAATGTAAGCTTGTTATATCTTCTTTCGCGGTGGTATGGAATGATTTAGCACCAGTTGCTGTCGCAATTTCAAGAATATTGGCCGAATTCACTCCTGCGCCCGGCATAACAGCTATTCTGCCATCGCTTTGCTTCACGAGCAGTGCAATCTTGTCTTTGCCGCTTAACGCATCACTATGGCCGCCAGAGGTCAATATCCGTACAAATCCTAAATCAATTATTTCTTCTAAAGATTTGAAGAGGTCTTTTGTTAAGTCAAAAGCTCGATGAAATGCAATAGGAAGAGGATAGGCATGCTCCATGAATTTCCTGCAAGCGTCGATATCAATGTCGTTATTCTGATTAAGTATTCCTGTAACTATTCCTGTACAGCCAATTCGTTTGCAAGATCTTATATCTTTTAGTATCACATCGACTTCTTCCTTGGTGTATATAAAGTTTCCGCCTCTTGGTCTAATTAATGGCCAAACTTCAATATCCAAATTTTTGACGCACCACTCTATTTGGCCGTAGCTAGGTGTAGTACCACCTTCGTAAAGATTATCGCACAACTCAATTCTATTAGCACCACCTTTTTGAGCAGCAATTGCGGAGGCAACAGAATTCGCACAAATTTCTAATTGATAGGCCATGGGTTTAGAAGTTACTATTGCTTTGGATGAGGAGATCTTGCTGGCTGGCATTACAAACCGCAAATGTAAAGCCCTTTTGGATAGCATAAGAGCCGTATACACCGTTTTTATTCAATGCTAAGAAGCCAACTTGCAGGTCTTTGGCTGCATCAGGTTTCTTTTTGATGATCCGTTTAACTGCCTCTATGCAAGCCTCTTCTGGCGAATATCCTTGACGCATCAGTTCTACTACGAGGAAAGAGCCTACATTGCGGACAACTTCTTCACCAACACCGGTGGAAGTAGCGCCACCAACTTCATTGTCAATATATAAACCGGCACCGATAATAGGGCTATCTCCCACACGTCCATGTAATTTGTAAGCCATACCGCTTGTCGTGCAGGCGCCAGATAAGTTTCCGTGGCTGTCTAAAGCGAGCATTCCTATGGTATCGTGATTGTACTGATTGCCTGGCATCCTTGAAGGACTTGCCTCCTCATAACGTTGATTTTCGATATTAATTTGAGGTTTGTACTGTGCTTTTTCTAACCATTTTCGCCAAAGTTTTTCACTTTTTGCCGTAAGTAAGTTCTCCTTTTTGAAACCCTCAGCCAATGCGAATTGCAGTGCTCCATTGCCAGCGAGCATTACATGTGGTGTCTTTTCCATCACCAAGCGTGCCACCGATATAGGATGTTTGATTTGTTCGAGGGCAAGAACGGCACCGCAATTACCTAGGTGGTCCATAATACAAGCGTCTAGCGTAACGATGCCATCGCGATCTGGTAGGCCACCGTACCCCACGGATTGGTTGTTAATGTCGGCTTCTGCTACTTTTACACCACTTTCCACGGCATCTAATGCTGAGCCATTGGCATCTAAAATTTTCCATGCCGCGGCGTTGGCTTCCAAGCCCGAGTCCCATGTTGAGATGACAATAGGCTTGCTTGGCGACTGGGCTAAAGCGCAACCAGTTTTTAAAGCGCTTGCCGCCGCCGTTAGGGCGGTGGCGGTAATAAATTTTCTTCGGGTTAGTTTCATGGTAGGTGTATATTTTTCTAAAGGAGAAGCTGAAAATTATCGGCGTCTCTTAAAAATGGAAACTGCCTTCGGGCTTTTTCAAGCTCAGTATAGTTAATGCTAAAAGTATATAAATCTTCATCTTCGGGTTTATAGTAGACAGTGTTTCCTAAGGCATCTATACACATCGAGTGTCCACTGTGATAGATTTGATTCCCGTCATGCCCAACTCTGTTCACACCAACTACGTAACACTGGTTTTCTATTGCTCGGGCATGAATGAGTGTTCGCCAGTGTGCCGAACGTTTGTCGGGCCAGCTTGCTATAAGTAATAATATGTCATATTCGGCATTTCTGTTGCGTAGCCAAACGGGAAAACGCAAGTCATAACAGACAGCAAGTCTAATTTTCCAGCCTTTTAACTCAACTATTAATTGATTATTACCTGGAGTAAAATGTTGATCTTCATCTCCTAGGCCAAACAGGTGGTGCTTATCGTAATATTGATAGTCTCCGTTAGGCAACATCCAAATCAATCGGTTATAATATTTATCATTTTCGTTAATTATTAAGCTACCAGTAACTACACAATCGTAGTGAGCTGCAGTCTTTTGAATCCACTGCATGGTTTTACCTTCCATACTTTCTGCCATCTCTTTGGCTTTCATGGTAAAACCAGTATTAAACATTTCTGGTAGAACGATGAGGTCGGTTTTTTCACGTACACCGCCAGATAATCTTAAGGTTATGTTTTGGAGATTTTTGTCGACGTTTTCCCAAAATAAATAGGCTTGGAAAACTGTTATTTTTAAGTTTTGGATATTTAGGTATTGTGGTTCCATATTCCAAATGTAGTTTTATAGTTTATTTAGTTTTTCAACCGCATCTACCAAAGTGCTATCTTCTTTGGCAAAGCAAAATCTTAAAATTTTATTGTCGATGTTTTTTGTGTAAAAGGCTGAAACTGGTATACTAGCTACACCAAATTTTGTGACCAAATCTTTTGCAAAATTCACATCTTTTTCGGTAGACAGATGTTCGTAACTCACACATTGAAAGTAACTTCCATTGCAAGGTAATAATTTAAATTTTGTTTCGCCTAGGAGTTTTCTAAAGAAATCTCTTTTCTTCTGAAAAAAGATGGGAAGCTCTTGATATATATTCGAAGATCTGAGATAATTGGAGATACCGGTTTGCATTGCACTATTAACGCTAAAAACGTTAAATTGGTGTACTTTTCTGAATTCGTTCATGATTTTTTCGGGCGCTAAACAATAGCCTATTTTCCAGCCTGTGGTATGTAGTAACTTACCAAATGAGGCTACAATGATACTTCGCTCGGCTAACTCCGGATACTTAGACACGCTTTCATGTGTTTTTCCGTCGTAAATTAGATGTTCGTAAACCTCATCGCTCAAAATCAAAATATCGGTATCTTTTGTAAGCTTTGTAAGCGCATCAATGTCTTCTTTCTTTAAAATACTGCCCGTTGGATTGTGAGGCGAGTTGATGATGATCATCTTGGTATTGGCAGAAAATAGTTTCTTTACCATTTCCCAATCAATTTTGTAATTGGGAGCTTGCAGTTCAAATGGTTTAACTAAGCCACCCAATAATTTAACGGTAGGCGCATAGCAATCGTAGGCGGGCTCAAAGATAATTACTTCATCTCCAGCAGTAATAAAAGTATTTATTGCGGTGAAAATAGCCTGCGTACCGCCTGCAGTAATCGTTATTTCTGTATCAGGATCGTATGTAGCTTGATAGTATTGTTCTGCTTTCTCGGCGATTTGCTCTCTTAAGCTCAATAGCCCAGCCATCGGGGCGTATTGGTTAATCCCTTCTCTCATTGCTTCGGCAACGTAGGCAATTAACTTTTCATCTGTAGCGTAATCAGGAAATCCTTGTGAAAGATTTATGGCACTGTAGTCTGATGCAAGTTTAGACATTACCGAAAATATAGTAGTGCCAACTGTAGGTAGCTTTGAATTTATCGTAATCATTGGATTACGAAAATAGCAAATATAAGATGTTTACAAACGGCTCTAGTTAATTTATTTTGAACCGTTGAGAAGTTTATATCTCCCTAAAAGCAAACAAACTAAACCCAATGCACAAGCTATAGACATAATTGCGGGCAAAGGCCAAATTACCCCCGGCGCAAGCATGCTGATTGCTGCAGATGCTAATGCGCCAATACCCATTTGCAAAGCGCCCATTAAAGCAGATGCACTCCCAGCATTTTTTTTAAACGGAGCTAAAGCCAGGGCGGATGCATTAGGATTAATAAAACCAAGACACACTAAAAACAAGGCAATGAAAACAATGGTGCTGTAGAGGTTTAGGACATCGTTTATTGCAGCTACTAAAAACAGCATACTTATGAAAAATTGAGCCGTGATAGCCCAAGATACAATCGTTTTACTGCTGAACCACCTTAATATGTAAGTGTTAACCTGACTAAAGCCAATAAAAAAGAAGGAAAGTATGGCAAAAATCCAACCGTATCCAGTTTCGCTAACGTGATACAAGTCTAAAAATATCACAGGCGATGAAGACACGTAAGCAAAGAGTCCGCTGAAAGTTAGTGCGCTTATAAAGGCGTAAGTATAAAAAGAAGGTGATTTGACAACTTCAATAAAGTTCTGGATGATAAACTTTGGCTTTAAGGAGTAATTTGGATCTGGTTTATAGCTATCAGGAAGCCAGAAGTAAGCCGCCAGCATCATCGCGACAGCCATCGCGGCTAAAAAAATGAATACCGATTGCCATCCTAAAAGTATGATGAGGTAGCCGCCTGCCGTGGGTGCTAACATAGGCGATACTGCGATGACTAGCATTAAAGAGGCGAAAATTTTCGGACTTTCTTCTACCGTAAACAAATCTCTAACCATTGCAATAGCCGCAACAGAGGCGGCACAACAACCAATGGCTTGTATAAACCTGATGATAATCAGTTGTTCTATCGTACTCACAAATAAGCAACTTATAGAAGTAACAATAAATAACGCCAAACCAAAATAAAGGGGTTTGCGACGTCCAAATTTGTCTAACAGTGGCCCGTATAAAAGCTGCCCAGCAGATATTCCAATAAAGAAGCTTGCTAAGGATAAAGATACGCTGGAAACATCCGTATTTAAATCAGCGGCAATAGCTTTAAAGCCTGGAAGATACATATCTATAGAAAACGGAGCTAATGCAGCTAAAGCGCCTAGAATTAGTATTAATAGGAAAGTTTTGTGTTTTGCCATGATTTTTAATGAGGCGCAAAGATGAGAAATTTGTGGAGGTTGAGACGTTAGAGGAATGTAATTTTTATACGATGGATTGGGCACTGAAAAAATATTAAAAATTTGTACTTTAGACCTCATGACTTTTAAAACAAAAGAAAGTAGGCTGTTATTGGTATTAGGATCGTTCTTTGTGGCCAATACTTTAATGGCTGAGTTTATCGGCGTGAAAATATTTTCAGTTGAGGCACTTTTGGGCATTGATAAATTTGATATTGACCTTTTTGGCGTGCCTAACTTATCGTTTAATATGTCTGCTGGGGTGCTCACTTGGCCCATCGTGTTCATTATGACTGATATCATTAACGAGTACTTCGGAGTTCGACAAGTGCGCTTTCTGTCTGTCCTTACGTCCATATTAATTACCTTTGCGTTTTTAGTGGTTTGGATGGCGATCAAATTAAATCCTGCTGATTTTTGGATCGTACAAAAGGTAAACGGGCAAGAAGTAAACATGCCTAATGCTTTCGATGCAATTTTCGGCCAAGGCATGTGGATCATTGTTGGTTCAATCACTGCATTTTTAATTGGTCAGATGGTCGACGTTTTGATTTTTCATCGTATTAAAAAGTTTACTGGAGATAGGGCGCTGTGGCTACGAGCAACCGGCTCAACTTTAGTTTCTCAGCTTATAGACAGCTTTGTGGTCATATTTATAGCATTTTACCTTAATCCTGCGTACCAATGGAGTTGGCAAATGGTTGCTGCCATAGGCTTGGTAGGATATACCTATAAATTTGTTGTTGCTTTAATAATGACCCCGATTTTGTATCTGGTGCATGGCGTAATTGATCGCTATTTAGGAAAAGATTTATCGAATAGAATGATAAAATTGGCTGCGAGAGGCTAGATAATTGTTATTGCAATACAACTAAACAAAGTATTCTCTTTTTGGTTACTTATAAAATGAGAATGTTATGCAGAGTTTCTTAAACGATGTTAAAAGAATTGTTTTAGGCCAAGAACAATGGTCTTTTATACCCGAGATTATTCTTCGTACAGTTTTGATGTACTTCGTTGTATTGGTGAGTTTGCGTTTACTAGGGAAACGAGGTGTAAAACAACTTTCTGTTTTTGAACTGGTAGTAATTATTAGCTTAGGTTCTGCCGCCGGCGATCCAATGTTTTACAAAGATGTTGGCGTAGGTTCTGCGCTCATCGTATTCATTGTTATCGTGCTGGCTTATAAATTTACATCGTTCTTGGTAAATAAAAGTATAAAGGCAGAGAAACTTTTAGAAGGGATGTGTACCTGCTTAATCGATGACGGAAAATTTGCAATTGAAAACTTTAGAAAAGAAGGATTGGCCCAAGATGAGTTCTTCGCAGAACTGCGTTTAAAAGGTGTCTCGCATTTGGGGCAGGTTAAGCTGGCGATTATCGAAACCAATGGGAGTGTGTCCATATTTTTTAACGAAGAAAAAGACGTACGATTTGGGTTGCCTATTTTACCTAAACTGTTCGAGAATAAAGTAAAAATTGCGGAGGAGGATGGCTATCACGCATGTAGCTTTTGCGGAAATACTGCATATAAGAAGTTTGGTGATTACGGATCTTGCAAACGCTGTGGACGAGATTGTTGGGTAAAAGCGATCAATACCTTAAGGGTTCCCTAAACATGCTATCAACTTTGTTATTTTGTTTGATTTTATTAAATTAGGTGGATGCAAACCAACTATATTGCGCTAGCAATACCTGTTTTTTTTATCCTTATAGGAATAGAATTGACTTATACATTTTATAAAAAATTAGCTTACTATCGATTGGATGATTCTATAGCCAACTTAAGTCAGGGGATAGGCTCTCAATTGGTAGGCTTATTCATGAAAACAGCTTTGTTTTTCGGATATGCATACGTTTTTGAAAATTGGCGCTTATTTGAAATTCCTAGTAACCTGCTTACTTGGATTATTCTCTTTATAGGAGTTGATTTTTTCTACTATTGGTTTCACAGAATGAGCCATCAAATCAATGCATTATGGGCCGCTCATATCGTTCATCACCAATCTGAGGAATATAATTTAACGGTAGCTCTTCGGCAATCTTGGTTTCAAGGCTGGTTTTCTTGGGTGTTTTATTTGCCGCTGGCGCTCATTGGTTTCGACCCAATTATGTTTTTAACGCTTAGCGCCTTTAACACGCTTTATCAATTCTGGATACATACTCGCACTATAAAAAACATGGGCTTTTTAGAGCACATTATCAATACACCGTCGCATCATCGGGTGCACCATGGTTCTAATCCAAAATATATAGATAAAAACCATGCAGGTACATTAATAATTTGGGATAAGATGTTTGGTACTTTTCAAAAGGAAGAGGAGCAAGTTTACTATGGTATTACCACACCACTGGCCAGTTGGAACCCCATTTGGGCAAATGTTCACTATTGGAAAGAGCTGGTTGAAACCGCCAAGAAGTCTGATAATTTTGCGGATAAGATAAAGGTTTTCGTTAAGCCTCCCGGCTGGTTTCCGGAAAATTTAGGAGGTTTTAAAGAAGCCCCTGCAATAGACGAACAGAATTATAAAAAGTACAGTACGACCTCAAACCTTCACGTTGCTATTTATGCTATTGTTTTATTTATAATGGCTCTTGGGGCAGGTTCTTATCTACTTTTCTTCTCCACAAAATTGCCAGTGATGGTAAATGTAGCACTAGCCGCACTAACCATATTTACCTTACTTAATTGTGGTGGTATTTTAGAACGAAAAACGTGGTTTAATACCTTAGAAGTTTTAAGATACGTACTTGTTGTTGCTTTTCTTTGGTGGCTCTATCAGTTAAATTTCAACCATCTATGGCTAGCTGTAATTTTAACCGTACAGTTCTCAATGTTATTATATTTTGTTCTCATTATAAAATCTAAACTAAACAATGCTTAAAAAACATCCTAAATTTTCATTGGCGTTTGCAGTTATATTCCTAGCCGAAGTGTATGCAATTATTTCTGGTAACAGAGAGTTACGATATCTTACCAAACCCTTAATATGCATTTCGCTATTTATCTTTATATGGATTACGCTTAAAAAACAGTCAAAATTTTCTAATAGAGTATTGGTAGGTTTGTTCTTCTCTTTATTGGGCGATGTTTTTTTAATGTTGCCTGCCAACGGATCGTCTTATTTTATGTATGGATTAGGATCATTTTTAACAGCTCACCTGTTTTATATTTCCGCATTTTATATAGATACTGTTAAAAAGCCCGAAATAGAGATAAAGCGATACGTGTTGCCTATTTTCTTGGTGTTTGGCTTTTTTTGTATTTCTTTTTATAGCTATTTGAGACCAAATTTGGGTGCACTGAATATTCCCGTGTTGATTTACTGCTTCGTAATTTGCATTATGGCGATAATGGCGGCATTGCGCTATGGTCGTGTAAATTTTAAAAGCTTCGTTTGGATTTTGACTGGAGCTATATTTTTTATCACCTCAGACTCGCTTTTAGCTTATAATAAGTTTGTAGAGAAATGGGAAATTGGAGGTTTGCTGGTAATGGTTACGTATATGGTAGCGCAGTTTTTGATTACGATGGGCACAGTTGAACGCAAATATGTTAAACCAATTTAATTTTTGTCCTTTTCCAAAATGGTAAAAAACTGGGTGAGCTGATTTCCTTTTTGATCAACCAATGTAAGTTTATGTTTTCCTGGTATTTGTGTAAGTGCTAGCTGGTGGTAACCATTCGTACTACCTATATATTCTTCGTCGATATGCCAATGTATAGTACTATTATCGTCACGATGGGCTACATTGAAAACAACTTTTCCGCGTTTACCATCAATTTCTAAAGGAATGTAAATGCTGGCATTCGCTTTTGGATAAATCATTTCCATAAGGTTGCTTTGGTCTGCTTCACATCCCTCCATAAAGGGTGGGAGCATTTGGTAGGAGGCATTTTTCACTTTGTAATAATACTCCATTGTTGGAGGCAAAACAAACCAGCTCTTGTGCCTCATATTGCTTACGCTATAGCAGTTGTTATTCACTTGAAACTTCTCGGCGGCATCTAAATGTACGGTTCTATGGTATGGACATAATGTTGTCTTTACCCCGTTAGGCTGTATCCATTGATATTGCTTGTCCTCGCATTGTGGTCCCGCTTTGTATCCACTTAGTTTGCAAATAGCCATCTGTTTGAGTTTTGTTTTCGGTATTTCAAACCATTTGGCATTAGGTAACTGCCTAAAAATATCGAACATTACGGGAGCCGCCGCTTCAATTCCAGTCAATCCAGGTCTACCTTCACCATCTGCATTGCCCACCCAAATGCAAACCACATGTTCGGGCGTTAACCCGATTGCCCAAGCATCTCTAAAACCAAAGCTAGTACCCGTTTTCCAAGCAATACGTTGCGAGGAGCTAAATTGTTGCCATAAACCTTCGTCGCCTGGACGCATTAACTCTTCCATGGCATTAAATGTTAGCCAAATAGATCCGTGATCAATTATTGATGTGTTTTCTAACTCTTCTCGTTGCTTCTCCTCATTAAAGACGTAAGAAGGAGGGAGATAGTCGTTGATATTGTATTTACCTTGATAATCGTTGAAATGATTTAAGCTTCTTGCCATTCCGAGGTATGCACTTGAAAGGTCCCACATCGTAACCTCACTACCACCTAAAATGAGTGAGAGCCCATAATGGTTTGCAGGTTTATTCAGAGTACTGAATTTAAATTTCTTCAGTTTGTCGTAAAAGCGTTCATATTTATATTGTTGAAGCATTTTTACTGCAGGGATATTCAACGATCTACTTAGGGCCTTGTCGGCAGGTATAGCGCCATCATACCCTAAATCGAAATTCATAGGCGAGTAACCACCAATTGTTGTAGGTACATCTGCAAATAAGGTTTGAGGTAAAATAAAGCCATCGTTGAGCATATTAGCATAAAGTAGTGGTTTTAACGTACTCCCCGGGCTTCTTCTCGCTCTAATCATATCCACATGGCTTTCCATTTCTCTGATTTCGGGTTGATAGTTGTTGCCTACATAAGCAAGTACGCTACCATCCTTAACGCTAAGCACTAGCGCCGCAATATTATTAATGCCGTTCGCTACAAATCTTTGATGGTATTGATGGAGGATTTCCTTAGTTTTGAGTTGTAAACTGTAATCTATGGTTGTTTTTATTCTTGTAGAGTTGATGTTCAGCTTCGGAAATTCATCTTTAAATCTACTTAACAAATGAGGTGCATTTTGGGGCAAGGGCAGCGGACTTGTTGGGATGGGTTCAGCCTTCGATAATTGCGCAGTAACCCTATCAATTATATTTTGTTCTACAAGTTTATCTAAAAGATGATTTCTTTTCAGGATTAATTTTTGCGCATTCTTACCTGGCCTAACTAGTGATGGGCTATTAGGTAAAACTGCCAAGGTAGCCATTTCACCCCAAGAGAGTTGCGCAGGCGGACGGCCATAGTATCGCCAGCTTGCTGCTTCTAAACCTACTACATTGCTTCCAAAAGGAGCGTGTGCCGCATACAAAGCTATTATCTCGTCTTTGCTGTAACCAAATTCTAAACGCACAGCGAGGAACATTTCGGTAAGTTTTTGTAAAATTGTTCGATGCTTTTTACGTGATAAACGAATGACTTGCATACTTAATGTACTCGCTCCGCTTACTATGGATTTGGCCTTGATATTTTGCCTAATCGCACGTGTTGTGGCCAATAAATCAACCCCAAAATGTTTGTAAAATCGCTTGTCTTCGTAGGTGGTGATGCACTTCTTAAACTTATCGGGAATACTATCTGATACAGGAAACCGCCATTGACCATCCTTTGCGATAGATGCACTAAGTAGTTGCCCGTTAGAGGCTTCAATAACGCTTGAACTAGAGTTTTGAAATAAAGGTTGAGGTAGAGCAAACAAAAAGGCTATAAAAAGTATTATACAAAACGCATCAGTATAAAATATGGCTCTAAAATTTTTATTCATTAACTAGGGTAACAAAGTGACGTACGTATTGATATAAAATAAACTTAACGAACATGGAAAAAGTTGTTGACTTATTAAAATTCTCAGCGGGATTTATTCGTTTTTTATTTGTGAATATTTGGCCTCGTATCTAAAACGCTCAAAAGGAATAAAAACGGAAACAATTTAATGATAGTTAGATTGTTTCCGTTTTTAAAAGCTATTTGTAAACTTCTACCCACATACCGTGAGATGTTGCGGTGATGTTGTTATTGTACATAGCTTCACACTGTACGCTCGACAAGTAAAATCTCCCTAAATATGAAGCATTGAGTAATACTCTAAATACTTTTGTTTCACTTTGGCGAAGATTAAAGTAAGTAAGTACACGGTCGTCCCTCACATCCTGATAGTCAAACGGAGATGCTGAGAAAGCTCCTTCGTTGTCATTTACTCTCGTATTAATGATTTCCCAACCTGATGGAAAGATTTGCGTGAGCGCCATTTGCTCGTACAATCCTTGACTACCCGAGTTTTTTACACTTACTTCTGCATAAAAATCTTGACCTTGTTTTAACCTATTTGGATCCAATTTCTGGCCTTTTAGGGTTTTGTAGGTCACTTCCATGTTTAGTAAATCAACATTGTTTGGTAAGAACTCATTTTGACCGGCAGCGGGCTGTCCTTGTAAAATTAACCTCGCAAATAATACATTATTGCCATTGTTAGTAATCTGAGCTTTATTTCCTTTAAAGTTAACTTGCATGTTGCTGAAGTACTGCGTATTATTCACACTACCTTTTGCGCCATCGAGTACATAATTAAAGTTAAGCTGGCGTCCAGATTTTTGTGTTCCGCAGAACTTGGCAATAGCTAGTAAGCTGTAAGCGGTCGTTTGTGTGCTGTACCATTGTTCGGTACCCAGTTTCCCTGCCACCGAAGCAAGTAACTGTGAGGCTTGATTTTTCTGCCCCATCAAAGTAAGGGTTTCCATAATCATAGCTTGGTCTCGTAAATCTGAGCCATATGTACCGCCCAATTGTTGATAGCTTTCTACCTCGGTTGGTAAGCCTTTGATGAGGCCGCTTGCGGCAGCAGATTGCCCAGCCAGTTGGTAAGCGGCAGCTAATCGCCATTTACTTGCCGTGCTTAAGTATTGGAACGCTTTTAACCTGTTCATTGCCGCCATTTCCGATCTTTTAGCAAGCGCCAAAACATACAATCGGTATCCCTGACTTAAATCGCCGCCATAAAAATTGTCTGAATTCGGACTCCAACTATTGGCTTTACTTTTTAAGAAACGCATTAAGCTATCAAACATACCCACCGGTAACGTATAACCAGCCTGCTGTGCTTCAATTAAGAAATGTGCCGCGTAGTTGGTTCCCCAATCATCGGCTGTGGTGTTTCCTGGCCAGTAAGCCAATCCACCGTCTGGCGTTTGATGTCCCTTCAATTTGGCGATGGCTGTACGGATGTTTCGCTCAATTTGAGCTTTCCTCTGCTCGCTTATTATCGTTAATTTTTCTAAATACAGTTGAGGAAACACACCAGATGTGGTTTGTTCTACACAGCCATGTGGGTATCGTATCAAGAAATTTAATCGTTTTTCTAAATTAATAGGAGGGATGTTAGATATCTCTAAACTTCCACTATTTGTTCCTGTTGTTCCAATGGCCGAATAATTGGTAGACCAAGTTTGCTGAGGTTGTATGGTCGCCGAAACTACATTGGTTACAACTGGGTTAGGATTTCTAATATCCAGTTCAACGTCGGTTACAGTTTTTTCGTTACCACTTTGTGCCGTCACCTTAATTTTTGCAATACCGGTAGTATTGGGTGCAGTGACATTGAAATAGGTAAGTTGATCACCTGCTTTTCCGAAACTCAAGTTGCGTCTGTTAGTTGCGTTAATTAGCAAATTATTGGTTTGCAAACTTACAGCAACATTTTTAATGTTATTGTTGGTAGTAAACACGTTCACTGGAAGAGTAAAAGTTTCGCCCGGTCCAATTACCCTTGGTACTGAGGCCAACAGCATAATCGGTTTTTTAACTTCTACCGCTTTTTCTGCGCTGCCATAGGCTGCATCTTGGCCAGCAACCACCATTACCTTAACGGCACCAATGTATTGCGGAATTTTAAATTTATGGGTTTTCTTCTCGCCAGTTTTTAAGGAATAAGGACCCATAAATAAAACCACAGGTTTAAATCTATTAGCTTTCGCAGGATTTACGTTTTTATTCAAAGCGCCGTCGCCACCTACGCTTAAAATCCTTTCTAGATTGCCGCCCCAAGCGCCTAATACTTGGTCAAACAAATCCCAAGTTTTTACACCCAAACCTTCTCTAGCATAAAATGATTGATACGGATTTGGTGTTTTAAATCTGGTTAGATCGAGTAAACCTTCATCTACGATGGCTACCGTATAGGTCATTGCCTTGCCTTTTTCTTCGCTGACGGTCAAACTACTTTCGGTTTCGGGTCGTAATTCTTTCGCAATAGCAATGGTGGGGCGTAAAATAGTCTCTGGATTTTCAACTGTTAAAGGAATAGAGCCATACATCTTTATCGGTAAATCGTTAAGTGTTTGACTATGGGGCTGAATAAGTGTTATCGTGGCAAATACATTCGGCGTCATTTCTTTCTCAGCTTTGAAAGTAAACTGTGTCTGACCTTTTTTGGTATCTGTCCAATAGGTTTTTACCACTCTGCTGCCATTCTCAATCGCAATCAATGCTCTGCCATTTTCTGGCGAAGGGAAGGTTAACACAATATTTTCGCCAACATTGTATTTGGTTTTATTTGCCGTAAAAGTAAGCATTGAAGCTTCCGTTGGGTTTTCGCTCTGTTCGCGTTGAGCCCATCCCGGCCAGTCTATATATACTTCCTTGGCTGCAAGGTGCCCACCACCTTGACTATTTCCCACTACCACTAAATAACGTCCCCATTCGGGTTCATCAATTTTAAATTGCCATTTCGCTTTGCCGCTAAACATCTGTACCTGCTCAGATTTTATGAGCTTGTTGTACTGGTTTTGCGTGAAGTTGGCAAAGCGATCTTCGTTATTTTGTTCCCACCACCAACGCCACTGAATTTTGTATAATGCTACAGTGATGGCTTTGTTAGCGTTGATTTGCACACCATCTCTATTTACATTTACAATATCAATTTCATGTTGTTTTCCTGTAACCAACATGCCAGTTAATTTGTCGCCTTGTGGAGCTTTTATGCCAAAATAGTTGTTATAGACATGATAAGGAACGCTGAAATTATCTATACTGAAATTACCTCCAGGTTCGAAGATTTTGGTGGTGATATTGGCCCTTAAAATACCTGGAGCAGCAATATTTCCATTTAGATTAGTATTTATTGTGGCCCGGCCATCGCCGTTTAAATTTCCATCGAATACGGTTTTAAGTTGGGTATCAAATTGTGCAATAGGGTTATTAAAGCTATAATCTTTAAAGTTAGTAAAGGTAGTTTCACCTTTACTTAAATTGATATCAACTTTAGCCCTAAGGTTTTGGGCTGGCGTGCCGAAAAGCCATTTTCCAGCAAGATTTGCTGTTGAAACGTTGCCATTGCCTAGATATTTTTTTCCGCCTAGGTCTATGTCGATTTTGATTCGATTTGGGGTGATTGTTTCAATTTTAAGGGTCTTGTTAAAAGTTGCTCCTCCAGCTTTAAATTTGGCTTGCCAGTTGCCCGTTGGCGCAGTACTTTCTGTAGCTGTTTTAAAAGTGTAAAAGCCATTAACAGGTTTAGTGTTGCTGATTTTTGTAAATAATTGACCTTTTGGATTGAATAGTTCCAAGGTCACCGGATAGTTGTTTGGGAGTTTTTTGAGTTTGTCTTCTAGTATGAAAGAAAGATAAATACTATCGCCTGGTCGCCAAACGCCTCTTTCGCCGTAAATAAATCCTTTGATACCGTTCTGCACAACTTCACCGCCAACATCAAATCGGGATAGGGGTAGGGCATTGCCATCATCAAGTTTTAAATATCCAGTTTCTTTACCACTTTTCGCAATAAGCAGAAAAGGCTTTCTTTTAATTGAAAAATTAGCCAAACCATCGCCATCAGTTTTCACAGTGGTTAAAACCTGACGCTGAAAATCTAAGAGCTGAATGTCTACGCCGCTCATCGGCTTTGCCGTTAAAAGATCTGTAGCCGCAACTACCATACTTTCATCATTTCCTCGTTTAGCAATTAGGCCAATGTTCGAAGCAAGGAGATTTCTGTGTGCCCATCTTTCACTGGTGTAATACGAAGGGGTGCATGGGTTATCTTGGTCTGACCAGCGGAAATTTGCTGGATAGTAATTGTTGTAGCCTTTCCAAAAATCATCATCTTCGTCAATTTTCTCGCCATAATCATCGTAATACGATTCCCTTTCGTCGGCATTTTCGGCATCAGTTTTACTGCAATTAAAGACATTGTAACTGTGCTTAAACATAATACTAACACGGTACATGGCACCCGGTTCTGTTTTAATTAGCTGATCGAGATCAAGCGTAAATCTATTTTTTTTGTTGAGGTTGATACTTCTATCTTCATCCAAACGGATGGTTTTCTGTAAGACAGGTTTTGCAACCCTACGTAACTCGTTGCCTTCTTTGTAGTTGTTGGCTTGGAAAAATTGCGGAATGTTATCTTGGTAGATTTTGATAATTGTAACGTCAACAGCCTTCAAGTTAACGGCTTCGAATGGCAGCACTAATTTTCCAGAGTTTGGTAGGATCGTGCCGAAACCCGCAATCGTCACGGAGGGCTTTTTGTTTTCGAACACTACATTAGCAGCCTTGGCGCTTTGCAAATTGTTGCCGTTGATATTAGCTACCGTTCTATCTACAGTTACATTGTAGTTTCCCTCTAAGGCATCTGGCGCATATACTTTTATTTCACTACCATCAATTGTAAATCGTAAGTCTGATAAGCTACCTAAGGTTACGAGGCCCGCTAAATCTTGCGTTACATTTACGGGCTCTGAGCACTGCAGTAAAAGGTAATCTTCTTGCTTTTGTACTGCTTTAATGTTCAGTACTTTAAATACAGATAGGGCTGGTACAAGCAACTTAAAATCGCCAGCATTGTCATCAGCTTCGATTGCTTTTCCGTTCCATTTTAATGTTAGTTCTTGCTCAGCATTCGATTTAGCAATGCTGTCAATCGTAAAAAATGAGGTTTGTTTATCGGGTTGGTGTTGCCACTTTATTTTTAATTTTTTACCAAAATTTACCGACAAGGAATTCTCAATTTTGTTGAGATCTTCAATGTCTGCTGTTTTTACTTCGCCTGTAAGCTTCATTAAATCAATAGCAGTGTTATTCTGCGATACCAATCCGTTTTCTGTAACAGAAATTCCAGGCTTAATTACTTTAAAGTCGAACTCAAATTCTTTAAGGTTATCTTCAACGGCTAGTATCTTATCGAGATTTAATGATGCTTGGTATTGTTGATCGGGCTTCAGAGCTTCTTCAGGCCTAAATTCAACAGTTTGTGCATCAATCCAATAGGTTTTTCCTTTTATACTTGGCGAGAAGTCGAAGATTTTATCGCTTGTTTGTCCTAAATCTGTGACGGTGCTCACGGCACTCGCTAAATGTACCCGGATGTTACTTTTCTTTGAGATGGTGCCTGAAGTATAGGCGTCAATGTATTTTGCAAATTGACTAGGATCTTGTTTCTTATTCTTCCTAAGTAAAAAGTAAGATCCAACTGCTGTTACGAGTAATACAGCTCCAATTGCGATGGTTTTAGTGAAAGATTTTTTAGACAAGTTTTCCTTTTCCATAAGTAACACGAATTGAATACTTAATGAAAGTAGGGAAAAATCAATACAAAATTAAAAATTGCCGTGATTTATTTGATCATTACACCAGGCTTGTTTAAGATGGGTACCTTAATTAGGTTTTCGTCCACAATGCTCTCCGGTAGAAATACAAATTTTTTATCGTAAATGGTGTTACCTATGTAGTAACTCAACCAATATTCGTTAGTTAAGCCGAAAACTGCCGTGTCTATTGCCTCAATACCAGCACTACCTAGTGCCGGTACATCACCTATAAAATGTCTTAATAGTGATGTTTTCACTTGCTTTCCATCCTTTTCGCCATATCCTTTGGACGTAACTAACACATTGGTAATCGGTTCGCTTTTATAGTTCACTAAGTAAACGGTCCAATTAGCTACCTCTGGAGTATTGCCTACCAATGCCACCACAATTGCGATATCTTCAACAAGATTTTCTGGCAAATCCTTTTTCATCCTTAATCACAATAATATTAAATCCAATTATTTCTTGGCAGCGACTTTCTTCTTAGCAGGCGCTTTCTTTTTAGCTTGAAAAGCATCTGGTTTTTGCGCAACAATTAATTTTTTCACGTCGTCTAAAGAAACATTAGCTAATTCTTCGGCAGTATATTTGGCTTTGGTGGCGGCGTTAGTAGTAAGTTTAAGCATATCTTTACCGAAACGGATAAAAGGGCCCCATCTGCCATTTTCTATTGCAATTTTTTCTTCAGGCCATTGCTGAATGAACCTGTTATTTTCTTTCTCAATCTTTTTCTCAATTAATTCGTTAATGTCTTTTAACGAAAGTTCATCGAAATTGTAGGCTTTTGGTACGTTAATAAACAAGTCATTCCACTTGATAAATGGTCCGAAACGGCCTGTTCCTTTAGTTACCGGTAAATTGTCGTAGTGTGCTACAGGCGCATCAGCCTCAATCTTTTCTGCGATTATGGCTATTGCTTTTTCTTGATCAATAGTTAAAGGATCAACATTTTTTGGTGCCGAGATAAAGGCATCTCCCCATTTAACATAAGGACCAAATCTTCCAATGCCCACCGAAACTTCCTTACCCTGGTAATCTTCCAGTTGGAAAGGCAGTTTAAACAAGTCAAGGGCGTCTTCTAGCGAAATTGTTGCTACAGACTGTGTTTTGGTCAAACTTGCGTAGCGTGGTTTCTCCTCTTCGTTGTCACTTAGCTCGCCAATTTGAACCAAGGGGCCGAAACGACCTACTTTTGCATATACATTTTTTCCAGTAGTTGGATCGGTACCTAGTAATCGCTCGCCAGTTGCTCTCTCGGCGTTTTCCAATGTGTTTTCTACCTCAATATGGAAGGGCTTGTAAAAAGAGTGAAGCATCTTAGTCCACTCTTGTAAGCCTTGCGCAATTTCATCAAATTCCTTCTCTACTTTAGCTGTAAAGTTAAAATCTACAATTCCTTTGAAATGCTCCACCAAGAAATCATTTACTACTTGACCAATATCGGTTGGGAAAAGTTTAGATTTTTCTGCGCCAGTTATTTCTGATTTTTGTTGCTTAACAATTTTGCCATCCCTTAAAGTGAAGGACAGAAAATCACGTTTTTTTCCGTCTCTATCTTCTTTTACCACGTAACCTCTATTCTGGATGGTAGAGATGGTTGGTGCGTAAGTTGATGGACGGCCAATACCCAGTTCTTCGAGTTGTTTCACCAAACTTGCCTCAGTGTAACGAGCGGGTGCACGAGAAAAACGCTCAGTTGCCGAAATTTCGTTCAACGTTAGGTCTTGGCCAACGCTCAATGGAGGTAAAAGATTGCTTTCGTTTTCATCATCCTCATCGTCTGTAGATTCGAGATACACTTTTAGAAAGCCATCAAATTTCAAAACCTCGCCTTCAGCTCTTAACAGCTCCCTGCGAGAACTGATATTGATATCTACTGTTGTTTTTTCGAATATTGCTTCGCTCATTTGTGAGGCAATAGCTCTTTTCCATATTAACTCATACAAACGTTTTTCAGCACTATCGCCATCAGTAGTATGTTGTTCGAAATAAGTTGGTCGGATAGCTTCGTGGGCCTCTTGAGCACCAGCAGATTTCGTTTTGTAAACTCTTTTTTGAAAATATTTACTGCCGTATGCAGAATTGATTTCGGCAGATGCGGCGGCAATTGCGGTTTCCGATAAGTTCACCGAGTCAGTTCTCATATAGGTGATTTTACCACTCTCATATAAGCGCTGTGCAATTTGCATGGTTCTCGCAACCGAGTAGCCTAACTTTCTGGAAGCTTCTTGTTGTAAGGTGGAAGTGGTAAACGGTGCAGCAGGATTCCTTTTTGCAGGTTTTACCTCTAAATGTTCCACTTTAAAGTTAGCACCAATGCAGTCTTGTAAAAATTTTTCAGCTTCATCAGCCGTGCTAAAACGCTGTGGTAATTCTGCCTTTAAAAGTTCTTTACCTTTACCGGTAGAAAACACAGCAGTAATCTTGAATACCGCAACTGCATTAAAATTGTTTACTTCTCGCTCTCTTTCTACAATTAAACGTACTGCCACAGATTGTACTCGACCAGCCGAAAGCGACGGTTTAACTTTTTTCCATAAAACAGGAGATAGTTCGAAACCAACCAATCGATCTAAAACTCTACGAGCTTGTTGCGCATAAACTAAATTATAATCTATTCCTCTGGGATTTTCGATTGCATTTAGAATTGCGGGTTTAGTGATCTCGTGGAAAACGATTCGTTTTGTGTTCTCTTTCTTTAACCCCAAGGTTTCAAACAAGTGCCAGGAAATAGCTTCTCCTTCACGGTCCTCATCGGACGCTAACCATACTGTTTCTGCACTTTTTGCTAATTTCTTAAGTTCTGAGACCACTTGCTTTTTGTCTGCAGGAACCTCGTAGGTTTGCAAAAAATCGTTGTCAACATCTATAGCTGCATCTCCCTTAACTAAATCTCGGATGTGTCCATAACTCGATTTAACTAAGAAATCTTTACCAAGATATCCTTCTATGGTTTTAGCTTTCGCTGGAGATTCGACTATCAATAAATTTTTTGCCATTTACGGGGTTTTTCCTGCAAATAAAACTATAAAATCAGCCAATATCAAAATTGAGAGACTTTTTTTATGCAAAAAAATTATTTATGGCTTTCTAATTGCATTTTATAGACGTAACCTTTTTTGGTTCTTCCGCTGCTAATATCCTTATCAATTGCTTTTACTTCTTTAACCGCCAATCCAATATTTTTCGCATATATTTCCGAATAGATATCCTCTCTAATTAAGTTGATTTCCTCGTACTGCTTTACCGTAAGGGTAGAATCTAAGGACAAACTGTTGATGACAAGCGGGGCGTCGATAGTGGTGATTTCGTGTGGCCATCTCTCCAGATCGTTGTAGGAGTTGCCATTCCATGTGGCGTACAATCTGGCTGGGAAAATTAAGCGAACATATCTTTTATTGTCTAAAATTTCTTCGGCTCTATGATCAACAATTTTTCTGGTAATTATTTTTTGGAAAACCCAGGGACCTTCTGCTTCTTTCTTGAAACGTTCTATACGATAAACTTCATCACTCAAGCCATCTATATATTTTTCTGCAACGCTATCTTTTAATTTAAAGTGGTATTCCCTTGTGGTATTGCTGAAGTCGTCATAAACGGTAGAATCTACTCCGTAAATATTCACCGCATCAAGTTTTAAAGGGTAGTACTCTGAATTTAGAGCTAAAGGCGGTAAGCTCTCATGTTTAGTGCAACTGGCAAAAGTTATCGATAGCAGAACTGTCACCAGAAAATATATGCGTCTTGTTTTTGGCTTAAAGCTTATCATCAATCCAAATATAAGCATTGCCCGCAATTATGCTATACTTTACTTTACTTTGTCTCGCTTAGCAATACGCTCTACTTGAGCAGTTAATTGCTTTGTATATTGATTTAGCATTTCAACAGATTTGGTTAAATGGCTCAATAAATCCGAAACTTCGTCTGTGGGTTTTTCAAGTTCATTTAGTAAAGATGTTATGCCTATTATTTGGGTTACGGGCTGGCGCATTTGATGTGAAATAGTATGAATTAAACTTTGAAGTTCTTCAATGCGCTCTTCTTTTCTAGCTTCCGCGTGTTTCTTCTCGTTAATTAGTGTTCGCACTGAAAGATAGTGCGCTTCTGTATTATTTGGATCAGCAATTGGGAAAATAATGGTATCTACCCAATAATATTCGCCATTTTTATTCCTGTTTCTAACCTCGCCTTGCCAAATCTTACCTGCACCAATGGTCTTCCACATTTCCACGAAAAAACTCTTTTCGTGCATTCTAGAATTGATAATGTTGTGATTGCTACCGATAAGCTCTTCGTTGGTAAAGCCTGAAATTTCGCAAAACTTCGGGTTAACGTATAATATTGTACCTCTTCTGTCGGTAATCGAACAAATGATGTTTTTGTCTTGATGTCCTTCTATGCTTTCTAATGACAGTTTCAAACCTGGTTGTATCTATTTTTATAACAAATTTGAGTATTATAAATAAGTATTTTGAAACTCGAATGAGAAAAATGTTAATCGAATTAACTAAGTGTTTATTTTATTGAAAGTTAGTTTCTCAGGGGAAATTTTAAATCGTTATCTTCGTTAAAGATTTAACAGAAAAAGTTATGGTAAATACAATATTGTTGTTGTTTGGATTATTATTAAATCCAACTCCACCAAAGGATGTTTATGGGTTTTCATTTAAAACTTTAGATGGCAAAGAGGTTAAACTTTCTAAATTTAAAGGTAAAAAGATGTTGATTGTGAACACCGCATCTAAATGTGGTTACACCAAACAATACGAAGACTTAGAGAAGCTACATCAACAATATGGAAAAAATGTAGTTTTAATTGGTTTTCCATCTGGTAATTTTGGAGGACAAGAACTAGCTAGCAATGCTGAAATAAAAGAATTTTGCACTTCAAAATTTAGTACGAGCTTTATTATTGCCGAAAAGACCAATGTGAAGGGCGAAGGGATTGTGCCCTTGTTCGCTTACTTGACATCGCAGTCTAATGCAGATTTTACTGGTGACATAAAATGGAATTTCGAAAAATTTTTAATTGATGAAAAAGGACAACTAGTGCATAGGTATCGTTCGGCAGTGAAACCTTTGGATGATCAAATCGTGAAAAACTTATAACGTAAGAAAGGGGAGCTCAGTCGTGCTCCCCTTTCTTTTTGTGCTAATTAAATTAATCTCGCTCTAGCACCGATTTCCATACGATTGCACTTAAAGTAGCGCCGATAATTGGCGCCAAAATGAATAACCAAACTTGGCTCAAAGCAGCACCACCAACCAAAACAGCGGGACCAATACTACGGGCTGGGTTAACCGAAACACCAGTAACCGGAATGCCTACAATGTGAATGAGCACTAAGCTTAATCCGATAGCTAGCCCAGCAAAGCCACCGTTAATATTTTTGGTTGAAGTAGATCCAAAGATAACCAACAAGAAAATGAAGGTTAAAATAACTTCAGCAATAAAACCAGATACCATGTTGTAGTTTTGAGGAGATAAGCTGTCATAGCCATTTTGCCCTAAACCTGTTGTTGTTAAAGCGTATTCTGGCTTTCCAGAGGCTATTAGCAGCAAAATTCCAGCACCTGCCAAACCTCCCAAAATTTGAGCAATAATGTAATAGGCAGCTTCACCAGCTTTCATTCGTCCGGCCAGTACCATACCTATAGAGATCGCGGGATTAATATGACAACCAGAGATGTGGCCAATCGCATAAGCCATTGCTACAACCGATAAACCAAAGGCGAAAGAGATACCAAGTAAGCCTACGCCAGTAATGCCATTAGCTCCAGCAATGACTGCGCTACCACAACCTAACAGTACAAGAACTAACGTTCCTAAAAACTCGGCGGTAAATTTAGATAGTTTTGATGTTTCCATAGTTTAGTGTTTTAATTAATACTCATAAAAAAAGCCGTGGATTTATGTCCACAGCTTTTTCAATAATCAATTATAGTACCACCTCTACATCAAGAAGCCACCGCCCAATAAGTCGTTGCCTTCATAAAACACCGCCGACTGTCCTGGTGCGATTGCAGATACGTTATGGTCAAATAATACACGCATCTTATCGTCTTCTTGTACAATAGTGCTTAGAGCACCTGCATCTTTATATCTAATTTTTGTAACTACATTTTCTAGCGGTTCGTGGATATTTTCGTACTTAATGAGGTTAATATTCCGTACTAAAGCTTCACTTCTTTCTAATTCGTCTGCTCGGCCTAAAACAACAGTATTGCTTTCTGGCAAAATTTGAGTTACAAACATTGGTTCGCCGAAAGCTACCCCAAGTCCTTTTCTTTGGCCTATGGTGTAGAATGGATAACCTTTGTGCTGTCCAATCACCATTCCTTGACTGTTTACGAAATTACCACCCGCAACTTCTGTTTC
Source organism: Pedobacter sp. (assembly GCA_045629525.1). GTDB lineage: Bacteria > Bacteroidota > Bacteroidia > Sphingobacteriales > Sphingobacteriaceae > Pedobacter. The sequence goes on from JAZQRH010000023.1 coordinate 84,821, forward strand.
TAAATTCGGAACTTTATGTTTCAGAAATGCTCTATAATCATTATCCGGCACGAAGCAGATTTCATAACTCTCGCTTTTCTTTGCGAGTTCTTCTTGGCCCATATCTAAAGCCATCTGTCTAATCTCAGCCTTAGTAAAACTACCCAAAGGGAATTTAGTACGAGCTAAGTTTTCTTGCGACACACCCCACAACACATATGATTGATCTTTGTTTTCGTCTTTTCCTTTAGAGATGACGTGACGACCATTATCTTGTTTACGAATGTTCGCGTAGTGACCTGTGGCGATAAATTCGCAATCAAGTTTATCTGCTCTTTTTAACAGTGCTTCCCATTTGATATAGGTATTACACAAAACACACGGGTTTGGCGTTCGCCCTGCTAAATATTCATCCACAAAATTATCGATAACGAAGTCGCCAAACTCGTCTCTAATATCTAATATATAATGCGGAAAGCCATAATTCACCGCCAAAGTACGAGCATCATTAATACTATCTAAACTACAACAACCGGTTTCTTTACTATTACTGCCAGATGTGGCGTAATCCCAAGTCTTCATTGTTAAGCCAATAACTTCGTATCCCTGCTCATGCAACATTACTGATGCTACCGAACTATCAACCCCGCCACTCATGGCTACTAAAATTCTACCGTGTTTACTCATTGTATTAAATCGAGACGCAAAATTACATAAATAACTTAAAAAGGCCTTATGTTGAGGTCGTAACAATGTAAAAAGACTTTCAGCTTATGTTGCCCTGCTAAGTCGTTGATGAGTAGAACGAGGAACTAAACATCTCCGTATAATTGTTCTGAAACGTATAATCTACAACAGTTGCATTTGTTCCAGATTTAAAGATATTGATAAAGACAGGATTAATGAGATCCCAATTTTAATCGGTTTATAAATAGCTAATTAGGTATATTGTTAATAAAATAGAAACGTTTAAGTATTTAAAAATTCGGATATTTAACCTCCATTTAGATCATATGAAGTTAGTTATTGCCGAAAAACCATCAGTAGGAAGAGAATTAGCCAAAGTGTTTGGTGCTACCACACGTAAAGATGGTTATATTGAAGGGAAAGGCTATTCCTTTACTTGGGCCTTTGGACATTTGCTGCAATTAGCTCCGCCGCAAGAATATGGTTACTATGGCTGGCGCAAGGAGCATTTACCTATGCTACCTCAAAAATTTAAGCTTGCGATTCGTAAAATTAAAACGAAAGACGGCATGGTGGAAGATCCAGGCGTTAGGAAACAATTGGACATCATTAAATCTTTATTTGACGAAGCTACTGAGATTATTGTGGCAACGGATGCTGGACGTGAAGGCGAGCTTATATTTCGCTACATCTATTCATACTTAAAATGTAAAAAGCCTTTTAAGCGTTTGTGGATTTCATCTCAAACAGACGAGGCTATAAAAGATGGTTTCAGAAACTTGAAACCAGGTGAGGAATACGACACTTTGTTTAGCTCTGCGCACTGTCGCTCCGTTTCTGATTGGTTGGTGGGTATGAATGCTACGCAAGCTTTAAGTGTTTCTGCCGGTGGGCGTAACGTACTTTCGCTGGGTAGGGTGCAAACGCCAACATTGGCAATGATTTGCGCTCGTTTCTTAGAAATTAAAAACTTTGTGCCTAAAATTTACTATCAAATTGCCATTCAGCTCGATAAAGATGGGCAGCTTTTTAAGGCCATATCTGTAGAAAGTTTTGATAAAAAGGAGGAAGGTGAAGCTGTTTTTGCTAAAGTGGAGGATGTAACATCGGGATTTAGCAACGGTGGTAATATTACGGCAGTAGAAGCCAAACCTCGTAAAGAGCCACCTCCATTATTGCACGATCTAAGCTCCCTACAGCAAGAAGCTAATAAGAAATTCGGTTTTACAGCAGACCAAACCTTGGGTTTACTTCAAAATCTATACGAAAGTAAGTTGGTTACCTATCCGCGTACGGGTAGTAGGTATATTGGCGACGATATTTTTGCAACCGTGCCAGGATTGATCTTGAGTTTAGCTGACCATCCAACTTTTGCAAAACAGTCACAGTTTTTGCAGTCGGCAACGCTAAATAAACGTAGTGTGAATGCCAAAAAAGTGACCGATCACCACGCTATTTTGGTTACTGGTGTAAAACCTGGCGGTTTAGGTAAAGATCATCAATCAATTTTTGATTTGGTAGCAGGACGTATGCTCGAAGCTTTCCATCAAGAATGCGTGAAGGAAATTACCAAAATCACTATCCAGTCAGAAATCGTCTTCATTGCAAATGGAACCGTTATCCGCTCTGCGGGATGGAGATCGGTGTTTAATGATACTGACGACGAGAAGAAGGATGAAGATAATCCGGCTTTGCCGAAAGTAAAAAAAGGAGAGGCTTTACCTATTGTAAACAAAGTGTTTTTGGAAAAACAGACTAAGCCAAAAGCAATGTACAACGAGGCTTCTTTGTTGAAGGCTTTAGAAACTTGTGGTAAGGAGATTGAGGACGAAGAGTTGCGCTACGCTATGAAAGACAGTGGTTTAGGGACCCCGGCCACTCGTGCGGCTATTATAGAAACACTGTTAACCAGAGAATATATTACTCGTGAAAAGCGAAATTTAGTGCCAACTGCTAAGGGATTAGCCGTTTACGAGGTGGTGAAGGATAAGCGAATTGCGCAAGCGGAACTGACGGGAGAATGGGAAAAACGATTAGAGGAAATTAGAACGGGTGGCTCTGTACAAGATTTTAAAGCAGAAATTTTGGATTATACTAGAACAATTACACAAGAATTATTGGCTAGCGGCGCTGCAATTACCAACTATTTACAACCCGCATCGGTATAAATTTAATTGCTAAATTGCTCCCATGAACCGAAAACTGTTTTTATCGTCTCTATTGCCGCTGTCGGCTAGTTTATACGCTTTTAATGCAAATGCTAGTAAAAAGGTAAGCTTAGAAAATGCTAAGAACAAAATTCCTCCCTATTTAAAAAAGGGTGACATTATAGGTATCACTTGTCCGGCAGGCTACATTACTACTGATGAAATTGCACCTGCTGTAGCGTTAATGGAAAGTTGGGGCTTTGTTGTGGTTAGAGGCAAAACGGTAGATGCGAGAGAAAATACGTTTGGCGGTACAGACCAGGAACGCTTAGCTGATTTACAACAATTGCTAGATGATACCAGCATTAATGCTGTAATGTGCGCTAGAGGTGGTTATGGAGCAGTTCGCATTGTAGACCAATTAGATTTTTCCATTTTCAAAAAGTCACCAAAATGGATAATCGGCTTTAGTGATATTACGGTTTTGCATACACACATTAATAGCAATTTCGGCTTTGCCAGTATACACTCAAAAATGTGTAATAGTTTTCCTAAGGTTTGGGCAGAGGCCGATGAAATTCAAATTGACACTATCAATTCTATTCGAAAAGCCTTGACAGGCGAGCCCATGAATTACCAAGCTGAAGTAAACGTTGCTAATAGGGAAGGAGTAGCAGATGGAGAATTAATTGGCGGAAATTTGCGTTGTATAGAAAATTTGGCAGGCAGTGCTTCTGAAATTGAAACTAAAGGAAAGCTATTGTTTTTAGAAGATGTAGGTGAACCTTTGTATAATATCGACAGAATGCTTTATAACTTGAAACGCAGCGGAAAACTTAGTAAGCTAAAGGGTTTAATAGTAGGCGGTTTCAGAGTTAAAGCCGAGGACGGCGATGGCTTTGGAAAAACATTAGAGCAAATAGTGTTAGAAAAGGTGAGCGAGTATCAATACCCTGTCTGTTTTGGGTTCCCCGTAGGTCATCAAAAAGCAAACTATGCTTTAAAATGTGGTGTTAAGCATCGGTTAACTGTGGGTACAAATCAAGTTGAACTGGTAGAAATGGCCTAGTTTCTCCGCCAATGTGGTAAACTGCCGTTTCATTATATCTAGAGGCTACAACAATTTCTACTCCATTTGCCACCTTTTTAAACAAGTTTTCTACCAAAATTGGACAATTATTGTCTTTACTTAAATGCGCTAAAAATAAATGGCTCATTTGTGAGGGGCGATGATTTACGAATAGCTCTAAGGCTTTTTTATTAGATAGATGGCCCTTTCCTCCCTTAATTCGCTGTTTCAAGAAGTAGGGGTATCGTCCATTTTCAAGCATGTCGTCATCAAAATTGGCTTCTAAAAACGCAGCATGGCAGGTCTTAAAATGGTTTACTAAATTTTGAGAGCGATCGCCTAAATCTGTAAATACACCAATGGTAACATCGTCGTCACTCACTGTGAAACTATATGGCTCTATCGCATCGTGTATTTTAGGGAAGGTATTCACTTTTAGCGAGCCTATAGATATGGATTGCGAACCATGAAAATAATTTATTAGATGTTGTTTTAAAATCTGCCGCCCGTTGATATGTGTTTTCTCAGTGATGTAAACTGGAATTTGATATTTTTTTGAAAATACAGGCAAACCTTTTATATGGTCGGAGTGCTCGTGAGTAATGAATATTGCGCTAATTTTCCGAGCATCTAATCCCAATCTGCTTAACCGTAACTCGGTCTCTTTGCAGCTTAAACCTACATCAATAAGTACGGCATCGTTATTATTACCAATGTAAAAGCAGTTTCCATTGCTACCGGTATTAAGTGAGGATATAAATAGTGACATCTATCGCAAATCTCGTGATTTTAAATGTCTAATTGTTGTTGTTTTTTTAAATACTAGATCTCGATAAAATATCTCGTGTAGTTATCTATAAGATTATCAATGCTTTATGGTGAATTGTTCTCCTTTTATCTCTAAACCTTGTTCGAAAGAGCTTGATTGTCAAGGGGCCATAATTTTAAGTAAATGTTAACTTGTTAAAAACTTAGTAGAAAAAAGAATTTCAAAAAATGAAAGAAATGCTTGTTTATTCCGTTTAAATGATATATTTGAGCCATAAATTAAAATTAGAACAATGGAAAAATTTGCAAAAGTTAAAGAAGTAGTAGCTGCAATTGAGGCAGACGTAGAAAAATTTTATAATGCAGGTAATTCAGCTGCAGGTACTAGAGTACGTAAAGCAATGCAAGATCTTAAAGGTTTAGCACAAGAAATTCGTACAGAAGTAACAGAAAAGAAAAATAGTGCAAAATAATAATTACGCTCAAAGTAATTGCGAAAGGCCTTGTTAATACAGGGCCTTTTTTGCGTTGTGCCGCAAAATAAATTCTGGATTGTCTGTGTTTTATCAGCTTTTATTGAAGTAAGCTTGGCAAATAGAGTGGCGATACTCAGTAATGGTCACTTTTGTTTCCGATACTTAAGATATTGTTTTTTTGAAAAAAAAAATTTTTATCGGAAGATAAAATAAACAACATAGTGCTGTTGCTACATAAACTAATACCGGGTTTGCGTCCAACAGATTATGCGAATTTGCTTAGGAAGTAAAATTGGTAATTGCTTGATAAATGTTTTTGTCAACTAAAAAGGCACAAAAAAGCGAATATCGTTTAGGATATCCGCTTCAGTATGTTTAAACTTTGTCTATCTTCCACCAGGAGGGCAGTTCTCTTTTAAAAATTTAGTGTAAATGATAGACAGATGTTCACTCGTTCCAGGTCCCTCGTTAATGCTGTGACTCCTGTTCGGGTAACTCATCATTTGAAAAGGTTTCTTGTGTTTTACCAACTCGTTTACCAACATTTCTGCATTCTGATAATGCACATTGTCGTCGCCAGTACCGTGAATGAGCAAAAGATTGCCTTTAAGATTTTTAGCATGCGTTACCGGAGAACCAGCCACGTAAGCATCCGTAGTTGGAAATGGTGTACCCATATAACGTTCTTGATAAATATTGTCGTAAGTAAGCTGGTTGGCAACAGGTGCTATGGAAATACCTGTTTTATAAATTTCTGGGTATTGAAATAGTAAGTTTAAGGTAGACGAACCACCACCGCTCCATCCCCAAACAGCCACCCTGTCTTTGTCCATAAAACTATTGGTCTCTAATAATTTTTGAGCTGCCATTGCCTGGTCTCTTATATTCAAAATTCCAATATTCTTATAAATTCCTTTTCGCCATTGCTTGCCTTTAGGAACTGGAGCACCACGGTTATCCATAGAAATATAAATGTATCCATCTTTAGCCATATCGCCTGCGTATAACCAGTTAACGCCTGCGCCATAGGTATCTAGGGCTGTGGCAGAAGCTGGCTCGCCGTATACGTAAAATACTACTGGATACTTCTTTGTTCGGTCAAAATTTTCTGGCTTTTTCATCCAGCCATCTAGTTCAATGCCTTCAGCAGTAGTAACTTTAAAGAACTCTACCTTGTTTTTAGATGCTTGTTGATTGCCCAATTGCGAGGTGATACTACCATTCATAGATAGTGGTGTGCCTGTTTTAAAATTCATCCACTCGCTAACAGGGCGAACGGTGGCGCTTTGGTAGCTGTGTTGAGCAAATAAGCCGTTGGGAGAAATTTTGTAATTATGGGTACCTAAAAGTACAGATGGGCTCACCATTTCGAGCTTACCCTTACCATCAAGCTTGGTTTTATATAAGTATTTTTGTGTAGCGTTAGTAGGCGATGCACTAAAGTAAACCGCATTATTAGCATCATCTATCAGATTTACGTTAACCACATCGTAATTTCCATTTGTAATTAACGCAACTTTTTTATTCTCGATATTTACACGATAGAGATGTGCCCAGCCATCCTTATCACTTTTAATTACAAATTCTTTATTGTTGTTAATCCACTCAAAACTTTCGATGGCATCTATCCAAGATTGGTCTGTTTCTTTGTAAACAGGGTTGATACTGTTTTTGCTAATATCAGCCAAATAAATAGTGCTAACGTTCTGTTCACGATTTAACTGTTGTAAAATGATGTTATTTGAGTTAGGTACCCAATCCATTCTCGGTATGTAATTTTGAATTTCGCTTCCCGGTACAGCTACCCATTTAGTATTTGCAGTAGCAATATCTACCACACCAATTTTACAGGCCGATGGGTCTTGTCCAACTTTTGGGTATTCTACAGGGATGTTAAAAGCGTAAATTGAATCGGTGTTGTTGATCATCAAGAAGTTTCGGATTTTTCTGGCATCAATTTGCCAGTAGGCGATACTTTTGCTGTCAGGGCTCCATCTAAACCCGTCTCTGCAATCAAACTCCTCTTCATAAACCCAATCAAACGTTCCGTTTATCAAACGTTGGGTTCCATCGGTGGTAAGGGCTTTAACAGTACCATTTGTTAAATCTTCCATGTATATATTATGGCCACTTACATAAGCTACCTTACTGCCATCGGGCGAAAACTTAGCAAACATTAGGGAAGAAGTTGGTTTATCCTCACCAATTTTGGTAATGGTGTTTTTAGCAATGTCGGCTACCCAATAATCGCCTCGGGTGTCGTAACGCCATACCTTTTTGCTATTTGTGTAGATCAGTGCCTTGTTGCCGTCTTCGCTCAATTGAAAGCTCCGAACTCGTATTGGCTCTCCAGCTGGAGTAACTAATAACTCTCTGCTTACTACAATTTTTCTATCGCCTTTGGGTAGAGTTATTTGAGTAATCTCGCCACCTTGTGTTTGATAGTATCCTGTTCCATCTTTGGTCCAGTTGATGGATTGTTGGGCATTACCGCGGCTTACAAAACCAATTAACAGCAATGCAATCATTAAAAATCTATGGTTATTCATACGATTACAGGTTGATAAAATCATTATATACAGTTTGAAGATACGCTTTTCCAGATTTAAGCAGTTGTTCAGTTTTTACGCTATCCTGAGGTTTATTATTGTAAGTAACTCTTTTCCCAAAATTGTCGAACGTAACAGCATGTTTATCTTCAATGAAGCCAAAGCCATTATCCCAACTAAAATAAGCAAAATTACGCCGATATGGATTGAGAAGATTGTTGCTCCATTTGAAATCCTTCGAATCGATGTTCAACTGCGCTAAAATGGTAGCAGCTAAGTCTTGCTGACTACCAGTGTGGTTAATTCGTTTACCTCTAAATTCAGGTTTTATGACATCGCCGAACATTATTAAGGGAATGTGATAACGCTGTGGTTCATAAATTTCATGATTTTCTTTTGGTAGCAGATGGCCGTGATCGGCGATAAATATAAATAGTGTGTTTTGATACCAGGTTTGCTTTTTGGCTTCATTCAAATAATTTCTGATACAGCTATCGGTGTAAAAAGCAGTGCTCTTAAATTTATCTACATTGCTACTATTGCCAAATTTATAGGTTCCTGGAACTTCAAAAGGCTCGTGGTTGGTTAAGGATAAGATGGTAGAGAAGAATGGTTGCTTCTTATTTCCACTGTCTGCAATTTGCTTGTCGAACAGCAAGCCATCGTATACTCCCCATTGCGATTGTTGCTGCTTCTTAGTGAATGAATTCCTATCAATCAAGCTTTGGTAAGCATGATTTTTGATAAATACATCATAATTATCAAAATCTGATTCACCGCTGTAGTAAAACGATGTTTCATAACCATTTGCTTGAAGTTTTTGACTTATTGCTGGTAATTTATCAAGCTTTTTGGGCCACTTAACTATACTTCCAATTCCGAAACTAGGGAAGCCCGCCAAAGTACCTATCAAGCCTTTATCGGTTCTGTTCCCAGTAGCATAAATATCACTAAACAATAGGCCTTGTTGCGCTAAACTGTCGATGTTCGGCGTAATACCTTCCAAATTACCCAAAGATTGTGTCAAATCAGCAGTAAAGCTCTCGAGGATAAATAGCACAACATTAGGTCTATTATTGTTGAGAATGCTGATGGTGGTGTCTTTCTCTGTTTGGTAGAGCGATGTTACTTCATCTTGAGCTTGCTGTACTGGGCCGTAATTGTATGGATTTGCTGTCGAAGAATTGCTTTTTAAAACACTCGAAACTAAGTTCCACTCTGTATTGATGGAGATGTGGTTAAGTATTTGATAGTTTGAGAAATAAGCTCGATGTTGTGAAGTTGGTTTTGAAAATAAACTACCTCTAAGAAATAACAAATTCAATCCGATTAAAACTATAATTGTGGCATATTTCTGAACACTCGTTTCTTGTACATGTTCGTAATGCCTTTTTGTAATGACGAAGTTGAGATATAAACCCGTTAAGATTAAGACGAGGAAACAGGCTAGAGTCATTAATAATGGCGAAGAGGCACTTGATGCAATGGATTCACTCGGGGTAAGGATTGCAAATTCTATTACCCTAGCATTAATTTTGCTGCCCCATTCTCTGTAAATATTGAGATTTGCTACGGAGATTAAACTGAAAATAATAACCAAGGCTATATTATAACGTTTAATCCACGTTAAGTCTATTATACCTCGTTTATTCCTTAAAAATTTAACAAAGAAATAAATTAAAGGAACAATGGAGATGTAAGCTGCCGTCGAAAAATCAAGCGGTAAGGCATGATAATAAGTGGATAAACTTTCTGATAGAGGAATGTTTCTCAGTTTCTTGTGAAAAACAAACATAAAAATAAACCTATCGAAAGCAAAAAAGAGTAGCCAGAACAGATATAATCTAGCAAAAAAAATCAGGCCTTTAAACATGGTTCGCAAAATTAGCAAAAAACCACATATTAAAGGCCTGAATTATATGAATGTTAACTACCGGGGACTATTATTCACCTCCGCCTTGCATAGCCATAATTTCGGTCATTGTTTTCTCTTCGTAACCGCTAGGCACATCTAACGAAAATGGGCCAACTTTTTCCTCATTAATACTTTTAGTAGTTAAAGTTACTTTTACTCCATTTTGATAAGTAGTGTATTTTACTAATGTGCCTTTAACATCTTTAAAATGCTCGCCAAAAAATCCTGCAGGTAAGCTTACTTCGGTAGTAGCCCATAATTCATGAACACCACCTTTATCATCTTTGTAGCTGTATTTCTCGGCATTGTAACCAGCAATGGTCTGTTTCTCACCAGTAGCTTTAAAGTCAGAAAATTTAGGAGTGCTAGCTTCTTGTTTTTCCATATCTTCTTTAGATACTTTTACAGCGTATTGAATTTGTGCAATAGGAACATCGATTAACATCAAACCTTGTTTATCTACATAATTGGTAATGATACCAATGCTCGCTGGACCTTGTTCCATGTCAATTCTCAGCAAATTACCATTGAATTTCAGTTTTTGCTCTTTTGGAAGTTGACTAGCCATTGCCGATTGTTCTTCGGTTAATGTATAGTCTACGCCGTATACAACGGTACCAGATGTGATGTTTTTTTGAGCATTTGCGATGATTGCCGTACTCACTAATAATGCAGCAATTACGCCTGTCTTAATTGATTTGAACATATTATAGTTAATAATTGATTTTACCATTTTATTTCTTGTTTACCCAAAAACTTGCTTATTCCCGATTTAAAATCTTGACTTTGCCTCGTTTTTGCGTTTATTTTAACAGCATTATCCAAGCAAGTATCAAGCCAAGTTGCAGTAGTATGGTTAATAAGTTGTTTAGTTAAGCCCAAAGAATTTGCCGAAGTATTCACACATAAATCAGTTGCAAACTTTTTAACGGTTTGATTTATATTTGCTGCGTTTGTTACATGGGTAATCAAATTAAGTTTAAGCGCTTCGTCTGCACTAATTAATTTTCCGCTAAGTAGAAGATCTTTAGCTATTGTTTCGCCCACTTTCTGTACTAAATAACAACTTACTAAAGCTGGTACGAAGCCAAGTTTTACTTCCGTATAACCAAATTTAGCCTCAGGTACAGCGAAAATAATATCGCAAATAGTGGCTAGGCCACAGCCCCCAGCAATAGCGTGCCCTTCTACTTGTGCGATAACGACTTTTGGCATGTTTCGTATTTGTTCAAAGAGGTTTTTTAAGGAGGTGGTATCTGCAATGTTCTCTTCGTAAGAGAACTGAGCCATTTGTTGCATATAAGCCAAATCGGCGCCAGCACTGAAAACATTTCCATTTGCTTTTAAGATGATAACTTTGGCCTCATCGTTGTCGTTAGCCAGTTGGAAAGCATTCTTTAAGGAGGCTATTAACTCAGGACTGAGCGCATTTTTCTTATCCGGCCGATTAATAGTGATGGTTGCTACTCTGTCTTTAATCTCTAAGAATACTAAATTGTTGGTCATTGTGAATTAATTTTAATGGTGGTAGCATCTTGTTTCTTCAAAATAAAAGTAGTTAAATGCGCTTTTTTCGCCTGCTGGTCAAATCTTGAAATTAAGTAATCTTTATTACTTGCGTCAATAATTACTCGACCAAAATCTATTTCATTTTTCAAATAAGCTAAGTTGGTTTTTGGATTGTTGTGTAACCAAACATAATCAAATTTTGGCTTTTCCGCTATTCTTTTTCCACTAAAACGATGATCGAATAATAGGAAAGTGCTACTTAAAAACTCAAGCTGCTGGCCACTCTTGTTGAAAAATGAGTTCTGAAAGTCATCCTGCCAAGTAATTAATTTAAGATGTTTTATTGCTCTTTGGTCAATTGTTGGTTTGACGAAGAATTCAAAATTTCTGTCTTCGCCGGTTAAATCAGTAAGCAGCACAGCCTTGTTTCCATCCATAAATAAGGCTGCATAGTTTTTACGCAAACTGAAAAATATCACTTCCTTTTGTTTGGTACTTTGAATGATATCGTAACCAACACTTAACTGTAAGCCCAAAAGGATAAGTAGACCAACGGTAAAAAGGTTTTTGCTTTTTCTTGCTGGAGCAACACATATGAATAAGACAGCAAATGATAAAAGCAAGAGTTGAGGAAAACTCAACCAGATTTCGGTAATTCCCGCGAAAGGCAACTCAGCAATCCACTTAAGACCAGCATTAGTAAAAGTAATTAGCCACTCAAATGTAGGTGCTAAGAAGTGGAAGTTTAGCATCAGAATAATGATGCCACCATACATTAAAGCTGATATCGGTAATAATATAAACAGATTGCTGATGATAAAATAAATAGGAAACTGATGAAAGTAGTAAACGCTAAAGGGCAAAGTAGCTATTTGCGCTGCTAAACTCATGGCTACTGTTGCCCAAATCCTGTCGGCAAATTTGTTTTTGAAGTATAACTCCTGATAGATTTTTGGTTGCAAATAAATTAAGCCCAATACCGCCAAAAACGAGAGTTGAAAGCCTACATCCCATAACAAAAATGGATTGTAAATAAGCAGACAAAAAGCTGTAAAGCAAATAACGTTGTAACTATTGGTGCTTCGACTTAATGTTTTCGCAAAAATAAATACACTTAGCATGATTGCTGATCGAAGTACAGATGGAGAAAATCCCGTAAGAAGAGAATAGTACCATATTAAAGATATAATCAATACAACTTTAAATATTTTGCCAAACTTGCGTCTATCTAAAAAAGAAAGTAACCAATTCAAGAATAAATAAATGATACCGACATGCATTCCGGACACTGATAAAGCGTGGATTGTCCCTGTTTTACTGTAGGCAGCCAAGGTTTCTTTACTTAAATTAGCACGGTAGCCTAAAATTAATGTTGATGCGACGGCAAATGCCTCGTCGTCTTTAATTAGTTTTCGATAAGTCGCCACTTGACGTTGTCGTACTTGTAATGCGTAGGCAATAATAGGATTCCCTTTATTTTCTGCGAGCTTGATAAGTTGATTTTGCTTGATGAAGGTTTGGTGGTAGATGTTCTTGCTGGCTAACCAGGATTTAAAATTGAACTCGTTAGGGTTGTAGGGAGGCTCAACATCTTGATAATCTACGGAAATTAACAATTCGTCGCCATATTTGATATGAATAGGATGGAGACTATCAACTTTCAAGGCAATTAGAAGTTTTCCAATGGCCTTTAGAGGTTGATTATTTTTGTAGCCATAGCGAACGTTTACCTCAAAGCGAAGTATATCACCACTTTGCTCAGGCTCATTATTTACGACAGCTCTTACTTGTTTATAATCATGCTTGCCAAAGTATTCTTCCTTTAAATTATCTCTGTAGTTTAAAGAAAGGAAAAGTCCAGCACTTAAGAAGATACTATAATATATGAAGGCGATGACATTCTTATAACGCCATCCACCAATTTTCTTATAGAAAAAGTTAATAAAAAGGCTAATCGTAAAAAGTGTAATTAGCGCTATTGGTGATATTCTTAAAAGTTGTTCTCCTGGGAAATAGTATCCTAATACTAAGCCTAGTATAAGCGGTAGTATAATTTTAACAAATACTATTTCCGAACTGAATGTCACATTATATCTAAAATTGGTATCTCAACTGTACCCTAATCTCCGATTTCATCTTCCCTTTGATTTCATCTAAACCAGAGCCCACGGTTTCAATATTATCATAATTATATAAAGCGTAGCGCCCCCACAGATCCAACCCTTTCTTAATTCGATATTTCAAATTTGCGTAACCTCTCACACCTTTTCCATTATACATACCAAACGTGAAATTGTATAACACATCATCCTCGTAAGCATAAATTCTGCTATTATAAGATGCAGTATTGAAATAAGCTACTCTAATGTTTCCAGAAAACCTTGAAGACATTGGACTGTAATTCACATCTTGATAAGCTAGATAACCAAACTCCGCTTTTGCATCGCCTTTTTTAAACTGAACCACCTCTACACGATTCTGGAATCCCACCGATTTACTTAAAACCCATCTAACATCCGCACGGTAATTTTCACGTTTTACATCGTCCAAAAAGTTAAAAGGAGCAGTTAAATCAGTGTTTTGTTGCTTAACTTCTGATTTGAAACGTAAGGTTGCCTTAAAAGTTTTGCTAGGTGTGTAGGTAGTTTGAGCCAATAGCTCGTAGCCATCAGAAGGGGCATCTATCCTGAATTTTAACCACGGGAACTTAAAATAATCACCATATAGCTGAATGCTCCATTTTTTATTAGGGTTGATATTCAAACCTGTGTAAAATCCTTTTTCGTTAACGGCTTCGCTAGCTTCTGCAGTAGCTTGGTTAAAGAAATTATGGTAATCTTTTTGATAGTTCCTGTATAGGGCCACTGCCGAAATTGTGTTCGATAAGCTCATTAACGCACCGTTAACATGTGCAAAACCAGCATCTAAGCTCTTGGCAAACTCGCCGAAAAAGTAAATGTTTTTATAGGTATAACTATAATTTATGCCGGCGTTTGTTAATTCTCTGCCAGTAAAGCTGTATAGGCGATACAGCCCAGACCCTTGGGTAAAAGCATTGCTAAACGCAGCATGTACCATCGTCGCACCAATATTTAAATTGCTAGTTTTATACTGGAGCACCCCACCAAATACTTCCTGTCCGGTACTGTTTTTATTATTGATTTCGTTTTGCGTTCTATGCAAACCTGTTTCGTTTATGCTGCTAATCGTGCTTTGTCCATTGGCATCGACACTCACAGTTGCGTCAACTTTACGATTCGAATAAAAAGGTGTGAAATCTACGTTTTTAAAGATGTTTACAGTTGTTGCTATTCCTCTTAAATAGGCAAATTCGTTTGCAGAAGTGTATGGTCTCAAGCCAACATCGTTTTTGGCCACACTAGCTACATCTGGTGATTTGCCGAACGAAAAACCAGACCATAGTGTTAAGGCCTGTCCAAATTGTAAGCTATAATCGCCAACAACAATTTTTTTGAACCGACCCGTATTGAGTATGGCGATGTGCCCAGACTGAAAGTCAAAAGGGTTTTGTTTTCTGCCGTTAAAGAATTCCTCTCCAGCATCTTTCTCAAAGACTAGTGATGCTGATACTCTGTTGGAATAGGTATATCTATATCTAAATAGATAACGATCGGGTGTGCCTAAATATCTGCTACCAGGCAAATCCGTATAGCCACGAGATCTTTCGAGTACTCTTCCGTATCTCACAATTAGATCATTATTACCCAAGGTGAGAAGATTTTTTACGGTAATTTTATCAGCTAAATCACTTTGTTCTAGGGTTACAAACGCCAACAAGCGCTGCACGCTTTGTAAATCGAAGTCTGGGATCCCTTGCAACTCATAAACATCAATTAATTTTCCGTTTTTACGAATGTGTTCAAACAGGTTGCTAATTTGCAGCGGAGAAAGGAAGACTAAAGTTTTTAGTTCCTCAGCATTCGTATTGTTTAAGTTGATGGGATGCTTTAAATAGTAAGTTAAGCGATCTTGGAGCTCCGATAAATCATAATCTTCGGGTAAATTTTCGGCTATACTCTCAATTAAATCTTTGATTAGATTATCTTCTTGAGTTTGTGCTTTAGCTGTAAAGCCAGTTAATAGAAATATAAGTAGAAGTTTAAAACGCATAAGACAATCCAATTTGAGGAGTAAAACCAATTTGCGGATGACTAGACGTAGCTAGGTCGAATTTTAGCTGTTCATAATTAACACCGATACCAAAGTACTGCTTAAACGGTTTCGCGGTTAATCCACCACGTACGCTCAAAAAATCGTAGAACTTGTAATCTACGCCGAAACCCACATCAAATTTCCTGTCGAAGTCTTTTGTTATGGTTGTGGCCAAAATCACTTTGTTTGATGGCTCGTAGGTTGCACCAAAATGAATTGCAGTCGGTATGTAAGTTTCTACATCTGCACTTTTGTAATCTTGTGATGAGGGATTATTCACATATAAACCCAAATTGATCTCCTTATTTAAGGCATAATTAGCACCAACGTCAACAGAAAATGTGTTAGCGTTTCCATAGTTTGTAATTTTTACTTGATGATAGTTAGCCTTTACGCCGATAGACAATTCTTCACCAAATTGTTTAGCAAAGGCTATTCCTGCTTTTATTTCGTTAAATTCGCTAATGCCATATCTATTCACGTTCAGGGCAAAGAAATCGTTTTTCACGGGCGCTATAAAAGCAAAGCTCTGTTCACTCAATTCATCACCAAATAGAAATTTAGTGTAATTTAATGCTCCAGTTGCGGTTTTCTCTCGTGTAATTCCTGCCGGATTAGCATTCACACTCCAGGTATCAAACACAGCAGCGCTAGCATTGCCTATGGCGGTCAATCGTGCACCTTGATTATATTGGGCAAACACGAATTTTGCGGATATGATTAAAATAAAGGTAGAAAGTATTGTTTTTTGCATAAGCCGATTAAAACTGCGTCATAAATGTTTTTATGTTTGAAAGCACTAATCTTAAATTTCTTGATTTAATTTTAATAGAAACCCTTTGAGTTTTTCTAAGGAGTCGATAATTTTTTGATTTTCTTTCACCTCACCACCGTTATTTTTCATGTGCTCTTTTGCACCTTTCAAAGTGAAGCCCTTATCATCCACTAAATGAAAAATAATTTTCAAATTTTCGATATCTTCTGGGGTAAAAAGTCTGTTTCCTTTCTTGTTCTTTTTAGGCTTTAAAATCTCAAATTCCTTTTCGTAAAATCGAATTTGCGAAGCATTTACGTTAAACATTTCCGTTACTTCACCCATCGTATAATACATTTTATTGATCTCTCTTTCTTTGTAAGGCATGTTTGTTGTTGATTATTAAATGATTGTAGATTTTACTTAAAGTATTCAAATGTAAATCGATTTTAGCAGAAAACCACAATAAAATTTTAATTTTGTTGCGTAATTTATTTAGAACAGCAAATGACAGCGCAAGAAATAAGACAAGCCTTTTTAGAGTTTTTTAAAAGCAAGGGACATCACATTGTACCATCGGCCCCAATAGTGGTTAAAAACGATCCAACATTGATGTTTACCAATGCTGGTATGAACCAATTTAAGGATTTGTTTTTAGGTGAAGCCGTTGTAAAATATCCAAGAGTTGTAGACACGCAACGCTGCTTACGCGTATCAGGCAAGCATAATGATTTGGAAGAAGTAGGTATTGATACCTATCATCACACCATGTTCGAGATGTTGGGTAATTGGAGTTTTGGCGATTACTTTAAAAAAGAAGCCATTGCTTGGAGTTGGGAATTACTTACAGAGGTGTTACAAATACCAAAAGATCAGCTATATGTTTCGGTTTTTGAGGGCGATGAGAAGGAAGGTTTGCCAAAAGATCAAGAAGCATATGACTTATGGAAGCAATTTGTGCCTGAAGATCGAATTGTTCTAGGCAACAAAAAAGACAATTTCTGGGAGATGGGCGATACGGGTCCATGCGGTCCGTGTTCTGAAATTCATGTGGATTGCCGCACTGCCGAAGAGCGTAAAGATGGCAAAGGCAAAGATTTGGTTAATGCAGATCATCCTCAAGTAATTGAGATTTGGAACAATGTATTTATGCAATTTAACCGTTTGAAAAACGGTTCGTTACAAACTTTACCTGCACAACATGTTGATACAGGTATGGGTTTTGAACGTTTGGTACGTGTGCTACAAGGCAAAGCATCTAATTATGATACTGATGTATTCCAACCTTTAATCCAGTATATCTCTCAAAAATGCGGCATCGCTTACGGAAAAGCGGAAGAAACAGATATTGCGATGCGTGTAATGGCAGATCATATTCGGGCGATATCTTTTGTAATTGCCGATGGACAATTGCCATCTAATAATAAAGCAGGTTATGTAATTAGACGCATTTTACGCCGAGCGGTACGTTATGCATATACGTTTTTAAATTTAAAGGAACCTTTTTTAAATCAATTGGTACCAGTGCTGGCAGAGCAGTTTAAAGGCGTATTTGATGAGTTGTATGCTCAAAAAGATTTTGTACAAAAAGTAGTTTTAGAGGAAGAGGTTTCTTTCTTGAGAACCTTAGCTACTGGTATTCAGCGTTTCGAAAAATACGAAGGAACCAAGGTTATTGACGGTAATTTTGCATTCGAGTTGTACGACACTTTTGGCTTTCCTATTGATTTAACTGAGTTGATGGCTCGCGAGAAAGGGCTATCTGTAGATATGGAAGGGTTTAACGTAGCTTTAGAAGCGCAGAAAAATCGTTCAAGAGCCGCTACAGCCATTGATACAGGAGACTGGATAATTGTAGGTGCCGAGCAAGAAACCGAATTTGTCGGCTACGACCAAACTGAAGCCGAAACCGATATTGTTAAATACCGTAAAGTTAAGGCTAAAGGTAAAGAACAATATCAAATTGTATTGTCAACTACACCGTTTTACGCAGAAAGTGGTGGCCAAGTAGGAGATAGTGGTCGTTTAGAAGATCACTCACGCCAGTTCTGGATTGAGATCACCGATACGAAGAAAGAAAATGGGGTAATTGTGCACTTTGCTGATAACTTACCAGCCGATTTAGATGGCAAATTTTACGCTGTTATCGACGTCGATAAACGTAAAGAAACCGAAAATAATCACTCGGCAACGCACCTGCTACATGCTGCCTTGAAACAGATTTTAGGTAGCCATGTTAATCAAAAAGGTAGTTTGGTTAATGCAGATAACCTTCGTTTCGATTTTTCACATTTTTCTAAGGTAACGGATGAAGAATTAAATCAGATAGAGGATATCGTTAACGAAAAAATTAGACAGAATATACCGTTAAAAGAAGAGCGCAACGTACCTTATCAACAAGCTTTAGATAGTGGAGTAACCGCTTTATTCGGTGAAAAATATGGCGACTTTGTTCGTGTAATTACTTTCGAAGATCAATACTCTAAGGAGCTTTGTGGTGGTACGCATGTTAAGGCTACTGGTCAAATAGGTTTTTTTAAATTGGTTGCCGAAAGCGCTGTTGCCGCCGGTGTACGTAGGATAGAAGCGATTACGGGTAAGCATTCGGCAGCCGTAATTCGCGAACATTTCGATTTGGTGAAAAACTTAAATGCCTTGATGAATAATCCTAAAGATTTTGCTTCAGCTCTGCATAAAATTTTGGATGACAATAATGCTTTGCGTAAGGAAATTGAGAAAGCAGTAACCGAAAGAGCAGTATCGTTGAGAACCGATATCGAGGCAAAAATCGAAAATATCAATGGTGTTAATTTTGTAGCCACAATGGTAGATTTGCCAAACGCCGATTCTGTAAAAACTTTGGCTTACGCGGTTAAAGGTGCAGTACAGAACTTATTCCTTGTTTTAGGAGTGGTAATTGATGGAAAACCGCAACTTACGGTAGCTATAGATGATGAAATAGTAAAAGAAAAGGGCTACAACGCCGGAAATATTGTTAGGGAACTCGCTAAAGAAATACAAGGCGGTGGCGGTGGACAAGCATTTTACGCTACGGCAGGAGGTAAACTAGCAGAAGGTTTACCAAAGGCGATAGAAAAGGCAAAATCATTCGTATAATTGTAAAAGCCTCAGTTAATTACTGAGGCTTTTTTTTTCATAAATTAATAGGATTTAGTTCGGCTAATAATAATTGTTATTTTGACAATTATTATTTATTTTGTATCTTGATTTAAACTGATGATTGACATCTAGATATTAAAATCCAAATAGAAACCAATTACCTATGAAAAAACTGTTTATTTCTACTGGCCTGCTTTTGGCACTATCCATTAACTTTTGCAATTCTCAAGAAGTAAAAACTACAAAAATTCCTTTCTTAGCGAACGAAAAATGGTGGGGAGGCGTTGTAGCCTATGGTTCGAAAATGCCTTATGTAAATTCAATTAAAAGCTATGATTTAGCTTCCCAGAACGATAATAACCAAGTTGTACCACTATTTATATCTAATAAAGGAAGATTTATTTGGGATGATAAACCATTTAGGTTCTCCGTTGATAAAGATGAACTTACCATTAACTCCAAATTTAGCACTGCGGAAGTTCAAAATGCCGGTTCCACCTTACGAGATGCTTATTTGAGTGTAAGCAAAAAGTATTTTCCTGCTAATGGACAAATTCCAGAACCGCTTTTCTTTTCTATGCCGCAATACAACACTTGGATCGAGTTGATGTATAATCAAAATCAGCAAGATATCTTAAACTATGCCAAGGCAGTTGTGGCAAACGGTTTTCCAACAGGTGTTTTAATGATTGATGATAACTGGCAACGCTATTATGGCAACTTTGATTTTAGAGCAGAAAAATTCCCAGACCCGAAAGCCATGATTAAAGAATTGCATGAACTAGGTTTTAAGGTAATGCTTTGGGTTTGTCCTTTCGTAAGTGCAGATAGTCAAGAATACAGAGAATTGCTAGCTAAAGGTTATTTAATAAAAGCAAAAGATAAAAACGAAGCGGCGATGATTACCTGGTGGAATGGTAAAAGTGCTTGTTATGATTTAACCAATCCAGCGGCTGAAGAATATTTCATTAATAAATTAAAATACATGCAAAGCGAATATAGCGTTGATGGTTTTAAATTTGATGCAGGTGATACTCAATTTTATAGTGAAGATTTAATAGACAGTTATAAAAAAGACGCTATCTCTACAGATCACACCGAAGCTTGGGCGAAAATCGGCTTATCGTTTCCCTTTAACGAATATAGAGCCGGGTGGAAAATGGGAGGGCAACCATTGGTACAGCGTCTAGGCGATAAAGATTACTCATGGAATGCGATACAAATGCTAATTCCTGATATGATTGCGGCCGGGTTGTTAGGCTACGCTTATACCTGTCCAGATATGATTGGCGGCGGACAGTTTACAGCTTTTTTAACTATAAAAGCTAACGAATTCGACCAAAAGCTAATTGTTCGATCTGCTCAGATACATGCCTTAATGCCTATGATGCAATTTTCTGTAGCACCATGGCGTATTTTGGATGAAGAAAATTTGGAAATCACTAAATCAGCGGCAAAGCTACATCAGCAGTTTGGTTCATACATTTTGGAGCAAGCGCATAAATCTTCAGAAAGTGGAGAGCCAATTGTCAGACATCTGGATTACAGCTTTCCTAATCAGGGCTTCGAGTTATGTAAAGATCAATTTATGTTGGGTGATAAATTTATGGTAGCACCTGTTGTTACAAACATAGATGAGCGTGAAGTGAAGTTGCCGAAAGGGAAGTGGCGAGATGATTTTGGTAAAACTCACAAAGGAGGTCGAACCATTAAAATATCAGTTCCTTTATCAAGATTGCCTTATTTCGAAAAGTTATAACATAAAAAATCCTCGAGTTAATCGAGGATTTTTTTATTAGTTTCTACCAGGTCTACCGTTATGGTGGCGCTTATCAGGCCCTTTTTTTACTTTTTGTTTATACCAACCTTTGTGGTTACCATTGTCACGTTTTTGAGGTTGTACTACATAACGAGTACGGTAAACATTGTGACGCAAATAAGGTTTTGGCTCATTAATCACCACTTTTCTGGTGTGGTGCAAATTTACGTGTCGGTAAGCCTTTGGTAGCGATTTTCGGTGAACCCAGCTACTTCCATTCAAATAAACATAACGTTTACTCGGTACGTGATAATAACTATTAACCTCTGGCATGTAGTAATATTCTACATAATCATAGCCCCGAGGTCCCCAATTTGGTTGCGCACCAATGTTGATACTTAAACTAACTTGAGCGCTGGCTGTTTGTAATGTCGCTGCTACTATAGCAATCGTAAACATCAGGGTTAACTTTTTCATCGATTCAACTTTTTAATTGTGTGTATTAATCATTAAACGAATACCGTGCCATTAGATAATGTTGGCGTTTTTGCAATAGAATTGATACATATTTCGCTATCTTTGGGAAGCATTAAATATTTTCAAGAAGCTTATTTATTAATGAGTACAACAATAGCAGTAGCAGATAAAGATACTTTCGAGCTTGTTTCTGGTTTAGAAATTCACGTTCAGTTAAACACAAATTCAAAAATATTTTCTTCAGATAGCGCCACGTTTGGTGCAGCAGCAAATGAGCATATTTCAACCGTATCCTTAGGTTTGCCAGGAGCACTTCCTAAACTCAATAAAGAAGTGATAGAAAAGGCAATGCGTATCGGATTTGCACTCAATTGCCAAATTAATCAGTACAATTTCTTCGATAGAAAAAACTATTTTTATGCCGATTTGCCAAAGGGTTATCAAATTACTCAGGACAATAGCCCAATCTGTGTTAATGGCTTTTTAGAAGTTCAACTTCCGGATGGTAGCACCAAACGCATTGGAATAAATCGCATTCATTTAGAGGAAGATGCTGGCAAAAGCATGCATGATCAAGACGAGAAATATTCTTTTGTGGATTTAAACCGAGCAGGTGTGCCGCTTATCGAGATTGTTACTGAGCCAGATATTAGAAGTGCCGAAGAAGCATCAGCTTTGCTTACAGAAATTAGACAACTAGTACGCTTTTTGAATGTTAGCGACGGTAATATGGAAGAAGGTTCGTTACGATGTGATGCTAACATTTCTGTGAGAGAAAAAGGTAGTACTACATTTGGTACACGTTGCGAAGTTAAAAACCTAAATTCTATACGTAATGTGCGCAGAGCGATAGAATTTGAGTTCGGAAGACAGGTTGAGTTAGTTACAGCCGGTGGTAGTATTGTACAGAGTACACTAAATTTTGATGCCGATCAAGGTACTACATCGCCAATGCGTAGTAAGGAAGAAGCAAATGATTATCGTTATTTTCCAGATCCAGATTTACCACCAGTAGTGATTTCAAATGAGTGGTTGGAAGAAGTAAAATCGGCAATGCCGATGTTGCCCAAACAGATAGCTGCCAATTTAGTAACAGAATTAGGTATTAACGCATCGGAGGCCGTAGTGATTGCAGAAGACAGGGCACTTTACAGTTATTATACCCAAGGTCAATCTGTAATAGCCAACAAAAAAAGCTTGGTAAATTGGCTTTTAGGAAGCGTGAGAGCAATATTGAACGAAAAGCAAATCGACATTGAGGCTTATCCAGTTTTACCTGCGCAATTGGCTCAGGTAATTAACTTGGTAGATGCTAAAAAAATATCTCAACAAAATGCTTTACAGCAGTTATTGCCGGCTTTAGCACTTGGCAATAAAACTTCGGTTGAAGATTTAGCTAAGCAACTTAACTTGTTAATTGAAGATGATGTAGATGCAATAGCAAGTATAATAGATGAAGTTTTAGCAAAATTTAAACCTCAAGTTGATGCCTATAAAAAGGGCAAGAAAGGTGTTTTGGGGCTGTTTGTTGGCGAAGTAATGAAACTCGCAAAAGGAAAAGCTGACGCCAAGAAAGTAAATGATTTAATTATTGATAAGTTGAAGTAAAATCGACTTTTTAACTATAAAAGGATGAAAAATAAGTTAGTATTAATTGCGCTCTCGGCAGTTCTGTTTATTGCTTGCACAGACAAAACGAAACTTTCTATCTCTGGAAAGTTTAGCAATACTACCTCGGCACAAAAAGTGTATTTATACGGTATGGCTAGCAGTAGCATGGTGGTTTTGGATTCTACAAACCTATCGAAAGATGGGGAGTTTGAATTTGTGAACACCAAACCAGAGGCTGATTTTTTTCGGGTAAGTTACGGTGAAAAAGAATATGTTGTAATTGCAAAAAATGGCGATGAAGTTAAGATTGAAGCAGATTTAAACGACCCTCAGATGGCTTATAAAGTATCTGGAGGTGAAGATGCAGCTAAACTTCAGGAGTTTAACACGTTAAAGAGCAGTTTGCAAGCTAAAGTTGTTGAAGTAAGTATGGCTTTCGAGGAGAAAGTTGCTGCAAACCCTGATCAACGAGACGCTGTACTCAATGAATTGCTTCCTACTTATAATGCTGCTATACAATCTATGAATGATGGTATTTTAAAATTTGCGATGGATAATCCTAAATCTTTAGTAAGTTTTTACGCTATTAGCTTAGTTAACCCCATTGGTAACGAAGAGGCAATGTTAGCATATGGCGCTAAAGTTGACGAGAAATTGAAGCAAAACGCTGCCGTGAAAAACTTTATTCAAAAACTCGATTCGCAAAAGAAATTGGCAGTAGGTCAACCAGCTCCAGAGTTTACTATTAATAGTTTAGCTGGTGAACCTGTTAAGCTTAGCGATTATCGTGGAAAATATGTATTGCTAGATTTTTGGGCATCATGGTGCACACCATGTAGAGAGGAAAATCCTAATGTGGTTAAAGCTTATCAAACCTTTAAAGATAAGAATTTTACTATTTTAGGGATATCTTTAGATAAAGATAAAGCTGCGTGGACGCAAGCAATAAAGGCAGATGGTTTAACGTGGGGCCATGCTAGTGAGTTAAGTGATTTTGCTGGTGCAACAGTACGTTTGTATCAGGTAGAAGCTATTCCAAGCTCTTTTCTATTAGATCCGAATGGCAAAATTATAGCAAAGAATTTAAGAGGCGAGGAGCTGCAGAGCTTTTTAAGCAAGACGTTATCCAATTAGAAAATGTACGTTAAGTGAGCGGCAGTACTTAACAATTTGTTAACTTCATCTTAAACTTGGGTTACTATTGCATGTTTATTTTCGTAACAAATAAAAACCAATGAGTACAGCTAAACAGAAAATTCTTATCGTAGATGACGAACCAGATATTCTAGAACTGATTGAGTACAATCTCAAAAGAGAAGGTTATCAGGTTTTTTCGGCTAAAGATGGACATGAAGGTATAAGTGTTGCGAAGAGGGTGCAACCCGATCTCATCATTTTAGACATCATGATGCCTAGGATGGATGGAATTGAGGCTTGTCGCTTAATGCGTGCCATTCCGGAGTTTAAGAATACTTTTATGGTGTTTTTAACTGCCAGAAGTGAAGAGTATTCGGAGATTGCTGGCTTCAACGTTGGTGCAGATGACTACATTGCAAAACCCATTAAACCCCGTGCTCTAGTAAGTAGAATTAACGCAATTTTACGTAGAAACCTTACACACGAGGAAGTTTCGAATAATAAACTTGAAATAGGGGATTTAGTGATTGATCGCGAGGCCTATTTAGTGTACCAAGCCGGTCAAAAAGTAGTGTTCGCTAAAAAAGAGTTTGAGTTATTGTATTTATTGGCGTCGAAACCTGGTAAAGTTTATACTAGAGAATCTATTTTAAAGAACATTTGGGAGGATTCTGTAGTGGTAACGAACAGAACTATCGATGTCCACATCAGAAAATTGAGAGAAAAATTGGGCGAAAACTATGTGTCAACTGTTAAAGGCGTAGGTTATAAGTTTGAATTGTCTTAAGTTGGATCGTCCTTATCAGGGCTATGTCTTAGCTAAATGGAGATATATTTAAAAATTGAAGAAAAGCATATTCAAGATATCTCCATCAAGGATGAAATAACCATACGGAAACGACAGTTAATTGTTTCAATTTCTCTTACTGATCTTTAGTGTCTTTCTTCGTCTTGGTGTCCAATTTTTTCCACGGCTAGCACTTTGTGCTAGTTAGTCGCACTAATACACTAGGGCCAAATACCTTTACATATGCGCCAAAGTCTAAATTTCTCTCCCCAATTCGCAGTTTACCACCCTAACCTTTTCTGAGTGAAATTTTATTTTATATATTGATTATGAGGTGATTGCTTTGTAGTTGTGTTTGAGTATGGTCAAAAATCTGTCTTTCCTCATTTAATCCGACAAACTAAAAGAGTAAAAAAAGTATTTTATGACTATAATGCTCCTTAAAAAATGAATTGAGGGAATTTTTTGGAGGCACAATAATCATCAGTATGGTATCTAATAAAAACAAAATGAAGAAAGAAATAACGGGCAAAACGCTAAAAGCATTAGGTTATGCAGAAGGAAAAATACTAGGCTTAGTTTTGGAAATATTGAAAGGCAATTTTAAAGATTCGAACGCTAATGAATTACAAATGCTGCTCAAAAAGTTGAAAAATTATCCAGAAAGTTTTTTAGATGATGAAGTACTTGGCGATTTAGCAAAGTTACTAATCGAAGAAGCACATCCGAAAAGTGATGGGACAATTGAATTAAATGCAAAGGGCATAGGTTACGACATTTTTGGCGAAAGCTATATAGAGGATGGTGCTAAAGATCAAATGAATACTGCTATGAAGTTGCCAGTTACTATAGCTGGTGCTCTAATGCCCGATGCGCATCAAGGTTATGGCTTACCGATTGGAGGTGTTTTAGCTACCCGTAACGCCATTATTCCGTATGGTGTAGGCGTAGATATCGGTTGCCGAATGGCTTTGTCTATTTTCGATATTCCGGAGAAACATTTTTTTGGCAAGGATGCGATGTATAAAAGAGAATTGATTGCGCATACTAAGTTTGGCGCCGGACAAAACTACAATGGAGAAGAAAGGGCCGACCATGAGGTTTTAGAAAATGAAGATTTTAATGCTTTCCCATTCTTAAAAAAATTACACGGCAAGGCTTGGGCTCAATTGGGTACATCGGGTGGGGGAAATCACTTTGTGGAATGGGGAATTATAGACTTTGCAGAGCGAGATGAAGTTTTGAATATTGATAAAGGACGGTATGTGGCTTTGTTAACGCATTCAGGTTCTCGTGGTTTTGGTGCCACCATTGCTGGGCATTATACCAAACTGGCCAAGGAAATTTGTAAATTACCAAAGGAAGCTGCAAACTTAGCTTATTTAGATTTAAATACAGCCGAAGGGCAAGAATATTGGATTGCCATGAAGTTAGCAGGAGATTATGCTTCTGCTTGTCACGAGGTGATCCATAAACGATTAACCAAAGCAATTGGAGCTAAAGTACTGGCTAAAGTAGAAAACCATCATAATTTTGCGTGGAAAGAAACTTTAAATGGCGAAGAAGTAATTGTGCACAGAAAAGGTGCTACACCAGCGGGCAAAGGTGTAATGGGAATTATACCGGGGAGCATGACAGCACCAGGATTTTTGGTAAGAGGAAAGGGTGAAACGAGATCAATTAACTCTGCATCTCATGGCGCAGGGCGATTAATGAGCCGCACTAAAGCCATCCAATCCATTAGCAAATCTGATATGAAAGCTATTTTAAAAGACCATGGTGTTACTTTAATTGGCGCAGGTTTAGACGAAGCACCAATGGCCTATAAAGATATCAACAAGGTAATGGCGGCACAAACTGATTTAGTTCATGTAATTGCAAAATTTGAACCTAAAATAGTACGTATGGCAAGCGATGGGAGCAGAGAAGATTAAACACAAGCCCTCCGATGTAAAATCGGAGCAAGCTCTAAAGGGGCCTTAAACCTCGTAGGGATTTTAAATCCTACGAGGTTTAGTTTGTCGTCTTTTTTTTTCGTCTATATTTATACCTTGTCGCAGCAGGCAATAATTAGAAACAATTCTCACTGGAACCAATTTTGAAATACATACCCCATGAGCAAACCTAGTCGTTACAAATTAAACACAACCTCATTCAAATACTATTGGGAAGAGGGCATTGGCTTAGAATTGTTAAAAAAACTGAAAACAAAGCCAGATTTAAAAAATGCAGAAAAATTGGTTCCTTATCTTTTTGAGTATGATGAAAGAGCAGATCAACTAATACTTCAGTTGCATCAACAAGTTGGTTTTGTAAAAGGGCAACAATTGGTTAACGACTATCTTTCCGGAAAAGCTATCGATGAGCTGGAACTGAAAAGGCATTTAGATCACTTTTTTGGTAACTTGAATTCATCTCCCGATTGGCTAGACTTACCGCTATTAAAACTAGGGACAGAATTTAGTCAGCGAAGTGGGATTTCTGGATTAATTGTTCTCCGCGACTATTGTTTAATGGGAGGTTATGAATCGGCAGCGATAAACAAACCCTTAATTTATACTGGAGCCCTAAAAAAAGGTGCGGCAAAACGTTTAACCGACACTACGGAATTTTGGGTAGACATCACCGGTGATAATGCACTGCTAAATAATGATATAGGTTTTAAAGCTGTCATAAAAACTAGAATGATACATGCTTTTTCTAGAATTAATATTTTAAAATTAACCGATTGGGATAACAGTAAATTTGGTGTGCCGTTAAACCAATGGGATATGTTGGCTACCAATTTGGGCTTTTCGTTAGTGTATTTGGTTGGTCTTAGAAGACTTGGTTTTAAACCCAATGAAGATGAAGTTAAAGGATTATTTCATTTCTGGAAATACATTGGCTATTTACTCGGTATTCCGCTTAATTTATTGCCAGATACCGAAGAAGAAGCAATTGAAGCGCTCTATTATTGGACTATGACACAGCCAAAGGGTGATGAAGATACTATCGCTTTAGCAAATGCCTTGTTCGAAGAACCAATTTTAGCCAATTATCCAACCACTAAATTAGGTAGGCAGATTATGCAAGAGATTCACCTTTTTTATAATTATTATTTATTGGGAGATTATTCTTGCAATTTATTGCGTTTACCAACAACGTTTAGTGGTAAAGTAGGCTATTTTAACGTAATAAAAAACAAGATACAAGCTGTGAACACGCATAAAGAACATTATCGTCGAAAGGCAATTGCAAAAGGGAGAGCAGAGCATTTAGAAGTGAAACGTATTTATCTCACATACAATTCGAAATAGACATTTTGTGAAAAATAAACAATAACAAGATTTGAATACTTCTCTAAAAATGAGGTGACTAAAACTAAAAAAAACCAAATACAGATCCTTACGAAAATAATTAGAAAAGAAAGACATTATATCCACCAGTATTGCGAACTTTGCGGCCTGAAACAAAACTTAAGAAATGAAGAGAGTTGTAGTTACTGGTTTAGGAACCATTAATCCTTTGGGTCACGATATCGGCGAATTTTGGGATAATATTGTTGCTGGTAAGAGTGCCTGTACTTTAGTTAGTCGTTTTGATGCTTCTAAATTTAGATCACAAATGGCTTGCGAAGTTAAAAATTTTGATCCTTCCGCTCATTTAGATAGAAACGAAATAAAACGTACTGACTTATTTACGCAATATGCATTATATGCAGCCTCGCAAGCTATGGAAGATTGTGGTATTGATTTAGCCACAATTGACTCTTTCGATTTCGGCGTAATTTGGGGAAGTGGACAAGGTGGTATGCAAACGTTCGAGACTGAGGTAGAAAATTATGTTACCGGAGATTACAACCCACGTTTTAATCCATTCTTCATTCCGAAACTATTGGTAAACATGGCTTCTGGCTTAATCTCTATGAAGTATGGCCTTCGTGGTATTAATTATACTCCTGTATCGGCATGTGCCACAGGTAACAATGCAATTATGGATGCCTTTAACTATATACGTATGGGAAAAGCCAAGATGTTCGTAACAGGAGGTTCCGAGGCGGGCATCACTCGAGCTTCTTTTGGTGGCTTTGCTGCGCTAAAAGCGATGTCTGGAAGAAATGAAGATCCACAAACTGCTAGTAGACCATTTGACCAAGATAGAGATGGCTTTGTTATGGGAGATGGAGCTGGAGCCTTAATTTTAGAAGAATACGAACATGCAATTGCTCGTGGTGCTAAGATTTACGCAGAGGTAGTGGGCGCTGCTATGACTGCAGATGCCTATCATATAACTTCTCCCCACCCAGAAGGAATTGGAGCCGCGAAAGCCATGAATTTAGCGCTAGAAGAGGCTGGAATTAAGGCGGAGGAATTGGATTACTTGAATTTACACGCAACATCAACGCCTGTTGGAGATTTAGCAGAGCTTAACGCCGCCCATTTGGTTTTCGGTGCTTCTAAAAACTTACATATTAGTTCTACCAAATCAATGACGGGACACTTATTAGGAGCGGCAGCTGCCATTGAGGCTATAATTGCTATTAAGAGTATTAACGACAATATTGTTCCTCCAACAATTAACGTCCAAAATCCTGACCCGAAAATTCCGGAGGGAATGCAATTGGTGTTCAACCAAGCTTTACGTAAGGAAGTGAAGACAGCTATGAGTAATGCCTTTGGTTTTGGTGGCCATAACAGTACGGTAGTGTTTAGAGAGTTGGTTTAAACATAAAAGACTTACGAAGCTTTTAAACTTCGTAAGTCTTAATTTACTTCAAATTTCCGCAAAAAAGTGATGAGGTATTATTTTATCTAAACTAGAAATTCAGCACTTTAATTTCAGTTCTTCGGTTCGCTTGATGTTCAACATCTGAGCAGGTTGCACCGTTTCCGCAGTTGTTCAATAATCTTGTTTCGCCATAACCTTTGGCAGTTAATCTATCTCTAGCAATCCCTTGATTGACCAAATAATTTACTGCTGCATCAGCCCTTTGTTGCGACAGTTTCTTATTATAAGCATCGTTCCCTCTGCTGTCTGTATACGATGCTAGTTCAATTCGTAAAGATGAATTTTGTTTCATCACGGCTACAACATTATCTAAAATAACCGCGGCATCAGAACGAATTTCGGATTTGTCAAAATCATAATGGATGTTTTTTAGCACCCAATTTCCTCCGATTGCCAATTCACAAACACCCAATTTAAGCGTTACATATAAGGTTTTGCTACGATCTAAACCTTTGGTCGTTATCAATTCTGTTTGCGAATATTTGCCTCTGTGATTTGCCACAACGGTAAAATCGGATTGCGTATTTAATTGGTAAATGAATTTTCCTTGCGCATCGGAAGTTTGTGTAGCATTTTCTCTGTTGGCTGTATTGGTTAATACCGTCGAAATGCCAGAAATATTACCACCAGCAGTGCAATCGAAAGTTTCACCAATTAATGTAAAACGCGGATCATCGTGAAAGATCTCTTTGAAAACAACGCTACCAGCACCTTTAAAGTCATCGTTTGTAAGTGTAAGAAGATTGGTTTTAATACCGTTTTTCTCTCCAATTACTTGATAAGTTGATGGCTTTGCCTTTAAAACTTTTTGTGCCTGACCGTAAGCATCAGTAATAGATTTTTCGTTTAACTCGTCGTTACTTATAGCTACGGTAACTCCGCTCAGCGCAATTCCGGTTTGCCTATCTTTTACAATAATTTGTATGTCTTTCGCCATTATTTCAGGGCTTTTTATTAAATCATCGTACATAGCAACTGGTTCCGTTGTAGGTTGTACTGGTGTTTTCGCTCTACTGAAAATGTATTTGACACCCACGCCTGCATTAACCGTTTTGTGTAACGTATTTTCGGTATATGGCACCTCATTATAATGATCTAACACATCGCGGATAAAGGTTTTTTCATCAATTGCCGTGTGCATCTCGCTCTTTTTAATGGTAAATCTGCTGGCTTTGCCACCAAAGGTAGTTCCAAAGGTTTGTACATAGTCTACATGAGCAAAGGCCGCAAAGTTGTCCGAAAATTTATAGTTCAATCGTAAACCACCAACGCCAGCCCAACTGTTGGCTTTGTTACTTGCATCGTTTTGTGTACTCATCACATCTCCAACGTAGTTTAGGGTAGCTGTAGAGAAGTTCAATGTGCTCGTGTATTCTGGAAACTGCTGCATCATCACACCTCCACGCAAGTAGGCTTCAGCATAAAGCTTGCTTTGTCCAAACTTGAAAGTTGGGCCGAAAGTGAAAAGATAGTTTTGAAAACGTGCCTTGTTTTTATAATCAGTGGCTATAAATCCATTATCGAAGAACAAGCTATCGATCGGCCTGATGTTATTGTTGATTAAACGGGCATCAATACCTAAACCAAACCAGTTACCTTTAAAATATTTGTCGGCAAATAAGCCGCCATAGTAGCCTATTTTGGTGTCGGGAAGTGTTTTGTAAGTATCCTTAGGGACACTTACGCCACCGTTAATACCTATTTGGAAATCGCCTTTAGGTTTGTCTTGAGCGTTTGCAAAAAATGTAGTACCTAGTAACATTATTGCAGTAGTAATTTTTTTCATCGTTATTTCATTTTAGATTAACAATTGTCTTTTATTTAGCACCGTACCTTATGGTGTTTAATTGTTAATCAACGACGATCAGAAAATGTTACCTATAAAACGTTAAAATTATAACTCCTAATTGTTGTAATGGCAAAAAAAAGTGCTGAAACAATTATTTCAGCACTTAGATTTATATGGTAATTTGGTCTATGTTCTCGCTTTTTTAATCAATGCTCCGAATTCTGCCAAATTCTGAGCCACAATATCTGGCTTTACACTAGAAGTTTCAACATCACTTTGTGTTGCTTCGCCAGATAAAACCAGTACGCCAATTGCGCCTGCATTTTTTGCCATTTGTACATCCGTATAAATCCTATCGCCGACCATGGCAATTTCGCTAGGTTGTAATTTGTACTTATGCAAGATGCCGTCTAACATTCCAGGGTCTGGCTTTCCAATTACCGCATCAGGTTTTCTTTTCGTTGCTGCCTCTATACAAGCACAAATAGCACCGCAATCTACCAAGATGTTTGGCTGATCGGTAGGGCATACCCAATCTGGGTTAGTAGCAAAGTAGGGTAGACCTTGTGAGGCCCAATAAGACGCTCTGCATAACCTCGAATATGTTAGCGACATGTCGAAACCAACCACTAAAGCATCTGGTATGTCTTCTGCACTGTCGGCGGTCGAAATAAAACCTGCGGCTTCAAATTCCTTAATCATGCTTGGTGTACCCAAAATAAACAATTTTTTGATCTCGGGATGATGATTTTTAATGTAGTTGATGGTGGCCACTGCCGACGTGTACATTTCTTCTCCGGTGGCAGGGATCCCCATCTTAGCTAAATGAGCTAAATAATCTGCTGTGCTTTTTGACGGATTATTGGTTAAAAATGAATATCCAATGTTATTTTCCTTAAGAAAATTTAAAAAATCTAAAGTAAATGGAAATAAAGTGCTACCGTTATAGATGGTTCCATCCATATCTAGCGCCACATGTTTTAATTGTTTTAATTGTTCGTTAATCACGTATTGAAATATTAAGCGTTTGTTGTCTCTTGTGTTGCCTCTTCGTCGTAACCGTGTGCCTTTGCTTTCCACATTAATGCAAATATGAAAATACATAACACCGCCATGCCAATCATCATCATAAATACATAATCCCAAGCCTTTTCAGGATTTGTTTTACTTACGGTATCTACCATAAAGCCCACGCCAACACCTGATACAATACCACTTGCGTAGCCAAATAACCCCGTTAGTCCGTTTGCTGTTGCAGCGGCTCTATTGGTGGCTTGGTTGGCAGCCGCTATACCAATTAAGGCCTGTGGGCCATAGATGAAAAAGCCACACATTGCGAGTACGAAGATGATACCCCATTGTGGTGTACTGGTTGGTAGGTAAAGGAAAACCGTCATAAATATCGCAACACCAACCATACAATATAAAGAGGTACGGTGTGCTTTGCCGCCAAGATATTTGTCTGTAGCCCAACCAGCGGCCAACATACCTACAATACCAAATATTTCGAAGACTGCGACGGTCCAGCCTGCGTTGGTAAGTGTCATTCCGTGGGCTTCTTTTAGAAAAGTAGGTCCCCAATCTAATACTGCAAAACGGACTACGTAAACAAAGAAATTGGCGATGCCTAAAATCCAAATCCACTTGTTTCTGTATACTGCTTTGCTAATGAAAGCTTTAAATTCCGCTGAGTTTTCTTTTCCTTTTTTGTGTGTTTTGTGAAGCTCTGCTAAGCCAACTGAGGATGGTGTGTCTCGCAAACCGATAAAAAGGCCAATAGCGCCAAATAATGCAATCATTGCTGGTATCCAAAAACACCATTTCCAAGCACCATAATGCGCAGCCGAATCGAGCACAATTTTCATTTTTTCTGTGTCGCTTGGATCTATTTTCAGGTTGGCGGCAATGGAAGCTACAATTTCTGGGTTTTGGCTTAGGTTGGTTCCCATGGTTCCCATAATATATCCAGCTAAAATAGCCACTAATGCTGCCCCAATAGAATGTGAAGTATTCCAAATCGACATCTTCGTAGCTAATTCATTTTGCGGAATCCAATGTGTGAGAAGGCGTGCAACAGGAGGGAAGCCACTCCCTTGGATAAAGTTGTTTATTACTAAGATGATACCAAACACTAGTACCAAGGTGTTGACGAACATAGGTCCATCTGTTTGTCCTGTAAATAACGCACTAATATCTACACCAAAACCAAAGGCGAAATTGGCAAATGCACAAAGTAATAAACCGATAGACATGTGGTATCGGGCGTTTATCCGGTCGGCAAGTACACCGTTCAAAAACCTCGATAAACCGTAAATCACCGTAACAAGTGTCATGATGATACCGAAGCTTGTTTTGGTAATTCCGTATTCGGCTGTTAAGCCAGGTATTGCAAATGAGAAGTTTTTACGAACAAAGTAGAAAATGGCATAGCCAATCATTGTAGCAATAATAGTTCGTGTTTGCCAGTATTTAAAAAGTTTAGCTTGCTCAGCGCTTTTAGTGCTATTGTTTTCAGTACTCATAAATATTTGGTTTGTAGGTTTTCTAGTTTATTTCCCAAACTCCGCCCTTGCCGAATAAGCTATCGATCCATTGCTCTAAATACCCTGTTCTAACGGCTAAATCTAAGATGGTAAATCTTCTTCTAATATATTGCGCTCTTACAAATGTATTCTTTAATTTCTCTTTTGTAAGACCAATATGTTCGGGTTCCGTAGGTGCACCCACTGTTGCCAGTCTCTCTTTCGCTTCTGCAAAGGGAACAATTTGATTTTCAAGCTTGACTTTAATAGATGGCCAATTGTTTTTTAGCAGCGTGAGTTGTTCTCTTAACTCGTCATGATTGATGTACTTTGCATTTGTTTCTTGCCAACCAATTTCTGGGAAGTCTGTGTCTTTAAATATGGCTAACGAATTTGCTTTGAGTTGATCTGGAGTAGGCCACTGCTTTAAACAAGCCTCGACGTCGAGATTCTCGAAATCCGTCTTAAGTACTACATCATAAAGCGCTGTGATAGCCAAGGTACCTATACTAACTTGAAAGCCGTGAGAAACGTGTTCACCATTATTTAAGTGATGTTCCATGTTCCACAAATGACTGAATTGATGTTCAGCTCCGGAGGCAGGACGACTTGATTTTGACCATTGCATAGCGAACCCGCCAAGCATTAAACCTTCTACTAATTGCGTTACAGCATTCGGGTCGCCATCTTTAGTTCCCTTTGGATCAGACAATGCCTCGTGCAAGCCTCCCTGAACAATATTCCAAGAAGTCTCGTCAATAGGTTCTACATTTAGAGCATCAGCTACAATCCAGTCGGCACCGGCAGTAATTTTCGCAAATAGATCCGCATATCCCGATGCCGTCATCTCTTGCGGTGCGGCGGCAATAATGTCGATGTCTGCCAAACATACTTGTGGTGCAGGACAGTTGAATGTCTGCTTTGCACCATCGGCAGTAATCGATGCGCCGAATGCTGTGTAACCGTCCATAGATGCTGCCGTAGCTACACACATGTATTGGCGATTGGTTAGATGACTTGCCAATTTAGTCAAGTCGTTAATGGTACCTGAGCCAACTGCAATGGGAATAGCATTATGTTTTTCTAGTGATTGTTTTAATTCTTCTACAAATTTATACTCTGCGTATAATTCGGGGTCTGTAAAGATATATGGAGTTAATTGCGGTATGTTGTGATCCTTTAATTGAGTTTCGATTTGTTCGCCAATTAGTTGATAAGTGGTAGTGTCGGCAACAATTACAGCAGTTTGATTTGGAAATTGTTCGTTAAATAATTGATAAACTTGGTTAATCACTCCTGATCCGATAACAAGCTCCTTAGTTTCTCTGGCTGATTTTAACGCGGTGGTAACTTTCGACATTTAATTAGTTTGATGGTTTATGTTTGATAATAACTTCTAAGTATTCTCAAATAAACGATTTTTAACTAAAAAAAACAAATCAAAAGTTTTAACATAATTAAATGAAAGTTAATGAAATTCGTCATAAAAAAAGCGCTAGTAGCTTTACTAGCGCTTCAATTTTTATCCTTCGCAATAGCTCCTTCTAAATTCAGCCGACAT
Organism: Pedobacter sp.; assembly: GCA_045629525.1. Classification (GTDB taxonomy): domain Bacteria; phylum Bacteroidota; class Bacteroidia; order Sphingobacteriales; family Sphingobacteriaceae; genus Pedobacter. Next base: position 120,380 of record JAZQRH010000023.1, read on the forward strand.
TTGTTCAGTAATTCTGATAATATCATCTGCTTCGTTAGAGTTGTTATAGATGATTTGATTACAAGTTTCACGATATGGCAACAAATATTCTTTATAAGCTGGTACCACATGATTGTGCCATTTATATAAAACATCATCTTCCGGGTAGCCTCTTTCAATACCATCGCGTTGAATTCGACGTTCCAAAGCAATTTCTTCATCAGCCTCTATAAAAATTCTGTAATCTATAAGTTCGTTGATTTCGGAAAAGTGAAGAATGAAAAGACCTTCTACAATTACAATTGGCGCTGGATTAATTTCTAAAATTTTTGTTACCGCTAAAGGATTGTTAAAGTTGTATTCTTTCTTGTAAACCACTTCGCCACTTATCAACTTCTTAATGTCACTTAAAAACTGCTGATCATCAATGGTGGTAGGTAAATCGAAGTTATATAACTTGTTTTCTTCTTGGGTCATTTCACCTGCTGGGATGTAATAATCATCCTGAGAAACCAAAGTAACTTCATCTGTTTTAAAATAGTGAAGAAAGCTATTTAGAAAAAAAGTTTTGCCAGAGCCACTGCCGCCAGCAATACCAATTATAACGGGTTTATTTTTCATTCTCTTTTGGTCCGTACGTTAAGTTACAGAAAAAACGTTTATCCAATGCGCCCACTGCGTCGGCTACAGCTTTTGTCATCACAATGATTACATCTTTTGTGGTTTCGTTTTCTGTAAACTTACCAACCACTTTCGCAAAGGTCGACCGGTTTGTCATCGGATTAGTAATTTGTATAATTGTGCCTACTGGCGCAGTACGGTGCAGTATTAACATTTTGTGTGGATCTAAATCTGGGTCACTAATCCAAATTCCTGTGCCCTTTTCTTCAATACGATTTAGTCCGTATACTGCTGCCGGACGTTTTAAGTTAGGACTTTTAAGAGAAGCAGAATCTACCTCCGTATTGTCGGACGTGTTAAAGATATTCTCCTGAGCAGGCTTTTCACCTTTGATAATTAATTTCTGACCAATAGTTAATTCATTTGAAGTTAAACTATTGAAATTTTTAAGTTGATAGGTAGTTAATTTATATTTCTGCGCAATTGCGTAGATAGTTTCACCCCTCGCAACGATATGCTCGAAACTAGGATCATTTTTTTTAACAGGAACTTCCGCAACTTTTTGTTCAATAACTCTGTTTACCGGGGGCGTAGTCTCTACAGGATTAAGCACGGGTTTGATAGGCTGAACTTGAGGTTGTGATTGCACCGCCGCAGCTCCTGTACTTTTTACTGGTGCCGAAATGATACTGCTGTTGGCTACAGGGATTTTTAGTGTTTGTCCAATTTGTAAATTATTATTTGTTAAATTGTTAGCAACTTTTAGTTCTTCAACAGTAATACCATATTGTTTGGCAATCACACCCAAATATTCTTTGGGCTTAACAACATGCTCGCTAGCTGTGCTCAACACTTTGCCATTGTCGGTTTCCGAAATTGGTTTTGTAATGGGTTGTTTATCGGTAATCTTTTGCGATCCATTTTTAACAAAGGGAACCTTTAACACTTGACCTTGCTTCAAGTTAATAGTCGTTAAACCGTTCAGCTTTATAATTTCGGAACTTGTTGTGGCGAAGCGTTGCGCTATCAAATTTAAATTGTCATTTGCCACCACCGTATATTCAAAGGCACCACTATTGTTCGGTTTATCTGAAACTGGCTTTGGTAAAACTTGGGTATTGCTAAAAGGGATGTCTGTAGGCACTTTTATAACGCTGCCAATTTGTAGGGCGAGGTTATTATTAAAAGTTTGGATATCCTTTACATTGACGTTATATCTCCTGGAAATAGAGAAGTAACTCTCTTTCGCATCCACTTTGTGTATAATAAGCTTCTTACCGTTATTGTTTTCCACACCAATAGAGTCCACAGGTGTATTGGCAAATGCCGTTGCTGAGCTTATTAGGAGAGCGCTGACTAAAATATATCTTCTAAACATCTATATTTTTAAATTTTTGAAGGCACAATAATACGAATAATAAATTTTAGGGGTTATATAGTACCTAAACGAAAACAGCTGTTGATCTATTGTATATGATTGAAAAACGCCTAAAACTTATCCTGACTTCGTTTGTTTTAAGGTAGATAAATCGATGAAAATATGTCAGTAAAAGAGATTAAATTAACTGAGAAACAAGTTAAGCCTGTGGTAGATATGCTAAATGAATACTTAGCCAACTACCATGTACATTACCAAAAACTAAGGGGTTGCCACTGGAATGTTAAAGGCACTAGTTTTTTTACATTACACTTAAAATTCGAAGAACTTTATACCAACGCTCAGCTAACTATTGATGAGATTGCAGAACGTGTATTGACACTAGGTAAACCGCCACATAGCAGATTTGTAGATTATATAAATGAATCAAATATCAAAGAAATTGATACTATAGGCTTAGAAGACAGATTAATGGTAGAAGCCATTATTGATGACATGACAAAACTAATTGCTATAGAGCGAGAATTGTTGAGCGCTACAGAAGAGGCGGGTGATGATGGTTCTAACGACATGGTTAACAAGTTTATGCAGTTTAAAGAGAAAACCATTTGGATGCTCCGTTCCTTCTTAGGTAAAAAATAGAGGATATCAATTTCTTTATTAGATAGGCCGCGGTAAATCACCGTGGCTTTTTCGTTTTTTAGGAAGATATTTTCGAGCTTCAAATTGTATATATTTGCCCAATGGGATATAAGAGTTTAGCCGAATGCGTTGCAGATCTAGAGAAGAACGGACATTTAGTTCGAATTAAAGAAGAAGTTGATCCTTACTTGGAGATGGCAGCTATCCATCTGCGAGTTTACGAAAAACAAGGTCCAGCGTTACTATTCGAAAACGTAAAAGGGAGTAAGTTTCCAGCAGTCTCTAATCTTTTTGGTACCATTGAGCGCTCTAAATTTATGTTTCGAGATAGTTTGGCCGCTGTAAAACAATTGGTAGAACTTCGTTCTGATCCTATAAAGGCGCTAAAAAACCCTTTGCGTTTTGCGGGATCGGCTTTAACAGCACTATCAGCCTTGCCATTAAAACAATCTTTATTTAAACAAACTTTCCAAAAAACCAGCATTTCTGCAATTCCTCAGGTTGTGAATTGGCCAATGGACGGTGGGCCTTTTATTACCATGCCGCAGGTATTTACCGAAGATATTGATAAACCCGGCGTAATGAACGGTAATTTAGGGATGTATCGTATTCAGTTGGCCGGAAACGATTATGAGGAGAACAAAGAAATTGGCTTGCACTACCAAATACATCGAGGCATTGGTGTTCATCAAACTAAAGCTAATAAAAAAGGACAACCCTTAAAGGTTAGTATTTTCGTCGGCGGGCCACCTTCGCACCCTTTGGCTGCAGTAATGCCCTTGCCAGAAGGTTTGTCGGAATTAACGTTTGCCGGTGCTCTAGGTAATAGAAGGTTTAGGTACTTTAGAGATGAAGAGGGATTTTTAATCTCCGCGGATGCCGATTTTGTAATTACTGGAACCGTTTATCCTCATGAAAATAAACCCGAGGGACCTTTTGGAGATCATTTGGGCTATTATAGTCTGATACACTCTTTTCCATTAATGAAGGTGCACAACGTTTACCATAAAAAGGATGCTATTTGGTCGTTTACGGTGGTTGGTAGACCTCCGCAGGAAGACACAAGTTTCGGCGAACTCATTCACGAAATTTCTGGTTCTGCTATTCCTCATGAAATACATGGTTTGAAAGAAGTAAATGCAGTAGATGCTGCAGGCGTACATCCATTGCTTTTTGCTATTGGCAGCGAGCGCTATACACCTTATTTGAAAGAGCGCAAACCTCAGGAAATTCTTACCATTAGCAATCACATATTAGGTAAAAACCAGTTGAGTTTAGCGAAGTATCTTTTTATTGCCGCTAAAGAAGATGATGAGAATTTGCACACCCATGATATCGAAAAATTTTTAAATCATATGCTCGAGAGGGTTGACTGGCGAAGAGATGTCCACTTCCATACCAACACTACTATTGATACTTTGGATTATACTGGCGATGGATTAAACTCAGGTTCTAAAGTTGTATTTGCGGCGGCAGGCGAGAAGAAAAGAGCATTGGCGACATCGCTTCCTGCTAATTTTAGTCTTAATGTGGATCACAAGTTGGCAATTTCGGGCGTAATAACGGTGAAGCAAAATCCGTATGTAGATGTAGCAGCTGCTGCCGAAGACATCGCTGTGCTTAAAGCAGAACTGAAAAATAACGACTTAACTGGTATAGCATTAGTAGTTGTTTGTGATGATGCTGTTTTTGCAGCAGAAAATATCAACAATTTGGTGTGGGTAGCTTTTACTAGAAGTAATCCGGCCGCAGATATAGATGGCGTAGACGCTTTCACAACCGTAAAACATTGGGGATGCAATGGTCCACTAATTATTGATGCTCGTAAGAAACCACACCATGCTCCAGAATTAATTAAGGATGAAAGCGTGGAAATAAAGCTAGCTAAATGGGTAGCACCAGGTGGCCCCCTGCATGGCATTATATAATAAGAAATCCCCTAGGCAAGCACACTTAGGGGACTTCTTAACGAATTGATAATAGATTAAAATCTAATACCAAAAGTTAAGAATACATTGTTTTTGTTGTTTTTAGAATCAGCAACTGGTTGACTACCGTCAGACATGTAATACGGATCAAAAGTAGCATTTGCTTGAACCCGTTGGTAAGCAACATCGAAATAGTAGTTTTTATTTCTATAACCTAAGCCACCACTATAAAACTGTGATTTAAAATAATTATCAGTATCGTCTTGAAATGCAGTACCATTTAAGCCAAATCCAGCTCTAAGACTGAAAAAGTTATCGAGTTTAACTTCACCACCAACTCTATAGTTTACAGCACTTTTGAAGTTTCTCTTAACATAGTTATTATCACCATTCAGTACAGCAATATTACCACCGTCGGTACTTTTAAAATTGATATTAGAATAATCTACAAATTCAACATCTGCAGAAATTAAGCCTCTATTTCCTAGTACATAACTTGCACCGAAAGACCCTTTCAACGGAGTAGTTAAGTTGTAAGAAAAATTCGAGTCACCAGCAGTCGCTAAACCAGCATCGTTACTAGTCTCACTATAATCCTCGTCAATGTTGAACCACGTAGGCGTTTGTAAGTTTACCCCAAGTCTAAGTTCGGGCACAGGTCTAAATATCACCCCAAATCTAGCATTTACTCCAGAGCCCTTCGTAACTTGGCTCTCATTATAATTAACATAATAATTGGAAGCAAGTCCATCTTCTTCTAGTGTTTTCGACAGGTTGTAGTTTAGACTTACCAGTCCAACACTTGCGCCGATGTAAATCTCGTTGGAAATATTTAACGCCCCCGCGATGTTAAATTCAGATACTGATCCGCTTCTATCTATACTAAAGAGCTGTTCGCTGTTGGGGGCAACAGAAAAGTCATTAAACATATTGTATAATGAGTTTTGAGTATTAACCCCGCTAAAAACCCCAGAATAACCATAATCGTTATTTCTGTTGTAGCCAATACCAACAACGGCACTGATTAAACCCTTTTGCGTACTTTCGCCGCTACTTTTATATGAAGGCATGTAAAATACAGCGCCCATTTGGTTTAAATTGATTTGGCTTTTAGAATTCGTATTGTTATTTCCTAAAAAATAACCATCAGCTGATGTTCCATTAAATTCTGGAGTAAAAACAAATTCCGATTTGGTAAAAAGACCTAAACCCGCAGGATTGCCCCCTAATGAGCTAATGTCGCCACCAACTCCAATTTGGGCATTACCCATAGCTTTGAACCTCGCCGAGCTTCCATAATTAGTTTGTGAAAAGCGGAGACCATCATTCGCATATGTTTGTTGCGCTTGACTATAGCCAGCTAAAGACATAGCAGTAGCTAGCAAAATTATATGTTTTTTCATTCGTATGTGCTATTTAAGTATTGCAAACTTATCCTCTACCGCCGCTGCGTGTTGGTCTGCTGCTCCCGCCGCTACTACCTGAGCTAGATCCGCCACTATTATTACTTCCGCCGCTATTTGCTGGTGGACTGTAACTTGGCCTAGAAGGTTCTCTAACTGGAGTGTTGCTTGTCGGAGCAGGTCTCTCTACTGAATTTCCTCGAGTAGGTCTGCCAGACGTATTAGTATTTCGCGTAGCGCTACCTCCATTCGTCGCTGGATTGTAGGCTTGAGGACGTGTAGGTCTTCCCATATTAGCTTCACCCACACCTCTCGACGGCGTGTAGCCTATATTTGTTCCTCTTCCGTTACCTGCTGTTGTACCACCGTTGTAACCTCTAGTAGGTCTAGGTTTATAATTATCATTTCTCACAATTACATTACCGCCACCCCAATGGCCACCACCCCAATAACCAGCGTTCCATCCGCCGCCATACCACGGGTAATAATTGTTATACCACGGACTATAATAAGAGTAAGGTCCCCAAGTATTCCAACGGTACGGACTGCCAAAGTAAGCCCATGAATTAAAAGGATTATACCAATTGTTATAGCCAAATCCGTAGTGGAAACCTAACGAAACGTCATATGGGTTGTACCAAGAGTTGTACCCGTAATAATTGTAGTAATCGTCATAGTATGGTCTATAGTTGTTACCATAATAAAACCTATCAATTCTAGATTGATAATCCATATCGTAGTTCGGGTCGCTAGACGTATATCTAGAATCCTCGTATCTACTTGTATCTACTCTAGAGGCTTGTACTGGCGGAGCAGGTTTATATACCCGTGCTTGCGCAGTAGTATTGTACACGTCGTCACCTGATGCGTTTTGCGCCAGTTGGGGTGTAGAGCAAGAAGTAACCAACATTGTGGCAACTGCTAGCGTACTGGTTAGAAAATAATTAGTTCTCATGGTATTAAGATTTATTTGTGTGCAAAATCATTTTATGACTATAAATTTATAGCTTTGTAGCCATCAATACAAGAAATTTAACACAAAAAACGTTCCAAATAAGTTATGAGTAAGGGAATTACTAGCAAGGAAGTAGATTATTCGGCTTGGTATAACGACATTGTTATAAAGGCAGACTTGGCAGAGCACTCATCTGTCAAAGGGTGTATGGTTATTAAGCCGTACGGATATTCTATCTGGGAGAAGATTCAGGCCATTTTAGACCATAAATTTAAAGAGACTGGTCATAGCAATGCTTACTTTCCATTATTCATCCCTAAATCGTACTTTTCAAAAGAAGCTGCACACGTTGATGGTTTTGCTACCGAATGTGCCGTAGTTACGCATTATCGCCTAAAAAACGATGGCAATGGTAATATCATTGTTGATGAGGATGCTAAGCTAGAGGAAGAATTAATCGTTCGTCCAACTTCAGAAACTATCATTTGGAATACCTATAGAGGCTGGATACAATCGTATCGCGACTTACCTCTCTTAATTAACCAATGGGCTAACGTGGTGCGTTGGGAAATGAGGACACGGTTATTTTTACGTACTACCGAGTTTTTGTGGCAAGAAGGTCATACAGCACACGCTACCAAAGAAGAAGCAATTGAAGAAACCGAAAAAATGCTTGGCGTTTATGCAGATTTTGCAGAGAACTTTATGGCCGTACCTGTAATTAAGGGTAGAAAAACAGAGACCGAGCGATTTGCCGGAGCTTTAGATACCTATTGTATTGAAGCCTTGATGCAAGATGGTAAAGCTTTGCAAGCTGGTACTTCGCACTTCCTAGGTCAAAATTTTGCTAAGGCATTTGACGTTAAATTTACCAGTAAAGAAGGAAAGCAAGAGCACGTTTGGGCATCTTCATGGGGTGTATCAACACGGTTAATGGGTGCTCTAATTATGGCGCATAGCGATGATAGCGGGTTGGTTTTACCTCCAAAATTGGCGCCAATTCAAGTGGTTATTGTTCCCATTTACAAGTCAGATGAAGAACTGCAAAAAATATCCAACTATGTTGATGAATTGATACCTCAACTAAAAGGAATGGGTATTTCTGTAAAATACGATGATAGAGATAGTCAACGCCCAGGCTTTAAGTTCGCAGAATACGAATTGAAAGGTGTGCCGGTTCGCCTTGCTATTGGTGCAAGAGACATGGAAAACAAAACCGTTGAATTAGCCCGTAGAGATACCAAGGAAAAATTTGCGGTTTCACAAGACGGTTTGGCAGAATACATCAATCAAACCCTTAGCGATATCCAAGAAAATATCTTTAAAAAGGCGTTAGATTTTAGAAATAGTCATATTACAGAGGCCAATTCTTATGAAGAGTTCAAAGAACTTTTGGATACTAAAACCGGGTTTATCTCGGCGCATTGGGACGGAACAGCTGAAACAGAAAAATTAATTAAGGAAGAAACTAAGGCAACCATTAGATGCATTCCTTTAGATAATAAATTGGAAGACGGCGTGTGTATTATAACTGGAAAGCCATCTAAACAACGGGTATTATTTGCGAGAGCTTACTAAGATTTGATGAGCGATAAAACTAACTATAAGCATATTTTAGAGCGTTTAAAAAATAAGGCGTCTCTAAAACAAGAGATTTACAGAAATACCATTGAGGTTTTCGGTATTGCTAAGAAATCGCTTTCTAAACTAGCTTCAAAGCTCCATCAGGACTATACTTTAAAAGACCCTTCGGTAGAGATTAACTATAAAGATAGCAGTCAGTTCGAAGCTGAATTGAAGTTCTCGGGTGATATGTTGATGTTGTCTATGCATAGTAACGTTTTTTCTTTTGAAGAAGGACACCGTATTTATCAATCTAGTTATGTAAAGAAAGATCTCAGTTTAAGTTATTGTGGTGTTATCTCAATCCATAACTTTTTAGCAGATTCGATTAAATATAACCGATTGGGTGATGAAGGTTCTCTGATAGCTCGCATCTTAGTTAATAAACAAAAACACTTTATTGTAGAAGGCGAGGGGCAATTGGGCTTTTTATACGAATCGTTTAGCAAAGAGCAGATTAACGAAGAAGTGTTGACAAGCATTTTCGAGTTAGCCATACTAGATTGCATTGACACTGATTTGCAATTGCCGCCGTACGCACAAGTACGCGATATCAGCCTACATCAAAAACAAACAATTACTGCCGCAAGTGGTTATCCAACTGGTAAACGCTTGGGGTATATGTTTAAGTCAGAATTACAAAACAATCAATAATATGAAATTTGCAACAAAAGCCATTCATGCGGGGCAAGAGCCAGATCCAACCACTGGTGCGGTGATGACCCCGATATATCAAACTTCTACTTATTGGCAAAAATATCCAGGAGAGAATAAATGGGGATACGCTCGTGGTGCAAATCCAACTAGAAAAGCATTGGAAGATTGTATTGCTGCCCTAGAAAATGGAACCTACGGCTTAGCATTTTCTAGCGGTATGGGAGCTACAGATGCGGTAATGAAGTTGTTGAAGCCTGGCGATGAAGTGATTACTGGCAATGATTTGTATGGAGGTTCATACCGTATTTTCACCAAGGTTTATGCAAATTACGGCATCAAATTTCATTTTTTAGATTTATCAGAACCTGAAAACATTCTTCCTTACCTAAATGATAATACTAAATTAATTTGGATTGAGACGCCAACTAATCCAACGATGCAGATTGTGGATATTGAAGGTATGGCTAAGATTGCCAAGGACAAAAAAGTGATGTTGACCGTGGATAACACTTTTGCATCACCATATTTACAAAATCCGTTAGATCTAGGCGCTGATTTGGTGATGCACTCTGTTACAAAGTACATCGCCGGCCACTCTGATGTGGTGATGGGCGCATTAGTAACCAATAACGAAGATCTATTCAAAGATCTAAAATTCATGTATAATGCTTGTGGCGCTACACCAGGTCCTCAAGATTCATTTTTGGTTTTAAGAGGTATTAAAACTTTGCATTTGCGCATGAAAGCACATTGCGAAAATGGTGCTAAAGTGGCATCGTTCTTGAAAAATCATCCCAAAATTGATAAGATTTACTGGCCAGGGTTTACAGATCACCCAAATCATGATATTGCGAAAAAGCAAATGCGTGATTTTGGTGGCATGATTTCTATCACTTTGAAAGACGCTGATTTAGAAGAAACTTTCAGAATTTCGTCTAAATTTAAACTTTTTACATTGGCAGAGTCGCTTGGAGGTGTAGAATCTTTAATTAACCACCCCGCAACAATGACACACGGCTCCATCCCAAAAGAAGAACGTGAAAAAGTTGGGGTAACTGATAACTTATTACGTTTAAGTGTTGGTGTAGAGGATATTGACGATTTAATTGCTGATTTAGAGCAAGCTTTAGCATAAAGGTTAAGTGAAAATTAGAGAAGAGGATTTAAAGGATTTTTTAGATAGTAAGGTTGAACAATACAATCGACCGAACTTTATTGATAATGATCCCATAAGCATTCCTCACCAATATTCACTTAAACAAGATATTGAAATTGCCGCATTTTTTGCGGCAATTTTAGCTTGGGGCCAGCGTAAAACGATAATCAATAAATGCCAGGAGTTGTTTTTAAGGATGGATAACCAGCCTTATCAATTTGTGCGACATCATTCTGATAATGATTTGAAGAACTTACTAGGTTTCAAACACCGAACTTTTAACGATACCGATTTACTCTACTTTGTAGCCTTTTTAAAACAACATTATCAATACTCCAATTCTCTCGAAACAGCATTTATTCCTCAGGGTTTAACTTTCCGAACGGATTATTTGAGTGTGGAAGAAATAGCCTCTGGATACGAACTAACTTCTTCTACATGTTACACGTCAGACTTAGTTGTTTCCGATTTTACCATAGAAAATGCATTAAATCATTTCCGGTCCAACTTTTTTAGCTTGCCAGATTTTCCTCGTAGAACGATTAAACATGTGTCGTCGCCAAAACAAAAGTCAACTTGTAAAAGGCTAAATATGTTTTTAAGGTGGATGGTGAGGAAAGACGATAAAGGTGTAGATTTTGGGTTATGGAATATCATTCAACCGAAGAATTTGATTTGCCCTTGCGATGTACATGTGGATAGAGTTTCAAGACATTTCAATCTAATTTTGCGTAAACAAACTGATTGGCAAACGGCATTAGAGCTTACCGATGCCTTAAAGAAATTCGATCCTATCGATCCTGTAAAGTACGATTTTGCGCTTTTTGGTTTGGGTGTGGAAGGAGAATTTTAATTGAATTGTCAGAAGTTTGAGGATATAAATTGCTTAAATATCTTTTGCTCTTCTCTGCCTATTTCTTTAACTTTAAATATGATCACCTGTACCGTAGAAATAGAACGTTTTGCAAAAAATGCCGATAAAACCGGTTGGCGTTATATTTTTTTACCAGAAAATCTAGTAAAACAGTTAGCGCCCACAGATGGTCGGAGTTTTAGGGTAAAGGGAAAAATAGACGATTTTTCGGTAAACGGATTAAGTTTGCTTCCAGTAAAAGATGGCGGTTATATTTTACCTATGAACGGTAACATACGCAAGGGCGTTAGAAAAGAGGAAGGGGATAAGGTTACCATTTATTTTGAGAAGGATACAGAATTCAAAATAGAAATGCCTGAAGATTTAGAGATTTGTTTAGCACAAGACGATGGGTCATTGGAGAACTTCTTAACTTACACTAAAGCTCATCAGAATTATTTTATCAATTGGTTAAATACTGCTAAAACCGATACTACTAGAGAAAAACGCTTGCTAATGATTGTGAAAGCGATGGCTTTGAAACAGGATTTTGGAATGATGATGAGGAGTAGCAGAAAAAGTTGAAATTTAAAAGTGTGAGGTTTTAAATAAGTTTAATTATTATCTAAAAAATTAACAATCTGAACAACCAATTATTACCTTTTATAATTCCTAAACCAGCTGTTTATCTTCATTTGTATCACTCCTAAAAAAGCTTCCCTAAAAATACGTGTACTCATTTTTGAGGTACCTTCGGTTCTATCCGTGAATATAATGGGAACTTCAACAACGTTGAAACCGTATTTAATGGCGGTAAATTTCATCTCAATTTGGAAAGCATAGCCCACAAACTTAATTTTTTCCATCGGAATGGTTTCCAATACCTTTTTGCGGTAGCATTTAAATCCTGCAGTGGCGTCTTGAATGTTAATTCTTGTGATTAACCTTACATACATCGAAGCGAAATAAGACATTAAAACACGTCCCATTGGCCAATTTACAACGTTTACCCCTTTTACATACCGCGAACCAATTGCCACATCTGCACCACTCACGCAAGCTTCTCGTAATTTCAACAAATCATTAGGATTATGGGAGAAATCGGCATCCATCTCGAAAATGTATTCGTAATTTTTGCTTAGAGCCCATTTGAAGCCGTGAATATAAGCAGTACCTAAACCTAGCTTTCCTTTACGTTCTTCGATGTGCAAGCGACCTTCAAACTCGCTTTGCAAATTCTTTACAATTTGCGCAGTGCCGTCTGGAGAACCATCATCTACAATTAAAAGATCAAATTGAAAAGGCAATGAAAAAACTTTGCGAATAATTTTCTCCGCATTCTCTTTCTCGTTGTACGTCGGAATTATAACTAAGCTATCAGACAAGGCTATCTTTAATTTAAATGATATATGATTTAGTATGCGAAAATAGGAATTAAACGCGAGCAATTAACGGTGAAAACACATTAAATTCTGTTAAACTATCGAATGTCGCCCATCCATTTTTTCAACATCGGCACGAGTAAGAAAATAAACACACCAATGCCAGCTGAGTAGATTGATATTTGCAAAAGTACATCAGCATAATATGGCAGCGATAATGCGGGGTTATTGGCTTCCACAACTGCCTTAGGAATACTCATTAAAGCTCCAATTTTTCCGGCTAAAAATTCGCCTATGGCAGTAAAGAAGAAAAAAATACCCATCATTAATCCTACGATGTTGGTAGGCGATAGTTTGGTAATCATGGATAAGCCCACTGGAGAAATACACATTTCTCCGCAAAAAATAAAGAAATATCCACCAACAAATGCAAGCAGTGGGATTAAACCGTGACTTAAGCTAGCTTTGCATGCCAGGTAAAACGTGAAAAATCCGATAGCAACAAAGATGAAAGATAAAGCAAATTTGGCTGCAGTGGACGGTTCTAAGCCCAGTTTGTTTAGCCAAGGCCACAAAGTAGCAAAAACCAAGCTCATGATTATAACCCAAGCAGGTGGTAAAAAGTTGTTAACAGATAAGGCGGGCAACTCTACGCCAAACACATGCATATCTACGTTACGCATAGCGAATAAATTCAGTGAACCCGCATTTTGTTCGTAAAATGCCCAGAAAAATGTGGATACGACCACTAAAGTTAACGCAGACAATAACTTAAGCTTGGCGGAATATTCGAGCTTACTTGCCACGTATAAGATATACACCACCGAGACGACGGCAAGAACGAGCATGATGCTATCTATTGCTTCGTAGTAATTAAAAAGCGTTACGATAAGTGGTAAGGCTAAAAAAGTTAAGGCATAAATGGTATATTCAACCGTAATAAGTCCTCCAATTTTCTTTTTCAAATCGTTGGTAAGCGGCAATCCTTTTTCTTTTAAACCAGCTTTCCCTAATATAAAAACTACTAAGCCTACTACCATAAAAATGCCCGCAATACCGAAGCCATAGTGCCAGTTTATTTTTTGACCTACATAACCGCAAAGTAAACCACCAAGTGCTGCACCAATATTTATTTCCCATATAAAATAAGGAGAATGAACTATCTTTTCGAGGATCGTTGTTATCATAAAGAGTACCTACCAAACTGGAAACATTGGGCTTGAAGAAGCCATTGCCACAAATGATAAAAGCCATTCCATAAAAAAAACTCCAATCTTCTGGAATTGCAAGAACAGCGTGTCCAATAGCCATCATTACGCCGCCAAAAATTATCGCTCGTCGGTAACCCAAAAACTTATCTGCCAACATACCACCAAACATTGGCATCGTGTAAACCAAAGCAGAGTAAGCACCTAAAATAGCATAACCTTTAGGCTCATCAAACTTAAGCTGGGTTACCATATAGGCTAATAGCAGGGCTTTCATCCCATAAAATGAAAAGCGTTCCCACATTTCCGTAAAGAAAAGGAGATATAGCTGTTTAGGGTGTTTGGTAGATATTGCGATGTTGTTTTCCATGATCGTATTATGATAGTCTTTTAAGACGAGCGGTGGATTAGACTATGGTGCTAAACGGTCAATTTTCCAACTTCCATTCACCAATACATATCTGATGCGATCGTGTAGGCGACTAGAACGTCCTTGCCAGAACTCGACAGCCGTAGGTTTTAAAATGTAGCCTCCCCAATGTGCCGGCTTAGGAATTAATTTTCCTTCAAACTGCTTTGTCAGCTCTTCTACTTTTTGCTCCAATACCGAACGACTTTGAACCACCTGACTTTGAGGTGAGGCAATGGCGCTGATTTGGCTGCCTATTGGTCTCGATTGGAAGTAGGCTTCTGACGTTTCTTTGTCCAGTTTCTCTATTTTTCCTTCAATCCTAACTTGACGTTCCAATTCTGCCCAAAAGAAAACCAAGCAAGCTTGAGGATTTTTCTTTAATTCTTTACCCTTTTGACTAAGATAATTTGTGTAAAAACTAAAACCTTGATCATCAAACCCTTTCAATAATACAATGCGTGCATTAGGTTTTCCGCTCCTGTCGGCGGTAGCCAAAGTCATTACGTTAGGCTCAAAAATTTCCGCTTTTATGGCATCGTTAAACCATTTCTCGAATTGCACAAACGGACTGTCGACGATATCGCTTTCATTTAATTGAGCGGCTTTATAATCTTGCCTTAAATTTTGTAATGTTTCTTTGCTAAGCTTCATGACGCAAATGTAGCTTTTGTTACTTTATTTTTCTTAATTTTCGCAAATGTTAAGTCTTTTAAATCCATCTGTAGGCAAGTTGCTAATTTCCGAACCATTTTTAGCCGATCCGAACTTTAAACGTGCGGTAGTTTTGCTGAGCGACTATGGGGAGGGAGGAGCTATGGGTTTTATTCTTAATCAACCGAGTAATTTGATTGTGAAAGATCTAATTCCAGACTTATGGGAGGCTAACTTTCCAGTGTACATTGGTGGCCCGGTGGAGGTTGATACTATTCATTTCATACATCGTTGCTATGACAAGTTGAATAGTGGCGAGAAAATAGGCCAAGGTATCTACTGGGGAGGGGATTTTGAGACCTTGAAATTATTGGTGAACAATAACAGTATTGAAGAGCATGAAGTGAAATTTTTTCTGGGCTATTCAGGCTGGGGATTTAACCAGCTTCAAGAGGAGCTTGCTAGCAATACTTGGATCGTTTCAGATCAGTTTCACGAGGATACGGTGTTCTCCAACAATGAAGAAGCACTCTGGAAAGAGGTGATTATTAATCTAGGTCCTAAATATGCGCATTTAAGTAATTTTCCAATAGATCCGAATTTGAATTGATATTGAAACTTTCTTAGCGGTTTACTGTTGGTTCTTTAGCCTAACCAGTTTAACTATGAAGAAGATTACTTATATTTTTTGCGCTATCAATCTTTGGTGCTGTATTTTTAAGCTTCCAGTCTCCATCGTTTAAGATTGTTTTAAAAACATCTTACACTCACGATGCCTTTGGAAACACTACCAGTTATTTAACGCCTTATGTTTTACTGTCAAGCGGGAAGATCATTAAAAATATGAAGCTGTCGCCAAGTAGTGTCAATTTAAGTCAGTACATGATGGCTAACGCGAAGGATACTGGTGTTTGGACAGCTGAAGGGACTAAGATAAAAGTACAATTTAGCACTAAGAAGCCAGAAATTTGGACGAATTGGAATGAAGCTATTGCTGCCAATAATGGCGAAAAACTCAGTGGACTGTATTTAAGCTCTGCTTCTGCGGCAAGCAGAATTTTTGGACAATTGAACTTTTATCCAGATGGAAGTGTTGATTTGATAAGTAGCAAAAAAGGTGTTAAAATATCGTTAAAGCGAAGTATTTAATCAATGGTTTTAGCATTATTAACGCTGGCAAGCGGAACCTCAACGGAGCAACTATTTGCCTTTTTACCGAAAAATAATGCTAAAAACCAGAATTCTTTTGTAATTGGAACGGATTTTTACACAAGAAGTAAGAAATAAATTAACCTTCCATTTCGGCAGCGGTTTCTTCAACTTTTGCTCTTAAATCGTCTTTATAAGCTTGCATTTTATCAGCCAATGCTGGCTGTGCTGTAGAAAGAATTTGAACAGCCAGTAAACCTGCGTTTTTAGCTGCGTTTAATGCTACCGTTGCCACGGGAATACCGTTTGGCATTTGTAAGATCGATAAAATGCTATCCCAACCATCAATAGAGTTAGAAGATTTTACTGGCACACCAATAACCGGAACGGTAGTGATAGAGGCAACCATGCCTGGTAAGTGTGCTGCACCACCCGCACCCGCAATAATCACTTTAACGCCACGACCAGCTGCTTCTTTTGCATAAGTAAACATTCTGTCGGGTGTGCGATGTGCCGAAACTACAGTGATTTCGAATTCTACACCAAATGCTTTGCAAATATCTGCTGCGTCTTGCATTACAGGCAAGTCAGACTTGCTGCCCATGATAATACCAACTTTCATTTTTTTATTTTTATAGTATCTATATTTTCGATATCAAGTATCAAGATTGCGCTATAAAGCGATCAATACCCTTAGGTCAAATCGGTTTAAGAAATCACTTTTAAGGTTTTTTGTACAAGTCTAGCTTTCTCAATAGCTTGTTCTCTATTTTGGTCTACTATGGTAAGGTGTCCCATTTTACGGAAAGATTTCGTGTATTTTTTCCCGTAAAGATGTACGTATACGCCCTCAATCGACATGATTTTTTCTAAACCGTCATATTTAGCAACGCCATCGTGTCCCTTTTCTCCCAATACGTTTACCATAATGGCGTTAGATATTGCTCGAGTATCGCCTAGAGGCAAATTAAATATAGCTCTTAAGTGCTGAGCAAATTGCGAGGTGTAATTACCTTCAATAGTTTGGTGACCGCTATTATGCGGACGAGGAGCTAGCTCATTAACCAAAATATCACCATTTTTAGTGATAAACATTTCTACTGCTAGAATACCGGTAACATTTAGTGCCTCAGCAATATCAATAGCAATTTTTTCCGCTCGCTCTTGTATACTTTCTGGATAAGTTGAAGGAGAAATTAAGAATTCTACCAAGTTTGCCTCAGGGTTAAATTCCATTTCAACCATCGGGAAGGTTTTTACATCGCCCTTTTGGTTTCTAGCAACAATTACGGCAATTTCTTTCTCAAAGTCTACCAATTCTTCAATCAAAGTTGGTGCATCAAAAGCTTTGTCAACATCAGCCAAGCTATCCATTCTCATTACGCCTTTACCGTCATAACCATCCTTACGTAGCTTTAGCATGTAAGGAAAAGGATATTTACAGCTACTCAAATCTTCTTTACTATTTACCAATTGAAATACAGCAGTGGGGATATCGTTTTCTTTGAAAAACTGCTTTTGAACCCCTTTATCCTGGATTAAACGAATTACTCTAGCTTGAGGAAAAACTTTTTTACCTTCTTTCTCTAGCTGCTCAAGCGCATCCACATTTACTTTTTCAATTTCGATGGTAATAATATCTGCTTTTTTACCGAAGTTGTAAACTGTGTCGTAATCTGTTATAGAGCCGTTTTCAAAGTAATTTGCGATATGTTTACACGGCGCATCAGCATCAGGATCTAGAACTAACGTGGTTAAATTGTAGTTTATAGCTTCCTGAATTAACATTCTGCCTAATTGTCCGCCACCTAATATTCCTAATTTTAATTCGCTTATCTGTCGTGCCATTATCTAAATCTAATTTAACTACAAAAATAGCAAAATATATCGATCAAACTTAATTTGTGTGGATGTGCACGAATTAAGTTTGTTGACTTTTAAAGCATAATCGAAATTTTTAATTCTTTTTCTTAATGGTCGTGCCCACCCAGTTCAATCATTTTGGCATTTACGAAATAGGCACCTTGGGTAATAATTTTGCTCTTTAGTGGAATTTCTTTAATCAATGAGATAGCAGTGTAGCCCATGTCAGAAACGCCCCTTATTACTTCTAATCTTTCGAAAGTTTGATGAGCCTCTTCTTCTTTATGTTTACTATGTTCGCCTTTCGCTTCTTTAAGTACGAAAATGTAAGTTTTACCGTCTGCATCCACGATGGCGTCGTTTGGTACCGAGGTCGATTTGACATTACTCAAACTTACCAATCCTGTGATATTCATTCCATCAATTAATCCGCCTTTATTTGCTTTTACTTTACAATGTACGGCAATTGTTTTACTGTCGTTTTCAAAGGAGGAGCCGATGCTGAAAATCGTAGCATCATATTCTGTTACTGGATTGTTAGTTAAGGTAAAATGTATAGTCTGACCAACTTTCACTTTAGGTAGATCTTTCTCAAAAACTTGTAAATCCAAGTGAAGGGATGCGTTGTCTACAATTTCTGCCACAGGCGATGACGCATCTACGTAGGCGCCAATTTTTGCAAAAACGTCGCTAACCGTTCCATTTATAGGGCTTCGTACAAAGAGTGTAGCCTTCAAATTGCCGTTATTAATAGCGCCAGGACTAATTCCCATTAACTGTAGTTGATTGATGAGGGAGGAGCGTCTGGTTTTGAGTAGGTTCATTTCACTACTTGCCGATTGTAGGTTCTTTTTTGCGCCCGCATTTCCATTATTCAATTCCTGTTGGCGATGTAATTCTTGCTCAGCTAACACGATTTTACTTACCGTGGTTAGGTATTCTTCTTGCAACATTATAAACTGAGGGTTCTCTACTATGGCAATTACTTGTCCTTTGCTCACTCTACTTCCAATTTGAACATTAATCGCTTTAATTACACCACCATAAAGCGAGGTGGCATTTCCCTTGTTGTTATTGGGCACTCGCAAAACACCATTTGCTCTAATGGTTGCAGTTAATTCTTTCATCTCAATGGTTCCTAAGGTTATCCCTACGGTTCTAATTTGGACATCGGTAAGCTCTACCGAATTCTCATCAGCCTCGGCTTTTTCTTCGTTTGAGGCCTCGGTTTTGCTTTGCTTTATTTTGGGCTCTTTTTGTTTAGCGTTACAAGCCGAAAATGCAAGGCCAAAACAAAGCATGATAATGGTTATATGATTAGATTTCATCTGATTATTGATTAGTAAGCGAATAGATTTCAATGACTGATTGGTTAATTTGCAAGATGTTTTTCAAATAATTGAGATGCGTATCTGTTAAGGTTTGCAACGCATACAAGTATTCAACGTATGAAATTTCACCAGTTTTATAACCTAATTGGGCTGCTGCTAATATTTCGTTGGCGTTGGGTAAGGCTTGTTTTTCGAAATATTGCTGTTGCTTTAACAATTGTTTATATTGATTTATAGCGTTGTTAAAATCAGTTTGTAATTGCCTTTGTTGCTGATGTACTAAAGCTTCTGCTGCTTGCTTTTCATAGTTTAGAAACTTTGTTTTTGCGGCATTGGTCGTAAATAAGCCGATGGATAAACCAATATTAACAGAATTGAACCTATTTGTGCTACCAAGAAATTTGTCCGAACCGTTTATTTGATGTATGCCTATCAACGATTGGTTTACATAACCCAGATTAATATCAGGTAGGTTAGCAGATTTTTGCAGCCGGTAATTACTTTCGGCTATTATAACGTCTTGTTTTAACGCTTCAACCAAAGGGTGATTTGTCACAGCAGAAATATCGAGAATTTGCTTTAAATTTAAGGATTGATATTCTCGATCGAGATAAATTTGAAAATCGCCATCATAGCCCGTCAGCATTTTTAAATTTCGATGTGCATTTTCCATGTCCATATCATTTTGTTGTTGTAATAGCTGAATTTCTCCGCGTTTTGCCATAGCAGAGCTGATGTCAGCTTTCTTTGTATCGCCGGTTTTAAATCTAACTTCTGCAACCTTCACGAAATTTTGAAAAATGCTGTCCAGCTTTAGCAGCTCCTTTTGGTTAAAATGCAAGAATTGTAGATGATAGTACTGTTCTCTAATTTTTGCTTTCAACTCATTAATGGATAATTCTTTTTTAAGTGCGCTACTCTTAGTTTCTGCCGTAAATAATCGTTTTTTAGCACCAAAAGAACTTGGAAACGGAATGCTTTGTGACACTTGATAGGACTGATCGAACTTAAGGCTATTATACTGACCCAGTTGCGCACTTAAATCAGTTTTTGGCAGTTCTAATGCAGTTTTTTCTCGAGCTTTCATCGCCTCAATTCTTCCGTTATGCGATTTAATTAAAGCATTATTTTCTAATGCCATTGCTGTGAGTTCATCTACGGTTAAGCTTTTACTTGTTTGGGCCGAAGCATTAAAACTTATCCCAGAAATTATTAATATCACCGTGATTTTCCAGATTTTTTCTAGTTTCATCTTATGATTAAAAATGATGTAAAGTATAGGTAAAACGAATAAGGTGAGGAGCGTTGCCGTTACTAGACCGCCAATTACAACAGTTGCTAATGGCTTTTGTACTTCTGCACCTGCGCTGCTGCTAAGTGCCATAGGTAAAAAACCTAAGCTGGCTACCGTTGCGGTCATTAGAACTGGCCGTAACCTCATTTTAGCACCATCAACCACCCGTTGTATGATATTGTTGACACCTTCCTTCTCTAGTTGATTAAAAGTGCTGATGAGCACAATTCCATTAAGCACGGCCACTCCAAAGAGGGCGATAAAGCCTATGCCTGCACTAATGCTAAATGGCATACCGCGTAGCAGTAATGCTAAAACGCCTCCAATGGCGCTCATTGGTATCGCGGTAAATACCAAAGTTGCCTGTTTAAAAGAACTAAAAGTGAAATAAAGCAGTACAAAAATGAGTAGTAACGACATTGGCACCGCTATCGTCAATCGCTTACTTGCCTTTTCTAAGTTCTCAAACTGTCCACCGTAGGTGAAGTGGTAGCCCGAGGGAAGCTTAAGTTTTGTATTGAGCACAGTCTGTATGTCCTTCACAACACTTTCTACATCTCTTCCCGAAACGTTGAAACCAACAACAACCCGTCTTCTACCAGCTTCACGACTAATTTGTGCAGGCCCAATTTTATAGGAAATATCTGCCAACTGAGATAAAGGGATTTGGTTGCCATTAGCAATGGGTACTACTAAGCTACTTACGTCATCAATACTAGTTCTAAACGTACTATCTAGGCGTACAACCAAGTCAAAGCGACGCTCGTTTTCGAAGACAACTCCAGCGGTTTTCCCTGCAAATGCTGTACTCAACACGTCATTAACATCGGCTACACTTAAACCGTAGTTAGCAATTCTGGTTCTGTCAAAAACCACGTTTATTTGGGGCAAGCCACCTAAACGTTCTACCTGTGGTGAGGTGGCGCCATCAATATCGCTAATTAGCGTACTTACTTTCTGAGCGTAGATGGCTAAAGTATCTAAGTTCTCTCCAAATATTTTTACGGCTACATCTTGTCTAATCCCTGTCATCAGTTCATTAAAACGCATTTGTATAGGCTGGTTTTTCTCAAAAAATACACCGGGAATAGCTTCAAGTTTTTTCGAAATAGCCGCGGCGAGTTCATTGTAATTCCAACCACTTTTCCATTCGGTCTGTGGCTTTAACACAATGATTAGATCTGTAGCCTCAGGCGGCATTGGATCTGTTGGAACTTCTGCAGCACCGGTTTTGCCGACCACCATTTTCACCTCATCAAATTCTTTAATTAACCTTGAAGCCTGCATAGAGGTTTCTAGGCTCTGTTTAAGGGAGCTTCCTTGTGGTAAAATACAGTGAAATGCAAAATCGCCCTCGGCCAATTGAGGGATAAACTCGCCACCCATCCTCGAAAACAAGAACACGCAAACAGCAAATATTGCCACGGTAATGCTCCCTATCATATATTTTATTTTAATTGCCCGATTGAGTATTGGTTGATATCTGGCTTGAAGCCAATTCATCATTTTGTCCGAAAAACTTAGGTTCTGCTTCGGCTTTTTCGAGAGGAAAAGTGCACACATCATGGGTATGTAGGTGAGCGAAAGCAAAAGTGCGCCAAGAATTGCGAAACCTACAGTTTGCGCCATGGGGCGAAACATTTTACCTTCTACGCCCACTAATGTTAAGATGGGAATGTATACAATGAGAATGATAATTTCGCCAAATGCAGCACTGTTTCTAATTTTTGAAGAAGATAGAAATACTTCGTTATTCATTTCTTTTTGCGATAGGTTTTTTGATGATTTTCGCAAGCCTAAATGATGCAAGGTCGCCTCTACAATAATTACGGCTCCATCTACAATTAACCCGAAATCTATAGCTCCAAGGCTCATTAAATTTGCGCTTACGCCAAATGTGTTCATCAACCCTAACGCAAATAACATTGATAGGGGAATGGCCGATGCCACTATTAATCCAGCTCTTAGGTTACCCAGAAAAATCACCAGCACAAAAATCACGATCAAAGCGCCCTCAATCAGGTTTTTTTGTACCGTACTCATTGCTCTACCAACTAAATCAGTACGGTCTAAGTAAGGCTCAATCACAATGTCTTCTGGTAATGATTTTTGGATGGTGGGTAATTTAGCCTTAACTCGTTTTACAACTTCATTGCTGTTCTCGCCCTTACGCATCATTATCACGCCGCCAACTGCATCAACTTCACCGTTAAAGGTCATTGCTCCGTAACGTATTGCACTTCCAAATCTAACATCTGCTAGGTCTTTGATATAAATTGGAAACCGTCCAGAATTTTTAATACTGATGTTGCTTATATCCTCTAAGGAGGTAACCATGCCAATGCCCCTAATGAAATACGCATTTGGTTTTTTGTCGATGTAGGCACCGCCGGTATTTTCGTTATTGCGTTCCAATGCAATGAAGATATCAGTAATGCTTACGCCCATAGCCCGCAAGCGATCAGGATTTATAGCCACTTCGTATTGTTTTAATTCGCCACCAAAACTGTTTATTTCTGCAACGCCCGGCGTACCGTACAATTGACGGGCTACAATCCAATCTTGCATGGTGCGTAAGTCTTTTGCATTGTATTTGTGCTCACTTCCTTTTTTAGGGTGGATAATGTATTGGTAAACTTCCCCTAGTCCCGTGCTTACAGGTGCCAATTCCGGATTGCCTATTCCTTTTGGGATGCGCTCCGCTGCTTCCTTAAGCTTTTCGTTGATAAGTGTGCGAGCAAAATAGATGTCGATATTGTCGTCAAAAACGACCGTAATTACAGACAAACCAAACCTAGAGATACTTCTGGTTTCTTCGACCCCTGGAATATTTGCAATACTTTGCTCGATAGGAAATGTGACCAATTGTTCTACTTCTTGCCCCGCCAAAGTAGGGCATACCGTTATAATTTGAACCTGATTATTGGTAATGTCAGGGACGGCATCAATGGGTAACTTAGTAGCACTCCACACGCCCCAAATCACGAGTATGAGTGTAAAAGCTCCGATAACAAGTTTGTTATTGATGCTAAATTTGATAATTTGATTTAACACAAGGTAAATTTTAAGTGTAAAAAAACCTGCAAGCACACTTATGCATTACAGCTACAAAACATTAAAGTAAATTCTTATTAGAAATAATAAGGTTTGACAATTTCGCTCAACGAAGGGATCGATCTATAATCCTTTTGGATTTAGTTAAACGAAATGCTGCTTTAAGCTATTTTAGGCGGTTGCCAAATATTACCTTGATAGTTGAAACTAAAATTCTTCCCTTTATATGAGATTTTCTGTGGAATAACGTGAACTAAGACTTGCTTAATTTCAAAGCTTTTGAACTCAAATGAAGATATGCTGATGCTACAACAACCGCAAAAGCAAAAAGGCGGACAATTATCATTTGCATCCTTATCGTGATTATGGCTGTTAGATAGTGCTGTACTTTGCATATTTGGAGAACAATTATTTTTCGCATCACTACATGGCACCGCAACCAGTGAAACCAGATAAACTACCCAAATGCAAAGTAACATTTTCATTATGAAGCAAATATACAAAGAATTATAATATCAGAATATCTTTACAACTTTAAGGGATGCGAATTCTTTGTGCGCCAACTAAACCGCTAATTGGAGCCAGAAAGTTTCAGTTAAATACGTAGTTTTGTGAATTATAAAAGATGGAGATAGACGCTATAATTATTGGAGCTGGCGCTTGTGGTTTGATGTGTGCCGTGCAAGCTGGTTTTCTAGGGAAGAAAGTTATACTGCTGGAGAAAAATGAAAAGCCCGGCGCAAAAATACTAATTTCTGGGGGTAGCAGATGCAACTATACCAACATCGGCGCTTCAAACGAGCAGTTCATATCCGCAAATCCACATTTTATAAAATCGGCATTCAAACAATGGACCGTTGATGATACCATTAGTTTTTTTGAAACCTATGGCATTTACGGAGCAGAGAAAACATTAGGGCAGTTGTTTCCAGAAGGAAAAAATGCGAAAGATGTGGTAGAAATTTTTACATCGCTTTGCGCCGAGATGGAGCAACAGATTATTTGCAGTGCAGAAGTAGGTGCGATAGATCTCATCAACGAAGGCTACGAATTGACTTATCAACTCCGTGGTAAGACGATGAAAATGACAGCACCAAAATTAGTAATTGCCACAGGAGGTTTGCCAATTCCCAAAATGGGCGCTACAGATTTTGCCTTACGTTTTGCCCGCCAGCATCAACTAAACATTATAGAAACTGCGCCTGCACTTGTGCCGTTAACCATAACCGGCAAAGACGAAGAGTGGTTTGCCCAGCTATCAGGCAATTCAATTTTTTGCCGCGTAAGCAATGATGAGCAAAGCTTTGAGGAAAATATTTTGTTTACGCATTGGGGACTAAGTGGACCAGCAATTCTACAAATATCAAGTTACTGGCGTAGAGGCCAAACGATTAATATTGATCTGCTGCCAAATTATAATATTCTAGATGTATTAAATAATGAGCGTCAAAATAATGGGCGTATTCAATTATCAACTTTGTTGAATAGATTTTACACTAAAAAGTTTACAGATGCATTGGGTAAGTTTTTGCCATTAATCAAAACCATTGCCGATTTAACAAAAGTAGAAATGGAGCAATTGGCGCAAACACTACATCACTTTGTGGTAAAGCCAGCTGGCGATAAAGGTTACGACAAAGCCGAAGTAATGAGGGGCGGAATAGATACTAACGAGTTTTCGTCGAAAACGTTAGAGAGTAAGAAGCTGCCTGGTTGCTATTTTGGCGGCGAATGTATTGATGTTACAGGCTGGTTAGGGGGCTACAATTTTCAGTGGGCGTGGGCAAGTGGCTACGTGATTGCACAAAATTTGTAATCGTGGTTTCAACGTTCCGATTTGCGTTATCTTAAGCACAGCTAAATTAGTCCTTAAAATCCCTTATTTTTGCATAAAACAAAGCATTTGAAAACAGATATTCTTTTAATCACGCCACCCTTCACGCAACTGAATACGCCGTATCCGGCAACAGCTTACATCAAAGGTTTTTTAAATACCAAAGGTATTAGTGCAACGCAGGCTGATTTGGGTATTGAGGTTATTTTAACTTTGTTTTCGAAACGTGGATTAAGTGAGTTGTTTGCGCTTCAAGAGCGTAACGATGCACCAGAACTGTCGTTGAACGTGCAACGCATCATTGCTTTAAAAGAGGAGTACCTAAAAACTATTGATGCTGTAATTGCTTTTTTGCAAGGGAAAAATCCAACCTTGGCGCTGCAAATTTGTCAAGAAGATTTTTTACCTGAGGCTTCCCGCTTTGCACAATTGGAAGAGCTCGATTGGGCATTTGGAGCTATGGGTACGCAAGACAAAGCAAAGCATTTAGCAACCCTTTATTTAGAAGATATTTCTGATTTTATTATCGAATGCATTGACCCAAATTTTGGTTTTAGCAGGTACGCCGAGCGATTAGGACGAAGTGCCAATTCGTTCGATGAGTTGTACGAAGCCTTGAACACAAAACCAAGTCACATC
The DNA here is from genome assembly GCA_045629525.1 of Pedobacter sp. GTDB lineage: Bacteria > Bacteroidota > Bacteroidia > Sphingobacteriales > Sphingobacteriaceae > Pedobacter. The sequence continues at coordinate 146,392 of JAZQRH010000023.1, forward strand.
GACGAGCTTTTAATCAATATTTTGCATCAACGTTTGGTAGATGTAAATCCAAAGCTGTTTTTGATATCGGTGCCGTTTCCGGGTAATTTATATGCCGCTTTTCGTTGCGCACAATATATAAAGGCTAATTTTCCACAAATTAAAATTGCGATGGGAGGTGGTTTCCCGAATACGGAGCTTAGGTCTGTATCAGATACTAGAGTTTTTGATTTTTTCGATTATATCACACTAGATGATGGTGAATTACCTGTAGAGCTTTTGTATAATGCTGTTAAAAATCCTGATGGTTTCCATCTTTATAAAAGAACTTTTTTATTAGAGAATGTAGAAGTTGTTTATAAAAATGATGCTTTAAGAAGTGATTATAAGCAGGCAGATATAGGTACACCAGATTACAGCGATTTACAATTAGATCACTATATTTCGGTGATAGAAATAGTGAACCCGATGCACCGAATGTGGAGCGACGGACGTTGGAATAAACTAACGATGGCGCACGGCTGTTATTGGGGAAAATGTACCTTCTGCGATATCTCCTTAGATTATATTAAAGTTTACGAGCCGGTTGCAGCAAAGCTGATTGTAGATAGAATTGAAGAACTGATAGCGGCTACAGGTCAAAATGGTTTTCACTTTGTGGATGAGGCCGCACCACCTGCATTAATGCGTGAAGTGGCCTTAGAAATTTTACGTAGAAAGCTGGTACTTACCTGGTGGACTAACATTCGCTTCGAGAAAAGCTTCACCAGAGATTTGTGTGTTTTGCTGCAAGCTTCGGGCTGTATTGCGGTTTCGGGCGGTTTAGAGGTAGCCTCGGATAGGTTGCTTAAGTTGATAGATAAGGGCGTAACTGTTGAGCAGGTAGCTCGCGTTACGCGTAATTTTACCGAAGCTGGCATTATGGTACACGCTTATTTAATGTACGGCTACCCAACACAAACCGTACAAGAAACAGTGGATAGTTTAGAAATGGTTCGTCAACTATTCGAGCAAGGGATTTTACATTCTGGCTTTTGGCATCAATTTGCAATGACTGCGCATAGTCCGGTGGGTTTGTACCCAGAAAGATTTGGTGTAATGAAAGAAACTGAAGCTATTGGAAGCTTTGCCAATAACGACATCAACTTTGTTGACAAAACAGGGATTGATCATAACAAGTTTAGCTACGGCTTGAAAAAGTCGCTATTTAACTTTATGCACGGCTTATGTTTCGACTACCAACTACAAGATTGGTTCGATTTTAAAATACCGAGAACCACCATTGCACCGAAATTTATAACAAACGCTTTAAAGTTTGACGAAAATATCAATGTGAAGCCAACCGCAAAAATTGTTTGGCTGGGAGGTGTGCCTTTTACTGAGGTATTTACAAAAGCTAAGAAAGGTAATACTTGGGAGATGATGAACTTAACGTTTCACACTAAGAAAGAGATTTTTAGTATTCAAAGCAATAGAAAAGAAGGGGAATGGCTTGCGAATATACTAAACCAACTCGCTGTGACTAGCGACAAAGCGCTTGCTTTCCAAGAAGTGAAAGATGATTTTGAACAAGAAATGGAGCATTTTGAGCTATTTTGGTATTCGAAACCCATTCACACATTAAGGGCGCACGGATTGTTGGTGCTATAACGCCGTAATATCACTGGCGCAAAGCGATATTTTCGAAATATCCAACAGATTTCTCGTCTCTCCAAATGGTAAAAGTTAATTTTCAGAGATATTCGTCGTTTAGAATAGATATTCGTCATTTAGATAGGAGTGAGGAATTTGGTAAAACTGAAATTCCTCACTCCATTAGCAATTAGAATTAATCACAATGTGGTACGGTGAAGGTCCAGGTCTCTGCTGACGTAGGTATGCTGAATGTAGCGCCCTTATCCAGTTCAAACCATAGTTTTGGCCTCAACTTTTCTCTGGAAATTGTCTCATTCATCGTCATACTGTCATACAATCTCCCGTTAATCATCACGTATTTAATCTTTTCAGAGTTTCTTATGTCTTCCAATGGGTTTTCGTCCATAATGATCAAATCTGCCAATTTACCTGCTTCCAATGAGCCTAGTTCTTTGCCCATACCTAAATATTCAGCGCCGTTAATTGTTGCTGCTTTTATGGCCTGCAGCGGATCCATCCCACCTTGCACCAGCATCCACAATTCCCAGTGTGCGCCTAGTCCTTGTATTTGCCCATGAGCTCCTAAATTCACTTTCGTGCCTCCCTCTGCAATTTTCTTTGTCGCTTTTGCTACTTCAATATGCCCATAGTCACCATACTCAGAAGTAGTTCTACGTCTAGCACGCGAATCGATAATTGATCTTGGTGTAAAGTTCAATAAGCGTTCGTTTTCCCAAACATTGGTTCTGTCGTACCAATAATTTTCGCCCCACTGTCCGCCATAAGCAACAATCAGAGTAGGTGTGTAGGCCACATTTGTTTGGTTCCAGAACTCAATCACATCCTTATATGCAGGCGAGACGGGAATGCTATGTTCTATACCGGTATGGCCGTCAGCAATCATCGTCATGTTATGGTAAAAGGTAGATCCGCCTTCTGGAACAACTTCCATTTTCAACTGGCGAGCAGCTTCCAAAATTTGCTGGCGTTGCTCTCTGCGGGGTTGATTATAAGACTTTACAGAGAACGCACCAACCGCTTTCAGCCTCCGCAAATGCGATAGCGCATCGTCTAAGCTATTAATGGTTGCTTTGAAATCGCCATCGGCGCCGTATAAAATGGTGCCCGTAGAATAAAGTCGTGGTCCTACTAAACGTCCGGCTTTTAACATTTCGCTCTGGCTAAACACCATTTCCGTATTGCTCGACGGATCGTGAGAAGTTGTAACGCCAAAACTTAAATTAGCCAAATATGACCAATCTTGTTGCGGACTAACGCCATCAGGACTTGTACGTAAGTGGGCGTGAACATCAACCATCCCTGGCATAATTGTCTTTCCTGTTACGTCTAAAACTTTTGCTTCCGCAGGAATTTGCACCTCGGCTAATGTGCCGATGGTCTTAATTTTATTATTTTCAACGATAATGGTTCCTTCTTCGATCACTTGTTCGCCTTTCATTGTGATAATTCGGGCACCTTTTAATGCTACTATACCCGTCGGCATATCAGATTTGAGTTTCAAACCAATGGCAATACCTGTAGTATCAGGTTCTGGTAATACAGCAGGAGCTCCATCTATAAAGCTGAAAGCATTTTTTATCTCTTTGCTGAAATATTTATCCCCTAAAGTCCACAAGATTTTCTTACTATCGCCACTCCAATGAATGTACGATCCAGCATCTTTTGTGACCCTGGCCAAAGGAACTGCTCTGTTACCTGCCGACAAATCCAGCGCTGAACCGGTGGTAATGAGCGGCGTAATATAGACGTTAAATAGTTCTGTAAATGCTAACCACTTACCGTCTGGACTAGGGTAAAACTGATTGGCATACTGTGATGTATAGTGTGTGCGTTCATTCCCACCATTTAAATCAACACTTTTGTAAGCTTTCTTGCCACTTTCTGTACTCTGAAAATAAATTCGACTATCGTCGTTACCGAAAACCGGCCTAATGCCGCTTTCACTAATTAGGGTCTTGGCCCCACCATTTGCAGCGATGGTGTAAATACCTGGGTTTTTGCCGAAGGTAACACCTAGCACATCATTGCCTACACCTTTCCGGTACACAATTTTATCGCCTTTTTTAGAATAACTCGGCGAGTAGTAGTACCCTTTCTCGTCAGTTAGCGCAACGGATTTACCGGTTTTTAAATCAGCACGTCTAATGGCTCCTTTAAAATCGTCGCTCCAAGTGGTATACACCACCGATTTTCCATCTGGACTAAATTGGGGTTCAAATTCAAAGTCCGTTCCATTGGTTAATCGGTCTGGTGTGCCATTTGGCAACTCCTTTTTGTACAAATAACCCGCCGCATTAAATACTAAGGTTTTGCCATCAGGCGATGTTACCAATTGCCTAATCATTTTAACGGTAAACTCGGATGCAAATACTTGTTGCTCAAAATGCAGTGCCTCTTGTATTTTCTGGCTACTATTTACTCGGAAGGGTATGTCACTTACCAATAGGTTGTTAAGTTCAATGGATTTAATTTTACCTTTCGCATAAAAAACGATTTTTTTAGAATCTGGTGTCCATGCAAAATTTGGGTAAACGCCAAAAATCGCCCATGTTTCTTGTTGGTCTTTAGATAAATCATCATAAAGTTGAAACTCTTCGCCAGTCTTTAAATTTTGTACAAATAACGCTGTTTTTAACCGTACACGCTTTACATAAGCAAGGTACTTGCCATCGGGCGATGCTTGAGGACGCACAGCTCCACCTTGCTGTGCAATAAGATTTGTTAGCTTACCGGTAGTTAAATCAAGTTGGCGGATGGCGTAAATCAAACCATTGGGGTCTTTGCTGTATTGAAAACTAGGACCGGGAGAAACATCCTCACTAAAGTATACATATCTGCTATCGGGCGACACGTTGGGTTCCCCAGCATCTTGCTGGTCGTTTTTACGTTTGGTAAGCTGAACGCCTTCCCCGCCAAAGATGTTATACATCCACATCTCCCCAGCACCTAAAGAGCGAAAACCCGTAAAATGCTTTCGAGCAATGATATATTCGCTGTTCGGCATCCAGGTTGCATTATTGGTAAGCCTAAAGTTCTCTTTGGTTACTTGTCTTTTGTTAGCGCCTTGGCGGTCCATCACCCAAATATTATCCGCACCGCTTTTATCGCTAGTAAAAGAAATATATTTGCCGTTAGGACTAAAACGAGGCTGAACTTCGTAAGCCACACCTCCGCTCAATAATTTAGCCGTGCCGCCAGTAATAGGCATTATATAAATGTCTCCAAGTAAATCGAAAACAATTTCCTTTCCATCAGGGCTAACATCTAAGTTCATCCAAGTACCCTCGTCGGTGGAAATATTGATAGTTTTAGAAATGCCCTTATAGGCCTCAATATCCCATTTCGGCACTTCTTTTTTATCCTGAGCCAAGGCAATACCATTGGCAAATACTAAAATTGAAGTGATTAGATGTTTTTTGTTCATATCTACAAGCTAAATTGAAGTTGCAATTTAGTAATATATGCCCTTTTTTCATAGTTTTGACGTTGCCATACTATGACTGCCACAGAAGTTTTAAAAAAATATTGGGGATTTGACATCTTTAGGCCTTTGCAAGAAGAAGTTGTGCAATCGGTTTTGAGAGGCAATGACACCTTAGCCTTACTGCCAACTGGCGGAGGCAAGTCGGTTTGTTTTCAAGTGCCAGCCTTAATGAAGGATGGGATTTGTATTGTCGTATCACCTCTAGTTGCTTTAATGAGAGATCAGGTGGAAAACCTAAAGGCCAGAGGTATCGAAGCAATCGCAATTTATGCAGGCATGGGCAAGCGAGAAATCGATATCCTATTGGATAATTGCATATACGGTAACATTAAATTTCTTTATTTATCGCCAGAGCGGTTGCTCTCAGATTTAGTCCGCGTTCGTATATCGTACATGAACGTAAATTTAATTGCTATTGATGAGGCGCATTGTATCTCGCAATGGGGCTACGATTTTAGGCCACCTTATTTGAAGGTAAAAGAACTTAGAGATATTCTACCAGATGTACCTGTTTTAGCGCTTACAGCTACTGCAACGCCCGAAGTTCGGGCTGATATAATCGACAAGTTAGCACTTCATAATGCGCAAGTTTTTGTAAAAAGTTTTTCTCGTAATAACTTAAGTTATGTAGTGTTTAACTTAGAGGATAAACACAAAAAACTCGTCAATATTGCCAACAATGTTAAAGGATGCGGATTGGTTTATGTAAGAAACAGGCGTGAAACGGCTGAGGTAGCTCAATTTTTGCAACGCAATAATATTTCTGCAGATTTTTATCACGCAGGTTTAGATAAAGACTTGCGTTTCAGGAAACAGGAAGACTGGAAAACTGACAAGACAAGGATAATGGTAGCTACCAACGCGTTTGGAATGGGAATAGATAAGCCAAATGTGCGTTTTGTGGTGCATCTAGATTTGCCAGAAAGTTTGGAGGCTTACTACCAAGAGGCAGGAAGAGCTGGCAGAGACGAACAACGAGCGTTTGCGGTGCTGCTAACCAATCCCTCAGATCAAAAGATTTTAGATGCCAAGTATGCAGACAGTTTTCCTTTCGTTGATGAAATCAAAAAAGTTTATCATTACTTGGGTAACTATTTTCAGTTAGCTTACGGTGCGGGCGAGGGTTTAAGTTTTGAATTTGACATTGCTGATTTTTGTAACCGATTTAAAATAGGTGTGATTAAAACCATGGCCGCGTTAAAGTTTTTAGAGCGAGATGGATACATCACATTATCGGAAAATATTTTTCTGCAATCTAGACTGATGTTTACAGCCACTCACGAAGATGTCTATCGTTTTCAGATTGAAAATTCATTTTACGACATTATCATTAAAACCATTCAACGTTCATATGGCGGCGCTTTTGATGGTTTCGTAAAAATCAAGGAAAGTGATTTGTCAAATCGGCTCAAAATCTCGTACAATGATATCGTTGCTCATTTAAAAAAGATGCAGGAGTACAATATTATTTCCTATTTACCACAAACCGATCAGCCTCAATTGCAATTTGTAACGCAACGTACTGATGCCGTTCATTTAGATATTGATGCGAAATTTATAAGCTTGCGTAAACAAATTCAAAAAGACCAAATTGCAGCTGTGCTCAGTTATGGTTCTACAAATATTTGTAGAAGTATGCAACTGCTAAGTTATTTTGGAGAGGAAAATCCTGCTAGGTGCGGCAATTGCGATGTTTGCCTAGCGGAGAAAAAGGCAGAAGATCAAGCTTCTTATTTTGATAAGATCGATTTCGAAATTTCAACTTCCTTACAAAATCAACCCTTGAGTTTAGATGAATTGGTTTTAGGCATTAAAACAGGAAACGATAACGATAAAGTCAATAGAATTAGGGTTTTATTGGATGCTGGCAAGATAAAATTCGAAGGCACTAAATACTATTTGTAAGAAAACAAACTGCTCATATTAAATGCAAACTTTAAAAAACAATAAAAAAACAATTAGGTCTTGGGCATTTTTTGACTGGGCAAATTCGGCTTATAACTTGGTCATTACGTCAACCATTTTTCCGGCTTATTATACGGCAATAACGTCAGATAAGGATGACAGTACCATCGACTATGTTCACTTCTTCGGTATCAAAGTCGTTAATTCGGCTCTGTACAGTTATGCCATGGCTTTTGCTTTTTTAGTAATTGCAGTGCTCTCGCCCATACTTTCATCCATTGCCGATACTCGTGGAAATAAACGCATTTTTATGAAAATGTTCACTTACTTAGGCGCAATTGCATGTAGTGCACTTTTTTTGTTCGAGATTAACAATGAAACCGGCGTTAACACCCTAAACTTTAGTGTGATTATGTTTGTTTTAGCGGCCATTGGTTTTTGGGGAAGTTTGGTTTTTTATAACTCGTATTTGCCAGAAATTGCCACTGTAGACAGGCAGGACGGCGTGAGCGCCAAAGGTTTTGCATACGGTTATATAGGGAGCATTATTTTACAGATTATTTGCTTCGTATTTGTGTTTAAACCAGATTGGTTCGGGATCGAAAACGCTACAATACCGTTTCGTTTATCATTTCTCATGGTAGGTATTTGGTGGGTTGGCTTTGCACAAATCCCTTTTCGAAATTTGCCAAAGGGTAGCCCTAATTTTAAAGCAGAAAAGGTAAATGTAATGACCAGTGGCTTTAAAGAACTCAACAAAGTTTGGCAGCAGGTTAAACAGATGAAATACCTGAAACGTTTTCTAGCAGCATTTTTCTTCTATTCTATGGGAGTACAAACGGTGATGCTCGTGGCAACCATTTTTGGAGAGAAAATTCTCCACCTGGATACTAGTAAATTGATTGCTACGATTCTTATTTTACAATTGGTAGCTATACCTGGTGCCATGTTGATGTCTTATTTATCATCTAAAAAATTTGGTAACGTTAACGTGCTTATTGGCGTGGTTACGCTTTGGATTGGATGTTGCTTAGCCGCATATTATATCACTACCGAATATCAATTTTATGCGTTAGCTGCAGTAATTGGCTTAATAATGGGAGGGATACAGTCTTTATCTCGTTCCACCTATTCTAAATTTTTACCGCAAGAAAGTGGCGATCACACGGCGTATTTCAGCTTCTACGATGTTTCTGAAAAAATTGCATTGGTTTTCGGTATGGCAAGTTTCGGTTATATCGAGGAGTTTAGTGGGAGTATGCGCAATTCAGTCATCGCGTTAGCAGTATTTTTTGTGATAGGTTTAGTATTTTTGCTACGTTTGAAGAAAGTAGAAACAAAAGCGGTACTGGTTGATGTAGCGTAATGATGAAAGAATTGTAATGAAGATAGAACTATTTGTACCTTGTTTTGTAGATCAGTTATACCCAGAAACTGCTTTTAATACCGTTAAAATATTAGAAAAGGCAGGCTGTGAAGTTATCTATAATAGCAAGCAAACCTGCTGCGGACAACCATCATACAATGCTGGATATTGGGAGGAGGCAAAGGAAATTGGCACCAAGTTTCTGTCAGATTTTTCGGAAACTAACTATATAGTGGCACCATCCGCGTCTTGCGTGGGAATGGTTAAAGGTGGTTTTAACGATTTGTTCACCAACACGATCGTTCATAATAAGTGCAGAAATGTTCAAGCTAATATTTTCGAACTGTCGGATTTTCTTATCAATGTACTTAAAAAAGATTATTTCGGTGCTGAGTTAGAAGGTAAGGCCGTTTATCATGATTCGTGCAGCGGTCTAAGAGAATGTAAAATTAAAGAAGAGCCTCGCCAATTATTATCTAGAGTAATAGGTTTGGAAATGTTAGAGATGAAAGATACGGACATGTGCTGCGGCTTTGGTGGTACTTTTGCCGTTAAATTCGACTCCATCTCTTCCGCAATGGCAGAGCAAAAAATTAATAATGCGTTGGAAATGGATGCTGACTATATCATCTCTACAGACTTATCTTGCTTGCTACATTTGGATGGGTACATCAAAAAGAATAACCTTAAAATTAAAACTATGCATCTGGCAGATGTGTTAGCTAACGGTTGGTTAGAAAGTACTGAATATTAGTTTTGTAAAACTCTAGTTATTCTTTATCAGATTAACATTTTTTAACATTATCTTGGTGCTTAGTAAGCTAGTTTTGCGAAGCTTTATTTATAAAATGAACATGAAAAAGATATTTGTTGCCGCACTAGGCGCATTAGTAATGAGTTTTAATGCTCAAGGACAAAAAAAATCGGGTGCAATTCAGTACGAAACCACTATAGACCCTGTCGCGATGGCTGAGGCTAGCGGTCGTCAAATTCCAGAACAGATGAAGGCTCGTATGCCGAAAGCAATTAAAGCAAATTTTGAGCTCTTGTTTAACGCCAATGGTGCAAGTTACATGCCTGTTGAGGATGTTGAAGACAGTAACAGTGGTGGAAATTTTGGTGGTGGCAGACAAGGTGGTGGTCGTATGATGATGCGCATGGGTGGCTTTGGTGCCGGTAATGAGTACTATTATACTTTTGCCGATCAAAAACTTAAAGAAGTTACGATATTAAGAGACACTTCTTACATCATTCCTACAGAGTTAGCCTTGGCAAAGCCAGAAAACTTTAGTAACAGACCTGGTCAAGAGCAAAATAACGATGCCATTCAATTTTTACCTGTTGCCCCAACAGTAGAGGTGATTAAATCTGACGAGACGAAAAAAATCGCGAACGTTGATTGTAAAAAAGTGACCATTAAGACCGTGCGTAAGGCTAAACTTTTAGGTATGGATAAAGATATCGTGGATGAAACGATATTGTGGTATACAAACGATTTAGGATTTAATTTCTCGCCTGATCCAAACTTATGGACAGAAGGTGCAGTGCTTGCTATTCAGAAAAAAGGTGGCGACATAATTGCTAAAACCATTGAATTTAGAAAAGTGAGCGACAGAGATGTTACCGCTCCAAAGAAAGCAGTGGCTATAACTCGCGAAGAGTTTCAAGCTAAGCAAGAGGCTATGCGTAGAAGTATGCGCCCAGGCCAGGGTGGCCCGTCTCGTGCAACGATCAACTAGCTTTCTTGTTAACCATATAAAAATGTCTCGGTAATTATCGAGACATTTTTTTTTTGAAATGAACTTTGGAAACTTCATAAAATCCTTCGTTTATCGTATATTCGCGTCAATAATCACGTAGTAGGTGATTAAATTTTCAATCATTAAAAAATATAAATCATAGTTGTAGATGATTAACATTACACTTCCTGACGGCTCAGTTCGTCAGTATCAACAAGGCGTAACTGCCCATCAAATTGCGTTGTCAATTTCAGAAGGTTTAGCCAGGAACGTATTAGCTGCCGAGGTAAACGGAGAAGTTTGGGATAGTTCAAGAGCAATAGAAGCAGACGCTACTGTTAAATTATTAACATGGAACGATACCGACGGTAAAGCTACTTTTTGGCACTCGTCGGCTCACTTAATGGCCGAAGCTTTAGAGGCGCTCTATCCAGGTACTAAATTTGGTATTGGTCCGGCTATTGAAACCGGATTTTATTACGATGTTGATTTCGGAGATAGAGAGTTTTCGTCAGATGACTTTAAAGCTATCGAAGATAAAATGCTTGAATTAGCAAAGCAAAAGGAAACTTTCGAAAGAAAATCTGTAAGCAAAGCTGATGCGATTAAATATTTTACCGAAAAAGGTGATGAATATAAACTAGATCTTTTAGAAGGTCTAGAAGACGGCAAAATCACTTTTTATACACAAGGTAACTTTACCGATTTATGTCGTGGTCCGCACATTCCTAACACCAGTAGCATCAAAGCAATTAAGTTAATGAATGTTGCGGGTGCTTACTGGCGTGGCGATGAAACTAAAAAGCAATTAACACGTATTTATGGTGTAACTTTTCCTAAAGCGAGCGAGTTGACAGAGTATCTTCACATGATTGAAGAGGCTAAAAAGCGTGATCACCGTAAGCTGGGTAAAGAGTTGGAACTTTTTACATTCTCAGAAAAAGTAGGCATGGGTTTACCAATGTGGTTGCCAAAAGGTACTGCATTACGTGAACGTTTGGTGCAATTTTTAACAAAAGCACAGCAAAAATCCGGTTACGAACAGGTGATTACACCACACATTGGTCATAAGAACTTGTACATCACCTCTGGTCACTACGAGAAGTATGGTAAGGATGCTTTTCAACCTATAAAAACACCTCAAGAAGGAGAGGAGTTCTTCTTAAAACCGATGAACTGTCCTCACCACTGTGAGTTGTATAAGTTTAAACCTCGTTCTTATAAAGATTTACCAGTTCGCTTTGCTGAATTTGGCACTGTTTATCGTTACGAGCAAAGTGGCGAGCTACATGGTTTAACTCGTGTGCGTGGCTTTACACAAGATGATGCACACTTGTTCTGTCGCCCAGATCAAGTAAAAGATGAATTTAAGAAGGTAATTGATTTAGTACTTTACGTATTCAAATCTTTAGGGTTTGATAATTATGTGGCGCAGGTTTCATTACGTGATCCAGAAAATAAAACAAAGTATATCGGTTCTGATGAAAATTGGAAAATGGCCGAAACTGCTATTATCGAAGCTGCGGAAGAAAAAGGATTGCCAACTGTAGTAGAATATGGTGAAGCTGCTTTTTATGGTCCCAAACTTGATTTTATGGTCAAGGATGCTTTGGGTAGAAAATGGCAGTTGGGTACCATCCAAGTAGATTATAACCTGCCAGAGCGTTTTGAATTGGAGTACACCGGTAGCGATAATCAAAAACATCGCCCAGTAATGATCCACCGTGCACCTTTTGGTTCGTTGGAGCGTTTCGTAGCGGTATTAATAGAACATTGCGCTGGAAACTTCCCACTATGGCTTTCTCCAGAGCAGTATATCATTCTTCCTATTTCAGAAAAGTATGAAGAATATGCAAAAAAAGTTTCAGAAGAGCTAAATATTTCCGATATTCGCGGTCTAATTGACTTTCGTGATGAGAAGATTGGAAGGAAAATTAGAGACGCTGAAGTTAAAAAATTGCCTTATATGCTGATAATTGGCGAAAAGGAAATGGAGGAAGGAAAAGTTTCTGTTCGTAAACATGGCGAAGGAGATTTGGGAAGCATGACTTTAGCAGAGTTTAGCGCATTAATTAACAAAGAAATAACAGTTTAAGAAAGTAAGCATTTGGCATTAGGAAGACCAGGATTTAACAGGGGACCACGTCCACCTTTTAAGAAAAAAGAAGCAGAACATAATATTAACGAGCATATTCGTGCTCAAGAAGTTAGGCTATCTGGAGATAATGTAGAACAAGGGATTTATCCATTGTCGAAAGCATTAGCAATTGCTGATGAACTAGAGCTTGACTTAGTAGAGATTTCTCCGAATGCAAATCCACCAGTTTGCCGTATAATGGACTATAGTAAGTTTATGTACGAGCAAAAGAAAAAGCAGAAGGAAATTAAAGCTAACGCTAAACAGACTGTAATTAAGGAGATCCGTTTCGGACCTAACACCAATGATCATGATTTTCAATTTAAATTGAAACACGCAATTGGTTTCTTAGAGGCAGGCGAAAAAGTTAGAGCATACGTACACTTTAAAGGTAGGGCTATTGTTTACAAAGAACAAGGCGAAATCTTATTGTTAAAGTTTGCTCAAGCACTAGAAGATATAGGTAAAGTTGAACTTTTACCTAAGTTAGAAGGAAAGCGTATGTTTTTAACATTAGCACCTAAAGCAGCAAAAAAGTAATAAATTATATAAACAACAGGTTATGCCAAAAATGAAAACCAATTCCAGTGCTAAAAAGCGTTTTTCGCTTACTGGAACCGGTAAAATTGCAAGAAAGAACGCCTACAAAAGTCACATTTTAACAAAAAAGACGACTAAACAAAAGCGTAACTTAACCAACACAAGTATGGTTCACGATGCCGATATGGGTAACGTAAAACGCATGCTTTGCATCGGTAAGTAATTAATTTTTAACCCGATACTCGGTTTTCAAGTTTGCGAAGAAAAAAGCAACACCGCTTATCAAAATTTAACACATTATGCCTCGTTCGGTAAACGTAGTAGCTGCTAGACGCAGAAGAAAAAAAGTCCTTAACATGGCCAAAGGCTATTGGGGATCAAGAAGTAAAGTTTTTACTATTGCTAAAAACACAGTTGAAAAAGGTTTGCAATATGCATACCGTGACCGTAAAGCTAAGAAAAGAGAATTCCGTGCTTTATGGATTCAACGTATCAATGCTGGTGCTCGTGAGTACGGTATTTCTTACTCTCAATTAATTGGTAAGTTAGCTGCAAAAAACATCGGTTTAAACCGTAAAGTTTTAGCTGATTTAGCGATGAACAACAAAGATGCTTTTAAAGCAGTAATTGATGCAGTAAAATAGTAAGATACTTAGATATCAAGAGAGGGAACGATGAAAATTGTTCCCTTTTTTTGTGCGCCTTTTTTAAAGTTGAACCACTTTATTTGGGGTAATGGCAAATACTTGAGCTGCTACGTCAGGCTTAATCATCTGCAAACCCGTAAAATTACTGAAGGCAGGAAGTATAGCGTGGCTATTTCCAAAATAGAAGCAAGGAAATTTTAATCTTTGCTTAGTATTGTTGTATACCGATATTCCTGGATGGATATGACCGCCAATAGCATACTTATCGGTCTTGCAGTCTGTAGCGTCATGTAAGAAAGTAAAATGCGCAAGTTCAAGGCAAGGTTCTATAACCGAGATTGCTAAATCTTCGTACACTTGCTTGCGTTGCCGATCGTGATTTCCTTTTACCAAAACAATCTCCAATTGTCCAAGTTCTTTTCGCCATTTTCCAAATTCAGTAATCTCATCGTTATAATCGCTGTGAAACATATCCCCATTAATTAGCAATGTTTTTGGTTGATAAATTTCTACAAGTTGTTTAAGTCGAGAAAGGTCTTTTTTTGAAACTGTATTGGGGATGGCCAAGCCCGCTTTTCTGAAATGTGCAGCTTTGCCCAAATGTAAATCTGCAATAGCCAAAAGTTTTTCTTGAGGGAGGTAAATTGCCCTTTCTTTATCGAGTATGATGTCTTGTCCTTTAATAGTGATTTTCACACCGCAAAAATAGCAATAAGTTGATGTTGAATTGTTTATTGTAAGTCAAAGCTATTTAAAAACCTCCTTCTTCATGCGCTCAATTCGGTGTTCTAGTTCTTCCGAACTCATGCTAGCCCGTAAGCTATCAACCTTAATGGGAAACGAAAGTGGAGTAAATCGCTTAGGATAAGTAATCACAATCTCACTGGCTTGAATTCTGTGCAGTGCCGCCGCCAATCGAGGTTCTTCCAATTGTTGATAAAATACTTCGTCGTAAGCTTGGCGAAGCAGTAAGTTGTGTTTGTCGAAATCACTAAAAACATCAAAAAATAAACCTGCACTAGCTTGTAAGTGTTTATTTTTAACGTATTTTCCCGGATAGCCCTGAAAAACAAGACCGGAAATACAGGCGATATCTCGAAACTTTCTTCGAGCCATTTCTGTTGAGTTTATGCTCAAGGCAATATCCTCCATTAAATTTTCAGGAGAGAATACTTCGTAGGCAATGGCATCGTCCATCGGGATTTCTGTATCACTTAATAATTCAAATCCGTAATCATTCATCGCGATAGAAAAGGTGATGGGTAAGAGTTTACTGATGCGATAGGCGACCAAAGCAGCAAGAATTTCGTGAACCAATCTGCCTTCGAAAGGATAGGAGAAAAGGTGAAAGCCTTCTTTGGTATTGATCATTTCCATGAGGAGTTGATTATCTTGCGGCACATGTGATCGCTCTTCTTGCAACTGGAACAGTGGAAACACCTTTTTTAGTTCCTCTTCTTTGTCGCCATGATTGAGTACTTCGTTGTATTTTTTGCGTAGCACTGACCCTAAGTTTGATGATAAAGGAAGTCTGCCACCTAACCAGCTTGGCGATATTGCTTTTTTCTGCTTACTTTTTCTTACCATCACGGTCATGTCTTTTATTTGCACAAATTCTAAAATACGGCCCGCTAAAGTAAAGCTATCACCAATATTCATTTTCGCAATGAAATTCTCCTCAACCATACCAATATATCCGCCAGTTAGAAATTTCACCTTCAACATCGCATCGCTCACAATGGTACCGATATGTAATCGATGTCGCATTGCAATTTGTCGGCTCTTTACCTTCCACAAACCATCTTCGCCCTTTTCTACCTTTTTAAATTCATTGTAGGCTGTTAGGCTATCGCCGCCCGTAGTAATAAATTGCATAATCCAATTCCATTCTTCTGGCAACAATTCCTTAAATGCATGGGTGTTGGCAATTTCTTGGTAAATCACCTCGTCATCAAAACCATCGCCCACGGCTAAAGTAACTAAGTATTGTACCAAGGTATCAAACACCATAATCATTGGTTCTCTGCTTTCAATGTTTTTTTCTCTTGCGGCTTCTTTAATTGCAGCTGCCTCTACCAGCTCTAGTGCGTGTGTGGGCAAGAAATAGATGTTGGAAGTTTCAAAAGGGGAGTGCCCAGACCGACCGGCTCTTTGTAGGAAGCGAGCCACACCTTTAGGCGATCCTATTTGAACTACAGTATCTACAGGCTTAAAATCAACGCCCAAATCTAAAGATGAAGTAGCGATTACAGCCTTTAATAATCCGTTTTGCAAACTGTCTTCAATCCAATTTCTCAGCTCAAAATCAATAGAGCCGTGATGAATGGCAATGCGTCCGGCTAAATCCGGTTCGATATTAAGTAAATGCTGGTACCACATTTCTGATTGGCCTCTGGTATTGATAAAGATGAGGGTTGTTTTACTTTTTTTGATAATGGGAAGGAGTTTATGTGCCAATTTTAAACCCAAGTGCCCAGCCCACGGCAAGGTTTCAATCGTATCTGGTAAAATTGATTTAATCTTTGTTTTTTTTTCTAGGTTTGCCTTGATGACGATTTTTTTGGAACTAACATCAGGTACTATGACTTCTAAAGCTTCGTCAATATTTCCAATGGTTGCAGAAATAGCCCATACACGCAACTTTTCATCCGCATGGCTACGCTGAATACCCTTGATACGAGATATGGCCAGTTCTACCATCACGCCACGTTTAGTGCCTAGCAATTCATGCCACTCGTCTGCAGCAATACATTGTAAGTTTTTAAAAATTGTTGAATTGTTTTTTTGAGCCAGTAAAAGATGGAGACTTTCGGGAGTAATAAGCAAAATCTCGGGCATTGTTTTCTTTTGCTGCAATTTTTCTGCCTGTGAGGTATCGCCGTTTCTCACGCCAACATGCCAATCTAATTGTAGGGCAGCCAATACCTCTCTCATCGCCCGGGCAATGTCTTTAGATAAAGATCGGAGAGGGGTAATCCAAATGAGTTGTAGACCTTTTGCAGATTTAGGAGTGTTTAGCGCTTCAATAACTACAGCTAGAAATACCGAGTAAGTTTTTCCGAAGCCGGTAGGGGCATTTACCAAACCGCTATAACCATCCAGATAATACAGCCAAGTATCCTTTTGAAAATCAAAGGGCTTTCTTTTCTCTGCCTTAAGCCACGAGATAACTTTTTTATAGCCTTTAGTTTTTTGCATGTTAGTTTATTCGCTTATAGGGATTAAAGCTCGCAAATCGTCCAGTGTGTTGATTTCTTCAACTTTTTTATCCTTACGCCAACGTGCAATACGCGGAAACCTCAAGGCCAAACCCGCTTTGTGGCGCTTACTTTCGGCAATACCCTCAAAAGCGATTTCGAACACTAGCTCCGGCTTTACCGTGCGTACAGGGCCAAATTTTTCAATCGCATTTTTGTTAACGAAGCCATTTACTTCTTTAATTTCTTTATCGGTTAAGCCAGAATAGGCCTTTGCTACTGTTATGAGTTGATCGCCATTACGCACAGCAAAGGTGTAATCGGTATAGAAATTTGCTCTACGACCACTACCTTTTTGCGCATAAATCATCACCGTATCTACTGTGTAGGGATTAATTTTCCACTTCCACCAATCTCCGCGTTTTCTACCTGCGTGGAATGATGAATTTTTATGCTTAAGCATAATACCTTCACTATTTATAGTTCGGGCAGTTTCTCTCAATTTAGCCAACTCATCCCAATTGGTGTAGTTTATGACTGGAGATAATATAACAACCCCTTGGCTCGTGATGCTAGTAATCATTTGTTCTAGTAAATGCCTTCTATCAGCTAATGGTTCGGTTCTGATATCTTTGCTCTCATACTCCAATAAATCGTAAGCATAAAAACCTATTGGCGCATCTTCCAGTTGCTTTTTATTAATAGTTTTACGGTTTAAACGCTGTTGTAGAGTGCTAAAAGGTAAAACTGCGGCATCTTTTATCGCAAGTATTTCGCCGTCTAGTACGGTACCATCGGCCAATTCTTCTTGGAGGAAATGAAGCTCAGGGAATTGGTCGGTGACTAGCTCTTCGCCTCTGCTCCAAATATATAACTCGCCATTGCGCTTAACAATTTGCCCTCTAATGCCGTCCCACTTCCATTCTGCTTGCCAATCGCGTGGCTGGCCTAAGTTGCTTGGTTCGGTATCTAATGCATAAGCTAAGCAGAACGGATATGGCCACGAATTGTCCGTATTTACATTGCTACCGTCAATTAAGTTTTGGTAGCTAATCTCTGAGGGGTGCCATTTCCCCATGATAGCATGCATGATTTTATTAGGTTCTTGGTTGCTTTGCTTGGCTAGAGCATTAACCAACATTTTATTAGACACGCCAATTCTAAAGTTTCCGGATATCAGTTTATTGAAGATAAAACGTTCTTGTATGTCGAGATTTTTCCAAGCGTTTATGATGTATGCTTTTTTTTCTTCATCCGAAAAGCCTGTTAACTTGGCCAGTTCTTTGATCCACTGGTTCAAGGGTTTGTCGATAATTGCAGTAGGTGGGGGCAAAACCAATGCGATTGTTTCGCTCAAATCGCCTACACTATGATAACTTTCTGTAAATAACCATTCCGGAATATTACTTAATTGTATAGCCCATTGCTTTAAAAATGCAGTGGTTACTGGGCGTTTGGGTTTTTTACCAGTAAACATAGCTATAACATAAGGTTTATCCAATTCCTCGGCTTCAGAGAAATAACTGATCAATGCACTAATTTTATCGTTAGTTTTGTTGCTGAGTTCCAGCTCTTGTATTAATTGTGCAAATCGTTTCATATTACTACCGATGCGTTTGACTGCTCCACGGTTTCTTCCTTTGCTTCTTCCTCGTCGCCGTATTGGGTTTTTACTTCCTCAGCATATATCCCTATTTCGTTTAAATAACGACTAAAGATGGCGGTACTGCCATGCGTTACGATCACTTTTTCGGCCTCAGTCGCCTTTATTGCACTCAATAGCCCGGGCCAATCGGCATGATCACTGAGGGCAAAACCAGCGTCTGCACTTCTCCAGCGTCTACCAGCACGAACGGCCATCCATCCGCTGCAAATTCCCGTGGCTGAATTGATTAGATTTTTTGTCCATTTACTATCGGCCAATGCCGGAGGAATGATAACAATTCCTTTTTGTAATTCATCCTTTTTAATGTCTGGAGTAATTCTGATGGTATCCTGTAAATCAACCCCTGCTGCTGTAAAAGCTTCGTTCAAGTTAGCAATGGTTTGATGCACGAAAATTGGATAATCTGCTTGTAAATTGTTAATTAGCCGTTGAGCTTTGCCTAAGCTATAAGCTACCAATGTGCTGGTTTTATTGTTCCGATGGTTGTCTGCAATCCAGGAATTGATGTTTTTGAATATCTCGATTTGAGGCTGCCATTTATAGATAGGCAGACCAAACGTACTTTCGGAAACGAAGGTGTGGCATTTAATGGGCTCGAAGGCAGTGCTTATCCCGTCAAATTCTGTTTTATAATCGCCAGAGATTACCACAACCTCCCCTTTATACACCAACCGTATTTGTGCAGAACCGATAACGTGTCCGGCAGGAAAAAAAGTAATCTTTACTCCATTAATATCGATCGTTTCATTGTATTCTAGGGTTTGGATATTTTCTAGGATATTGTATCTAACGGTTAAAATGGGTTTGGTAAGCCGATGGCAAAGATAGTGGTTGTTGCCCCATTTTGCATGATCTGCATGACCGTGAGTAATTACCGCTTTATCTACAGGCCTCCACGGATCGATATAAAAATCGCCTTGCTTACAGTAAATGCCTTTTGATGTGAATTTTATTAATCCCATGGGTATAGATAACAGATAAACAAATCAATAGTTTGAGAAATAAGTATCGGATAAATGAACGATATCTTTATTTATCGGATAAATAACCGATATTTCGCTTTATCGGCTTTTTTAACGATATTAGATCTATGATTGCAGTTATTACAGGAGATATCATCAATTCCAGAACGTTGTCTGCCGAATGGTTGCAGACCTTAAAGATCGTTTTAAGTACCTTACCTACCATGGCAAGATCAGAAATATTTAGAGGCGATAGTTTTCAAATAGAGTTGAATGTGGAAGATGCCTTGCTAAATGCGATATACATCAAGGCAGGTTTAAGAACCATAAAGAATGGAGACGTAAGAATGAGTATTGGTGTCGGTAAAAAATCAAAAGTAAAAACTGAAAAACTTACCGAAGCCAATGGGGAGGCGTACATTAATTCAGGCGAGGCATTTGATACTTTAGCCGCAGCAAAAGTGAATTTATTGGTAAAAACGCCCAATAGAAAATTCGACGAAGATATTAATCTTTATTTGAAATTGGCTTTGATAGCGATGGATGATTGGAGTCCTAAAGCTGCAGAAGCAGTTAAAATATCTTTAGAAAATGACAACGAGAAACAAAAAAGGATTGCTGAGATATCTGGAAAAAGCCAATCTTCCATAAGTGAAGCACTGAAAAGGGCACACTTTAGTGAGGTTATGGAGCTGGAGAAAAAATATCGCCAAATGGTAAAAGAAAACTTTTAAAATGGAAATTGTACTTGTTAAGTTATTGATCGCTCATTTACTCGGAGATTTCTTCCTACAGTCGGATGCATGGGTGAACGAGAAGGAAAGGTTAAAGCTGAAATCGCCAAAGTTGTATTTACACGTTGCTATACACATTGCGCTAATTTTCTTGGTATTTGGAACGCTTGATGTATGGCGTTTAGCATTGCTGATTGGTGCTAGTCATTTAGTGATAGACGTGGCCAAGTTATATTTTCAAAAAAATAGCAGCAGAAGACTGTGGTTCTTTGTGGATCAAACTTTACACATTGCGGTAATTTTGGCCTGTTGTTTTATGGATACCAATTTATTTTTCATTTTTTTTCAGCAAGAAAACTTTTGGTGGACAACTTTGGGCGCCATATTTCTGACATCGCCTACGGCAATTATTATTAAAGTGGTAATTGCTAGATTTATACCCAGCAAAAGTTCAATCACATTGCAAAATGCAGGTAAATTTATTGGCATTTTGGAACGTTTATTGATTTATGTTTTTGTAATTACAGGCCACTTCGAAGCAGTGGGATTTTTACTGGCAGCAAAATCAATTTTTAGGTTTGGTGATTTAAAAGAAGCTACCGAAGTAAGGCTTACCGAATACGTTTTAATTGGAACGTTAATGAGCTTCGGAATTGCGGTAGTTACGGCACTTACCATCTCACAACTTATCATATAATTAAGAAAAATATATGCAATCATCTTTTGAGCTAGATAAAACAGACCTTTCAAAGTTAAGGAAAGCGATAGAAGGAGATGACCAAGTACTTGAAGCGACGTTGCAGGAATATCATGCCTCGGAAATTGCCATATTGTTCGATAATATTAAGCCAGAAGATCGGCAACGTATCATCAATCTGTTAGATATAGAGAGAGCTTCAAACGTCATCGCAGAAATGAGCGAGGGAAGCCACCCTGAGGAATTACTCAAGCTGTTACATCCCGAAAAACGAACAGAAATTGTAGAGGAGCTAGACTATGATGATGCCACGGATATTATTTCGCAATTAGATGAAGAAGAGCAGCAAGAAATTTTAGAGGACTTAAACGTTGATGACGCAGCTCACATCAGAAATTTATTAAGCTACGACGAAGAAACAGCGGGCGGTTTAATGAATACGCAGATGATTAAGGTGAATTTAAACCTCTCCAAAAAAGACGCGATCGATGAAATTATTAAACAAAGTGAAGAAATAGAAGAATTTTATACCGTTTTTGTGGTAGATGATGATAATGTTCTAAAAGGAATTGTTTCTTTAAAAGACATTATTAAGGCCAAAGGAAATGTGAAGATAACGGAAATGGTTAAGCCTGATGTAGTGTATGTGAAGGCCGAAACCGACCAGGAAGAGGTTGCTAAATTACTATCGCAATATAATTTAACGAGTATTCCGGTAGTGGATGACAGACTTAAATTGTTAGGCAGGGTAACTTTTGATGATGTGATTGATGTTTTGGAGGATGAGAATACTGAGGATATTTTAAAGATTTCGGGAGTATCGGAAGATGAGGAGTTGGCTGGTAATTGGGTTGACGCGGTAAAGTCCAGACTTCCTTGGCTCATTTTAAACCTCGGAACAGCATTTTTAGCTTCATCGGTAGTGCGTTATTATGAAGGCACACTAGAGCAATTAGCGATTCTGACCGCCTACATGACCATTATAGCGGGAATGGGAGGTAACGCGGCAACACAAGCACTTGCAGTTACTGTAAGACGTATTTCTCTTTTCGATTTAACGGATAAACAAGCCTACCGAACAGTACTCAAAGAATTTACAGTAGGAATGATAAACGGTGCTATAACGGGTTTGGTGGTATTTTCCTTTGCCTATTTCTTCGATGCCAATTTAAAACTCGGCTTGGTAATTTTCTTTGCGATGACTGGAAATTTAATTATCGCAGGTTTTACAGGTGCCAGCATTCCATTGGTACTCAAAAGGGTAGGGATTGACCCCGCAATTGCTTCGTCCATTATAATTACCACATTTACAGACGTATTCGGCTTTCTTTTACTCCTAGGCTTAGCAACCAAAATTATGATGTAAAATAAAAAGCATCGGCCATATTCCGTGCCGACGCTCTTTGATCTAACCCTTGTTTGAGGCTCTTTGAAGTAAAGACGTTAAACCGCCGTTACTCTAACTTCAATATTGTTACGGGTGGCTTTAGAATAAGGACAAGCCCTATGTGCTTTTTCGGCAACAGTTTGTGCTTCCTCTATTGTAATGCCTGGAATACGTACATCAAGCTCAGCTGATAGAAGAAAAGCGTTTCCATCTTTGTTAAAAGAAACATGAACATTCACGTTCGCGTCCTCTACATCAATGCCATCTTTTTCGGCAACTGCTTGTAAGGCGCCTAAATAACATGACCCCCATGCAGTAGCAAATAAGTGTTCTGGATTAGGTGCACCACCTTGACCGCCTAACTCTTTTGGCTTTCGTAAATCCGTTTCGAATATCCCATCGCTTGATTTGGCATGTCCATCGCGACCGCCAATAACGACCACTGATGCGGTATATAGTTTTTCCATACGTGTAACTTTTAATGCACAACAAATAAAATGGCGTATGGTTTGACCTTCACTAAATATCTAATTTTTCGGTGAGCTTAAAGATATCGTAAGATACCTTTTGGATGAGGTCGAATTGCTCGTTTATTACTAAATCGTTGGCTGTAGCATACTGGTCGTTCTTTATTCTAATTAGCGGTACATTGCTCAGCTCTTTGTTTTTTTTGGAAAGATTATCTGCCGCCATCTCGAGTAAAGAACCTGTATTGTTAGCAACAGGCATCAATTCCTCTTGGTTCACACACACAAAGTGATGCTCTTTAAAGTACAAAGATAAACTCGCTACGTAGGATGACAATAAGTGATTTAATACCGTAAACTGATGCAGTTCCTTCATGTAAACCTGCTTACTTTTGGGCTCGGCAAACATGCGTTGAAATAACGAAGCCAAATTGGACGCATCTACAAACACTGCTTTTCGAGCTAATTTATAACTTGTGGTATCAGTTTTCTCGCCAAAATAAAGTTTAGTTACTTCTTTAAAGTATTTACGGTTGGAATTGATCATATCTACCATAGCTTGCCTTAATTTTTCGTGTTCCCAATTGGGGAATAGGGAGTAACTAGCCAGTAGCGCAATGCCTGAGCCAATTAAAGTGTCAAAAATTCGTTCTTTGGCTACAGAAATGGTTCCCATACCTAAAAAATCGAAGATGATAAGCACGTAAGGGGTCATCAGTATAACACTAACCGTATAGTTTTTTCGTTGGAAGCTATAGGCGGCAACCATCAGCACAATGAGGATAGCAAACAGCGCATTCTTATCACTAACGTATTGTAAAATAGCTACTCCAATTAATGCGCCTACAATGGTTCCAATAATACGATGATAATTTCTTTCTTTTGTTAAACTAAAGCCGGGTTTAGAAATTACAAGAATGGTGAGGAGCACCCAGTAACTATATTCCGAGTTGAGTAGTTTAGCCACAATAAAACCTACAAACATCACAATGGCTACACGTATCGAGTGTCTAAAAGTAGAAGAGCTAAAAGTGAGATTATCCAGGAAGATTTTGGTGTTAATAGCTTGCGAATTCACAAATTTACCAACATCGATATCTCCCTCACGTGTTAATTTCACTTTTTTCTTCTTGTTGAAATAGGTGGTGATGGTTTTAACCCTTCCCACAATATTTTCTATGTTTATTTCGATATTTTTAAGTGCTATAATACCTAGGGCATCATAATCCTTACTTCTATTTTGTTCGAGGTTCGAAATCTCGTTACGCAGGGCTTCTAAATCTCTTTCCAGATTTCTTGCTAACGTAGGGGTTCCGCCACTTTTCAAAGAGAATGCAATATCATCTAACGAATCCGCAATTTTATGAATTGCATCTTCATAGTGCGATAAAATACCTACCGAATCGAATTGTTCGTGTAACTGCTTGTAATTATAGTAGGTTGACATTACTTGCTCGAACAAGTCGACCATGTCTGTAAAAACGACCAACAGAAAGCGCCCTTGAGGTGTCGACTCACGAACGATTTCACGAGTTTTAAACAGCACTTCTCTTACTTCATCCTGCTTGTGATGGACATCGATTTGAAGTTTCAGTAAGTTGGCGAAATTTTTATCGTAATTGGCATTTCTGCCGTAAAATTTAGCCTTCGCTCTTAAAAATATCGCCACCTCGTGAATTGAATCACTGAGTGTTGTTTGTGCCAACCTGTATGGACGTAAACGATAGAACGCGTAACTTAAGGTAGTGTACCAAAGTGAACCAGCTAGAACTAATAAGCTATGAAAAACCACCTCGTTCCACGGTCTAAGATCGTCAATACTAAGTATCATGACGAGTAGCACCGCAGTACCCACCGCGGATGCTCTAGCGCCAAACAGGAAGAACATTGAAAAAATGAAGCTGAACCCTATCAGTAAAATTCCGATGAAAATATCGTTGTTATTGGTAAGACCGACGATAATACTTACTATAAACAGTAAAGCGCTAGTAATTAGCATGGCATTTCGTCGGTGCTGAATGGGGCCCGGAGAGTCGACGATACTTACACAAACGGCGCCCAAAGAAAGAGTCATGCCTAGCTGTAGCATCCCAAATTGTGCCATAATTAGTGAAGGACAAACTACCCCGAAAGTAATTCGTAACCCCTCTGCAAAGTAGTTGCTCAGAAAAAAATCTTGGGTATTTCTAATGGGCCTATGGAGCATATACAAAGCTAAGCTTATTTAAGTAAAATTGCCATATTTTGTCAGTAAAGCAGATTATCGTTTTATCAAAAAAAAAATTGTACTTCTTTGTCACTGCAGCATATCAGTAGTCCGTCTTAATCCTATTGAAATGTTTTGAGGAGGATTTTCCTTTATAAGCGATTTTAACAACCTAAACTGTTTTAATATGACAAAAAAAATTACTAAAATTTTACTGGCTATTGTTTTGCTAGGTGGCACCGTCTCCGCCCAAGTGAAAAGGTATGTAACCGTCGAAGGCGCTGGCAACAAAGATGGACTGACAGTTCTAAACGCATCAGATAATCTTCAAGCGATGCTAGATGCTGCTAACCCGGGCGAGGAAATTCTTGTAGCATCGGGCACCTACTATCCCACCGTTAGGCAGGGGGGAATTACAGCTAGATACGAAGCATTTCTTCTTAAAGATGGGGTAAATATAATAGGAGGTTACAATATAGATTTTACTTCTAAAACCTCCACTAAGTCTGTATTAAGTGGAGATCTTGGTACAATAGGGCTTACAACTGATAATGCTCACAATGTTGTTTTAGCGTTGTCACTCACAGTTGGCGTAACCTTAGAAAATTTGGAAATAACCGGAGGCAATTCTGTTGACTTGGGCAATACCATAAATAGAACTGTGTCCGCTTTTTCAATGCCCTTACAACAAGGAGCAGGTATTGTAATAAGAAACAGTAAATTGAAATTACTTGAAGTAATTGTGAAAGATAATCATTCGAAGACAGATGCAGGCGCTGTCCACGCATTGGGTACCGTAGGAAGTCGAAATGATTTAACCATCCAAAACTCGGTTTTTCAAAATAATACGAATGCTGCGGGTTCCGCGGGAGCGATTTTTTTGGGAGCGTTTTCCGATTTGGCTGTTGAAGAATCTCAATTTACGAACAATGGAACTTCTAGTTTAGCTGCCTCTAACACTCATGGGGCCGTTATTTTTAACAATGGTACTGATAACTCCTTAACATTTAAAAAATCTGCTTTCAACAACAACATTGCTAATGGATATGGAGGGGTGTTTCAGATTAATAGCGCATTAACACTTAGTATCGAAGATTGCTCCTTTATCAATAATCAGTCAAAGCCGATTATCACTCCTAATAACATCGGAGGTGGGGTTATCTCACTTTATAACTCCAATGCGAGTGTTATAACGGTTAAGAGATCTAGTTTTATTAACAATCTTGCTGATAAGTTTGGTGGCGTGCTATACTCACACACAAATGCCAAACATGCAATATCTTTTGAAAATTGCTTATTTGCGAATAACAGTGCTACTACTGGTGGTGTACTTTACTATATTGGTGCGTCGCCTGTCATTGTCAATTCAACTTTTTACGGTAATATAAGTAGCGGATCCAACACGGCAGCGATTCACAACACTGCGGCAGTTTCTAATACTACAGGTATTTACAATAGCATATTAATTGATAACGGTGTCGATATACGAACAGACAATACTGGGAATAGCACTTTTGAAATCGGAGCCTCTGCATTTAACGGTGCTAACACTACAGTTACAATTCCTAGTGCAAACAACCTAACATCAAATGTAACAAAGGAACGTATTTTTGCGAACTACAGCTATAGCAACACTGGTGATGTTGTTGTAGATGCTGCCGCCAACGTAAACTTTCTTCATCTAAAGGATCACTTTTCTAATTCAGTAATAGACGCGGGCGACAACTCAAAAGCACCAGTGGGCGGTGATTTGGCCGGGAACCTGCGCTTAATAAAAACCACTAATCACACCACCAATACATCTACTGTAGATCTAGGACCTTACGAGTTACAAATCACCACACTTCCGGTCGAATTAATATATTATAGTGCTAAGGCAACTGGTAACTCAAGCGTATTGTCTTGGGGAACATCTTCAGAAAGCAACAACAATAAGTTTGTGATAGAGCGCAGCACAGATGGCGTGAAATTTGAAGTGATTGGTAGTGTATTGGCAAAACTAAATACTGGTGCAAGCTATAATTATACCGACTATACCCCAATATCAGGCAACAATTACTACCGCTTAACACAAGTTGATTTAGACGGAAAAACGTCACCATTGGGGGTGCAATTGGTTAAGCATGCATTTGATATTGACTTTCATGTATACCCAAATCCAGTTTCTGGAGAAATCATAAACGTTGTTTTGGGTAACGGAAACTATCATAAACTTCAAGTGATCGATAGTTTTGGAAAGATAATATCAAGCGCCAGTATTTATAAACAACAAGATACAGCAACGGTTGATGTATCAGGCTTATCGAAAGGTATTTACTTGCTAAGAGCGATAGGCGATGGAAAATCGATTGCTAAAAAGTTTGTGAGGTAAGTAAGTTTTTGGTTTACAAACATACAATGGGTTCCACATAAGTGGGACCTATTTTTTTGAAAAAAAGTTCAAAGCATTGTCACCGTAGCTTCCTACTTTTCCGTCATTAAACTAAACAAACACAATCGGAGTGGTCCAACTACTTCGGCAACTATAACCAAACTTAACTACTAAGCAATGAATAGAAGAAATCTTCTAAAAACAATAAGCCTATCTCTTGGGGCTTCAATGGTGAGTACAGATGTGTTTTCATCGCTGTCGGATAATTCATTTGTCTATGGCATCCCCGAAAATACATTACATAAGCCGCTTAAAAAAGCGGTTACAGCAATTGTAATCGGTGCAGGAAATCGAGGAACGACTTACGCAAATTATGCTGCGAAATTCCCGGCAGAATTAAAAATTGTTGGTGTTGCAGAACCAAGAAAAATAAGAAATGAGCGTTTCGCCAAAAAACACAATATCGTGGCGGCTAATTGCTTCGAATCTTGGGAGGAAGTATTTAAAAAGCCAAAATTAGCAGATGCTGTAATCATCTCTACTCCAGATGACATGCATTACGAGCCATGTTTGGCTGCTCTAAAGGCTGGTTACGATATCCTTTTAGAAAAACCAATTGCGCCAACCGAAAAAGAGTGTAGGGATATTCTAAATCTTGCTCGCAAAACCGGAAAAATTGTAGCGGTGTGCCATGTACTGCGATACGCTCCATATTTTGTGAAGATGAGAGAACTCTTGCAAAAAGGAGCTATTGGCGAGGTAATCAGCGTTCAGCATTTGGAACCTATTGAGCACTTACATATGGCGCACTCATACGTGCGAGGTAACTGGCATAATTCGGTAAAAACTACGCCTATTATTTTAGCTAAATCTTGCCATGATTTGGATATCGTGAAATGGGTAATTAACAAACCAGCGCAAAAAATAGTTGCAATGGGCGATGTGAAGTGGTTTAGAAAAGAAAATGCTCCACAAGGAAGTACTGCGCGTTGTACCGATGGGTGTAAAGTAGAACGCGAATGTCCATATTCTGCTATTAAACAATATCATGAAAAAAGAAGACGTTTAAGCGTACTCGACTTAAACCCTGGTACCAAGGAACAACAGGGAGAAGAAATTCTTCAAAAGCTAAAAACAACAAATTACGGACGTTGCGTGTACAAAATGGAGAATGACCAACCAGATCATTACGTAACCAGCATCCAATTTGCCGATAGTGTAACCGCTAGCATGTCAATGGAAGCTTTTACTTCATACGGAGGCCGAAGAACAAGAGTTTTTGGTGCCATGGGCGATATGGTTGGAGATATGAAAGAGTTGGTAGTAACCGACTTTAAAACGGGTAAACAAACCAAATTTATTCCAATCGCGGATGAAGTTGAAGAATATAAAGATGCCGGTCACGGTGGTGGAGATTGGCTACTCGTGAAAGATTTTGTTCAAGCAGTGGCCCAGCAAAATGCGAAACTTTTAACATCAACCATTGATGATTCGATTGAAAGCCACATTATGGGGTTTATGGCAGAAGAGAGTAGAAAGAAATCTCAAATAATGACCGTAAATGTTTAATCGCCAAAGGCAAAACTTTATGAAAATAATTAAAACCAAAGCAAACTTTAAGCAAGCTCAGTCTTCGAGCTTGCTTTTAAACCGGGTAAGGTGTTTGCTGTTACTTTCTTTTTTAGTGTTTCAATTTAGCTTCGATGCGGTTGCACAAACCTTAAAAATACAGAAAAAGAACGCCACGTTATCCGCTATTTTCGAAGAAATTAGGAAACAAACCGATTATAATTTTATCATCAATGATAAAATATTAGCTAAAAATCGTTCGGTAAGTGTTGATATTCAGAACTTAAATATTAGACAGGCTTTAGATAAGATATTTGCTCAGTTGCCATTAATCTATAAGATTGAAAATCGTACAATTATTGTTACAGAAAAACCTGTGAGTAAGGCGTTAATATCAACAACTAATCCTTTACAAGATGTAGTTCAAATCAAGGGTAATGTAAAAATAAAAATTGATGAAACCTCGAGTCCCGCACCTGGAGTAAGTGTGTTGGAAAAAGGCGAACGCCGTGCAGTGGTGACCGATGGAGAAGGTAATTTTTCCATCAGAGTTAAGAAAAATGCCACGCTAGTTTTTTCGATGCTTGGGTTTAAAACTCAAGAATTAAGTACTACGTTAAAATCACAAATTAATGTAGTATTGGAAGAAGAGAAAAATGCTTTAAGCGAAGTTTTAGTAACGGGTTATACCACTCAAGAACGACGTGAAATCACTGGTTCAGTTTCATCCATTAAAGCTAAAGACATTGAAAATGCACCAATACTAAGCTTAGACCAAGCCATGCAAGGCCGTATGGCGGGTGTAAACGTGACTACTGCAACTGGGGTACCCGGTAGTGCTGTAAAAGTCGAAATTCGTGGTCAAGGATCGATATCTGCGGGTAGCGAACCTTTGTACATTGTCGACGGTGTTCCTATTAACACTTCTGATGCGGGTAGCATCACTTCTCAAAATCCACTTTCTTTTTTAGATCCAAAAGACATTGCTTCTATCGAGGTACTTAAAGATGCGGCAGCATCTTCAATTTACGGAGCAGAAGCAGCAAACGGAGTGGTGTTAGTTACCACCAAAAGAGGCGTTGAGGGGCCCACGCAGATTGATTTTTCGTACAATAGGGGATTGGTTAGCCCAATGCCTTTAATCGAGGTGATGAACACACAGCAATTTATTGACGGCCGTATTCGTGCTAAAACCAATTTTTACCCAAATTACTCTCCATCGCAAATTAGAAGCGAAGTATTAGAAGAACTGCAATTGCCCGCAACCTTAACCGACCAAGAAATTTTATCACTACCTTCTCACGATTGGCAATCTGCAACTTACAGGTACGGGCATTCAAATAAATTAAATTTAGCGGTAAGTGGCGGTAACCAACGCACCACATTTCGCATCAGTTCATCGGCAGAGAATAATACAGGCTCGGTACTAGGATTAAACTTTTTACGCGGTACAATGGCTGTTCGTTTAAATCACAAGTTTAACGAGAAACTTGATCTTCGTGCTGATATTAATTTGGCCACCATCCGCCAAGAGGGTGCAATTGGCACTTTAGGATCATACACCTATTTGTCGTCACCACAATACGTTGCGCCGTTTATGTTACCAATGAATGCGATCTACACTGAGAATGGAGATTGGAATATACAACAACAAGGTTTTGTGGGAAGCTTTAGGTATCATGCACTTGCTGCCGCCGATTTAAATGATCGTGCCAGTAACACCAATTCTATTGTGTCTCGAATAGAACTAAATTATAAGATAACGCCAAGTTTAAGACTAAGATCTTATGTTGGTTTAGATCATAGAACAATTCTCGATAATCAATACCAAGATCCAAGAACAAATGAGGCGCTTGCTAAAGTTGGGATATTAAGAGTTACGCATACATATCCCACCTCGCTAAACACTACTCATCACTTAACTTACGCGAAAACCTTTAATAGAAAGCATAAAGTTTCGGTAAATGGAGGTTTCGAGTACAGATCGTATTCGCGAAAATATTTCGATACGCAAGGGGAGGGCTTTCCTTCTCACGAATTTAGAACACTGGCTTCAGCTGCTACCATTACCAAATCTTTAGGTTACTCGACAGCAGTAAAGCGTGTAGGTTTATTCGCAAAGGCTGATTATTCGTATGACAGAAAATACATGTTTAGTGCCATCATTAGAAGAGACGGTTCTTCGCGTTTTGGATCAGACAATACTTTCGGTTACTTTCCTGCAGTATCTTTGGGGTGGGATTTAGCACAAGAACCATTTGCCAAAAATATACGTTGGATCGAACAATTTAAGTTTAGAGCTGGATATGGTGAAACAGGAAATGATGCCATTGGCAACTTTAGAGCAAGATCTTTGTACAGCACTACTACCTTTGATGGACAACCCGCACTTTACCCATCAGGCTTAGGTAATACAACTTTACGTTGGGAGCGAAATGCAACTACAAACATCGGACTTGATTATTCATTGTTTAAATCCAAACTTTTCGGCTCGGTAGAAGTGTACCAGAAATTAAGTAAAGATTTGTTACTTGAAATGCCTATTCCATATTCAACAGGCTTTGAAAATTATTTCAAAAATATCGGAGAAGTAGTAAATAAAGGGCTTGAGATTGAAATTGGCTCTAATGTCATCCGCAATGCAAAATGGGGATGGACTACTAATTTCAATATCAGTTTCTTAAACAATAAGGTTACTAAACTCTACGACAACCTAACTGTACTACCGGGGAATTCTTCTGTCAGGGTTGGATACAGCCTGCAAACCAATTTTGTTGCGCAATATGCAGGTGTAAACTCCGCAACCGGAAAGCCATTTTTTTACAATGCTGATGGTAACTTAGCGTATTACCCAACGGGTCAGGGTTCCTCAAGCTACACTTTGGATGGCCGCGGCAATAGAATTTCAGATTATTGGGGCGGTTGGTCAAATAGCATCAACTATAAAAACTTAACCTTCGATTTTCTTTTTCAATACGATTTTGGTCGTGAAATGCTCAACAATATGGCTTTAATTGGTTCGAGGAAAGGCGACACGATGGTTAACGGTGCCGTTTGGTACTACAACAATCAATGGACAACACCTGGGCAGATTACTTCAGTACCTAGAGCTATTCAGGGTGGTGTAGAAACTAACGCTCTGGGAGCTGATGTTTCGTCGACACGTTTCCTTGAAGACGCATCTTACATTCGATTAAAAAGTTTAAACCTTTCGTACAAGCTCCCAACAAAATGGACTGCGAAGTGGAAGATAGCTAATGCCAATGTGTTCTTTCAGGCACTTAATGTAATCACCATTACCAATTGGACGGGCTACGATCCTGAATTTTTCATAGACGGCTCTAACTTCACCTCTAATGCAGGCGTGATCCCTCAAACACGCTCATATAATTTAGGCCTTAACGTTAAATTTTAATCAGAATGAATTTCAAAAAATATAAAATTTTAGGTTTAATGTTATTCAATCTAACTGCTCTTTCGGCATGTAAGGAGATGATTGAAACGGTGCCTACAGAACAGATCGAATCTGACCGTGCTTTAAATACCAAAAGCAATATAGAAAGTGCTACCTACGGAGCCTACGCTATTTTACGCCACGTGAATTTATACGGAAGAGATTTATTAGTTTTTGGCGATGCTTTAGCCGATAACACACTTCATACAAATGTGTCATCCTCATTAGTGTCGGTATATAATAATGTCACTGCTGCCCATTTTGACAATTGGATACCCGGCTTTTACGGCGTCAACAGAATAAATTTAGCTTTAGAAGCCATTGAAAAAATAGACGCCACTCCAGAATGGAAGGACGGATTGAAATATCAATTACTGTTTTTAAGGGCTTTGATTTATTTCGATTTAGCTAAAGTGTACGGCTACGATGTTACAGCTCGTTTTGCAGCTGGAGATCGAGGTACCATTCCCTTAATTACTAAAGGTGTAAAGAACGTTTCCGATATTGAGCTAAAGCCAAGGGCTTCCATCGAAGAAACCTATGCATTTATCTTCCAAGATTTGAATGACGCCACTGCAGCGATCCGTGGGGCTGCGAATGTGAGCACAAGCCAGCATAGAGTAAACTTGAGTGCTATTAATGCTCTTTATGCTCGGGTGGCGCTTCATGCAGGCGAGTATCGAGTAGCAATCAACAAAGCTTCTGAAGTGATAAATGGCAATATTGGCAGGCTTACCACTGCTGCAGATTATGTAAGCGGATGGCGGGCTGAAACGCATCCAGAATCTATTTTCGAAATCAAAGTAAATGTAAATGAGAACTTAGGCGCCAATAATTCGCTGCGAGCAACTTATACCTCGCGAGCATTCGTTACCTCTGCCGAGCCTGCCACTCACGGAATTTTTGCTGTGTCAGACCAACTGTTTTCATTATACGCCACTGGCGATGTTCGTAAGAATTTAATAATGAAAGGACTAGGGAACAATATCAACCGTAATGAAATGACCAAGTTCATCAGCAAAAACGGTGTGAAGGATTTGGATAATATTCCTGTCCTCAGAATGGCCGAGATGTACCTTATCAAAGCCGAAGCTTATCAAACAACCAACATAGGAATGATCGATTCGGCACGATACAATTTGAATATCATCTTAAATAGTCGTGGTTTATCGTCCGTTACACCAACAGGTAACGCTTTATATGACGAAATTTTTAAGCAACGTAGGCTGGAATTTGCTTTTGAAGGGCACAGATGGTTTGATTTAAAACGTACAGGGGCTACCATTACCAAGCCTAATTTATCAGATCCGATAATGAACTCAAGCTTTAAAATGTTAGCGAACATACCAGTGTCTGAAGTGAATTCTTCTGGTGGTATCGTAAGACAAAATAGAAGTTATTAAGATGAAGAACATGAACAAAATTTTATATAGTTTATTGCTTAGCGTTTTGTTTACGTCTTGCTTTAAAGACTACGACAACGAATATTTTCAATATACCAAACAAACAGTAGAATTTGATGCGGCTGTTCCATTAGCCAAGCAAAGCAATAAATATTTTCCTTTGTTGCCAGGCATTACGACAGCCTCTGGCATCAAGAGTTACAGAGTAAACTTTTTTGGCGAGCAATCTAAAGCTGACGAAGTGATTAAGTTTAGGGTAGATGCTGATGAAAGTACAGCCGTAGAGGGCGTAGATTTCCGCTTCGTTTCTGCAAATTCGCAAGTTACCGTTCCTGCAAATTCGAGTTTCGGATATATACAAATCGAGGTGCTAAGCACTGCAACTGATGATAGATTATTAGTTTTAGAATTATTGGGCAGTGATCACGTAGCCGTTGCTACAGCATATAGAGGTATTGCTATACCAATCTTTAAGGCTGCAGAAGCCATTCCCGAGGCAAACATTCAACGTTTTTCGGATTTTATTTATGCAGAAAATATCCGTCTTGGAGAAATCAACAATGTTGACGTGCCGCAGTTCCTGGACTTGCAAAATACGGCTAGACAATATTGGGGAGGTGCTTCGATTTCAGATCCTCGTACCATCAATTTTTCTTACATGCATTCGGGCTCCAATAGTACTAACCAAGCCAATTTGGTGCCACCTGGCTTTTCAGAAATGTCGATATGGGGTTCTGTCGTTACCAATAAATTTGCGAAATGGCAGTCGGGCAGAATGACCGCACTTTTCTACAAGATCCCTTCAAACTCAACAATTTTGACGCGATACAACGACATTCAATCGTCAGACGATATTCGAGCGGTTTACGAAGCAATTAAGGCAACATCAGGACGCTTAACCGGCGAACGTATAGTGCGAGTGGCTTCAGGTGATTTAATCGGTTACTACTGTCCAAATTTAGATTACTACGCCGTAATTAAAGTAACAAACGCTTATACCTGGAACGAATATTTAAACATAGGTATCACTTTACAATCAGGTTTTTATATGGATTTAGATTATAAAGTTCAAAAAAATTAGCACATGAAAACACTGAATTATAACAGGCGATTACTCGCTATTGCATTTCTTTCTATTTGTGTACTAGGTTGTAAAGAAGGAGATCTTATCTATCAACCCCAAGTTGTTGTTGATCCAGTGACTAACAATAATTTAGATATAAGTGCGCTGCCATCAATAGATGAGCCGACCAGTGCCGGAGGCGGAAATAACAACCAGCCAGAAAAAGAAGTATTTCATTTAGTGAAGCACTTAGGTGGTGGTACCAATACTGCCTTTGGCAATTTTATTGATCTAAGCACTGGCGAGGTCTTTACCAATAACAACATAGTGGTAAATAATCACAAAGTGGATTTAATGATGCTGAATTTCGGAACACCGATCGATACCTACGCAGAAGCTGCTGGCAATAATTTGCTCACTCCAGATTCAGAGGAGATAGCCTACAATGATTACGGAAATGATATTCAACGAGGTTGGGATGTGAGGAACAGGGGGCAGGTTTATCGCCTCAACAATCTTCAAGCCAGCGACATACTTTGGTTTAACAGAACGATCAAGAATGGAGCTCTAACTAAAGGAATAGATTCATTTATCAACGAAATAATTCCAGTTAGAAATGCAGCGGAATATGCTGATGCAAAAGCAAAAAAACGCCTAAGAAAGCTAGACGGCTTAAACATGATTTTCTTCAAATCAACAGATCGTGGTATAAATAGCGTATTGGTGCTTACCAACATAAACAGCACTTTAGGAACTGAGCAAATTAAGCTAAACTTTAAATCAGATTTGAGTGGAAAAGTTAACATTGGGGCAGGCGCCGGAGTATTAAAAGCTGATAGAAACGATCTAGAAATTTTCGACATTCATTTTGACCCTACTAAAGAACATTTGATTGGTTTGAACTTCACAGAGGGCATTTATTATCCTACTTTGGAGCATGCGCCGAATATCTCAGATATCTCTTTAACCTTTACCTTCAGGCCGAGTGATAAAACAGGCTATATCTTTACGCCATCTAGCTCTTGGTATGTCAATTGGAAAGCTAAGCCAGCTGTTCAACCTGTTTTGGACCTCTTTGCCCTCACTACAAATTACACACGGTTTTCTACCATTAGCAAAGCAGCGGGATACACAAATAGCAAAATTGAAGGCGCTAAATATAGCTCATCTGGGCTAAAACAGTACTATTTTTCGGTAATAACGGGAACAGGTTGGCAGTCGCAATTAGATAACAGTGGTAATGATTTAAACAGAACAGACGTTACGTATCCACTAGCATTTAGGTTCGCTCGCACTTCTATGTCTGGCGCTGGAAATATATTAGAATACGGCGCATTTGCAATTTTGGAACGTGATTTTGATCAAGGATATATCAAAATTGGATTTAAGCATTCACCCATTAGAAACTAGATTATGAGAGTTATAAATGCACTAAAAACGATAATGGTGGCCGCCACTTTTCTACTGAGTTGCGATAAAGAGGATGCCATTTCTAAAAAAGGCACTATTGAAGACCATCTGCATATTACCGGAAATATTACTAAGCTATATATAAGTCCGGGTGCGCAAGAATCAAATTTTGGCGGCTTTGTTGATACTTACAGTGGAAAGATCTATCTCAGCAATGAGGTTAACAGTAATTTTCACAACATCGACCTATATTTTCGATATACAAAAGCATCAGGCAACGAACTATTTAGCACAAACTGTAACGAAAGCGTATTCCTATCTCCAGATTTAGAGCAAATGCAATATGCTTGGCCATTTAGAAATAGGGGAGATTTTTATATCCTAAAAAATGCAAATGCAACGCAAATCAAGGCATTTAACGATATAAAAAGCAAGGCTGATATCAGCTCCTTCAATGCTAGTATGATGAGAGAACTTGGAAATCCCTTACCTGTACAACGTTTAGCAAACTTAGCGGTTGATGATCTTATTCTATTTCATTCATCTACAAAAAATACAATCAGTGCTATTAAAGTACTAGGTGCTGCAAGTAACACAAGAGAGCGTTTAGCACTGGATATTAAAACAGATGTGTCTAATCGTAACCTTGTGCCTAAAGCACCAGGCGCAATGCTTACCAGTACGAAGCCGGCGGATATTATCGAATTGACTATCAACGTGGCAAATGGCGACGAGAATTACATCGATTTAAAGAACCGTAGAGTTTATAAAGAATATGAATTGCCATTGGGAAGTTTAGCTAATATTACTCTTATTCACACCTTTAATGGCGCAATAGCTAATCCTCGTCAGTCATTATTTGCTCCGGGGTCTAGTTTTTTGGGCTCAAACTACTCTGCAACTTTGTATAGTTGGTTACAACTACAGGGCAATAAAAAGGACGTGATATTTTTAAGCGTATCTACAGTTTCGCCTAGCCATGCAGATTTGGGGACATTTTACAGCAATCCTGGTAATAATTTCGACCAAATAAAATTTAACAACCAAGATTTGCTAACTACCGCGGACAAATTCAGACATCCATCGGGTAGCACCTGGACACATGTTACAACACTAGCCGAAGGCATGGTACTAAGGGTAGAAGATAGAACATTAGGAGATGTTGGTTTTGTGAAAATACTTGAAATGGATAACGTAGCTAAAACACTCAAGATTGCGGTGAAGTACACCGTACCAGAGCGATAAAACCTTCCATTAAGAAAAATGAGAAAATTATTAATCGTACTATTGTTTTTAACGCTTGATAAGAGCGCCAAGGCCCAAGATAACTTGGGCTTGGGTTCTTTTAACACTACGCTACAAGCGCAAAATATTGTTAACGCTAAACACTTTCTATCATTTAAAGAAAGAAAAGTTTACACGCTACTCGAGGCAAGTTTTGTGCCCGACAAAATAGACTTGGCATTCATGTATGGTAATAACACAGGACTAAACCTAGTCTCTTCGTCTAGCAATGCGATGGGTGGTTTCGGACCAAAATATAAAATCAACGTGCAAGAGGGTTGGGACGTAAAACGTGAAAGTTCCTTAATGGTCGTTCGGGATATTGTAAAAGTTCAAATGCAGTTCGAGAAGATCAATTCATTAAAAGAATTAATAGATCTATTTCATTACTATGAAATAAATATATCTGGTCTCCCAGATTATAATGGCCGTGATTTTGGTCCAACTGACAATACCCCTCGCATGGAAATTGGTGATATCATTTTATTCAAATCTTTTTCTTCCGACAATTTGTACGCTATCGGTAAAGTTGTCGCAGCAGAAAAATCTCACAAAGGTAAGATGACAATACATTGGAAAATACCTAAGAAAATAAACTAATGATGAAATTGACATTAACTTCGATATTATTGATTTGGTTTTCCTGTGATTTAAAGGCACAGATGAGCGCCAATAGAGCTGAAAATGTTAAGAAGTTTAAGGAGATAAGCTTGTTAGCCGGAAGCCCCGCCTTACAACTTGCCTATTGGGATGGAAACAATATAGATCTCTACGCGGTGGGAAAGAAAGAGGCTGGAAAAACCGATACAATTAATAATGCAACCATTTTTCAAGCTGCCTCGCTGACGAAGGTAGTAGCAGCTTATCTCTACTTGATATTGCATGATAAGGGCCTTTTTGATTTGGATAAACCGCTATCAAGTTATTACACTTACGAGAGATTATCTGACGATAAACATAAAGATCTAATCACCGCGAGACACGTTTTGACACATTCAAGTGGTATGGTGAATTGGGAAAGCGGCGCAGGAACGATTGCTTGGGAAAAATCGAAGATAAAAACGCTATTTAAGCCTGGAGAACGCTTCATGTATTCTGGCGAAGCAATGTTTTACTTGCAAAATGTAGTAGAACACTTAACGGGAAAGGATTTGGATCAGCTCTGTCAGGAGCACATTTTTGATCCTTTTGGAATGACAAGATCAGCACTTAGTTGGAAAGAAAAGTTTGCCGATAACATTAGTATAGCGCACAGAGATATTAACAAATCTTTTGGTTACGTCCACAAATTTAAAGAGTCAAATGCGGCCTACACGATGTATACCACTGCTCAAGATTATATGACTTTTGTGATAGAGGGAGTTTTAAAAGGGAAGGGTTTGAGTACAAAGGTTCAT
Source organism: Pedobacter sp. (assembly GCA_045629525.1). Lineage (GTDB taxonomy): Bacteria > Bacteroidota > Bacteroidia > Sphingobacteriales > Sphingobacteriaceae > Pedobacter. Next base: position 185,112 of record JAZQRH010000023.1, read on the forward strand.
GATTTATTGCTTAAATCCTCATATTCTGCACTACAAAGTGGCGATGTTTTAGGTGGGTATAACAAGAAAAAAGCTTGTCATGGTGTGATGCAACAAATAAACGAGCAAGGAATTGCCTATTGCCACACGGGTTCTAACGGAGGTTTTAGATGTGCCTTTATCCTTTACCCAGATAAGAAACAGGCCGTCGCTTTATTTACCAATTCAAACGATGGGACAAACGCCCGTAAAATGATCTTCAAATATCTTTTTGGTAATTATCAAACCTATTGGGGATTAATGTAGAATTTGTAATATGAGATACTATTTAACGATATTTTTTGCCTTTTTTAGTCTAGTTGCGTTAGCGCAAGAAAAACTCCGAGAGAGAGAAATTACCTTGTACGGACCAAAACATAGTTTAGGCTTAAATACCTACGATATAAAAAACCATTTAGCTTTGCCGCTTAAAGAAGCTGCATTCAATCCAAAAAACTTCCATCTGGGCTACTTATTTGGGAACGTGAGCAAAGCTTCTTTACTAGTTCCGGATAGTAAAAGCTATACGGGCTTTAATAAAGAGATTTCTACGCAAATCGCAGCATTCGGAAGGTTCAGAAACGATGGTGTCTTTATTAACCTAGGCAATTCAATGGCTGCAATAAACATTTATGAGGGTGTGAATAGCGTTCTCGGCTTAGAGAAACTCTATTTCGAGAAATTAGAAGCCATTAGCAAAGTAAAGGACTACAAGCGTGATACCAACGGTCCTTCAGATAACATTTCTAATCTTAACGTTGGCGATGTGATTATTTTTAAAGCAAATGAGTTGAATGCCTATTTTTTATTTAGCGTTGCAAAGCTGATACACGGTCACGCTGGAGAAATTTCATTAAAAATTAAAGGGAATTGGGACAGCAAAAACAGGAAAACAAAATGATGAAAAACAAAGTGCTAATTACCTATATGATAGCTGCAATTTCATTTTTTGTAGCTTGTTCCAAAAAAAACGATAATCCCAATACGGAGGAAAAGCTGCAAATTAAAGCTATAGAAGCTGCGATTGATCTTCAAGTTAAATCAAAAAAAACACCTGGATTGCAATTGGTCTATGTAAAGGGTAACCAAACGTATACTTATCACAAAGGACTGCGAAATGTGAACTTTCCTGATGTTGTTGACGAAAATACTGTCTTTCAAGCCGCTTCAATGAGTAAACCCCTAGCAGCATACGTCTTTTTACGATTGGTTGATCGAGGTGTACTGTCGCTCGATGTTCCTTTAAGTACCTATTTTGAGTATGATCGTTTGGTTAAAAATCCAAATAATCTAAGTGTAACCGCTAGGCAGATTTTACTACATACAGCCGGCTTCGTCAATTGGACTGACGCTTTAGGTGGTCCTGTTGATGCGCAATTCCCCGCAGGAGAACGCTATTTCTACTCGGGCGAAGGCTTTCAATACCTGCAAAAAACGGTAGAACATCTCACTAAAAAAACGCTAAATCAATTGGCTAACGAAGAAGTTTTTAAACCTTTTGGTATGACACGCTCCGCATTTTATGTCACCGCCGCGTTAGAGGGCAATAAAGCTGCAGGTCACGAGATTGACAAGTTCAGCAACAATTCTAATTATACGGAAGCAATGGCTAACGCTGCCTTTAGCTTAATAACCACAGCCAAAGACTATGCAAAATTTATACAAAAAGTTTATGTCGATAAGGTTGGGCTAAGTGATGCCATGTATAATGAGATGGCAACCATTGGAATTCTGCAGAACAACACCCGGCCAAACGTTGGACGAGGTTTGGGCATTGGAATCCAAAAGAACGAAAAGGGCATCTCTTTTTTTCACGGCGGCAACAATCCTGGTTTTAAAGCATTTCACATGGTATATCCAGCCGATAAAGAATTCTTTATATTCTTATCAAATTCCTCGGTTGGTTATGATTTGCGTTTGCCCCTTTGCGAATTATTCTTTGGATCAAATATTACACAATACGCTTTGCAATAACATATGGTAAAATATTACACCACTACATTTCTACTTTATCTATTAGCTATTAGTGCTTCGGCGCAAAAGGTAGATTTATTGATAAAAAACGGCTACGTATTCGACGGTACAGGTCGCGATTCGGTACTGGCTGACATTGGCATTACCAAAGATAGGATCGTATTTGTGGGAAATAGCTCCGCTATATTAACCGCAAAAAAAATAATTGACGCTAGTGGCAAATACGTTTCTCCCGGATTTATTGATCCACATACACATGTCGAAGGTAATTTTAACTCAGACGATCCAGCAAAAAGAGCAGCGTTAATATGGTTGAGACAGGGCGTTACTACAGTACTTACAGGTAACGATGGTTACGGTAAAACCAACACTGGAGAAATTTTCAATCAATGGGAGAAAAATGGAATTGGTGTAAATGTGGGCATGTATGTGGGCTTAGGCCCAGTTAGGTCTGCCGGATTAGGAACTGCCAATTTGCAACCAACCGCCGAGGATTTAGAGCGAATGAAGGTATTGGTAGATAACGCGATGAAAGATGGAGCCATGGGTTTATCTACAGGACTGTCGTATCAACCTCAAAATTATACCAAGACACCCGAAATAGTAGCTTTGGCTAAAGTTGCGGCCAAGCATGGTGGTATTTACGATACACATATGAGAGGGCAAGGATGGCCCAGCTCTAGAAGTTCAATAGCTGAAGTATTACAAATTGAACGCGAAGCAGGAATTCAGGTGCACATTTCGCACATCAAAGTTGGTCCGCAAAGCGCATTTGGTCGCAGTACCGATGTCATAAAAATACTAGACAGCGCTCGCCAAGCAGGCTCTACGGTAGATGCCAATGTATATCCTTTTTTGGCATCGGCTGATGGTTTAAGTGGAATGATTCCACGCTGGGCAAGAGAGAAAGGTGTACAAAAAATGATGGCATTCTTTGACGATCCGGAGTCGCTTGAAAAAATCAAACAACATTTGGTTAATGATTTGGCTGCCATTGGTGGTGGGACTAAAAAACAGTTAGTAGCCAGAAGTAAGCCCTTAGCGTATTTAACTGGAAAAACAGTAACAGACATGGCCAAATTATGGAATATCGACGAGGTGGAGGCTGTAATTAGGTTATTAAAAATGCAACCAAACATGGGGTGCCTCACTTTTGGAATGGATGAAACGGATATGCTCAACTTTCTAAAAAAAACATACATTGCTGTAGGATCAGATGGTGGCGAAACGCATCCAAGAGGTGCCGGAACCTTCGCAAAAGTAATTTCAGAATACGCTATTCAACAAAAGTTGATACCTCTAAAAGAAATGATTCGTAAAAGTACAGGCTTAACAGCGAAAATCTTTAAACTCAAAGATAGAGGAGAAATTGCCGTTGGGAAAATTGCTGACATCGTGGTTTTCGATCCAGCTGCTTACCAGGTTAACGCTACTTACCAAGATACAGCAGCTCCCGCAACGGGGGTACAGGCGGTAATCGTTAATGGCATTCAAGTAATCGAAAATGACCACTTTACTGGTAGGTTGGTGGGTAAACCTATTAGATTTAATAGACAATAATTTTTAAATATGCTAAAATTTAAGACTTTCAGTAAACTGTTTGCCATTAGCTTGGTGATAGGTTGTATCTCCTGCAAGAAAGGAGAGAAAAAAACTTCTGAAACTGAACCTGTCGATCAGATCATAACTGCCGATGTCCTCGTTCAAGGCGGCGAGATATATGATGGGACTGGTAGCGTGGGCATAAAAACAGACATCGCTATTAAAGGCCAACATATTGTATTTATGGGCCCAGCAACTCCTGATAAAGTTAAAGCCTTTAAAACCATCGATGCCACTGGCTTAATCATCACACCAGGATTTATCGATCCGCATACGCATTGCGAAGAAGATTTGAGCTCGAATGATGTCTCATTACGTAGAAATTTAATCTATCTGCGCCAGGGTGTTACAACAGTTTTAACCGGTAACGATGGTTATGGCACAGTTGATACCAAAAAGCAATTGGATGAATGGGAAGAAGGAGGTATTGGCACTAACGTAGGTTTATTTGTTGGATTTGGCTCGGTACGCAATAAAGTATTAGGCAATGGAAATGTGAGCCCAACAACTACTCAGGTCAACGAAATGAAAGCACTAGTAGTTAAATCGATGCAGGAAGGAGCTTTTGGTTTATCAACGGCACTGTCTTACGTGCCCCAAAGTTACGCGAAACGCTCTGGTTACGAAGTTAAAGATTTGGCCAAAGCCACACAACCATACGGTGGTGTTTACGATACGCATTTGCGCAGCCAAGGCAGCGGAATATTGGATGCCATTAAAGAGGTTGAGGAAATTAGTGCCTATGCAGGCAACCTAAAAGTGCATATATCACACATCAAGTCTAGCGAAGAAATGGTTGACAGAGTGATTGCCCAAATTAATTCAGCTAGAGCTACGGGAATGGATCTGACAGCGAACGTCTATCCTTACTTAGCATCGAGCGATGGCTTAAGAACTTTGGTGCCTGTAGCTTACAGAACAAATTTGCCCACTTTCCAGAATGCTTACAATAATGCTACAACCAAAGCAACGATGTACAATGCTGTTCGTAATGCGCTTATCAATTTAGGCGATAATGTGGAGGAAGGTGCGCAGTTGCTTATAGTTTCAGAAAACTATTTAAACTGGCGCCACAAAAGTATTTGGGAATTGTCGCAAGAAGCAGGTACAGATCCTGTGAATACGATATTAGATATGCTTTACAAGAAAATTTTGATCAGCATACAGACTCACAGTCAGAGCGAAGAAGTGATGAAAAAATACTTAAAGCAAAATTATATTGTAAGCGGCTCAGATGGTGGTCGTACTCACCCTCGCGGTGCAGGTACATTTCCAGAGGTAATTAAGAAGTATTCGGTGGATGGCAATGTGCAGACATTGGCGCAAGCCATCAGAACCTCATCTGGCTTAACCGCAGAGATTTTCGGCATCAGGAATCGCGGAACACTAAAAGTTGGGAATTTTGCAGATATCGTAATATTGGATCTGCAAAATTACAAGGCTAACGCCACTTATGCTGAACCCGAACTTTATGCTACTGGAGTTAAATATGTTTACTTGAACGGTAAATTAGTGATAGAAAATGACACCTTCACCGGTACCGTTGCTGGTGTGGCGATTAAAAAGAATTGATAATTTATTGCAAGCATAGTCAAATTCAATAGCCTACACTATTTTCTTTAATATAAAGAGGAGAACGAAAGTCAGACCTTACAACTTATTTGTTTTATATTTTACATTTTAATTACTAAATTGGCGTTCTCATAATATTTTTTGTGAAACATTGCTTTTGTTTTGAAGAGATATTAAAATTAATTGTCAAATAATGTCATATTATAAATCAGCAAAAGATCTGCATTTATTATCTTTAATTGTCGATGGCAATGAAGAAGCTTATGCTGAGGTTTATGACCGATACCACGACCTATTACTGGGCTACGTATACAATAAATTGGCCGACAAAGAAGAAGCCGAAGACGTTGTACACGATGTCATGACTAAAATCTGGACAAAGAGAGCGCAACTAGAAAATGTAAAATCAATTAAGGCTTACCTATTTACATCAGTAAGAAACAAAGCATTCGACATTTTTGTGCACAAAAAAATGACTAGCCGGTATCTGCTGTCAATCCAAGAAGGATTAAACAGTTACACAAAACCTGCAGACTATCTGGTCAGAGAGAAAGACTTAGACGTATATATCAAAAAGCAAATACAAAACTTACCTGTTAAAATGCGTGAGGTTTTTGAGCTTAGCAGATACCACTACATGAGCAACGCAGAAATTGCTAACTCATTAGGTATATCTAAAAACACCGTTGAAACTCAAATTAAGCGTGCATTAAAAGTTCTTAAATATAAATTAACCACATTTTTATCAGTCTTAGTTTACTTTATGTAAACCGGTGCAAGAATATTAAATTTGTGACAGCTGTACCTGGGCTCGCCCTTTAAAACGTCTTATTGAAAATATATTCATCCCATAAAATGAATAACGCAAAAGATTTAATAGAAAAATATTTTAGAGGCGAATGTAGTGAAGAAGAAAAGCAGTTTCTTGATTACTGGTTTCATCGACATAATCTCGATAAGAAAATTGAACTTACAGAACGAGACTATTTGAGTTCAAGAAACAGATTTGAAAACTTTACGCGGCCACGTACTAGTCTATTAAGTAAACACATTTTTTATGTGGCAGCTTCGGTTGTTATTTTGCTATCTGTAGGACTATTTACATTCAATAAACTTAACGAAGATATCGCTCAAAGAGGCGCCAACCAATTTTCGAAAAAGATAGATGAGCCACTTTTACGCATTGATAATCAAAAGGAAATAAAACTCGATGCAGTTAAAAGCCATGATAATGAAGTGACAAAAATTGCGGATGTTGGAGGCGAAGTGACCTATGCCTTCTACAATCAAAAAGTAGGATTATTCGGAAAAGGTAAAATAAACTCAATTCTTACACCAAAACTGCACACCTTGAAAACTAAATTACCAGATGGAACTTTGGTGTGGTTAAACGCATCGTCGGAGCTTTCATTTAGAGCTAATTTTAACGATAACGAGGAACGAGTTGTTGAACTTAAAGGCGAAGCTTATTTCGAGGTAGCAAAGAATAAGGAAAAGCCTTTTAAGGTAATTACGATAGACCAAACCATAGAAGTTTTGGGTACTCATTTTAATGTGAAGGTGTTAGATAAAAATACAGCGACCAGTTTGGTAGAAGGGAGTGTCGCTTTAGCTGCAAAATTGAATGCTAAACGAACGCTATTAAAACCTGGGCAACATGCGGTAGTAAGGGGTAGTGATTATAAAGTTTCATCATTCGATATCGATAAAATTTTGGACTGGAAACAAGGCGATTTTATTTTTAAGAACGACAACTTGAGCGTTATTACTACTAAATTAGCTGAATGGTATGATATAAGATTTTCTTTCGAAAACATTGACATAGAAGAACAAACTTTCAGTGGGCGCTTAGATCGCAGCAATCCCTTACAAGAAAGTCTATCAATTTTGGAGATGAGTTGCGGCGTGAAGTTTGAAAAAAAAGGGTCTTCGTACAGCCTGTCTAAGAAAGCAGACTTGTAATTCTCAATGACAAAAAAAACTCAGCTTTAAACGGACTATTCTGGCCTTAAAAGGGACTAATTATATTTAGCCTTTCAATCAAACTTAAACTATATCAAATGAGAAAAGCTTTCACATTTTGTTGCCTGTTGCTAGCAACTGTATTAATTCACTCGAAAGTAAATGCGCAGAAAATAGATTCTGTGATTACATTTAGGCAATTACAAGCTATTGCGAGCTCAGTAACGCCGGCAGTACAAATGGCGTATTACGATGGTAAAACAATAAGCCATCATAACTATGGCGTTAAAAATACCGAGGCTAACGAAGCCATAGATAGCCGAACTATTTTTCAAGCTGCATCGCTTAGTAAAGTCGTAGCTACCTATGCATTCTTGATATTGGCAGATAAAGGTCTTTTAGACCTCGATAAACCTTTATGGGATTACTACGAGTATGACCGATTAAAAAATGATCCGAACAAAACATTAATGACCGCACGCCATGTACTGACACATGCCACCGGATTAGTGAACTGGGAAGCTGCAGCTGGAAGTGCGGCGTGGAAGAATAGTGAATTGAAGACAAGATTTACGCCAGGAACAGATTATTTATATTCTGGAGAGGCCTACCACTATCTACAACTTGTCGCAGAAAAAATCACCAACAAAACTTTAGACGAAATTTGTACTGAATACATTTTCAAACCATTTGGAATGCCAAAATCTCGTTTTACTTATCACAATGCTATAGGAAATAACATCGCTCGTCCGCATAAAGACGAAAATTCAGTTGGCGCAGGCAACGGAAGGACAAAAAATGCAAACGCAGCTTTCACTCTTTTAACTACTGCTGACGAATACATGAAGTTCATAATAGAAGGTGTATTAAACGGAAAGGGGATGTCGAAAAAGACGCATCAAGATTTCCTTACGCCTAAAGTAACCGCGGCGCCAAAGGGGAAAGAAAAGGAAAAGGACAAATACATTAAATGTTGCTTCGGCATTCGTACACAAGAAAATGAGGCTGGAACTGCTTATTGGCACACTGGATCAAATGGTAGTGCAAAAGCTGGCGGTTATAAATGCGTGTTCCTAGTGTATCCTAAAACTAAAAAAGCTGTGGTTATTTTTACCAATTCGGCTAAGGGTACAGCGGTTAACCTTCCAATTTTTAATAAAGTTTTTGGCAATGATCAAACCTTTTGGCTAACTAAGTAATGGACGATTTTAGCGTATTTAAATAAAGTAAATCTCAGTAAACAAACCCAAACTATTAAACCGAAAAACCATTAATAAATGAAGAAACTCATCACGCTCAGTTTAACTGTGCTTATGTCCCAAAATATATACGCTCAAAAAATCGACTATTTAATAAAAAACGGATATGTTTTCGACGGTACTGGAGCCGATTCAGTAAAAAAGGATATCGGCATAGCTGGTAACAAAATCGTGTTTTTTGGCAATAGTGAATCCGCAAAACTCGATGCAAAGCAGATTATAGATGCTAAAGGCAAATATGTAGCTCCTGGTTTTATCGATCCGCATACGCACATAGAAAGACAACTAAATTCGAATGATAAGCAGCAAAGAGCAGCCCTGGTTTGGTTAAGGCAAGGTGTTACGACCGTTATTACCGGTAACGATGGCTATGGTAAAGTGAATACAGGCGAGGTTTTTAGCGCTTGGGAAAAAAATGGTATTGGTCCTAATGTAGGGATGTTTGTGGGTTTAGGGGATGTGAGAAATGAAGTGTTAGGCGATAAGCCCGTACAGCCAAACGAGAAACAATTGACAAAAATGCAGCAATTGGTCGAACAGTCAATGAAAGATGGTGCGATTGGCTTCTCTACAGGATTGTCTTACTTGCCACAAGCTTTTGCTAAAACGCCAGAGGTTGTAGCTTTAGCTAAGGCTGCTGCAAAGTACGATGGCATTTACGATACGCATATGCGTTCACAAAGTTGGCCTAGCTCTAAAGGTGCTATTGAAGAGGTTTTACAAATAGAAAAGGAAGCGGGTATAGCCGTGCATATTTCGCACATTAAATCTTCTGGACGTGCCGCTTGGGGAAAGAGTACCAACATTATCAAATTGCTTGATCAAGCTCGTAAAAAAGGCTCTAAAATCGATGCAAATGTCTACCCATACACCGCATCAGCCAATGGGCTTCGAAACATTATTCCTGTTTGGGCTAGAGAAAATGGAACTGCGGCAATGATAGCGAGTTTCGATGATGCTGAGGCTTTGGCAAAGATTACAGAAGCAGTAGCGAGAAGTTTAAAAAGTAGTGGAGGTGGCGTTGGTAAGTTGCTATCTACCAGAAATAAATCTCAACAATATTTAAACGGCAAAACCATCGCCGATATGGCGCAAACTTGGGGAATTACAGAAGAGGACGCTGTGATTAAAGTTTTAAGAATAAACCCAACAATTACCGCAATTTCTTTCGGTATGGACGAGGCTGACATTATTAATTTCTTGAAACAACCCTACATCGTAGTGGGTTCCGACGGAAGCGATACACATCCTCGTGGTGCTGGATCTTTCGCAAAAGTAATCAGCGAGTATGCTATTCAGCAGAATGTGTTACCACTTAAACAAATGATACATAAATCTACAGGGCTAACCGCTAGAATTTTTAAGCTTAAAGATCGTGGGGTGATAAAGGAGGGAGCTTTCGCTGATATTGTAATTTTCGATCCAAAAACATACAAAGCTAATGCCACTTATCAGAAACCTGCAGATTTGGCAACGGGCGTAAAAGCAGTGATAGTAAATGGCGAATTGGTGATTGAGAATGATGAATATAACGGTACGTTAGCAGGAAAAGTGATAAGATTTAACCAACAATAAAAACAATGATTGGAATTGTAGGAGGTGTGGGTCCATTAGCGGGACTAGATGTATTTAAAAAAATTATCGAAGAAACAGATGTACAGAAAGACCAAGAACATTTACCAGTTTTAATGATGTCCTATCCGCATTTAATTGTGGATAGGACGGAGTATTTATTAGGGAATGTGGAGCTTAACCCTGGTTATGCATTGGCCGAAATCATCAAACAATTGGCGGAAAATGGGGCACAAGTTGCAGCAATACCTTGCAACACAGCCCATGCGGCGCCAATATTTTCTGTAGTTGAAAATGAACTTAAAAGGCAGAAAATCAACATCAAGTTGTTACATCTGGTAAGGGAGACTGTAGCACACATCAAATTAAATTCTCCAGACGCTAAAGTAGCAGTCTTATCTACGACGGGAACGAGAAATACAGGTCTGTATAAGGATATACTTTTAGATGCAGGCTTACGCGTGGTAGAACCTAGCTTATTGTGGCAAACTCGCATTCATGATGCAATCTACCATCCAGTTTATGGTATTAAAGCTTTCTCATCTCCTGTAAAGAAAAAAGCGATAGAAGAGCTTACGTTGGCTATGGACGAATTGCTGAACGAAGAAGCAAGCCATTTTATTTTGGGCTGCACAGAGCTGCCGCTCGCGTTACCGCAAAGCAATTACAAAGGCATCCCTCTGGTTGACCCCAATAGGATTATTGCCAGAGCTTTGATTAAAGAAATTGATTCATCTAAACTTAAGCCATAAATATGCGTATTTCTCTCTGGCTAAAAGTGGTATTTACCGTTGTAATTTTGCCTAATGTATTAATTGCACAAGATAAAAAGTACGATATCTATATAAAAGGTGCTTGTGTATTCGACGGCTCTTTAAATGACTCTATTTTTCGGGACATCGCAATAAGTGGTGGTAAAATTATATATATAGGAAAGCCACTTAAAGCCGTAAAAGCATCCAAAATTATCAACGCCAAGGGCTTATTTGTGGCGCCAGGTTTTATCGATCCACACACGCATGCAGATAGCGCTTTGCTTGCTACAGACCAAAAGAAGAGAGCCAATCTTCCGTATTTGGCCCAGGGTATTACCACTATTTTTACGGGTAACGATGGCTGGGGAACTTTCGAGATTGCCAAGCAAAATAAGAAATTCGAACAAAATGGTATTGGCACCAACGTTGCATCTTTTGTGGGTTTTGGCCCAGTAAGACATGCGGTTCTTGCAAATAACAAGGGTTTGCCAAATGAGGCTGAACTAAATCGGATGAAACAGTTAGTGGAGAAAGCCATGCAAGAAGGTGCCATCGGAATTTCAACAGGCCTTTCTTATATTCCTCAAAATTTCTCGACAACTGCAGAGTTGATTGCACTATCGAAAGTGGTTTCGAAGTATGGGGGCACTTACGACACGCACATGCGCAACCAAAGTACAGGGAGCATCAAGGCCATCGACGAAAATCTTGAAATCGGAAGGGAAGCAAACATTCCGGTACATATTTCGCACATTAAAGCCAGTGGTCCAGCTGCTCACGGCATGAGTACCGAAATTATTAACCATATAGCAAAGGCTCGAAAAGAAGGAGTGAACGTCACAGCAAGTGTCTATCCTTATTTAGCCGCAGGCGATGATCTAAATATTTTGATACCTGTTTGGGCGAAAAGAACGGGCGCCGAACAAATGCTGGAGAATTTTAGAAACCCCGATTCGTTAGCGCTTATTAAAGAATGGATCATTAAGCGGGTAGCTACCTTAGGTGGCGCAGATAAACTCCGTTTATATTGTCCGAACGACAAATTCTATCATGGACAAACGCTAGATCTCATTGTTGGAAAACAGCAGAAACCAGTCGAAGATGTTGTTATCGAAGCCTTAACTAAGCATCCAGCAATGGAAGTACATAGTTTTGTGATGCACGAAAATGACTTGCTAAACTTCATGAAACAAGATTTTATCACTACATGTTCCGATGGGGTTGAAGGTCATCCAAGAGCTTATGGTTCTTTCGCAAAAAAGATCAGAGAATTTGTTTTGGAAAAAAAGCTCCTATCGATGAAATTCGCCATCCACACCTCAACTGGCTTAACAGCTGACTTCTTTAAACTGAAAAATCGTGGCTATATTAGAACTGGTTACGAGGCTGATATCGTCATCTTCGATCCTGAAAAAATACAAGACAACGCAAGCTATAGCGATCCTTTTGCATTAGCAACTGGTGTAAATCATGTGATTATAAATGGCAAATTCGCCATAGAAAACGGAGCGCACAAAGATAACTTACACGGAAAAGTACTTAAATTAAACAACTAAGATGAAATACAAACTATTAACCGCAGCATTAATTATCGGAACGATAAATGTTAATGCCCAAGAAAAACGCGGTAGAGCAAGAGATTTTGGCGTGTATACAGGTACCTTAAAGACTGGAAAATTTAACGCTATTACAGATGTTGCCGGTGTAAAGGTGGGACATACCACAGTTTCTAAAGGAGATTCTATTCGTACGGGTGTTACCGCAATCATTCCACATGGTGGAAACATTTTTCAAGAGAAATTGCCTGCAGCAGTTTACGTGGGTAACGGCTTTGGCAAATCAATGGGATTATCGCAAATCAAAGAATTAGGTAATATCGAAACGCCTATTTTATTGACAAATACCCTGAATGCACCTTTAGTGGCTAACGCTTTGTTAGATTATATGCTTGCTTTACCCGGTAACGAGAATGTGAGATCTATCAACGCAATGGTAGGCGAAACTAATGACGGCGGTTTAAATGATATCAGAGGCAGACACGTTAATGCTGATCACGTACAAGAAGCGTTAAAAAGCGCCACTAATGGAGCGGTTACTGAGGGAAATGTAGGAGCGGGAACAGGTACTGAGGCCTTGGGCTTCAAAGGAGGTATAGGTACTTCTTCTCGAGTACTGCCAGCATCTAAAGGTGGCTATACTGTTGGCGTGCTGGTACAATCGAATTTTGGTGGAATTTTACAGGTAAACGGTGCTCCAGTAGGCAGAGAGTTAAATAATTTCTTTATGGCTGATAAAACCAAGACCTATAAAGCCGATGGCTCATGCATGATCATTATTGCAACTGATGCGCCACTATCAGACCGCAACTTAGAGCGATTAGCGAAACGCTCGTACATTGCCTTTGGTAATGTGGGTGCATTTTCGTCAAACGGTAGTGGCGATTACTCTATTGCTTTTTCTACCTACGAAAAAAACAGAGTACATCATGGTGCAAAAAATAAGGTTCGCAACATCGACGATTTAAATAACGACGATATGTCTCCTTTATTTAATGCAGTATGGGAAGCGACTGAAGAAGCTCTGCTAAACTCGCTGTTTACGGCAGAAGATACGAAGGGCAGAGGCGGAAAAGTGGTTAAAGCCTTACCTATCAAAAAAACCTTAGAAATTTTAAAGAAATACAACGCTTTAAGCCACGATAAGCTGCCGATGGCAATTCAGAAATAACTGAATCGAAGTGTTTTGTTAATAAGTTGAATGTTAGCAAAATAAGCTAATATAAGGCAATACTTACAAAAGAACTCTAGAAACAGATATTTCGTAGCATTTCTGTGTGGATAACATAGAAGTTTCTGGTGGATAAGTTGTTAGTAAGAAAATGCTGTTTTTATTGACATGAATGCCATACGCTACTAACTTAGATAATATCAAACACGAAGTACTTTGACCGTCTGAAAACAAGTCCAAAACGAAGAGGAAGCTTTAGAGCTAAAATTTTCGGGATTTAAATTGTATCAGTTTGCGAGTGTTTTTAATAATGCAGCAAGTTCATCAAAAAATTGAAAAATAGAAGGTGAATTTTTATAGGCTTTAATCGTTCGAAAGAAAAAGATAAAGTTCTCTATAGTAGCAGTACTAATGCTGAACAATGAACAGACAATGATAGAATGCAAAATACTTTACGGAGTTAGATGCAATATTTATCATTACAAAGAGCAGAACAATCGAATGAGCGGGAAGCAATTTAAGGTTAAGTAAAATTCGGTTGATAGCTTATCAATGTTTACGAATAGCGATAAGTTTAAAACGGAGAACCAAATCGAAAGAGGCAGTTCTCCGTTTTTGTTTATGGCGATGGACCATTTGTTTTTGCTTTCGTTTTATTAATCTTAAATTTAGGCATGGCAAAAGCAGAAAAAAGATCTCACAAGAAAATATTTGTACTGGATACATCAGTAATTCTTTATGATCACAATGCCGTAAACAATTTTCAGGAGCATGATGTTGCTGTGCCTGCCTTGGTTTTGGAAGAATTGGATAATTTTAAAAGTGGTAACGATACCCGAAACTTCGAAGCTCGTAATTTCATTAGGGTTATAGATAATGTTGCCAAACATCAGTTATTGAACAAATGGTTTGTTCTTGATAAATCAAATGGTGGCCGATTTAAAATTCAAATTAACGAGAAGCCAAAAAAGGAGAATGCGGAACTGCTATTTAGCGAAGGCAAGTTTGATAATAGAATACTAAATGCGGCTTTAGTACTTAAAGAAGAAAATCCTAAGGAGAAAGTAATACTTGTTTCGAAAGACATTTGCCTGCGCCTAAAAGCTAAAGCTTTGGGCATGCACGCCGAAGATTACGAAACCGGAAAGGTAAAGAACGTTGGAGAACTTTACAGTGGCAGCACAGTAATAAATAATTTCGACTCAACAGTAATTCAAAAATTAAAAAAAGAGGAGACGGTAGATGCTGGTGACTTATTAATGCCGCATACGCAAGCAAATCATTTCTATACTTTTAAACAAAAGAGTAAAGTTGTGAACGCCTTCTATTACGCCGCTACCAGAAAGCTAAGGTTAGTAAGCGATCAGCCGATATTTAACATTCATCCGCGTAATGCAGAGCAATGCTTTGCCATAGATGCTTTGCTTAATCCAGCTATAAAACTCGTAACTATACAAGGTAACGCAGGTACAGGAAAAACTTTATTGGCATTAGCAAGCGCAATTCAGCAGCGCCGCAATTATAGACAAATTTATATCACCAGGCCCATTGTGCCACTCAGTAATAAAGATATTGGCTTTTTACCGGGTGATGTAAAATCTAAAGTAGATCCTTATATGGCGCCCATTTGGGATAATCTCAAATTTATTAGAGAGCAGTTTAGTGGAGATGAAAATACGCAACGCAAAATAGATGAATTGGTAAATACGGAGAAAATTGAGATTGCGCCTCTGGCCTTCATTAGAGGGAGAACGTTAAACAAGATTTTTTTCATTATTGATGAGGCACAAAACCTCACACCCCATGAAATTAAAACCATTATAAGTAGGGCTGGAGAAGATACTAAAATTGTGTTCACCGGAGATATTTACCAAATTGACACACCTTATTTGGATAGTGAAAGTAATGGTTTATCTTATTTGATTGAAAACGCTAAAAATCACAAACTTTACGCACACATCACTTTGCAAAAAGGCGAGCGGAGCGAGTTGGCTAATCTGGCCAATGCCCTCCTTTAATTAATGATGCTTTTTGAGGGTTTTGTAACAAATTAAAACCGAAATACAGGTAAGCAGGGCACCCATCATAAATGGAGCTCCCGGAAAATAAATATGATTTGCCTTGTCTGTAAAATAGGCGAACAGGTACGACATCAATAATGGACCGATAATGCTGGCCAAACTCATAAAACTCGTCATGATACCTTGTAATTCGCCTTGCTCATCTGCTTTAACTTGAGTGGAGATGATACCCTGTATCGCTGGTCCAGTAATTCCTGCCAAAGCGTAGGGAACCATGAAGGCAAACATCATCCATCCTTCGGAGGCGAGCGCAAACAGTATGAAGCCAATAAGATACAGCGTTAAACCATACATGATGGATTTTTTCTGACCAATTTTGGGGATGATAACTCTGATTAATCCACCTTGAACAATAGCTACCGTTATCCCAACAAAGCCCAGCGAATAACCTACCCAGGTTTTGTTCCAATCAAATTTCTCTTTGGTATAGTATGCCCAAACCGTTTGTGTAGATTGTGCTGCAATGTATAAAATCAGTAAAGCTGCCAATAGCCCAATTAACTTCGGGTATCTTTTTAACTGAATAATTGCACCGACCGGATTTGCTCGTTTCCAGTCGAATGCCCTTCTATTCTCTGGCTTTAAAGATTCGGGTAAGATAAAATAACCGTAAAGCCAATTTAATAAAGATAAACCACCTGCAATCATAAAAGGAATACGAGTACCCATTTCGCCAAAAACCCCGCCAATAACAGGTCCAATGATAAAGCCCAAGCCAAAAGCGGCACCAATCAAGCCGAAATTTTGCGCTCTTTTTTCTGGCGTACTCACATCGGCAATGTATGCCGACGCAGTTGTAATGCTCGCTCCGCAAACGCCGGCAATGATACGTCCTACAAATAAAAGGGTAATTGTATTTGCAAACGATAAGAAAAGGTAGTCAACTGCTAAGCCGAAAAGAGAAATGAGCAGCACTGGGCGCCGTCCAATTTTATCACTTAGAGAACCTAAAATAGGGGAACACAAAAACATCATCAGCGAATAAACAGTAAGCAATATCCCGCCGTATTCAGAAGCCTTACTCAAGCTCGATCCTGTCAATTCTTGTATTAAATCTGGCATAATCGGGATGATGATGCCAAAGCCTATACAGTCAAATAGAATGGTGACTAGGATAAAAAAAACGCCGGCAGTTTTCTGGTTATTCATATATCGAATTGGGCGATAAAGGTAATTAAAAGCTAACTAAAAATATAATCTCTTTTGGTCACTTGCAGGAAACGATACGCCAACTTAAACACCAAACTTCCCACATATTTGGTAATAAAGCCATCGAAATTAAATTCTGAATTAATTTACAAACTACTGAAAATTAAATGTTTAAATTGTTGTATGTTAATTTAAACTTAACAATAGGTATTCAGCAATCGCTTATATTAGTGAAAAATGCAAAATAAAATTCTGAAACTAAATATAAATAATTATTTAACAGCAAGTTATATACTCTGAATAAATAATTACTGTTGCTTTTGATAAGCAGCAATAAAATCGCTCCTCATGGCTTTAAATCGTTCTATTACCGTGTCAATAAACTCCTCGTCTATAATCTGAAAAACCTCATTCACCCCACCGCCACTAAGATCCAGTTCAGCTATTTTATAGCTTTGTTCGTAAGGTCCTTGCTCAAATTTAACTATGAATTTTTGGTTCATACTAAAGATGCTAATCTTACATTGCGGATGTGGCAATTCTGCTATAATTCTCATTGATGTATATTTAAAACGCTGTAAAAATAACTAATAATTTTACCGTTAAAACACTCATTTATTTTTTATGAATAAAATATTTATAAAAACGGTCCTATTCAATTGCTACACAAGTCAATTACTTGAATTTAAAACCTCTAAAACAAGACTAGTTTATGAAAAAAATCTACTATCTATTTGCATTAGCAACCTTTGCTTTTACTAGCGTTAAAGCGCAAATTTATGTAACAGAAGCAGGGGGGGCAGTAACGAAAGACGGCTCATCATGGAGTACCGCTTATGACAAAACGCAATTACAGCAAGCTATCACCAGTGCTTCTTCCGGACAGCAGGTGTGGGTTGCAAAGGGCACTTACAGACCTACTGTGAACCCTATTTATAACTCTGCTGACAACCGAGATAAAACTTTCTTAATGAAGCGTGGAGTAAGCGTTTTTGGTGGCTTTGCAGGCGATGAAGAGAGTTTATCTGATAGAGATTTACAAAACACAAATAATAAAACAGTTTTGAGCGGAGATTTATTGGGGAACGATATTGAAGACAATCTAGATCCAAATTTGAAAACCGATAATACCTACCACGTTGTTTTAATTTCGGATGGTACAAGTGCTCTTTTATCTTATACGTTAGACGGTTTTACGATAACTGGTGGTTTTGCAGATGGCGTCGGCGAAGTTGGTCTAACTTCAGCTTCCACAATTCTGTTTGCTAGAAATAAAGGAGGGGGCATAACTGCGAGAGGGCTTGGAGCTTACAATGTTTTATACAATAATTTGGTTATTGAAGGAAATATTGCAGAGACAAATGCAATTAATGAACCAGGTTTGGGTGGTGGAGCATATCTCCACATCTCTAGCGCTAATACGGGTAAGATGAATAATGTAAAATTTAAAAAGAATAACGCTGGGAATGGCGGGGCTTTATACACCTATTTCAATTCGAGTTCTGCTACATTTGAAGTCAACGACTGCGCTTTTAACGAGAATTCTGGCGATGGTGGCTCAGGTGGGGGCGCCATAGCCAAAGCCAGCTCGTCAGGAACGTTAAATATCATTAATACCATTTTTTTAAAAAATACACATACCAAGTACGGTGGTGCAATTAGAAGCGGCGTAGGGGAAACTAATATTATTAACTGTGACTTTCAGGAAAATAGTTCTGAGAGAGGAGCTGTATACACCACAGGTTCGAGCTCATTAAATATTGATAATAGTATATTTAATAAAAACAGTACAACAGGTTCCGGCGGTCATATATATATGTATAGCGGCAATTTAAGCGTTCGTAAAACAACTTTCTCAAATGGTATTGCTACTACAAATGGCGGGGCGATATTCGTAACCTCTAGTGGAGAAGGCGCAGTAGCTTCTACAGTAAGAGTGAGTAATAGCTTATTCTTTAATAATATTGCTGCCGGAGGTGGAGCAGTTTATGCTACAAATGGATCTTTCGAGGGAGTATCTAACGCTACAGCAGTAGGCATAGTTAACAATACTTTCTTCTCGAATAAAAGCACAAGTGAGAATGGCGGAGCTATACACTTCAACAATGGTGTTAACGTAACACTCAATCTAATCAACAATATATTTAACAATAACTTAAGGAATTATGATGCGATTAACCAATCAGGTGGAGAAACCTATGATTTCAGAAGAGGTGCTACAACTGCTAACCAAAACTATTACAATAACCTGGTTCAAATAGGAACAGACTTAACAAATAGTGGCAGCAGATCCGTTGGCGAGAATGTGGAGAATGCCAATCCGACATCTTTATTTGCTAGTACCGACCCAAGTCAACCAAACTTTTTATACCCAGCAAATGATAGCTTTGCATTAGATAAGGGTAGCAATTCACTTTACACTAGCAGCTTAGGCGACGTAAATATCGCTACAGATTTTTTAGGTAACCTTCGTTTGGTGAATACAACCGTTGACCTTGGCGCTATTGAATGGAACTCAACTCTACCTGTAAAAGTAAAAACGTTTAATGCTAAAGCAAACAAGAATATAGTCAATTTATCTTGGTCTGTTGGTTTAGAAGATAATGTTAATCATTACATCGTAGAACGATCAACAAATGGTGCAGACTTTAAGGAAGTTGCTAAAGTGCTAGCAATTGGAAACAACCGTTACACCAGCAACGATTTGCAACCAGTAAATGGGGTTGCTTATTACCGTTTAACTTCGGTAGATAATGATGGAACTAAAGCTATATACAAGGATTTGAAGTCTGTAAACTTTTCATTAGCACCAAACACCGTTCTTAGCGTATATCCAAATCCAATACAAGCGAATAATTTCGATTTAAGTTTGTCGGGATATCCGGCAGACAAGTATAGTTACAAAATAACTAATGCCGCTGGTTCAATAATTAGCAAAGGAACTTTCAATTACGATGGAGTTTCGCTTTCAAAAATATCGTTAAATGCAAAAGGCGGTTTATATATACTGTCTTTGACAAACGGAGACATTAACGCTTCAACTAAATTGATAAAATTATAGGCTAAAGTTTTCAAATAAAAAAAGCGAAGGATTTTCCTTCGCTTTTTTTATGTGTAAAATAACTATTAATTCACGCCCATTTCTTTTAATAAGAAATCTGCTTTATCAATTTTTGAAGCTACCCACAGTACGTATCTAATGTCTACTCCGATAGAACGGCTATAACTTTCGTTCCATGCGTAATCATTAATTGTAGCACCATAAGCTCGGTCAAAATTAACGCCAATTAACTCGCCATTCGCATTCATAATTGGAGAACCAGAGTTTCCGCCAGTGGTATCCATATTATATAACAAGCCTACTGGCACATCATTTAAATCTTTCTTTGCAAATGCGCCAAAATCTTTCTTATTCCATAGTTCTTTAATAATGTTCGGATAATAAAAATCAGGGTTACCAGTAGCGCCTTTTTCTAAAATTCCTTTAATCGTTGTAAAAGGGGACATGTAAGTTGCGTCATTAGGCGAATAACCGCGAACATAACCATAGGTTAACCGCAGGGTACTATTTGCATCTGGAATAAATCCTTTCTGTAAGAATTTCTCCTTTACGTTTACGTAATCGCCCATTAACTTATTTAATACACCATCTCTACGATCTTTTTCAGGTTTCAGCTCGGCTATTTGCTTCGCAATATCTTTCTCAAACACTAACAAGCCATCATTGTAGTCGTTTACGGACTTGAGTGATTTCAATAGCGAATTCATCACATAATCTTTATCCTTTAGCTTTGTTAGCCCAAAAGCATCGTTAATATAATCGTCGATACTTGCTTCTGCATTATTTCCACGACTCGTGATTTTATCGACCGCCACAACACGCTGATTACGTGCTAACGCATGACCATCTAACATCATTTTCTTAAGAATACGACGATCAACATCGATATCATAGGCGCCATAAACACCGTTTAAAAATGTTTTTAAACGATCTACATTTTTATCGAAAAACGCTTGCTTCTCAGCACTTGGTTGAGCATTTAAAGAGGCTTTGAAATTATTGATATTACGAGCAACGTTCAGCAAACTTGTAGAACTATAGATTTGACCAAGCCACAAGTCCCTGTTGGCATCGCCATTTATTTGTTTGTAGAGCTCGTCGATGCTATTCATTAAGTTACCGTACTGCGCTTTAACATCTGCGTTATTATTGATGAACTGAGCAAGCGCTGCATCTTCCTCTTGTTTCTTTGCTACAAGATCAATTCCACGAATGCCAGATAATTTTCCGCGATAGTTCTTCATCACGTTAGCATTTCTCTTGATTCGGGTAGCCAATTTAATCTCAGTGGCTTTGTCTTTTTTGCCAACACTTTCCATTGTTGAATTTTGGAAATCATATAAATCAGAGGTGTACGGGAGCACAAACTTATCTTGATAGTCAACAAATTGCGCAGGGCGATGACGGAAGGTTCTGCCAGGGTACCCTAGTATAAATACAAAATCTTCTTCATTTGTGCCATTTGGATTTACCTTCAAAGATTTTTTCGGCGTAAAAGGAACATTGTCTTTGCTATAAGGCGCTGGTTTTCCATCTTTCCCAACGTAAGCTCTCATAAAAGCATAGTCGCCTGTATGACGAGGCCACACCCAATTATCAGTCTCGCCACCAAACTCGCCGATTTGACGATGAGGAACGTAGACCAGTCTTACATCTTGAATGGTTTTGTACCTAAAAAGCACGTAAGTTTTACCGATAAACATTTCCGAAACTTCTGCTTTAATAGAAGGATCTTTCTGTTCAGCTTCTATGGCAATATTCCGCATTAAATTATTAATCATCTTTAGGCGTGTGGCTGGATTTTGTTCGTTTGCTACACTACTTAAAATTCGCTCAGAAACATCTTCATAACTTTCAGTAATTCGACAAGTTAAACCTTTTGCCTCAATCTCTTGTTCACGTTTTCTGGCTACAAATCCGTTTGTCAGATAATCATTTTCTGGCGTACTAGCCAATTGTACCGCACTAAATGCACAGTGGTGGTTGGTAATTATTAAACCTTCATCAGAAACAAAAGAGCCTGTACAGCCACCCACATTTACTAATGCATCAACTAAGCTAATGCCGTTTGGATTATAAACTTCGTTGGCATCAATTTTAAGGCCTGCTGCTTTTAGATTTACTTTGTGGATCTCGCTTAAAGGAAACATACCCTCATCACGTAAGGTGTAACTCCACAAACTTACGCCGCCAATAACAATGGAAGCAAGTAGGATGTTTTTCAATTTCATTTTTATGTTAGTTAATTTCTAATCTCCCAAAACTAACAAATTGTTTTTAAACCCTATCCACAAGTGGTACTTCTGAAATTATTATGAATAATAATTGCATAAACTGCACTAACTTTGTAGAATGGCAGAAGACTTAATAATTGATCGCAGTTTGGATAAAGTAGAGCAATATCGTTCGCTAATCCCACAAATTGAAGGACTAGTTAGTGGCGAAACAGACACTATTGCTAATCTAGCAAATGTTTGTGCGGCACTAAAAGAACAGTTTAAATGGTTTTGGGTGGGTTTTTATTTAGTAAAAAATGATGAATTAGTATTAGGGCCATTTCAAGGACCAGTGGCATGTACACGAATTAAAAAAGGGAAAGGTGTTTGTGGAACATCTTGGGAACGAAAAGAGATCATTATTGTTCCTAACGTCGATGAATTTCCTGGTCATATTGCTTGTGCTACCGCATCCAAATCAGAAATAGTATTGCCTTTTTATCAGCAAAACAAGGTCGCTGGTGTTTTGGATGTAGATAGCGAATATCTTGCTCATTTTGATGAGGTTGATGCAGAATATCTAAATAAAATAATAAAGTTATTGAATGGGTAAACTACCGATCGGTTTCTATAAAAACCCGGATGTTACTTTAGTTGCTAAACTACTACTTGGCAAACGGTTGTTTACAAGTGTAGATGGGATGGTCACTGGCGGCGTAATTACCGAAACTGAAGCTTATGATGGTGTGGTAGATAGAGCTTGTCATGCTTTTGGTGGAAGGCGAACCAACCGAACAGAAATTATGTATGCCGCTGGTGGCGTAAGTTATGTTTACCTATGTTACGGTATTCATCATCTATTAAATGTGGTTACTGGCGATTTAGATAACCCTCAAGCGGTATTGATTAGATCCATCGAGCCATCCGTAGGGATAGATGAGATGCTGAGGAGGAGAGCTATGAGTAAAATACATCCTCGTTTAACTGCAGGACCTGGTGCATTATCTAAAGCATTAGGCATAGACAAATCTTTTAATGCACTGCCGTTTTCCTCTAACAATATCTGGATTGAAAATGATAAAGATGTGCCTGCTACGGATATTGTAAGCACCACAAGAGTTGGCGTGGCTTATGCGCAAGAACATGCCCTTTGGCCATATCGATTTTATATAAGAGGGAATAAATTTGTGAGCAAGCCTCAATAGTTATTCTGTCGGATATTTTCCGTTTTCAATTAACCCTTCGTCACTTATCAAAGAATGCAGGATAGGATCTCGCAATACATCGAATAAATCAACAATCTTTCCGTTCAAATTCGCTTTCCGGTAAACAAGACGTAAACCATGACTGTAGTCCACCCAAGTGTGTATGTGTTTGTGGTAAACCGGTTGGATAGCTTTCCCATTTAATTGGTGCCAACCATAAATTACAACCCTCGGGGTGCTTTGCCCATAAATTTTATTGGAGGTAATTACATCTTTTTTATTACCTGCCACTAAATCACCTAGCTTTCTTTTCTTTCTGGTGAACTGCACGCCAATACTGTCACTATGATTTTTAAACACGGGCACCGTTGTCATCAAATTATTGGGTTCAAATGGTATTGGCGCCAATTTTTTATGCGCTTGCCTATAAATTTCGTCGACCATCAATTTTGTTGGTAACATGCACGAAAGGGAATCGGCCATTCTTTGTGCCAACATAGGTGTTACTGGCATGTATACGAAATCTGTATCATTGCCAATGCTGAAATAGTCGGCCGTTACGTATAATAGAAGTGTGTAGCGGATACCGTTGACCTCTTTTTTTATTTGTACAGGAACGAGCTTGGTAAAGAAACTTGGAATATTCCGATTCGTAAATTCTCTAAATATTAAATCTTCGCGACTTGCTAAACTGAGCGTACTGTCACTAATCAATATTGCAAATTGAGATCCAGATAAAGGATTCGCTTTTCTATCCTTAATCCTTAAAGTCTGCGCATGCAAGTTAAAAGTCACTATAATAAAAAAAGAAAGAACTATTAAACGTATCATACTACAGCTCTTGTAAAAAATTGATATTCCTTTTAAGTCCGCTAAACTTTGTACGTTTTACTGGTGAGTTTTTAAACACACATTTAAACACTTCCTCAGTCATATCTATCAACTCTTCTTTGGAAATGTCGAGTAAGTTTTCTTTCGGTTGAAACTCGGCTTGTTCGTGTGGTTTAGCAAACCTATTCCACGGGCAAACATCCTGACATATATCACAGCCGAACATCCAATTGTCCATCTTTCCCTTAAATTCATTCGGAATTTCGTTTTTGAGTTCAATCGTCAAGTAAGAAATACACTTACTGCCGTCTACAACATAGGGCGCCACAATGGCCTCTGTTGGGCAGGCATCTATACAACGTGTACATGATCCGCAGTGATCCGTAGGGAAGGGGCTGTCATAGTCCAAATCGAGATCGATAATCAGCTCTGCTAAGAAAAAAAATGAACCCGCTTTTTTACTGATTAGGTTGGTATTTTTCCCTCGCCAACCCAGGCCCGCCTTTTGTGCCCAAGCCTTATCCATAACCGGAGCCGAATCTACAAAGCACCTACCATCTACTTCGCCAATGTTCTCTCTAATAAAAGCCATTAATGCATGTAGTTTATCTTTTATCACAGTGTGATAATCTATTCCATAAGCATATTTGGATATTTTGGGAGCCGAAGAGTCTGACTGTTGCTGATCTGTATAATAGTTTAAAGTGAGTGAAACCACAGACTTTGCACCATCTACCAGGCGTCTTGGGTCCAATCGTTTATCGAAATGGTTCTCCATATAGCTCATTTCGCCGTGATTATTCTCCTTTAACCATTGCGCTAAGCGAGGTGCCTCATCCGCTAAAAAATCTGCTTTAGCTATACCACACGACATAAAACCTAAACGCTGTGCCTCTTGCTTAATCAATTTACTGTGTTGGGTCTTAGTGCTAAACATTAGCGCAAAGATAAGCTTTTGATAAAACCTTTCTAAGACTTTAGCTGTTAGTAGCATGTAATTATATCAAGCCTTAATTAAAATTTGAGCTATGGAACATGATAATAAAGACCAATATTCGGAACATACGCCGAAAGGTCAAGTAGAAACTGATTACGATAAACACCAAAATAATCCGGCGCCAGCACCAACTGTTAACGAACCAGATAATAAAGGTGCGGGGCAAGCGATGAAATGGATTATCCCGATTTTCGTGATTGTATTATTAATCGTCTGGTTTTTCTTTTTTAGAAACAATACAACAACTTAACCAATAATCCAATTTCGCTCTTTAGCTCTTACACTCTTGCTTACACGTGCCAAAAAAAAAGCACATGTTTAGAAATCAATCTTTACTTAAATAGAAAAACAATGAAATTAATTGAAAATGTAAAAAGCGAAATTAGTAGCTCGGTTATCAATCAAATTAGTGAAAGGCTCGGCATTACCCACGAGCAAGCTAACTCTGCCGTAGACGCTGGCATTCCTACTGTTTTAGCTGGAATTTTAAAAAACAATAGTCACCTTTCTGAAGGTGGATTTTTGGATAATTTAATGAGTAACGTTTCTGGAACTCTTTTTGGAACGGACAACGATACCACCAATGGCGATACTTGGCTGGACAGAGGAAAATCTTTAATGGGAACTGTATTTGGTCTAGAAACGAATACAGTGGCGAATGCTGTAGCTAATCAGGCTGGAGTTAGCGAAGAGAAATCTCACGGACTGTTGGCCATGATTATTCCTTTTGTTACTGGAGCAGTTTCAAAGGTGTTTGCATCGAACGGATGGAATTCATCAGATTTTTTTACGAAACTTTGGGGACATAAAGATGAGATTTCGGCTGCCTTACCAGCATCCTTAGGAACCAGCTTAGGGATAACCAATTTAGCACCGCCCAATGTTAGTGGGCCAGAAATTGAAACTCCAATTGTAGAAACTCCCGTGCGAACAAACATTGAGAGACCCACGGTTGTGAACGAGCCAAGAGTAGAAAGACCGATAGTAACACCGCATGAAGTCGAAAAAAAATCAAGCTCGTTTTGGGCATGGCTTATTCCATTATTGTTAATTGCATTAGCGCTGTGGTACTTTTTTGGTCGTGGCACTAGCGAAAAAATGACTGTAGTTGCAGATTCAACTATGGTTGCAATAGACACCGGAATGGATGCTGTGAAAGGTACAATAAACGACGCTGGTGATTATATTGCAGATTTAGGGGACACCATTGCTGCTAAATTACCAGACGGTACAGATATGTCAGTGGGAATAAATTCGGTTGAAAATAGATTAGTTTCGTTTATTGAAGATAAGGATCGTGGCGTTGATAAAGAAACTTGGTTTACTTTTGATCGTTTATTTTTTGAGACTGGCAAAAGCACTTTAAAACCTGAATCGCAAACACAACTAAATAATATCGCTGCAATTTTGAAAGCATATCCTTCAGTAAAACTTAAACTAGGAGGTTATACAGACAACACTGGCGATGCCGCTGTAAACAAAACCATTTCTAATGATAGGGCTAATGCAGCGTTGCAAGCACTAGTAGATTTAGGTATTGATAAAAGTAGGTTAGAGGCCGAAGGTTACGGAGCAGAGCATCCTGTAGCTAGTAATGATAGCGAAGAGGGTAGAGCAAGGAATAGGAGAATTGACGTGAGAGTTACAAATAAGTAATGCCTACTTTCACAAAATAAATAAGGGAGATTACGAACGTAATCTCCCTTATTGTTATTTCAAATACTTGACTTCGTACAAATCTTTTCTTCTGTCTTTTAATATCTTAACTGTACCAAAGTGATGTAATTCATCAAGTAAGTGCAAGTCAACATCTACAACCAGCATCATCTCAGTATTAGGCGTAGTTTCTGCCTTTACCGCATTGGTAGGGAAAGCAAAATCAGAAGGGGTAAACACAGCTGATTGTGCAAACTGAATATCCATATTATTTACCTTAGGTAAATTGCCAACACAACCCGCAATGGCAACATAACATTCATTTTCTATAGCTCTGGCTTGAGCACAATGCCTAACCCTTGTATAGCCGTTTTGCGTATCCGTTAAAAATGGCACAAACAAGATCTGCATGCCTTGGTCGGCATAAATTCTGCTCAACTCCGGAAACTCCACATCATAGCAAATTAAAATACCAACTTTACCACAATCCGTATCGAACACGCCAATCTTATCGCCACCGCTCATGCCGTAATATTTTTGTTCGTTAGGCGTAATATGTATTTTACGGTAATCTTCCGTCAATCCATTTCTGTGGCACAAATAAGTAGCGTTATATAACTTGCCATCTTCCTTAATCGGCATACTTCCCGAAATAATATTCACATTATAAGACACCGCAAACTCTTGTAGTTTTCGTACAATTTCTTCGGTTTGTTCTGCCAACTTTTCCATCGCCTCTTTTTCTGGCAAATGGTTATAGGGCTGCAATAACGGTGTATTGAAGAACTCCGGAAACATAATAAAGTCCGATTGGTAGCCACTCACTGCGTCTACAAAAAACTTTACCTGCTCATAAAAGGCATCTAAATCTGGGAAGTGGCGCATTTGCCACTGTACCAAGCCCAATCTAATCGTTTGAGCCGATCGTGGCGAAACGTTATCATGATAATAAATGTTGTTCCATTCAATTAAAGTGGCATACTCTTTCGATTCAATATCACCCGGTAAATAATCCTTCAAAATTTTACGCACGTGAAAATCATTCGCAATTTGAAAACTTAAAGTCGGATCGTATATCTCTTTCGATTTTACTTTGTCGATATAGGCTCTCGGACTTAATGTGTCCGAGTATTCATGATAACCGGGAATTCTTCCGCCAGCGATAATGCTTTCTAAATTCAGCAACTCGCACAACTCTTTCCGAGCCTCGTAAAGCCTTCTCGCTAAACGCAAGCCTCTATATTCGGGATGCACAAAAACTTCAATGCCGTAAAGTACATTTCCTAATGGGGTATGCGTAGAGAAACTATACTTGCCAGTTATTTTTTCATAGGTGTGATTGTCGCCGAAAATGTCATAATCTACAATAATTGCCAAGGAGCAGGCCACAACCTTATCATCAACCGCAATGCAAAGTTGTCCCTCTGGAAAAATATTAAGCAAATTTTGGATCTTCGCTCTACTCCATACACCATTTCCGCTGTCCAAATAGGCTTGTTGCATCGACTCTCGAAGGTCGTTGTAATCTTCGATGGTGAGTTTACGTAATTCTATATTCATATTTAATAGACGTTTTTAAAGTAAAATTGTTCGATTTTAATAGTCTGAGGTAGTAAAAAGTACATTTCGCAAAACTAAGCTAAGCATACTTAGCAAATGTAGCCCCGCTTTATGCTTTCATCTTTTTGTTACCACTACCATTCATATTCTAAATAGGTTATTTTATTGGGAGGCAAGCATGTTCATAACTACTTTAAACAAAAAGTATAGCCGCGACAATCGGGTTTATTTAATAAAATGCAGTACTTTGTGGCTAAAACAGCTTCCCGGTTTGGCCTAATTTTACTCTATTTAAGTGCTTGTAGGCTGCCTCGGTTACCTCACGACCCCGGGCGGTGCGCATTAAATACCCTTCTTGAATTAAGAAAGGTTCGTAAACTTCTTCAATTGTTCCATCGTCTTCGCCAACAGCAGTGGCAATAGTTTTTAAACCTACTGGGCCGCCTTTAAACTTATCGATAATAGCCAAAAGTATTTTGTTATCCATTTCATCTAGGCCGTGCTCATCAACATTTAGAGCGTTTAACGCGTACCTCGCAATTTCAGTATCAATATTACCATTACCCTTAATTTGAGCAAAGTCTCTGGTTCTACGCAGCAAAGCGTTGGCTATACGAGGTGTACCACGACTACGACGGGCAATTTCGTAAGCACCTTCGTCGCTAATAGGTGTCTTTAAAATTTGTGATGACCGCAGAATAATAGTGGTAAGCAGTTTTGCATCATAATAAGCCAAACGAGAATTGATACCAAAACGAGCACGAAGTGGTGCCGTTAATAAGCCCGATCTTGTAGTTGCGCCAACTAATGTAAAGGGATTTAAACCAATTTGTACCGAGCGGGCATTTGGACCGCTTTCTAGCATAATATCAATTTTAAAATCCTCCATGGCTGAGTACAAATATTCTTCAACCAAAGGCGACAAACGATGAATTTCGTCAATAAAGAGAATATCACCGCTATCTAAATTAGTCAGTAATCCGGCTAAATCACCTGGTTTATCTAAAACAGGACCAGAGGTTACCTTAATACCTACGCCCATTTCGTTAGCAATAATATGCGATAGGGTAGTTTTACCCAAACCTGGAGGCCCATGTAATAAAACATGATCTAAGGCTTCGCCGCGTAACTTGGCTGCTTGTACAAAAATTTTAAGGTTTTCTAGAACTTTTTCTTGCCCGGTAAAATCTTCAAACTCCTGTGGCCGCAGTGCCTTTTCTATATCACGCTCTACAGGCGTGAGATTTTCTGAAGATGGATCAAGATTTTCGTTCATGGTACAAATATAGGCTTTTTGCGCTGGTTTTGATAAAATAGCCCCGACTGAAATGATAGCACCCAAATTTGCATTTTCGCAAATTTGGTACTAAAATGTAAGGCGGGACTATCAGTACAATTGTTGGATTCAAATGCGCTTCTATTGCTAACTAAATTTACTAGCTACCTTTGCATCTTTAACTCCAGCGCTGTAGTCGTAAAAACCTTCGCCAGATTTTATTCCTTTTTTACCAGCCGTAACCATATTAACTAGGAGAGGGCAGGGCGCATATTTTGGATTGCCAAAACCTTGGTGAAGTACATTTAAGATGGCTAAACATACATCTAAACCAATAAAATCGGCCAATTGGAGGGGACCCATAGGGTGTGCCATGCCTAATTTCATCACTGTATCAATCTCATAGACTCCAGCAACACCTTCGTAAAGTGTGTAAATGGCCTCATTAATCATGGGCATTAATATTCTATTTGCCACAAAACCAGGATAATCGTTAACCTCAACAGGGGTTTTACCTAACTTTTCCGACAAATCCATAACTAATTTTGTAGTTATATCACTTGTAGCATATCCACGGATAACTTCAACAAGCCTCATGATGGGTACGGGGTTCATAAAATGCATGCCAATCACTTTGTCGCCACGGTTTGTTGCAGCAGCAATTTGCGTAATAGAAATGGATGACGTATTCGAAGCTAAAATTGCTTCGGGCTTGGCAAATTGATCCAGATCTTTAAAAATTTTTAGTTTGAGGTCTGAATTTTCTGTAGCCGCTTCGATAATTAAATCCGCTTGTGCAACGGCGCTTTTAACATCTGTATGTGTAGTTAGGTTATTTAACGTTTGTTGTTTATCAGTTTCAGTAATGGTTGCTTTGGTCACCTGACGGTCCAAATTTTTCGTAATCGTAGTCAGCGCTTTGTCGAGCGCTTCTTGGTTAATATCGATAAGATTTACTTGATAGCCGTACTGCGCAAAAGTGTGCGCAATACCGTTGCCCATAGTTCCAGATCCGATAACGGCAATATGTTTCATAATTATATATTGGGTTAGAAATTGAGCTAATTTAGCAATAATTAATCAAATTCCATTTTGTCATATAATTTACATTATGTTAAGTTGGTCAACAAGTGTTATGAAAGATGGTCGTATTTCTTTGTTATTAAAATTCGTTGAGTTTTCTCTTAAGGTCTTGAACTCTATCTAACCTATTTTTACGTGTGTAAATATCGATAAGAAATTTTATAGTGTTACGATGATTGATATTAACCTCGTGTGCACGAAGCAACGCATACTCAGCTCTATTTATAGAAGATCTGAATTTTTGCTCATCTTTCTTTTCCAGCGCATCGTTTGCATCGGCTAAATATGCAACGCCTAGTTGATACAAAGCATCGAAAAAATTCTGGTCTACTTCTAAAGCCTTTTTATAGGCCAACTGCGCAGTGCTGTTGTTCTTAGCGTAGTTTTGCTGCAAATAACCGTATAAATAATATAGTGTACTGTTACCCTTTTCGTTAGCTAAAGAGTTTTCGATTACTTTGGTTGCTTTGCTATATTGCTCGGCATCTAGCAATAGATTTACGTAGTCGTTGGTTAGATAAGCACTATTTGGATTAACAAGAAGTGCATCTTCTAAGGTTTTTATAGCCAATTCTGTTTCAAATTTCGATGCATAAATTGTTGCTATTTGCTGAAATACGGCTTGGTTTTTTATCCCTGCGTTTTTCGCCCTTAAATAATAAGTTAGAGCCGAATCGTAATCTTGTAAATTTTGAGCACAGATTGCTGTATTACTCGCTAGTAAGGTGTCTGTTGGAAAAAAATCACTAACTTTTTTCAGCAGAGGAAAAGCTGTCGAAAAATCATTTCTTCTGAAAGCACCGGTAGCGTCCTGTTGGGTTTTAGTATGGATATTATGATCTGCAGCTTTTATCAAATCAGCATTTGACTGAAACTTGTCAAGCTTTTTTGCTCTTTCTAAGGCGTCCTGCGCAAGTTGATAATACTTATCTGCATTGCTACTGTTTTCATCAATTAAAGCAATATACGAAGACAAATAAGCTTTAATAGCCCAAGTTTCTGGCCAATTTCTCGTTCTCCTATCCTTTTCTGCCGCTTCTACCGCCTTTATCCCCTCTCCTATAATTGTCAATTGCTTTTTTACATCCGCTTTAGCTGAAATAGCTGTATGTAGCTTGCCTAAGCTATTATTAGCAATTTTCATTTGCGAAATTTGAGCAAAACTCGATATGCTGAACGTCGTTAAAGCTAAAAAGGTGATATATGATTTACGCATTGTACTTCTTTATCCTGACACAAATTAATGAAAAAGGGAGATAATATTCAATTATCTCCCTGTAAATAACATCAATTAGATGTTATTATTACTTTTGAATAGCATCTAATGCTTTCTTAATCTCCTCGTAGTTTTTTGTATCGCTCTTGAAAGCATAAATTTGTTTCAAAGCTTCTAAAGTATGTACCGCTTTAGGATCCAATTCGTAAGATTTTCTGTAGAAAGGTAACGCTTGATCAATTAAACCAGTCATTTTAGCACTAGCAGCATTGTATTCTTTAACTTTCTTCGCGTCAATTTTTTGTCTCTCTTTTTGAACGTTTAGCGCTTGCTTGTAATAAGTTTCGCCTAGTAAAAATTGATAAATCGCTTTATTTGGATCTTTAGCTACCAATTTATTTAAAGATTCGCGAGATTTTTCGATCTCTTCTCTAAGGATGTAAATATCCGTTTGTGTGCCAATAAAATCAGGATCATCCGGAAATTTCACTAAAGCCTCATCAATAGTTGCCATACCTGCTGTAGTATCTTTAACACTTGCTAACTGAGTGCTGATAATATCTAAATACAGATTTTTAGTGTCTTGGTGACCTAATTCTATCGCTTTTCTGAAGCTTGTAATTGCAGCTTCGTAGTTTTTAGCTTGTTTGGCAGCTACTCCGGCATTAAAAAACATATTGGTATCCTGTGGGTTACGTGTAGTAACCTCGTTGAAATACTTATATGCAGTCGCGAAATCACTCTTTCTATATGCTACAATAGCACGAGACTGGATAGCATTATCAATATTGATTTTCGCATTTCTCAAGGCGTCTTTCTCTTCACCTTTTTTATCCAATTCGGTTGCTTTGGCAATTGCCTCTTCAGCAATTTTCTGTTTCGCTTCCGAATTTTGTGCGCTTAAAGTATCTAATAAGCTAATAGCTGAAGATAAAGAAGCTCGTAACGACCATGCTTGCGCAGAATTTGCTGTTTTTTCATGCGCAATCGCAGCATCGGTGCGCTTTAAACCTGCATCTAGGTTTTTTAAATTGTCACTAAGGTTTTTTGAAGGCATTGCCGAGAACAAGTCCCAAATCTTTTTTGCTTCGTTTATTTCTGACTTTTGGGCATAAGCACCTAGCGACAAGCTAACGATACCTAAGCTTAAAATTAGTTTTTTCATTGATTTTCCTTTTTATTATTTAAATACTTAGTTTTCTGTTTCAGTGTTATCCGTAGGCTCATTAGCGTTGGTGTCTTCACCTTCACTAGTCACTGCGCCTTCTACATCTACAACTTCTTCTTCCTCATCTTCGTGGTCAATTCTAGCTACCGAGGCAATTTCATCATTACCTTTTAAAGTAATTAACCTCACTCCTTGCGTAGCTCTGCCCATTACTCTTAATTCGCTAACTGCAATTCTAATAATAATACCTGATTTATTGATGATCATTAAATCATCTACATCAGTTACGTTTTTAATTGCAACCAGTTCTCCGGTTTTATCAGTAACATTAATGGTTTTAACACCTTTACCACCACGATTAGTAACGCGATAATCTTCAATGTCAGTACGTTTTCCGTAACCTTTTTCTGAAACTACCAGTATCGTTGCATCCGGATTATCCACAGCAATCATGCCAACAACCTCGTCTTTTTCGTGTCCTAAAGTAACGCCACGTACACCAGTCGCTGTTCTACCCATTGGTCTAACAGTAGCTTCGTTAAAGCGAATTGCTCTACCAGAGCGTAATGCCATCACAATTTCGCTACTACCAGTAGTTAAACTAGCTTCTAATAATTGATCACCTTCGTTAATGTTAATGGCGTTGATACCGTTAACACGTGGACGAGAATATGCTTCAAGAGAAGTTTTCTTAATGGTACCTTTTTTAGTACACATGATGATGAAATTGTTCTCTAAGTATTCTTGATCTTTTAAGTTTTTAACTTTAATGTAAGCTTTTACTTTTTCTTCTTTTGGTATATTGATGATATTTTGAAGCGCTCTACCTTTACTTTGTCTAGATCCTTCTGGAATATCGTATACTCTTAACCAGAAACATCTTCCTGCTTCTGTGAAGAATAACATGTAATTGTGGTTGGTAGCAATTAGTAAATGTTCAATAAAGTCGTCGTTTCTAGAGTCACTTCCTTTAGAACCTTTACCACCTCTACCTTGTAAACGATATTCGCTTGCAGGTGTACGTTTAATGTAACCTTCATGAGAAATGGTAATCACCACCTCTTCATCTTCAATAAAATCTTCCATGCTCATATCGCCAGCGGCATGAACAACGGTTGTTCTACGCTCATCACCATACTTTTCTTTCATCTCAGCTAACTCATCTTTGATGATTTGCATACGCAAACCTTCGTCAGCCAAAATAGATTTTAAGTATTCTATGGTTTTCATCAGCTCTGCATACTCCTCTTTGATCTTATCACGCTCTAGTCCGGTTAAGCGGCGTAAAGTCATGTCTAGGATTGCACGAGCTTGAATATCGGTTAAACCGAAGTTTTCCATTAAGCCAACTCTGGCCTCTTCTGGTGTGCTAGAAGCTCTAATCAATTTAATTACTTCTTCGATATGATCTAAAGCAATTAATAAACCTTCTAATATGTGTGCACGTTTTTCTGCTTCGGCTAGTTCATATTTCGTTCTCCGAACAATAACATCATGTCTGTGTTCAACGAAATAATGTATTAAATCTTTGATGTTTAACAATTGCGGACGGCCGTTAACCAAAGCAATGTTATTTACACTAAATGAACTTTGTAATGCAGTTTGTTTAAATAGATTATTTAAAACGATACTTGCGTTGGCATCACGTTTAATTTCGTAAACGATTCGAATACCATCTTTATTCGATTCATCTTTGATGTTAGAAATACCTTCTAGTTTTTTCTCGCCTACCAATTCAGCAGTACGCTCAATCATCATGGCTTTGTTTACCAGATAAGGGATTTCGGTAACGATGATACGTTCACGGTCTTTATCACTTTCAATCTCTGCCTTAGCACGCATTACGATACGGCCTCTACCCGTTTCGAAAGCTTCTTGAACACCTTGGTAGCCGTATATAATTGCACCGGTAGGAAAATCTGGAGCTTTAATGTGTTTCATTAAATCTGCAATAGTGATTTCTCTATCGTCTATATAGGCTATTGTTGCGTCAATAGTTTCGGTTAAGTTATGTGGCGCCATATTGGTTGCCATACCCACCGCAATACCCGATGCACCGTTAATTATTAAATTTGGAACTTTTGCCGGCAACACCGTTGGTTCTTGCAACGAGTCGTCAAAGTTTAGTTGGTAATCAACAGTGTCTTTGTTGATATCAGCCAACATCTCCTCAGCAATTTTTTGGAAACGAGCTTCCGTATAACGCATCGCAGCTGGCGAGTCACCATCCACAGATCCGTAGTTACCTTGTCCGTCAACCATCATATAACGTAAGCTCCACTCTTGAGCCATACGCACCATGGTCATGTATACAGATGAATCACCGTGAGGGTGGTACTTACCTAAAACCTCACCCACAATACGAGCCGATTTTTTATACGGTTTATTGCTACCTACACCTAAATCTAACATTCCGTATAATACCCTTCTGTGTACGGGTTTTAAACCATCACGCACATCAGGAAGTGCCCTACTCACAATTACCGACATCGAATAATCGATATAGGCAGATCGCATCTGCTCGTCTATATTAATTGGAATGATCTTGTCGTTCTCTTGATTTTCTAAATCTTCTGCCATAAATTATTTAATTCGTTAAAAACGAAATTTAATTGGTACTTATATAACCTTGCGAATTTAGCAAAATATGCATCACCTTGTACCCTATTGTGGAAAAGTTTTACCTGGGTAATAATCGAAAGATTTTAAGTGTTAAAACATAATTTTAAATTATTGATTTGCAGCTTTTTGAGTTGTTTTAATTTAACAATATGATGAAATAAATTTTACACATGCAGCAATACGTATTTTAATACCTCGTTACAATTGATGATATTTAACAGCCATGAGAGTATCTGAGAACGCCCTTAAATGGGTTTTATGTTTATATCCACCCCTGTTTTTCCAGCGGATATGGGTTAAAAAGTTCCACAAAGGATTTAGAGGAGTCGATGTCAAGATCAGCAACAGTTTCTTAAACAGAAATTACAACGGATCTATTTTTGGCGGCACAATATATGCAGCTACCGATCCTTTTTATGCGCTTTTATTTGACCAATTGATGCGGAGAAAAGGTTATAATTGCAGAGTTTGGTTAAAGAGCGCTTCCATACAATATTTAAAACCTGGATTAACAACACTCTACTTCACCCTCAAAATTACCGACGAAATGATGGCTGAAGCTGAACAAGCGCTAAATACAGAGGGCAAGTTTGTAAAAGCTTACCCAATGGAACTTTACAACAAACAAGGAGAACTTTGTGCTACAGTTATGAATGAGGTTTACTTAAGAATTAAGTTTCCTGGAGAGAAGCAAAAGGTAGCAATTTAAGTATTGAAACCGGAGTGAAAAAGTAATAGTGAGCGTCTAACCTTTTGATTAACTAAAGATGAATATTAAAAGACTGATACTTGAGGGTGAAAATGTAAGTATTGATTTCAAGAAAACTATTAGTAATTGTGAAAAGATTGCCAAAACTTTAGTTGCTTTTGCGAATAACAGGGGTGGCAAACTTTTAATCGGCGTTGCCGATGATGGAGCAATTAAAGGGGTAAAAGCTGAAGAAGAAGAAAAATACATGATTAACAAGGCTGCGCATCAGTTTTGTAAACCAGCCATCGAGTGTAGTTTTGAAGAATATCTGGTTGATGATAAGTTGGTGCTAGTCGCCATCATCCCAAAAAGTGATACTAAGCCTCATTATGCATTAGACGGACATGGCAAATGGTGGGTGTATTTTAGAATACAAGATAAAAGCGTGCTGGCTAGTAAAATATTAATTGAGGTACTAAAAAAAGATGGAAAATCCGATGGCACATTTATAGCGTACTCTGAACAAGAAAAATTATTGTTGGAATATCTCGGCGTTAATGGTCGCATTACACTACAGGAATTCAGTAAATTAACAAGATCTGCATATAAAAAAGCGCAAAAAATTATTGTTAACCTCATTTTAGCAGGAATTATACTACCTCAAATCACCGAGAAAGAAGAGTACTTTGTGATGAGTAAATCATTACAGGACTAGCGCTGTTAGCATTTTAACGAACCGAACTAACGTTTATTGTTGTAATTTTTCCGACTTTTGCAGCATGCTAACTTATTCATTCGCCAAGTACAAATCTTATTATAAAGACAACCTAGTTTTAGCTTTACCAATTGTATTTTCGCAGTTAGGCCATACGCTTGTGCACATGGCAGATGGAATTATTGTTGGCCACTTTGCAGGAACTAGTCAATTGGCAGCTGTTTCATTGGTGAACAGTTTGTTTATGTTGGTCTTAGTTATTGGCCTAGGCATTTCTTATGGACTAACGCCTTTAATTGCCCAAGCAAACGGAGCACAGAACAAAGA
This sequence comes from Pedobacter sp., assembly GCA_045629525.1. Classification (GTDB taxonomy): domain Bacteria; phylum Bacteroidota; class Bacteroidia; order Sphingobacteriales; family Sphingobacteriaceae; genus Pedobacter. The sequence continues at coordinate 222,407 of JAZQRH010000023.1, forward strand.
AGAATGTGGTAGGTTGCTTTCTAACAGTTTACTCATCAATTTCATTAGTAGTTTGGTGCTTTACGGTCTAGTGTTATTGGTTTATTATCGTGTTATTGATCACTTAGGTCAATCTCCTGATGTTGTGGTGCACGCCAAACCCTATTTGCAATATTTAGGGATATCCATATTTCCGTTGATGCTGTTCCAATCCTTTAAGCAATTTACGGAAGGTTTAGGTTTTACTAAACAGGCTATGATGATTTCCGTTTGGGGCAACTTGATAAATATTATTCTGGGGATCATTTTCGTTAAGGGTATGTTTGGCATTGCACCAATGGGTGTTAAAGGTGTGGGTTTGGGTACGCTCATTGATAGGGTTTTGATGGCAATCGCTATGGGCGCTTATGTTTTTAAGTCTGCAAACTTTAAGCAATACTTAACGCAGTTTAAACTATTCTCTTTTGATAAATTGCGGATAAAACAGATTGTTAAATTAGGTGCGCCAGTGGCGATGCAGTACTCTTTCGAAATCTCTGCCTTTAGCGGTGCAGGTATTCTTATTGGAACGATTGGGGAGGTTGAACAGGCTGCTCATTTTTCGGCCCTCTCTTTGGCGGCATTTACCTACATGCTAGCTTCGGGCATTGCCAGTGCAGCCACTATAAAAACAGGTAATAACTTGGGCGCTAAGAACTTTTTAAATTTAAGACTATCGGCTATTGCGAGTTATCACGTTGTGATCGTATTTATGTCGCTTACCGCATTATTGTTTATTTTAGCAAACAATTTGCTACCACATATCTACACCAGTGATACGCGGGTGATTGTTATTGCAGCTCAACTTTTAATACTAGCAGGTTTCTTTCAGCTTTTTGATGGCACCCAAGTGGTCGGCCTCGGTGTTTTAAGAGGTTTGGGTGATGTTAATGTTCCCACATTCATTACCTTCCTATCGTATTGGGTAATTGGCATCCCTTTGGGATATCTACTTTGTTTTACGCTCGGTTTAGGCGTGCAAGGTATTTGGTACGGGCTTACGGCTGGTTTATTAACCGCTTCCATTCTACTGTTTTTTCGATTTCAAAAGAAAACCAAGGCACTGAGTATGGAGAGCAATATGAGCGCTAATTTTTAAGCGCCAATTCCCCAATGGTATTGATCTGAGCAATCGTAATGATCTCTATCTTTTTTTTTCCATCGCTTTGCGATATATAAAACTGGCGCTAAAATAGCTACGATAGCAACGGCAAAATAAGTTTCTTTGTATTTCATATTGATGTTTTTTAGTATTGCAAACTAAATAAACAACAATTAGGCCAATGTTAAGTTTATATGAATTTTAAAATTTATAACTAGGCGAAATTATTTGAACAACGAAATTTGTTCCTCAATACGGTCTCGAACTCTTAATTCGTGGAAGTTAGAAAAGCCAATACCTAGGAGACGCACCAGTTTCCCATCAAAATTTACTGCTTCTATAAGTTGTTTTGCCAGCTCAAAAGTATTTTCCTCGGTTGTAATCGGTTTTTCTAGAGACATACTTCTAGTAATTTGTTTAAAATCGTGGTATTTAATTTTTACGGTAATTGTGCGTCCAAACAGTTGATATTGATTGACCCTTTTAAAAAGAGCGCTAATTATCTTTGATAACTGTTGGTAAAGCTCTGTTCCTTTACTTAAATCCTCGCCGAAGGTGTCCTCGGCGCTGATCGATTTTATTTCTCTATCAGCTTTCACAGGGCGATTGTCTATACCTCTTACAATGTTATAGAAGAACTTCCCAGACTTTCCAAACAACTGCATCAGTCGCTCTTCCGAAAGTTTTTTTAAATCTGCCCCTTTTCTAATTCCCTGCATCTTCATCCGCTCTGCGGTTACCTTGCCTACACCATGAAACTTCTCCACAGGTAGCTTTTCCATAAACTTCTCAATTCTAGAGGGGCCGATGAAGGTTAAACCGTCTGGTTTGTTCATATCGGAAGCGATTTTAGCTACAAATTTGTTAACGGATACACCCGCAGAGGCCGTTAAATCTAACTCATGTTTAATAGCCTTCTTAATTTGCTCTGCAATTGTTATGGCAGAGCCGATACCGAGTTTATCTTCGGTAACATCTAAATAAGCTTCATCGAGCGACAACGGCTCAATTAAATCGGTATAACGACTAAATATCTCACGAATGTGTTTTGAAACTTCTTTATATGCGTTAAATCTGGGATACACAAAAATAGCATAAGGACAAAGTTGTTGCGCCTTTTTCGAAGACATGGCGGAACGAATGCCGAAGGCTCTGGCCTCATAACTGCAAGTGGCTACCACGCCGCCCCTCCCATCTGGCGATCCGCCAACCACTAAAGGTTTTCCTTTCAATTCTGGAAAATCTCGCTGTTCTACTGAAGCATAAAATGCATCCATATCGATATGAATTATTTTACGAACTGGAGGAACAGGCACTTCCATTTCACGTTATTTTATAGGTTTACCACCCACATTAATTACCGCACCAATGCTAAAAACAGAATAACCCGCGTTTAAGTTCTTCCTGCTCTTTAACCCAATGTTGCTACCACTGGTATATTGTAGCTGGAAATTTTCACTTAAAAGCATTCGCGTAAAAAATACAGGTTCAATAAAGATATTGTCCTCGTTGATTTGGTTGATACCGTTAATTTTAAAGTCGTTGGTAGAGGCAAAGCTTAGTCGCCAAGCGGTGCCGTAGTTTAAACCAAATTCTACGCCAAGTAGGCGCACTTTTTTCGCTTTTTTAGAACTGTAATTGGCTTGAAGAAACAGCTTGGTATAGTTCGAATCGTAAATGGTGGTTTTTATGACAACATCGTCTTCATATTTACGAAGGGTGCGGTCGCTATTAGCATTTCCCATCCCTGCATAAAACTCCAAAATTCTATCATCATCAGGACCAAAAGTTTTAAAATATCCGGCCCCAATTTCGTAATACTTGTGATCAATATCTTTGCGCTTTCCACTGGAGCTCATTACGCCGTAGTTAAATGTACCAGCTAAATGATCGGTAAAGGCGTAGGCAGTGTTTAAGTTCAAGTTTCCAGCAACAGAAAGATGAGCGCCGCCTGCAAACTCGCCTTTTGTGGTTAGCATTGGCGTATTTGGAACGCCCGGGCGATAAAGGGATGAACAACTGCTTAGCACAGCTAAGGAGGAAAAAAGCGTAACGAGTAATCTATATTTTAATGGCATACGGATATATAACACCGTTAAAAGTAGAAAATTGTTTTAATATGTAAAATTCATTAAATTCATCATCCGTTTAAACTCTTCATTTACTCCGGCTTTAATTATTATTTCGCCTTGATTAACAGGATGCTTAAAGCTCAGATCTAAAGCATGAAGCAACATGGTGTTCATCTGTAAATTTTCTTTAAAAAATTTATTTTGCTTGTTGCACCCATGCGGTCTATCTCCAATTATGGGATGAAAGATATGTGCAAAATGCTTTCTTAGTTGATGCATTCTACCCGTTTTAGGATTTGCCTTTACTAAACTATATCTCGAAGTAGGATGTTTACCTACCGCAAAATCCATTTCGGCCTGTTGTAACGTAACAAAGCTGGTTTGCGCATCTTGCAGAGTACCGTTTTCTTTAGCCAAGGCGTAGTCAATCTCCATATTGTCTGGCGTGTAACCACGAACGATGGCCAAATAATTTTTATCAACTAAACCTTGTTGAAACTGCTTTTGCATAGCAATTTCTGTTTCCTTATCGAAAGCAAAAAGTAACACCCCACCTGTTTTCCTATCTAATCGGTGAACAGGATTAACATGTTTACCCACTTGATCTCTCAACAGTTGTAAAGCAAATTCTTTTGCGTCATTAGCGATTTTAGAGCGATGAACTAATAAGCCATGAGGTTTGTTGATGGCAATTAAATGCTCATCTTGATAAACGATTTCTAACACACCGCGAAGATAGTTAAACCTTTATAAATGCTGTTTTTCTGATTTAAATTTAATATATTTTGTTTTATTCTTTTTTATATCGATGATGATCACACCATTAGCACCTCTAGAACCGTAGATGGCCGCTGACTGAGCATCTTTGAGAACCTTAATGCTCTCTATCCAATCTGGGTTTATCGATGATAGCGAAAATTCTTTACCAGTTAAGATACATTGTTTTTTACCTGCATTGACGATGTATAAAGGTTGATTATCATGATTTTTTACCATAGCTATTCCCCCTAACATTATTGGACGAATATCATTCTGTCGCATAGAAATTTTGATATTATTTTTAATTGTTGACACCGTATCTACGTAGTTGTTATGGCTAAAAACAAAATTTACTTGGTAGTTGGAAGACTCAATGCTGAACTCTCCCTTTGCATTTGTGATAGCGCTAACATTAACAAAGCCTTGTTGTTTTATTTTAACGTTGGCAATCGGTCTGTTCTGTTGGTCTACTACCACACCTCTAATCGTATCCGTCCTGTGATTTAATCGTCCTTCCTTTAACTCAGGCTTAGTTATGCGGGCGGCATCTGTTTGGAAAATTACTGGTTTTAACTGACTAGCGTTTGCTGGAGAAAATGCAGTTATTCCTAGGGCAAAAGGAACCATCCAGTGCCAACTCATTTGCTTTGGTTCGGCAACCAAGCTTCTATTCAATTGGCTTTCTAGAACGCGGCCGCAGATGTTGTCTTTCTTCTTTTTAAAAAATGCAATTAACTCCGCATCTGTTTTTGCCGTTAAGTCTACAATGTGTTTGGAGCAAGTTTCACAATAACGACCTTTTGAACTGGCTTGCATACTTCCCCAGTTCTCGGAACAAGGATTAGTTAAAAGTAGTGTGGTTTTGGGCATAATTAGTTGTTTTAAGTTAGATGAGCAAACAACTAAAATTCCATAAACTAATAAAATAAATCGAATGCAGTTCTAAATGTATTACAATGCGCATCTACGATGATCTTGATATCTTCGGAATATCCCCCACCCATACTTACCTGTACGGGTAGTCCATATTTAATACACTGCTCAAAAACAAATTGATCTCGAGCTTTGCAACCCTGCTTACTTAGCGATAGTTTACCTAGTTTATCACTTTCTAAAACATCAACACCAGCTAAGTAAAATACAAAATTGGGTCGGTGTTTTTCAATTGCCTTCGGTATTTCATTTGCGATAAGAGCTAGAAATTCATCGTCGCCAATGCCATCAGCTAGTGGAATATCTAATGTAGACTGTTCTTTTCGGAAAGGGAAGTTTTTCTCGCCATGCGTAGAAAGGGTAAATACCCTGTTATCTTTTCGAAAAATCTCCGCAGTGCCATTACCTTGATGAACATCTAAATCAATAATTAAGATATGTTTAGCTAAGCCATTCTTCAAAAGATAGTTACTAGCAATAGCTTGGTCATTTAGCAGGCAAAATCCTTCGCCCCAATTACTGCCCGCGTGGTGTGTACCCCCTGCTACGTTGAAAGCAATACCGTGCTGTTGAGCGTGTAATGCGCCGTCAATAGTTCCTTGTGCAATCCGGATTTCCCGCTCCACCAATTGTGCATCTAAAGGAAATCCAATTCTCCGCTGTGCTTGATACGGCAATGTTAAATCACGCAGTTGCGCCCAGTATTCGGGGGCGTGAGTAGCTATAATAAAATCTTCGTTAGCGCAGGCCGGCTCGAACAAATTCTCCGGGAAGATAGTGCCCTCGTGCAATAATTGCGCAGGTATCAATTCATACTTTAACATCGGGAAACGATGTCGCTGTGGCAAAGGATGCGCATAAATGGGGTGATAGGCAATGTTAATCATCTACACTCGTCGCTAACTCGTTTGGCCAATAATTTCGCCGACGTGTTTCTCTATGTTCTCCGCAATCTCGTCAACCGGCAAATCATTTGCATCATTACCAAACGGATTTTCGATTTCTTCGGCAATTAGTTCCAAACTCGCTAAAACATAAAGTATAAAAGGCACAATCGCTATCACAAAATAACCTAAGCTAAACACCCACCCAATGGGTAAAGTTAACACGTATACAAAAATGAATTTCTTGATAAAAGCGCTGTAAGAATACGGAATTGGCGTGTTTTTGATGCGTTCGCAGGCACCGCAGAGATCTGTAAACTGAGTAATGTCTTTGTTTAAGATTATTAAGTGTTCGTTATTGATTTCACCCATCCTGTTCAATTCGTAAACCTTTTTCATCATACTCGAAGCGACTTGGTTGGGGATGTGTTTTCCGCCATCGATTTCGATTAGGATTGCATCTTTACCAAAATATTGTTGCTCTCGTAGATGTTCCTTTAATGCAAAGGCATATTTAGCGATAGCATATTTAAAGAACGCCTTATCCTCTTGCTTAAGATCAAGTGCGTTAATACGAAGGGCAAAATTTCTGCTCACGTTTACTAACCCCCCAAGCATTTTGCGCCCCTCCCACCATCGGTCGTATGAGGTGTTAGTTCTAAATACGAGCAGCATTGAAATTACAAAACCCAGCAGGTTATGCATCATCCCCATGTTTTTGATATATGTAGTCTCTGCTAATTTTAAGTGGTTGAGCTCTAAATAGGCAATAATCCCAGAAAAAATCGCCACACTTAACATCAGTTTCCATAATTGTCTGATGGTATCGGCCTTGTGAACGTGAAATATAAAACTGATCCAGTCTTTTGGATTGTAATTAATCATTTGAAATAGTCTTGCTAGCTGCTATTAATAATTGTCCGGTTAGATAGACATCCTCGAAACTGTTGTACATAGGTGCCGGACTCAACCTAATGATATTGGGTTCACGCCAATCGCCCAAAACATTGTTTTTTACCAAAAAATCGAATGTTGCTCTGCCATTATATTTGGCGATAATTGATACTTGCGCACCCCGACTTTCTTCATCCGTTGGTGTGATGATTTTGAATTGTTCGGTGCCCAAAGCTTCGTTCACTTTATTAATAGTGAAAAATAGATAGGCTGTAAGTAATTTACTTTTTGCACTTAAAGGTTGCATAAAACCAACTTGCTCAAACAAACGCAACGATGCATGATATAAAGCCATTGGCATTACTTGCGTACAACTCACTTGCCAACCGTCGGCTCCAGTTTCGGGTACAAACCCTTTCTCCATTAAGAAGCGTGTTTGCTCTTGGTAACCCCACCATCCCGCAAAGCGATGTAAAGACGTATCGTTAAAATGTTTCTGATGAACAAAAATACCTGAGATGCCACCCGGCCCTGCGTTTTGATATTTGTAAGAACACCAGCAAGCAAAATCTACTTGCCAATCGTGAAGTTTCAACGGAACGTTACCAGCTGCATGCGCTAAGTCGAACCCAACCTTTGCGCCAATTTCATGACCTGCTTTAGTAATAGCTTCCATATCGAAAAACTGCCCGGTAAAATAATTGATGCCTCCAAAAAGCACTAGAGCAATTTCGTCTGCATTACTTTTTATCGCATCAAAAATGTCTTCGGTACTAAGGGTATACTCACCATCTTTTGGAGCTACTTCAATGATTGCGTCCTCTGGATCGAAACCATGAAAGCGAACCTGGCTTTCAATGGCATATTGGTCGGATGGGAAAGCTCCAGCCTCCATTAATATTTTGAAACGCTTTTTATTTGGCTGATAAAAACTCACCATCAGTAAATGTAAATTTACTGTAAGCGTGTTCATTGGGCACACTTCGGCCTCGGTAGCACCAACAATAGGCGCCATTAGTCGCTTCAGCTCTTTATGGTAAAACATCCAAGGAGCATCACCGTCAAACCAACCTTCAACCGCATAATTTTGCCAATTATCCAGTTGTTGATTTAACACCTCTTTGGCAAGTTTAGGCTGTAAGCCTAATGAATTTCCACACAAATAAATAAATGTCTTTCCATTTTGTTGCGGAAAAAGATATTCATTGCGCATATGGCGCAGCGTATCTTTCTCATCCAATGATTGCGCAAAGGCAAGGCTGTTTTCGAAGTCCATTTGTTTTATAAAATCTCAAGTATTATAACTGAGCGCTATTTACCAAATTTCATTTTCAATTGATCAAGCATGTCGTTAGTAACAGGTTTTGCTGGCGCAGACGGTTTTGGCGATTGACTTTTGGCGGCAGCAGGAGCTTGTGAGCGAGCCTGTTTTAATTCTTCCTTTTTCTTATTCCAGCGCTTCCAAATTTCTTCCAGTTTTTTCTTCGTAAATAAAGGAAAATCGCCCTGCATCATCCAAGCATAATAACTGGGCTCGGTATCGAAGATACTTTCTACCGTTTTGCCTTTATGCTTGCCAAAATTGATACATTCCTCGCCTTTATCGTTATACACCATACGACCAGCGTAATCCACAGACTTGTTCATATTTGTGAAAGCAAACAACGCATCTACGTCGTTTTTAACTGGCACAGAAACATTACCTTGCTTATCTACAAACTCAGTGTTTTCATACTTATCCAGTTGGGCTAATAATACCTCATAAGTTGCTCTAATATCGGCCTCGGCAGAGTGCGCATTTACTAAATCCTTTTCGCAATAAAACTTATAGGCAGCTTTTAATGTACGTTGCTCCATTTGATGGAAAATATTTTGCACATCCACAAATTTTCTATCGCTCATGTCCAAGTCTACCCCTACACGCAAAAATTCTTCGAGGAGCATCGGTATATCAAATTTGTTAGAGTTGTATCCAGCTAAATCAGCATCTCCAATAAATGCTGCAATTTCTTCTGCTAAATCTCCAAAAGTCGGTGCATCTTTAATGTCCTCGTCATAAATACCATGAATTAAGGATGTAACCAAAGGGATGGGAATTTCAGGATTAATTCGTTTGGTATATATTTGTTCGGCTCCATCAGGCATTGCCTTTAAGATTGCAATTTCTACAATCCTATCTATTCCCACGTTTACACCAGTTGCTTCAAGGTCAAAAAATGCTAACGGACGTTTTAAGTTTAATTTCATATAAAGATTTATAACTAGCCAAATTTGCTAAAAACATCGCGTAAATTATATCATTTCACTAAAAAGGTTTAAAAAATATAAATTTCGCCTTGTAACTTTTATATTGCGGTATAAACCAATAAACTAATTGATGAAGAAAATCTTTATTATCCTGCTCTTACTCCCATTTTTTAGCCTAGCGCAAGATTATAAGTTTGCGAAACTGAATAATGACGACTTGATGTCTGACAGATCTACCATAGATAGCAACGCAAACGCCGTTGTGCTAAATGAATTTGGTAGAACTTTGTTCTCTTTCGACTCTGAAACTGGCAAGATGAAACTGGTGCATTACTATAGTGTGCGCATTAAAATATTCAATAAGGAAGGTTTTAACGCGGCAAATATTATAGTACCTCTTTATAAAGGGGGTAGCAACGACGACCAGAGAGAATTTATTTCAGACATTAAGGCCGCTACTTTTAATTATGCTAATGGTGTATTTATGGAATCGACTATGGATCATAAGGCTGTTTTTAACGAAGAAAAATCGAGGTACCTCAGTCTTACTAAATTTACGCTTCCAAACGTTAAAGAAAATTCTATCATTGAATATAGCTACACCATTGAGAGCCCATTCATTTTTAACTTCAGAACTTGGCAGTTTCAAAATGATTACCCGAAAGTAAACAGTACATACGTGGCATTTATACCTGCTAATTATAAGTACAATGTTACCTTGAGGGGATTTTACAAGCTAACTGATACTAAAGCCGAATTAGCTAGCGAGTGCCTGCGAGTGGTTGGCAAAGCTATGGATTGTTCAAAATTGACATATACAATGAAAAATATCCCTGCATTTGTAGAAGAAGATTATATGACTGCGGCGAGCAACTTTAAATCTGCCATTCACTTTGAACTTGAGGAAGTGCACATGCTCAACGGCTCCAGTCAGAAATACACAAAATCTTGGAAAGATGTAGATTATGAGTTAACCAGCAGCAAAGATTTTGGCGGGCAGATGAAGAAGAAAGATTTCTTTAAGACCATTGTACCGGGGCTAATTGCTAATGCCAGTACAGATTTGGATAAAGCCAAGGCCATATATGCGTACATTAACAAGCAGATAAGATGGAATAAATATCTAGGAAAATATAGTGAAACCAGTGTGAAAGAAGTTTTGGATAAAAGAAGTGGAAATGTGGCTGACATTAATTTCGCATTGATTTCTGCTTTATCTGCCGCTAACTTCGATGTGGAGGCTGTAATACTTTCGACGCGAGAAAACGGTACCGTGAACAAGTTGCATCCAATATTGAGCGAATTCAATTACGTTGTAGCAAAGTTAAATTTAGGCGATAAAAGCTATTTGTTAGATGGCTCTGACCCTTTGTTACCCTTCGGCCTATTGCCACTCCGTTGCATTAACGACCAAGGTCGGGTAATAAACCTAAAAAAGCCTTCGTACTGGATAGATTTAAAGGCTGATAAGAAGAGTGCAAGAATTCACAATTTTACGGGTGCATTTACTGAAAACGGGAAAATTGCTGGAACGCTTACTACTTACACCAGCGGTTATGATGCGGTTAATCTGCGTAATGCTATTAAGAGTTTCTCATCTATTGAAGAATATGTAGAAAAGAGAGATGAGCGAATGGGCAATATCCGCATCAAAAACTTTAAGATCACAGATGTGGATAGTGTTGAAAAATCTGTAACAGAGACATATGAACTGGAATTAAGCATCAAGGGAAACGACGAAATAGGTGGTTATTTTAATCCATTCTTCATTAATTCCATCAGGAAAAATCCATTTAAGTTAAATGAAAGAACTTACCCAGTTGACTTAGGCGCTGCAAGCGAGGAGCGAATTTTAATCGCTCTGGATTTACCAGAAAATTATACGGTGAAAGAAAAGCCAGAAAACAAATCGGTTGCGTTGCCAAATCAAGGAGGTAAATACCTTCTTCAATCCGGTATTCAAGACGGTCAATTAGTTATAAACCAGCAACTATCTTTCAATAAAGCAATTTATACTTCAGAAGAGTACCATTATTTGAAAGAGTTTTACAACCAAATAATCCAGGCACAAAAGGCTGATGTTTTACTAGTTAAGCAGAAATAATGAAGTGGCTTTTTTGTATAGTAGCGCTTTGCATGTGCTGTCTTTCTGCAAAGACTCAAGAATTAGCAGTAGAAAATATCAGCAAAGCGCTTAGAAATAGGGCAAATGCAGTGATTAGAAATAGTTACACCACAACTGATATGCGCAGTGCCGATATCGTTTTAATGCGTGTAAGTAAGGCGATCACAGTATTTAACAAAAGCGGTGATATACACGGACAGTTAGTGCTGATGTACGACAGAAACACCGCCATACGTAGTGTAAAAGGTGAAGTATATGATGAATTTGGTAAGCAAACAGGAAAGTTTTCGCTCAGTCATTTAAAGGATGAAAGTGCAGTAAGTGATTTTTCTTTGTTTGAAGACAGTCGTGTGAAATACTATATTCCTCAAATCAACACCTACCCCTACACTATTGTGTATCAATACGAGATCAGGAACAAGCAAAATCTCATCATTCCAACTTGGCGCCCAATACCAGGTTTTGATGTTGCTGTCGAAAAATCGAGTTATCAATTTATATGCAATCCAAAAGATGAATTGCGGACTTGGGCAACAGCTTATCAGGGAGAGCCATTAAGCGAAACTACTGACAAACTAAAATCGATAACGTGGCAAATTACAAATGTTGCAGCTACTAAGTACGAAAGCTATGCCCCAGAGGCGAGCACTTATTTTACGAGTGTAAAAGTTGCGCCTAAAGATTTTACTTACTACAACTTTAAGGGCTCATATACTGATTGGGAAGGTTTAGGTAAGTTAAGCTACGATTACTTGCTTAAAGATAAAAGGGCTCTGCCGCAAGAAACCGTTCTCAAAGTAAAAGAATTAATTAAAGGTTTACCCGACGATAAAGCCAAAGCAAAAAAGCTGTATGAGTACTTACAGCAAAAAACCAGATATATTAGCGTTCAAATAGGCATTGGCGGTTTTCAGCCCATGAAAGCCAGTGATGTTGACCGGCTTGGCTATGGCGATTGCAAAGGTTTAGTAAACTATATGCAGGCTTTGCTAGATGTTGCTGGTATAGAGTCTTATTACTGTGTGGTTAGCGCAGGGCAAGAAAAAACTAGCCTCATCCCCGCTTTTGCCAGTATGGAGCAAGGCAATCACATCATCTTGTGTTTACCTTTAAACGGAGATACCACTTGGTTAGAGTGTACCAGTCAGGATACGCCCTTTGGTTATTTAGGCGACTTTACTGACGATAGATGGGTTTTAGCCTGCACTAAAGACGGCGGAAAACTCTTAAGAACGCCGAAATATGATGGTTATGGGAATGAACAATTGCGCAAAGCAAATCTAGTTGTTACGGAAAACGGTACTATTGAAGGTTCGGTCATAACGAAATTTACGGGTTTACAATTCGATAATCATTACTACTCATATAACCAAACGCCGATAGAACGCGAAAAAAGTTTGAAGAAGATATACGATATTAATAACATCGAGTTCAAGAGCATAAATTTAAGTGTAAATAAAGATTTGCCTGAGTTTCAGGAAACTTTAAGCGTTAGTATAGCCAAGTATGTTTCGATAATGAATGATAAACTGCATTTAATTCCCAACTTGTTTAATCAACACAAGAGCATTCCGGCGCTAAAGAACAGAAAGCTACCACTACACATTAAACGCAGTTTTGTAGACATCGACAGCGTAACCATTAGTATTCCGAACAAACTTATACCCATCCCCATACCAAGAATTGTAAAGTTGGATACTAAGTTTGGTACTTATGTTTCAGAACTATCCTTAAAAGATAATGTGCTTACTTATTTTAGAAAACTGCACATCAATGAGGGGGAATTTGAGGCCAGTGATTATGAAGGCTATCAAGAATTCATCAATGAAGTTGCGAGCAACGATAGGTACAAAGCCATATTGAGCTTGCAAAAATAAAAATAGCCGTCTGTTGTGTAGACGGCTATTTTTACTATTTACTTAATTCTTTCTTCCATTTAATGGTACAACCAATTGCCTTGGTTGAGGCAACGGTAGGTTTCTCTCCTTTTAATAACTGATTTACCGCATTTTGAACATAGTTTTCGCGTTCTGGGTTAGCCAATTGCTGATCATTATCTATGGCGCCAATATATGCTACTTCGTTGCCTTTAGCCGTTTTTTGCAATACAAACACATGTGGTGTGCGTTGGGCACCGTAAGTTTTTGTGTAAACGTGGTTAGGATCTTCTAAATAAGCAAAGCTGAACTTTTTCTCTTTCGCTCTTTCTTGCATTTTTTCAAAAGTATCACCTGGCGAAGCTATCGGATCGTTTGTATTGATGGCCACTACCGGATAACCTTTTGAAGCATACATTTTATTTAGTTCTTCTTTTCGGCTTTCGTAAGCCTTAGAAACGGGGCAAGTGTTGCAAGTAAAAATCACGATGTAGCCTTTAGCATCTTTATAATTGGCTAATGCTACATTTTTACCATCTACGTTCTTTAAATTAAAATCGGTGGCCACATCTCCTACTTTGTAACCTGTTTGTGCATTTGCCGCAGTTATCAAAAACATTGATAAACATGCGAATAGTAGTTTTTTCATCCTTTTATATTTAGTTAACGAAATTACTTGACATCAAATACTGCCTTGCTTAATTCTTCGTAGGTAAAACTCTTTTCATAGAAAGATCTGCGCTGCACTGAAGGCTTAACAATTAACGTTGCTGGCAAAGCACCAGACCAACTCTTATCAACATTGTCAATAAATTTTTGCTGATCTTTCTCATCCACAATAAAAACTTCTGATTTAATTTGATGCTTTTTTACGAATGGGATAACCGTGGTATTTAACTTGCTTTTAAAATCTAGGCTTAGCAGGATAACTTTTATAGGCTGACTTGTTTGAGTTGCGTTGATTTTTTCGAAAGCCGGAAGTTCTTCCACGCATGGACCACACCAAGTTGCCCAAAAATTGAGCACATAAGTGGTGTCTCCGCTTTTCGCTATCCTATCTTCAATACCTTTGAAGCTTACAAGCCCTACTTGCGCTTGTCCAGTTGAAGATATCACCCATGCAAAAAAGAACACAAATATTAACTTTTTAAACATCACAAAATTTTAATTAACGATAAGTAACTCAATCATCTAAAACAAATATACACAAAAAAAGTGTGGTGCAATTTCACTTTAATCACTGCAAAAGTACAAGTGATAAAGCTATAAAAAAGCCTCTTCCATTGTTATTTAGAAAAGGCTTGCTCTATTTTACTATCATTTATACCCAGTCTATTCCTTTTTTTAGGAAGTTGATGGTTTCCTCTTCGGGGCTGCCAGGCTGTGCTCTAGCGTCATAAATCCACTTAGCGGTGGGTGGTAAACTCATTAAGATACTCTCAATACGACCATTTGTTTCTAAACCGAACTTAGTTCCTGAATCATATACTAAATTGAATTCTGCATATCTGCTACGGCGCAAATATTGCCACTCTTTATGCAAATCTGTATATTCTGCATATCGATTGCGATCAATTAACTCCGTGTAAATTGGTAAGAACGTATTGCCTACGGCTACCGAAAAATCCAGGATCTGATCATAAGAAAGTGCTGTGTTTTCTGGTTTCAAACGGTCGTAAAAAATGCCTCCTACGCCCCTAGTTTCATCACGATGCTTAATAAAGAAATAATCGTCTGCGAGTGCCTTAAATTTCGGATAGAAGGCAGCACTAAATGCATCGCAAGTTTGTTTTAAGCGATAATGAAAAAAACGAACATCGGTAGGAATTACATAATGTGGTGTTAGATCGATGCCGCCGCCAAACCAGCGTGTTTGTTCATCCATCTCGAAATAACGAATGTTCATGTGTATAATAGGCACGAAGGGATTTTCTGGATGCAAAACAATGGAAACACCAGTGGCAAAAAACTCATTGCTATCTACTTTAAATGCCTTTTTAATAGCTTCTGGTAAGTGACCATGCACTGCCGAGAAGTTAACGCCACCTTTCTCTATCACATTGCCATGCTGAATTACACGAGTTCTACCCCCACCACCACCATCACGATCCCACAATTCTTCCTGAAACTTTGCCTTGCCATCAGCAACTTGTAAGCCTTCGCAAATACTATCTTGTACCTGTTTATAAGCTTCTGCAACCGTATCCCTAAACATAATTATCCTGTGTTAAAATCAAATTTAAGTTTATTAACTCGGCTTAGGCGAAAAGAAAGTTACAAACTACTTTAGATTGACATAAAGCCATAAACAGACCAGAAAGCAACAAAACATGCACAAAGTTATTGTTGTAGTGATTTTGATCGTGAATTGAGTACTGCTGTACTAAGCGTGTATTTTTTGAGCGTAATACTTTTTATTCTCCTTTAGCCATTGATCGGCAGTTTTTATGACGATACTTTCGATATTACTTTTATTTGCGTAGGGCCAATATTCTTGAATTTCGTGGCCATGGTCTATTCCTAACCAAGCCCAATACAACAAGTAAAAATCGTATATCAGTTTTTCGAAAGGCCTGTTCTGAGCGTACTTATAAACGATTTTGAGGTTCTCTCTCACATTAAATCCTCTTCCAATCTGTTCAATATAGTAGCAACTATAACTTAGTACGCCGTCATCGCCAGTTTTGGCCTGCAAATGTAACTCTTCGAGGGCACGCTTTAAATATTCTGCGGTTTCGAAATAATTGGCAGGCTTGCTTAGCCCAGCGAGTATATATAAGTTCGGTGTTTCATATCCCATGGCTATCATCTCAACTGCCCAGTCAACACAATCGTCCATATTAAAGTTTGGAACTTCCGAGAAAGCTACTATTTTGTAAGTTAAGCAACTTATGTTTTCCATCGCTATTTGTTATTAAAAACTTTCAAAACAAATTAAAATGCCCATTAAACGATTAAATTTTACCGCTAAAACATTAATTTAAAGCAAATAAACTGGTCTAATGTAGAGCGAAGCTTAAGTTAAAGAGAGAAACGAGCTATTAATTTGTTACTAATATAACAACATTTAGTTTTAAAAGAACAAATTTTTAGCACAAAAAAAATAGCAAAGCTTTTTGAAATAGCAATAAGGCAAGGTAACAGCTTTAAACTTTGCGCAGCTGCCGCTAATACTTAACAACTGAAATAAGCAATAGAAAGCTATCAACCTAAAAAACGATAGCTTTCTTTGCAATAAAATCTCTACTCTAGTTTTTTGTACCACACTATGCCGCTAATATCAATTAACCTTATGGCATAATTCTTTTCCAGCCGTATGGCTCCCAAATCTAAGGTTACATCTGCTTTTGCCCCAAGTGGTAAAATTAAACTGTGCTTTCCTGGTTTTATTTTAGCCACATAATAATTATGAATTTTATCCTTTGGAAATCGGGCTAATTCATCTTGCCTGATAGCTTTTATCACTTCATTGTTCTCGTTCAATAATTCAATACCAATTAAGAATGAACCATAAACATCCGCTCCCTCTACCCTAAACAATTGAAAAGTAAGTTGAGTCCCCTTGTGGCGAACATTTGAAATTTCTACTTTCGGTTTTACAGATTTATTATGAAGTGTGCCGAACACACCACCATGAAAATACTGATTGGTAAATAAAGTAAGTCCTGAAATGAATATAGACATTACCAAAACTTTAGGTTTAATGTTTTTGATAGGAAGTGCACCAGAGCCTAAAAACGAAAACCATTTCTTTTGGGAGAATGCGTACTGTTTATTCATTAAATAATGATCTACCGAATAAGCACCGCTCGCTGTTAGAAAAAGTGTGAAACCACCCGCAATACCCAATACGCCGATTTGCCACTCGTCCAAACAAGTGGTGCCCAGCCAACCCGAACCCAAAAGAATACCCATTGCAAGAAAAAATACGCCTATGCTCATTAGCCGAGTAAATAGGCCGAGTATGATGAATAAACCTACAATAGCCTCTACCATTGTAAATACAATCATTGCCGTTTGCAAAGCTTCGCCGTTAGTAACCAGGTATTCTATTATGGGTTTAATACCAAGCGCATTTGGTAGAAAGTGATTAAATTTTTCGCCGATGTAGCCCGCTTCGTCGGGAATAAGCTTGTTATCTAAAACTAAGCGCCTCCAAAAAGCAGAGAAATAAGTCCAACCGATAACCCAACGGAGAGACAAAGTGAATAGTCCGGCTATATGATGAGCCGAAGTATCAACATTAAGATGTTTCATTGTATGTATATTTTAATAATCCTGAAAAAATGATGTGGTAGGTGTAAGAAAAATTACATCATATCAAGTTTCAGGCGTTTATATAAAATATATTTTGGGGGGCTGTTGCCCGAAAAGATTTCTAAATACTGGTAATTTGTTTGGCAAGCATAAGCAAAAGCACACTGATTGCCAAAAACAAAAATAGGTAACATTGCTTTATCTACATTAACTTGCTGCGAACAAGAAATCTGCAGCTTGTTATCTCCCGAATACTGACAGGCATTTAGTTGAGCGGTAGTTTTTGACTTATTAAGCGGTTTAGAATATGTTAAATTTGCATTGCCAAAAAAAGAGGCTTTAATAACGCATGGGCTTAAAGCAAACAAAACAAAGCACAGCAAAAAGATGTGTCTGGTATTTTTGTTAAGTCTATCCATTTTGCGCATTCTACAAAGATATACCTTTTAATTGGTGTTTATATAGGATCTTTAACAGTTCATCCTTTATATAGTTGCTGTTGATTGTACAGATATATGAATCTTGCACATATTTATAATATAAGCGCTTGGCTAGCTATATAGCTAATCCACGTTTATGGGCAGTTTTATTCACTTCTTTGGCCAATTGGGCTTGCCTTTACGCGGTTACAGCGTTCACAGTGTAGTTGTAGGTTTCTATATGTACTTGAGCCGCTCTTTGACAGCGGAATAATATGGCTAAGTTCTAGTTTTCCACTACCACCACATTTTCGACACTTTCCTTTGTCTATATTCCAACTATCCCAATTACAATTTGGAAATTTTTGGGTAATTAGCCGTATCAATGTCAGCGTTTCGATCTAACGAATTTCCAACTTCTTTTTCTTTAAATTCATCAAATTGGTCGTAGCTCAAATCGAACAAATCTTTTAGGTCAACATGGTAAAGCCTCACACTATTGTAACCGTTGCTATTAAAGCTTTATTAGGTTTATACAAGAGAGGATAATGAGCCTTGATTTTTTTGCTTCTTTTCATCGATGGAAAAGAAGAAGACCTTTCCGGTAAGGAAAAAATAACAGATGCCTCAAAACTTGGGATGAAAAAAATTTTAATATTATTTTTTCGCTCTATGCCGCGAGGGCATTCCGTTTTGAGGCATCAAAGGTGAGAAAAATGCTTCGCTTGGGTTTAAGGTTCTTTCCCACAATCCCTCCCAAGCTCATTTAAAAAAAATAATAGCGCTTCGTTTTTGTCCCCTAGCACAAAATGTTATTATAAAAAACTCTCTAACGCTAGGCGATAACCATTTAAGCCGAAACCCGTCAACACACCTTTACAATTGCGGCCGGAGTGTGAAACATGCCTAAACTCTTCACGAGCATAGATATTAGAAATGTGCACCTCTACTACGGGGGTTTTAATGGCAGCGATAGCATCCGCAATAGCAATAGAGGTATGCGTATAAGCAGCAGCATTTAAAATAATACCATCGTAAGAAAAACCAACCTCATGCAGTTTGTTAATCAATTCCCCTTCTATATTGCTTTGAAAATAATCAATTTGCACATCTGGATATTGCGCCTTTAGCTTTTCGATATAGCCTTCAATAGGTTCATTTCCGTAAATAGAAGGTTCTCGAACACCTAAAAGGTTCAAGTTTGGTCCGTTGATGATTTGAATTTTCATTACCGTATTTTAATGGCTAAGTTTAATAAGCAACGTATATTTGCGTAATATTGCTTTGCACAATGTTATAAAAAAAACCGCAATAAATGAACATCCAATCTTACATCAATGGATTTAAAAGCTATTTAAAGCTCGAACGTTCATTATCGGCTAATAGCATTGAAGCCTATACGAGCGACGTGGAGAAGCTCTTCCAGTATTTGGCAAGTCTGGGTAACGAAAAAACATTGACGCAGTTAAAACTAGCTGATTTGAGAGCTTTTCTGGTTTGGTTAAACGATCTAGGCGCTCAAGCTAGTACGCAAGCTCGTATTATCTCCGGACTAAAGGCCTTTTTTGGCTACCTCTTGGCAGAGCAAATTATCAACACCGATCCTACCGCGTTATTAGAAACGCCAAAGCTTGCAAGGAAACTTCCAGACACACTAAGTATCCCCGATATCGACAAGATGATTAGCATGATAGACGTTAGCACTACAGAGGGCACACGTAATAAAGCAATTATTGAAACATTGTACAGTTGCGGACTAAGGGTTAGCGAGTTAACAGATTTAAAGTTATCTAACATCCATCCCGAAACGGAATTTATTAAAGTGATAGGTAAAGGCGATAAAGAACGCATTGTGCCTATTGGAAGAACGGCTTTGAAACTTATGAGCATTTACATTAATGAGGTACGCGTGCACGCCAATATTAAGCGAGGTCACGAAGATTATGTATTTCTTAATCGATTTGGTGCAAAACTGTCGAGGGTAAGCATTTTTAATTTGATTAAGCATTTGGCTGAACGCTCTGGCTTACGAAAAAACGTTAGTCCGCATACACTAAGGCACTCATTTGCTACGCATTTAATTGAGGGCGGTGCCGATTTAAGGGCAATACAAGAAATGCTTGGTCATGCCAGTATTACTACAACCGAAATATATACGCATCTCGATAGAGATTATTTGAAAACGGTGATTAAAGAGTTTCACCCCAGAGCTTAAGCATTGTGTGCAAGTATCATTCTATCCTTACCCTGCATATCTTTTCTTAATTCGATATTAGTAAAAGATTTAGCTACTAACATCTCTACTGTTTCGTTACCTAAATATTCGTTAATTTCGAAGAAGAGTTTCCCATCCTTTGCTAGCGTTTGTAAAGCAAAATCTGCAATAGCTTCGTAAAAAACCAGAGGCTTTTCGTTGCTCACAAACAGAGCCCTATGTGGCTCGTGTTCCAATACATTGCTGTGCATTGCTGGCATCTCATCTTCCTTAATGTAAGGCGGATTGCTTACAATAAGATCATAGTGTTGCGCTAATAAATACTCACTAGGTTGCAAAATATCGTCAAGCAGAAAGTTAATATTGACGTTATTTAATTCGGCATTACTTTTCGCTGTTGTTAGGGTGTCGCTAGCAATATCAACAGCGCTTACCCTGGCTTTGGGTAAATGTTTTTGCAGAGCGATGGCAATGCAACCACTTCCTGTACCGATGTCTAAAATCTTTAGTGCTTGATCAGCTGGTGCGCTGTGTGCTATCCAATCTACCAATTCTTCGGTTTCAGGTCTGGGAATTAACACCGATGAATTAACTGCAAACCTCAAGCCGTAAAAGTCAGCGTGTCCCAACACATACTGAACTGGTATTCCACTTCTTATAGTTTTTAATATTTCTAAGAGCTTTAATTCGATAATAGAAGAAACCCCTTCATCTTTGTGCAACAGATACTTGCTTTTATTATAGCCCAACGTTTCTTCCAGTACCAACATAAAAATAGATTGTGCTTCATCCTTATCGTAGTTTTTTGCGAGTTGATCTTGAAACTGCTGTGCTATTTGCGCTAAATTCATGTGGCAAAAATAGCTATTCGCAATCGTTTACTAACAATTAGTTCTGCAATTAACAAATAAGTTTATTTTTGCATTAATGGAGCACGAGTATTACATGCAGCGTTGTTTAGACCTTGCCTCACTTGGTAAAGGAAATGTTAGCCCAAATCCGATGGTGGGCTGCGTAATTGTGCATCAACGGCAAATTATTGGTGAAGGCTACCATGAAACTTTCGGTCAAGCTCATGCAGAGGTCGACGCCATAAACAATGTCTTTGAAAACTACCCTGATCAGGCTGAAGACCTTTTAAGAGAGGCCACTGCGTATGTAAGCTTGGAACCTTGTGCACACTTTGGTAAAACTCCGCCATGTGCCGATTTATTGGTAAAACATCAGCTTAAACGTGTTGTAGTGGGCAACACAGATCCTTTTGACGGCGTAAATGGCAAAGGTATTGGCAAATTAAAGGATGCCGGTATCGAGGTAATTACAGGTGTTTTGGAAGAAGCATGTACAAACCTTAACCGCCGATTTTTCACGAGAGTAACTCAGCATCGTCCATATATCATTTTGAAATGGGCACAAACTGCTGATGGATATTTTGCACCAAACACCTCACAACAGCAATGGATTACGGGACCAGAGGCCAGAACCTTGGTGCATCAATGGCGCAGTGAAGAAGATGCTATTCTTATTGGCAAAAATACTGCTCTCATCGATAATCCGCAATTAAATACCCGGGAAGTGAATGGCAAAAACCCAATACGGTTGGTTATTGATAAGGACTTATCTATCCCTCAGGATTATCACATTTACAATACAGACGCTAAAACAATCGTTTTTAATGAATTGAAAACTGATGTAACGGGCAACATCCACTTTGTGCAGATGGAAGACATGCATTTCTATTTAGCGCAGAAAATAGCCTATCAATTATATTTAATGGACATTCAATCTGTAATTATTGAAGGCGGCGTTAATTTAATGCAACAATTTATCACTGCAAATTTATGGGACGAAGCTCGTATATTTACAGGTAACACCAATTGGCACGATGGCTTAGCAGCCCCAAAAATTAATGGAAATACGGTGTTAAAAACTGAAGTTGGGAAAGACTACTTAGAAATTATTAAGCGTTAAATATGAATTACTTAGTACTGAGTATCTTTTGCAGCGTTACCGTTGGCGTTTTGTTTAAACTAGCCCGTCGTTATCAAATTAACATTACGCAAGCCATCACTTGGAACTATTTATTTGCTATCGGTTTAAGTTTATTCTTCTTTAAGCCCAATTTTTCGGCGATAGAATTAGGCCAACTCTCTGCTATTTACTGGCTCTTAGGTGTACTCATGCCTGGCATCTTTGTTATTTTAGCTTTTTCGGTACGTAATGCTGGTTTAGCCAGAACAGATATTGCGCAACGCTTATCGCTATTTATATCGCTTTGCGCCGCTTTTTTTCTGTTTAATGAACAGTTTGATCGTTATAAAGAGGTAGGTGTAGTATTTGGCTTTTTAGCCATCATATTAACGATGTATCGTAAAAGCGATCGAGTAACTCAAAAGAAAAGCTGGTTTTACCTACTGTTTGTTTTCCTAGGCTTTGGCGTAGTAGATGTACTCTTTAAAATGGTAAGCCAAATGAAAGAGATCCCTTACACCACTTCCCTTTTTGTAATTTACTGCATAGCATTTTCAATTTCAGCTATTTACCTGTCTTACCAAATATTCACAAAAAAAACCAGATTGCAACCAATTAACTTTGTTTGTGGCTGTATTTTAGGTTTTTTTAACTTTGGCAACATTCTATTTTACCTTAAAGCACACCAAGCAATGGCCAACAACCCTTCTACAGTGTTTGCTGCCATGAATATTGGGGTCATACTTGCAGGTAGCCTTATTGGCGTTTTCATTTTTAGAGAAAAACTTAGCCAATGGAATTATTTAGGGCTTGTTTTTGCCGTTGTTGCCATTGTTTTAATTACCCTTTCTAAGATTTATGCTATTTAGCGATACTTATCAAACCATTATTCAACCTTCCGAAGGCATATTTAGGGACAAAGGCAGTAAATTTATCGGTTACGCCTATCCTATTAAAAGCGAAAGCGAAGTAAAAGATATCATTGCCAAACTACGTTCAGAACATGATAAAGCAAGGCATTTTTGTTGGGCCATAAGGTTAACTCCAGATCGTAATGTGTTTAAATTTAATGATGACGGCGAACCTTCGGGTACCGCAGGTCGACCTATTTTAAACGCTTTACTTTCTGCCGATGTAACCAATATCTTAATAGTGGTAGTTCGTTATTTTGGAGGAACGCTGCTAGGTGTGCCGGGATTAATTAACGCCTACAAAACGGCGACTATCGAAGCCTTACAAGCAAACACCATTGTCACTAAAACCGTTAACGATGTTTATGCTTTAGCGTTTGATTATTTGATGATGAATGATGTGATGCGGGTGGTTAAAGATGAGCAGTTGGAAATACTCAGTCAGGAGTTTGATTTGAACTGTAAGATGCAGTTCGAGGTGCGTAAAGCTAATTTGAATCAGGTTTTAGGCAAACTTGAAAAAATTGAAGGTTTAAAGATTGACTACATAGGTACGGTTTAAAAGTACTTTTTAATGTCATTTTGTGAGTGGCCTTTTATGCCATTGAAATAATATTGCCTAAATTGTAACGCTTAATTTATGAAAATGAAATTATCAGAAGCTGATTTAGTGATTAATCCGGATGGCAGCATCTACCATTTAAACCTTTTACCAGAAGATTTAGCGGAAACGGTAATTACCGTGGGCGACTTAGATAGAGTGCCAGAAGTGAGTAAGCATTTCGACCGCATTGAGTTAAAGAAAGGTAAACGTGAGTTTATTACACATACCGGCTACATTGGCCAAAAACGTATCACGGTAATTTCTACAGGTATAGGCACAGATAACATTGATATTGTTTTCAACGAGCTTGATGCCTTGGCGAATATTAACTTCGATACCCGCACGGTAAAAGATCAGTTAACTTCTTTGAATATCATTAGAATTGGTACCTCAGGTGCCATACAAACTGATATCCCGATAGGAACAGTACTTGCGTCTTCTTATGGTTTAGGTTTAGATGCGCTTATGCACTATTACCAGCAAGAACAGTCTGAAAACGAAGAAACTATACTTCAAGATGCAAACAATCACTTCGGTGATTTATCAGGTATAAAACCCTATCTTACAGAGGCAAGTGATGAATTGATGAAACAATTTGCTTTCGACTTGCCTACAGGCATTACTGCTACTGCGCCCGGCTTTTATGCACCACAAGGCCGACAAGTAAGAGCAAAGCACGTAGTGCATGACTTTGTTGGTAAATTAAATGGATTTAGAAGTGGCGAAAACCGAATTACCAATCTAGAAATGGAAACTGCTGGCATTTACGCCTTAGCAAAAACACTTGGACATAAAGCATTATCAATCAACGCTATTTTAGCGAGTAGAGTAAAGTTTGAATTTAGCAAAAATCCTAACGAAATTGTAGAAAATGCAATCGTTAAAGTACTAGAACGTATATAAAGAAAAAATGCTCGAGTTGACTCGAGCATTTTTCATATTTAAGATCTGCTGACTTTGTAAATCGTAGTCTGATGGTATTCTTGATCGGCCTCCAAAATCGTACTAGGAAACGTTGGCAAATTTATCGAATTGGGTGCATGCTGAGTCTCTACGCAGAAAGCACCAAACTCTCCGTAGCTCCTCCCTCCTTTAGCGTTCTTTACATCTAGATATTTGGCAGTATAAAAATGAGCAACAGGTTCGGTTGTATAAACAGACAGAGTTAAACCACTACTCGCATCGCTAGTTTTACTTGCCAGCGTCAAATCACCATATTCTTTATCCAACACATAGGTTTGGTCGTAGCCATTCTCCTCATCCCAACCGTCTGCAATGGCTTTTCCTAGTCTAAAATCATGTACTGTCCCTTCAACAGCAACCAATTCGCCTGTAATCACGTAATTATCATCTTGAGCCAACCAATTAGAAGCATTCATTTGGTGAACGTGTTGATGAACCGTATCACTGTCTTTTGATAGATTGAAGTAACTGTGGTGCGTTAGATTAATTGGTGTGGCGTCTTCCGTATCCGCATAGTAATTTAAAATTAATTCATCGTGGGCAGTTAGCGTAAAACGAAGTTGTACTAATAAATCGCCTGGAAACCCCTCTTCCCCATCTTCGCTATTATACTCGAACACTACGCTCGGCTGTTCTCCATCGTTGGTCTCTACAATCTCCCAAACTTTCTTATCGAAACCTTCTATACCGCCATGCAACAAATCATTGCCTGCATTTTTCTCCAACTGATAATCTACGCCTCCAACAACAAATTGAGCACCTTTTATTCGATTAGCGTAACGACCAATAACTGCGCCCAAGTAGGGATAGTTACTTAAATATTCATCACTGATGTACTGCTCGAAATTATCGAAACCTAATACAATATCCTGATCATCACCATGCGCATTTTTTACTACAAACTTGTTGATAATGGTTCCGTAACTAAAGATTTTAACATAAGTGCCATTACTGTTTTTCAGTTCAACAGCAACTACTTCTTCCTCTTTAACAAAAATGCCTGTGGGCTCGATATTTAAATTCATGGTATTTAGGATCACACAACAAAAAGTTGTTATACAATAATAAGTATTTATCACCTTAAATACTACCTAGCAAAACAGTTCACCCATAAAAAATTACTAAAAACTATATAATGAACTACTTACAAATAATTTAGCTTTACATCTTTGTTTAGTAGAAAATGAACTAATTTTGAACGCTATTAACGATACCATGAAGCGCACAACTATTTTGTAATTGCTAAAAATATAAAGTAAGAGATGAGAAAGTTAAAACTAGATGAATTAAACAGAGTGGATGTTGAGGGATTCAAGGCGCAAGAGAAACTGCCTGTTGTAATTCTTTTAGACAATGTACGCAGTATGCATAACGTGGGTTCGGTATTTAGAACTGGGGATGGCTTTTCTGTGGAGAAAGTTGTTTTGTGCGGCATCACTGCACAGCCCCCACACCGTGAAATAGAAAAAACAGCATTGGGTGCTACACAATCTGTAGACTGGGAGCATGAAGAAAACACTTTGGTAGCAATTGAAAAGTACAGGAAACTCGGCTATAAAATCGTTGCTATTGAGCAAGCTCAAAATAGCATCATGCTAAACACCTACCAACCAAAACTGGAGGAAAAATACGTTTTAATTTTTGGCAACGAGGTTAATGGCGTCAGCGACGAAGTAATGAAACAAATTGATGAGTGTATCGAAATACCCCAGTTTGGCACAAAACACTCTTTTAATATTGTGATATCTGCTGGTATTGTACTTTGGGATTTCTTCGCCAAGATGAAACTTTAGCAAATGGAAAATCTGCTGTTTAAAAAGCTACAAATTAAGACGGGCTTCAATGTCAGTGTGGTTAACTGTCCGATCAATTTACCAGAAATACTCGGCGATACTCCCGAAGGCTTAAACCTAGTCACTCATTTTTTAGCAACAGCCGATGCATATCTAATCTTCGCTATCACAAAAAAAGAGCTATTTAGCGCATTGGACGAGATAAAGACTTCCATAAAAGACCTAACTCTTGTTTGGATTTTCTATCCTAAAGCAAAGACTGCACTTGCTTCAGATTTAAATTTGATGCAATCCTGGTCTGATTTAACCCTATTGGGCTTGGCACCGTGCAGCTCAGCAGCGGTCAATCAGGTTTGGACGGCTATACGTGTGAAACCAGCGCATTTGCAAAAGAAATCTGGAATAGGCAACGCCGAGATCGCTAATAACGAGTACAAGAACTTTATTGATGTAGTTAACAAGCAAATTACCCTGCCTGAGGATTTACAGCAGAGATTAGTACAGGAACCAGAAGCACTTGCCTTTTACGAACAGCTTGCTTATTCGCATCGCAAGGAATACGTTTTGTGGATTGTAACAGCCAAGCAAGAAAAAACACGAGCTGATAGAATTGACAAGATGATTGGTAAACTCCTTAATAAGAAGAAAAATCCATCCGATAAATAATAAAGTCTCTTTCTATCTAACAAAAAGCTAAAACGACTGTTACTTTTTAAAGTTTTGACAATGACTGGTAAAATCTCTAAACTATTCTTATTCGCGTTAATTGCACTAATTGAAGTTGCATATGCACAAAATACCCGTACTGATAAATTATATTCGGTAAGCGGCATAGGCACGTCTTTGCCTATAGGAGAAACGAGTGATTATTTCAACCCTAAAATATCTACTACACTTGGCGCAAATTTGGGTATCGGAAAAGGTGGTCTATTTATCTATCCAAAATTTAGTTTGCATGCTTTTTCGTACGGCGGGATTAAACCCGATGATAACTACACCTTCACGGCACAAAAAGGTAGGGCAAGTACCTACCTCTTAAATGTTGCTTTAGGTTACCGCAAGATTGTAAACAAAGTGGCATTTTACGGATACGCTGGCGCAGGCGGTGGCTTCATCCTTACGCCTATGACAGATGTTAACAACCAAACCAACCAGGTAACGTTAAAAAACAAAACACACAAAATGCCGATGATAGAACTCGGAACTGGTGTAGAACTAAACTTAGGAGGACTATCGGCATTTACAGAAGTGAGTTTGATGAATGGCTTTAATAAAATTCAAAATCGAGATTTTAGATCTGTACCGCTTACTATAGGTATTAAACCCAATCTCAGCAAAGTTACTGAATAGCTTTACGTAGTAATTGTACCATGTCTAAAACACCTTCTGTTGCACTTTTCTGTATTCTTACTATATTTGAAACACCATGTACAGCTGGTATTTTAGGATCTATGACATACTTGGTGACATGATTTGGCACCTCATCAATTAAACCCGCGGCTGGATAAACAGCCAAGGAAGTGCCGATAATTGCAAAATAATATGCCTGTCTACAGATCTCCGCGGCATCAACGATTTTAGGTACAGCTTCGCCAAACCAAACGACATGAGGGCGCAATTGGCTACCTAACTCACATAGCTCTCCCATTTTTATTTCATCCCCCTTGATGGGGTATATTAAGCTCGATTTCTTAGAAGATTGTGCGTAAGTAATAACGCCATGCAAATGCGTCACTTTGTTACTACCTGCTCTTTCGTGCAAATCGTCTATGTTCTGGGTAATAATTTCGACGTCGAAGTCTCTTTCTAGCGCCGCCAAGGCAAAATGAGCGTCGTTTGGCTTTGCTTCCAATACCTGGGCTCGCCTTTCGTTATAAAACCGCTGCACCAACGCTGGGTTGCGGATCCAAGCCTCTGGTGTAGCCACATCCATCACATTATAACCTTCCCAAAGCCCATCTGCATCCCTAAATGTTTTCAACCCACTTTCTGCGCTTATTCCCGCTCCTGTAAGTACTACTAGTCTCTTTTTCATCAACTAAAATTAACAAAAAAACCCTCTCGTACTACTACAAGAGGGTTGTATTTAAGATAAGTTTTAAACTATATTTTTTTGGCTTGTAAAGCAGGATATTTCGATTTTAGCAATTCGAATGCAGTGAAAATAACAGCACCGTAAATTAAAGTACCATATAAAAATCTCAACTCAAATGGAATAGCTGCTACTAAACAAGCTACATAACCACCAAATGTTTGCGGATAAGCTGCAGAACCTAGCCAAACACCAAAATCGGCAATTAACCAGTGCAAGACTACACCTATCAAACTTGCGCTTAAAACGTTCTTTAGATTCACGTTTTTCGCTACAAGATAACCAACAGCCACCATTGCAGCTAAGGCGATATAAGTATAGTACCAACCATCGTACATAAAATAACTTGAGCTTACTGCCGTAGCTAAGAAGACATCACTTAAAAACAATACCGCCATTGGCATTAACAAAGCATTCCATTTGCTTTTAAAGTAACTACCACTAAAAATTGCCATAGCGCCTAATCCAGAAAAGTTAGCAAAAAACTGAAAATCTGAATTAAGTGGGGCAATTGTTCTTAAGCCTACAATAAGCACAATAAATGATAATAGTACTAATGTTCTTTTATTAAATGTATTTCCCATTTCTTTTGTTTGATGTACAAAACTATGTTTTTAACTTCAATTATAAAACAATAAACGCTCTATAAATAAATTAGTTGTTGCTAAAACGTAAAACTTAAACCAGCATTTACATTGCGACCCATCGCGGCAAAACCAACAATTTCTGTATATTTTTCGTCGGTAATGTTTTTCAGGTCTACAAAAAACTTGATTTTGTTTTTCGCAATAGCGTATTCGGTATAAAAATCTAACAAGCCATAAGCCTTTAACTCTTGCTGCACCGAAGTGAATGTGGTGTTATCGAAATAATTATCTAAGCGTTTACCTGTTTTCTTGTAGCCTAAATTAACTGCCCATTGTTGGTTAACCTGCAGTCCTAAGTTTGCGCCAAATTGGTGTTTCGGTCGGCGTAAGAGTATGTTAGAAACTGTTCCGTTTGAGGTTGTTTTACCTTCAACATACGTATAGAAACCAGCGATACTGAGTTTCCCAAATTGTAAGCTCGGTTCAATTTCAACACCTCTATCATCTTGTTCATCTTGGTTGATATAACCAGGCATGCCGTAGAAAATAGCGTCTTTCACATCTCGTCTAAAACCTACTGCTCTCAGTTTAAACTTATCGTTCGCTAAGCTAACATCGAAACCTGCTTCTATTTGTTGAGAAGTTTCTGGCTTCAAATTCGGATTAGCGCCCCAAGCACCAAACAACATATCTAGATTAGGCGCTTTAAACGAAGAAGACAAAGTGCCAAATAGTTTAAACTGCTTACTTAGTACCAAACTTGGGGTTACCGTATAAGTAAAGTTTTCGTCGTAGCCATAGTTATTGTGTTTGTTGTATCGGCCACCCAACTCAAAATTGAACACACTTAAATCGTGTAAATATACGGAGGCGTAGGTGCTAAACAGACTTATATTTGGTCGAGTTATGCCAGTGGCGTCGAGGTAAGTAATTTCCGTTTTACGATGATCTAACCCCAAAAGAAAATTAACCTTTGCACCTAAATGTTGATTATAAAACACATCCAACAAGTTCATAGCACCATTTACCTTACGCGGGTAACTATCATTAAACTCTTTTTTAGTATTTTGATAGCTATAATTTAAAGTTAATTTACCTCTATCTAAAAGGTATATAGTATTTAAACCCCCATTGAAATATTTAGATTCTCCTGAGTTTGCAGCGTCAGAAAAAGCACTGTCATCATAGTCGAATTGGAGGTGGGTATAGCGTACAAATGGGTTTAGGGTTAAACGTTCATCTAATTTTATACCGAAGTTAGCGTTGACAGCGTCTTGCTGAGCACCATCAGTATCAAACGGCACTGTTGTACTTGCAGGTCGCTCAGCTTCAGAAATACCTTTAGTTTTAAGATGCGAATAATTGATGTTGTAGCTGAAACCGCCCACACTACTATTTAAACCTAAATTGCCTTTGTAGGTATTGTAACTGCCAGCCGAAGCTACTCCATAGAAATGATTACCTGGCTTAGCTTTCTTCTTCGTGATGATATTAATTACACCTGCGATAGCGTCAGACCCGTAAAGCGTTGACTGACCACCCCTCATTATTTCTATCCGCTCAATTTGATCAACCGCCATTAAGCGCAAATCATAAGGTGTGGCAATTGTAGAGGGATCGCTGGCCAAAACACCATCAATGAGAACAACAGTGTAACCCGAGGCTGCGCCTCGGAAGAAGACGCTTTTGTCTTTGCCAAAATTTACGCCATTGCTCAAAACTTGCACCCCGGCTTGCTGGTTCAGTAAATCGGCTACGGTACGGCCGCTACTTCGTGAAAGCAGCACGCTGTCTATTACAGTAACAACTTTACCCGTTTGCGATTGTTTTTGATCGATTTTTGTGGTTGAAATGAGTACCTCATTTAGTGCCGTGGTTTGCGCTTTTACTTCCCCAAAGGCGAGGGTAATTGTTGCTAATCCTAGACCAGCAGCAAATGTTTTTACGTTTCTTCTCAATGTTGTGTTTGTAACACCCCAAGAGCATGAACAAGGAACGAGTATATGAAAAGACGATATAGCTCTTTCCTAGCTTCAATCCCCGAAAGCTATGAAAATAAATGCTAGAGGCAGGTCTTCTGACTTACGCTATGTTCTCTGCCTTCCCGAATAATTTTACAGTGGCTATCGAATAGAAAACACTTTTTAGCGCTTACAGCTGCGGGACAGTTATGGATTTGCACCATATTCCCTTTTAATTCCGAACGTAACTAAGGAAACCAAAAGCGATGCAAATAAAAGGATAAGCATTTAATAAAACAATTATTTATTAACAATTAACACTCTAAAATCGATTAAACCATTAAGCTATAAACTATTGAAATACAACAAATTAAACATCAAAAAAAATATGTAACAATTTAATTACAATAAACTTTGTATAATGTTGATAATTAACAGATTATAGAGAATAGTATATAGCATCTAACCTGTACTTTTGCACCATCAAAAAACTATTAATTTTCAGATGCTTAGAGTTCTCATTTTCGCTATTCTAACAACACTCTCTCTTCATACCTTCGCTCAAGTTACCGCAGTACCAGATGCTAACGGAATTGTTTACGTAGACATCACCAAAAATGGAAATGGCAACAGTTGGACCAACGCTGTTAAAGAATTAGCTGATGCCTTAAGATCTGCTAGAACAAATACCAACATTAAGCAGGTATGGGTAGCTAAAGGCACATATAAACCTAAATATAAGCCCACTACAAATAATTCTACTACCGATCGAGACATAACCTTTGTGGTTCCCAACGGGGTTAGTTTATACGGAGGCTTTGACCCAATTAACAACATTAGTACATTGGCAGACAGAAGGATAACTGGCGATGACGGAACAATATTAGACGGCCAAACATCAGCCAGCAATCAAGTTTATCATGTGGTGTTATTTTCGCTTAACACAGCGCAAGTTATAATAGACGGTTTTACCGTTATCAATGGAAATGCGAATGGACCGCAGAATAGTTCGATAACTACTGAGGGCAGAAAAGTTTATAGAGATTATGGGTCTGCAATCTATAAAGAAAATAGTTCCTTGATTGTTAGGAATTGTATCATTAAAAATAATAGAACGACAGGTTTTGGTGGTCCGCTCGGCATGTATGGAACGGGCACTGCACGCATAGAAAACTGTACCGTCCAGAACAATATTGGAGGTATGTCAATAATAGACTTCGGAACAACCGGGACTGTGATTAACACCTTGGTTAGTAACAATTCGACATCGGGGCAAAGTAATGCGATAAACGCCTGGAGTGCATCGGTCACCATCGTAAATTCTACAATTGCTAACAACAGAGGAGGTGCCGGTCCTATATATGTCGAAGGAGCTAATTTAAACGTAAGCATTTACAACTCTATTGTTTATGGCAACAACCCACAACCTGTAGCTATTGCAACTGGAGCAGGTATCCGTAGAATATACGCCTACAACTCCTTAATGGACGTAAACACAGGTTTAACAGCGCCAACTACAGGTTCTATATTTGGGCAAAACCCGCTATTTGTAAGTCCAATTGCGGTGGGGCTTGGTTTTGGAGGAGACTATAGTCTTAGAGTGAACAGCCCCGCAATAAACAAAGGACTGCAAACTGATTACACCACTAACGGCGGTAACTTAAACGATAAAGACCTAAGTGGCTTACGTAATCGGGTTATCGGTGCAATTGACATGGGGGCGTATGAATATGGTCAGCACATCAATTCCATCGCTGACATCACTAAAACCTATGGCGATGCTGACTTTATAGTTAATGCAACAGCTACCTCTGGTTTGCAAGTAGCCTTAACCTCAAGCAATCCAGATATTGCTACCGTTTACCAGGATGTGAATGATAACAATGCCTGGAAAATACATATTGTAAAAGCAGGCACAGCAACCATCAAGGCCAATCAAGCTGGCAACGCTACATTCCCTCCTGCATTAGAAGTAACTTTTAAGGTCACTATTAACAAAAAGCCCCTAACATTAGCTTTTATTACACCTTTCAGCAAAGAGTATGATCGGTTAACTACAGCGAATGTTACCTCAAACTTAAAATTGAACGGTGTTGTTGGAACAGATAATGTAGGGCATAGTTTTACAACTGCAAACTACAATAACAAGAATGCGGGTACAGCTAAGGCAATTACCCTAGGGAGCTTAAGCTTAACCGGAAGTGATGCTAGTAATTACACCCTAACGGCCCCTGCCCTAACTGGCAACATTACTGCAAAACCGCTAACGATAGCCACATCTAACAACGTGCTTATAAGTAAAGTTTATAATGGCAATAATGTAGCTTCATTTAACCCAAGTCAATTTGTTTTTTCTGGAATAATTACTGGAGATGTAGTGTCTTTTTCTGGCACTGCGACTTATGATGATAAAAATATTGGTACCACCAAAGAGGTTACCATAAATGCTATTTCGTTAACAGGAGCTGATGCACTTAATTATTCTCTAGCGGCGACTTCTTTAACAACAACTGGAAATATCACTACCAAGCCATTAACGTTAACGGTGAGCAGCACTCCAATCATCACCAAAGTTTATGATGGCGATGCTACGGTTACAATTCCAGCATCACAGTTTACAGCCACAGGTGTAATTGCAGGCGAAGATGTAACTGTGCTCAACACTGGTTCTACTTACGATGATAAAAACGTAGGTTCGGCTAAAACAATTTCAATAAACGGACTCGGTTTAGCTGGCGCTGATAAAAACAATTACGCACTCGCGACAACTACGTTAACCACAACTGGAAATATCACTACCAAGCCATTAACCTTAACGGTGAGCAGCACTCCAATCATCAGCAAAATTTACGATGGCGATGCTACGGCTACCGTTCCTGCTTCACAGTTTACAATAACAGGAATTGAAGGCACAGATGATGTGACTTTCACGTCAACCAGTGCTAGTTATGATGATAAAAACGCGGGAATATCAAAAGCAATTACGATTAACGGTATTGCTCTCGCTGGCGCTGATAAAGACAATTATTCTCTAGCGGCGACTTCGTTAACAACAACTGGAAATATCACTACCAAGCCATTAACCTTAACGGTAAACGCTACGCCAACCATCACTAAAGTTTACGATGCAAATGACGATGCTACAATTCCAGCTGCGCAGTTTACATTGAGTGGTAAAGTTGGTGCAGAAGATGTTAGTTTCACAAAAACATCAATCAAATACGACGATAAAAATACAGGTGCAGACAAAATCATTACTGTTAACGGAATAGCTCTCGCTGGCGCTGATAAAGACAATTATTCTCTAGCGGCGACTTCGTTAACAACAACTGGAAATATTACCGCAAAACCAGTAACCTTAGCAGTAAGTGCTACGCCAATCATTACCAAAGTCTATGATGGC
>JAZQRH010000024.1:0-112790 GCA_045629525.1 Pedobacter sp.
AACGAAACATCCTGCCAGCCACTGCTCTTGAACGGCTGATAACTGTCGGTTTGGAGAAATTCACCCGAATGGTTATGTTCGTAGAACAAAGCCCTGACGCTCAGAGTGAACTTCTCCAAGCCGACGGTACGTTATAGGCAATAAGCAGTGCGAATTAACTACCGACAATAAATTTATCATTAGATGTGCAAAATTTATAACACGATTGGTTCACTGACTACATTAAAGTCGGAATTAGAACGAAACAACATCTATGACTTTAAATCCGTAAAAGAGGCAATTGTTTTTCAGAAATCTTATCCTGCTTCCATACAAAAGCTAATTTCCCATCATGAAGAATTGATCAAGCAAGAAAAAGAAAACCTCGAGGTTGACTTGCCGATTTTAAAAACATCAATAGAAACAAAACGGGAACAATCACGTCAGTTATTTTTGAGTGAAATTGACAAGTTAAAATCCGACCTTGAGGTTTCAAAAAAAAGTATTCCAAAAAATATTTTTCAGACAGTAAAGAAAAGCTTAAAAAATTGGGACTATATTAGAAAAATCAAACATAAAGAGCTTTCGTTCGAGAGCGAAATAGAATTTTCCGTCACTAATCTTCTTCAAGAATATCAAATTAAAAACAATCGCAATCAATTTATTAATTCGAAATTCAACGAAGCCGTAAAGAAAAGCGCATCTACTGAATTGTTTCAACTTGAAAGGAAAAAAACAATTTTAGATGAGCTTAACAATTATATTTATGGTGCTTTAGGGGAGCAACAAGTGGTTAAGACACTAGAGAAACTAAGTGACGACTACTATCTAATTAATGATTTTGCAGTATCGTTTTCTCAAGCAATTTATAATAGACAAGAAAATGACTACATAAAGTCAGTACAGATTGACCATATACTTGTAGGTCCTTCAGGAATATTCATCATTGAAACAAAAAACTGGAGTAAGAAATCAATGGAAAGTTTAAGCTTGCGCTCACCTGTTGAACAAATTAAAAGAACAAGTTTTGCATTATTTTACTTACTAAATAACTCTAACAGTAATTATCAATTGCGTTTAGACAGTCATCATTGGGGCGACAAAAAAATATCAATCAAAAATCTAATTGTTTTGACCAATACCAGACCCAGAGAAGAATTTCAATATGTGAAAATCTTAACAATCAATGAACTTATTAATTACGTGAATTATTTTAAACCAATATATTCGACTTACGAGACAAGACAAATAGCTGAAACGCTTTTATGGCTAAATAAGTAAGAAATCTTACTGCCTATAACAACAGGTTTAAGTTAATCCTCGGGCGAAGTGAGAACACGAAAATTTGAAGCCATTTATTTAGATTAGTGCTATGGATAATTGGTGTAAGTAAATTAGGCTCAACTTAAACCTGTAAAACGTTATATGCTATTTTAGAAAGACCCACTGCAAACAATGACAGACAACAATTTTGAAATAAAAATATTAGACCTTCATTGGATAAAGGATGTTGACGACCCAACAGACCTTTGTGCACACGGACACGTTTTTGTAAAAATTGGAGACGAAGTTGTTGCAGACAAAGACAGTTTAGACGTGACATTAAGTGCAACAGCTTTGTATTTAATGCGGACACTAAAAGAAAATTATAAAAAAGACGACTACGCAAGTCAATTACTTCCTTGTTGCGGACACTTTATAATCGCAGACGATGAAAATGACTTTGTAAATATTTGTGGTTGCCCAAGTGGAATTGATTGGACAATTATTCATACAGACGACAATAAAATTAAGCACTTAACTGACAGCGGACAAGAAGCAACTATCGACAAGGACACTTATAAAAAGATAGTTCTAGATTTCGCAGACCAAGTTGAGAATTTTTATAAAACAAGTTTGCAAAAGATAATTCCAACAGACGACTTTGACAAAAAAGGATACTTGACATTTTGGAAAGAATGGCGAAAACTAAGAGACGAATGGAAATAAAAACAGCATATAACAAGGGTTTTGCGATAGTGGGGCGAAACTGCAAAGTTCAACGGTAGTTCTTCGATTGAACTTTTGTGCAAAATTGAAGATTTGTGATTCGATTGCCCCACCATCGCAAAGCCCCGAAACGTTATGGGCAATAAGCAGTGCGCCAATTAATAGTAACAACAAAACTAAACCAATAGCAATTTCTGGCCAAGTGTAGTACTTCTATGAAACATTTGTGGAAGGTTTAACAATAGTAATGCTATTGAACTTTTGTGCTATAAATGCGCCACTGCGCCAAGCCGAAAAACGTTAGACGGCAGTTATCTTAAAAACTTTAACCAATAAAAACCACGAGATTTTAAATAAATCTCGTGGTTTTTATCTATCTTTAGATACTATAAATATTTTAAATCTAACATGATTGAACAAGCTCCACAAACGGAAAAGACAGACCAAACTATACCACTAATGGTTAAGTTTCAGATGAATGGAACTCTGCAGAAAATACAAGATGAATATTTATACTGGGATAAAATAAAATATAAAGCTAAAAACTGTACTCCTATAGAACTGTGGAGTGCAATAAAGCTATTTCGATTTCTTAGAAGAAAAGAACTTAAATTTCATTCGTTTAAGTTTCATTATGTGATAACAGATTATATTCAAAAATCCCTACATCAATTTGATATGCATATTGGTGGAACATTGGGGAGTAATATCGGTATTGCTGAAACTGATAAGACTAAGTTTATTATTAGCTCTATAATGGAAGAGGCTATTTCTAGTAGCCAAATGGAAGGAGCTAATACTACTAGAAAAAAGGCTAAAGAAATGATTCAACAAGAGAAAAAGCCTAAAAACAGATCTGAGCAAATGATTTTGAACAATTTCATTACCATGAAATATATAGTTCAACAAAAAAGTGAAGATTTGACATCAGAGAATTTATTATACATTCATAAGCTAATAACCAATAATACATTAGACGATATAAAAGATGAAGGAAAATTCAGAGAAAACGATGACGTACATGTAGTAAATCATGCTAATAGTGAGATTGTACACACACCTCCTTTACAATCTGACCTTAAAAAACTCATAGATGACCTATGTCTATTTTTCAATACCGATACCGAAGAATTTATCCACCCTATAATTAAAGGTTGTATTATTCATTTTATAATTGGATGGATACATCCTTTTACAGATGGAAATGGGCGTACTGCAAGGGCTGTGTTTTATTGGTATATGCTCAAAAAGGGATATTGGTTAACGGAATATTTGTCTATTTCGAGAATTATAAAAGATTCCAAATCACAATATGAAAAAGCATACCTCTATTCGGAAATAGATGAAAATGATTTAACTTACTTCATTACCTATCATATTAGAACGATGGAAAAAGCATTTGATGCATTGAAAGAATATATCAACCGAAAACAGAAAGAAGTGTTCCAAGCTGCGAAGTTTATGAGAATACCGGGAATAAATGATAGAATGGCACAAATTTTAAAAATAATACACGATGACCCAGATAGAATTCTAAACACTAAAGAAATGGAATCAAGATTCAATATATCAAACTTTACTGCTAGAACTGATTTAAAATCTTTAGTTGAATTAGGTTTTTTAGAAATCATCCAAGTGAACAAGCAAAAACAAAACTTTGTAAGATCTTCAGCTTTTGAAAACACATTGAGAAGATACAAATTATGATATACCGACGCTCCAAACACCGGGGCTTCTACTAAACATCTGTGTAAGGTCCAACCTTCACTCTTCGATTGAACTTTAGTACTAAAAACACCCTCCTTAGGCAATAGCAGAAATTATCAAAGCAAGACACAAAAGACAATAAGCTATTATGAATTTAAGACACCCTCTATTTAATACACTTCTCCTATTTTCGACAGAATTATTTTGACAAGAGAAGATTGACACTAATGTATCAATAACTTTTCCAACAAAACCTTACACAAAAGAGTTCTAAGAAGACCTTGGCACAACAAAAGCCAGCTTAAAAGCATTTTACCAAAATACCGGAAAATATTCTTTAGTCCTATCAAGAACTGCGCTTTCGGCCGGTAACTTGGAAGACAATAAACCTACTTCCTCAACAACAAAAACATTCCGTAAATTTGAACGTTCATATCGAACAGAAAGACACGTACAAAACAACATGGAAACTACACAATCAAAATCCCCTTTAGGGGAAATAGGGGTTAAACAACGTACCTATATACCCCAAGATTTAAACATCAACTGGGAAAACCTACAACCGTTATTTACCGAACTTCAAGAAAGAACCATTAACAACGCCGAAGAGCTAGCGCAATGGCTGAGAGATAAAAGCGAGTTAGAAGCTGCCTTAGAAGAGGACTTTGCTTGGCGTTACATTAAAATGAGTTGCGATACAGCTAACGAACAATTGGTAAAAGATTTCCAATACTTCGCTACGGAAATTGAACCGAAGATTGCCCCTATTGCCAACGCGTTGAACAAAAAGTTAGTAGAAAGTCCTTTTGTAGACGAGTTGGATCACGATAAATATTTTGTATACCTACGAGCGGTACGCAAAGCTTTGGAACTTTTCAGAGAAGAAAACATACCATTGTTTACCGACTTGCAAGTAAAGCAACAACAATACCAAGGCATTACCGGTGCCATGAGCGTAACCATTAACGAACAAGAGTACACCTTAGAGCAAGCCAGCAACTTCCTCAAAGACACCGACAGAACCGTACGTCAAAATGCTTGGGAAACTGTTCAGCACCGCCGCCTAATCGATAAAGACCAGTTGAACATCCTGTTTGATGAATTGGTAAAACTGCGCCATCAAGTGGCATTGAATGCAGGGTTTGAAAACTACCGTGATTACATGTTCCAAGCCTTGGGCCGTTTCGACTATACGCCTAAAGATTGTTATGATTTCGCCACTGCCATAGAAAAAGAAATAGTACCTATTTTAAAAGAGCAAGCAGAGCAACGCAAAGAAGCCTTAAACCTTGCCGAATTAAAACCCTGGGACTTAGAAGTAAGCACATCGGGCAAAGCTGCTTTAAAACCATTTAATAATGGTGACGACCTAATCGACAAGTCAATTGCATGTTTCAATAAAATTGACCCTAGTTTAGGAGACAAACTCGCCATCATGAAAGCCAACAAGCTTTTCGATGTAGAAAGTAGAATGGGGAAAGCACCGGGCGGCTACAATTACCCTTTGGCAGAAACTGGCGCACCTTTCATCTTCATGAACTCGGCAAACTCCTTACGCGATTTAACCACCATGGTACACGAAGGCGGACATGCCATACACACTTTTTTAACTGCTAACCTCGAGCTCAACGACTTTAAGCACTGCCCCTCAGAAGTAGCAGAATTGGCATCAATGAGCATGGAGTTAATCTCTATGGACCAATGGGATGTGTATTTCGATAATGAGGAAGATTTAATAAGAGCGAAGAAAGAACAATTGGTTGATGTATTGAAGACCTTGCCTTGGGTAGCGGTAATAGATCAATTTCAGCATTGGATATATACCAACCCAGCGCATAACGCCGCAGATAGAGAAACAGCTTTTAAACAAATTTATGAGCGCTTTGGTGCGGGCTTCGCCGATTGGACAACCTACGAAACGCAGTTTGGAAACGTATGGCAAAAGCAGTTGCATTTATTCGAAGTACCGTTCTACTACATCGAATATGCCATTGCCCAATTAGGGGCCATAGCCGTTTGGAAAAACTATAAAGAAAATCCAGCGCAAGGTTTACAACAATACTTAGATGCCCTAGCCTTAGGTTACACCAAACCAATGAATGAAATCTACGAAACCGCAGGCATCAAATTCGATTTCAGCGCAGCTTACATCAAAGAACTCGCCGATTTTGTAAAAGCAGAATACAATAAATTAGCTTAACAGCACAAATGAGAGCCCTTTCGCAAAACACGAAAGGGCTTTTTTAGGCCCCTAATCATTGAACCCACCACAACCTCAACTTTTCCCCGTCATCTCGAACAGAGAGAGAGATCCCCAACCTAGGGAACACCCCATCAACATCTTTCACTACACAAATCCTACAGATTTCTCCTACCGTCGAAATGACGAAAATAGTCCCCGTCATCTAGAACGCAGAGAGAGATCCCAACCTATACGACATTAAACTATTTTCCGTAAATTAATTAAATGGAAAGAGGCGGTTATATCTACATCATGACAAATAAACACCGAACAACGTTGTACATCGGAGTAACTTCAAATCTTCGTTCGAGAATATATGAGCACGCCAATCATATTTATCCTAAATCGTTTACTGCAAAGTACAACTTAGAAACATGCATCTACTATGAAATATTCTTATCAATAGAAGAAGCAATTGCTAGAGAGAAAGAACTAAAAAAATGGAGTAGAGAATAGAAGAACAAACTAATTAGCAGTACAAATTCTAACCTTCAAGATCTATGGCCAGAAATTAATGAATTACAATAACTCAAGCCATCCCAGTCATCTCGAGCACAGAGAGATCCCCAACCTAAGGAACACCGCATCAACATCTTTCACTACACAAATCTTACAGATTTCTCCTACCATCGAAATGACGAAAATTGTCCCCCTCATCTCGAACGCAGAGAGAGATCCCCAACCTAAGAAACACCCCATCAACATCTTTCACTACACAAATCTTACAGATTTCTCCTACCGTCGAAATGACGAAAATAGTCCCCGTCATCTAGAACGCAGAGAGAGATCCCAAACCTAAGGAACACCGCATCAACATCTTTCACTACACAAACCCTACAGATTTCTCCTACCGTCGAAATGACGAAAAACAGTGAAAACAAATTGCTTTCACAGCAAAGAGCGAAAGAAACAAACTAGCTTTACTATTCTCAAAAACGTTTAGAAAAATATCCTAAAAACATTATTTTTGCTGTCTAACGCTAAAAAAACTCAAATGAACACACGCTCAAAAGGTCTATCTATGACCGCCATGACCATTGGTCTTCTTTTATCGCTTACCTCGCTCGCGTCCAATAAGCGCTCAACATTTACAGAACCCATTTTACAAGCCAAAGCTGCCAATGTTACACTCGCACTCAATGGAGGTCCATCGGTAACGCTGCAGGCAACCCAAGTAAATAACGGCAGTACTGGTGTCGGCACGCTAACTTACGAAATACAAAAGGTAGTACATGCTAAAGCAGACGAAAACCAAACCATTACCTTATCTACACCTAATGCGCAAAATTTCACAGAAGTTGTTTACGCAAGCTATAACTATAACACGGTGGAAAATGGCTACTACGGGGTTTCCACAGAGCGTGGGGTATGCGGCGGTTGGAGCATGAACAATACCGCATTTGCTGACAAATTAAATGCCGCCTTTCCTAATACTGCCAATTCAGGTTCAATTGTTGCCTCAAATGGCGTGCTTACAGATCCGTGTCCTGGTGTACCAAAAAACATGGTAATCGTTGCGGCATATAGTCCAAAACAAACTTCACTCACTTACAATGCATCTGAAATAGGTAAAACCAATTCGTTACTATTAATTGCTACAGATGAAAGTGGTCATAAATCATACACCATTGCAACAGTTACTATTTTGCAAACGCTTCCAATTAAACTAAGCAATTTTAATTTAACCGCCGCAGCGAATGGCATTAAAATAGACTGGTCAACATCTTTTGAAGAAAACAATCATAGATTTGAAATTCAAAGAGGAACAGATTTAGGTAACTTCAAAACCATAGCTAAAGTTGCAGGACAAGGCAATAGCAAACTACTAAATAAATACAGCTACACTGATGCAATACCAAATCATGGACTTAACTACTACCGTTTGCTGCAGTTTGATACCGATGGCAAAGCAACTATCGTGGCTACCAAAGGCATCAATTATCAACTGAATAACAGTAAAGAGGTAAAAGTATTGCCAAACCCAATAACTACTACTGCCAATGTATATTTCAGAGCAGGCGCTAAGAAAGCCGTTTTAACTACAATTACCGGCCAAACGCTTAAAGCGTTCAACTTAACAGAGAAGCAGAGCAGTCTGCATATAGACGTATCGAACATACCTTCCGGAGTTTATACCTTCTCACTCAGCTATGCTGATGGTATAGCGGTGACCAAAATTATTAAGCAATAAGCGCAAACATAAAGGTAGTTATTAAAATAGCTACCTTTTTTTATGCTGATCTATTTGTGCTACGGAATAGGAATCAACAACAATAACTACGTTTAACAGACAACAATAAACGAATAACAAAAACCACGATATTTTTTTTAGATTTGAGACTATCAAACGAGACAGCTAATGCTTAAAAAACTATTTCGAAAAAAAACAGTTAGCAAAATACTAGCCGATGCATCTAAAGGCTATGGCGAACATCAAACAGGACTTTCTAAAACACTGGGCGTAAGAGACCTTACCGCTTTTGGTATTGCGGCCATTATTGGTGCCGGTATCTTTAGTACTATCGGTAAAGCAAGTGCCGATGGTGGTCCCGCTGTTATTTTCCTATTCATTTTCACGGCCATTGCATGTAGTTTTGCGGCATTTGCTTATGCAGAATTTGCCTCAATGGTACCTGTTTCGGGCAGTGCATATACCTATTCTTACGTCGCTTTTGGCGAACTGGTGGCCTGGATTATAGGCTGGTCGCTCATTATGGAGTACGCCATAGGTAACATTACCGTTGCTATTTCTTGGTCCGATTACTTCACCGGCCTCCTCTCCTCCATTAAAATACCTGCCTTAGGCATAAATGGCATAAATGTACCCGATTGGGCAAGCATGGATTACCTGAGCGCCCTCAATGGTCACAAACACGCCGAAGCACTTATTAATGCCGGAAAAGGAATAAACGAACTCGACGATGCAACACGTATTGCAGCAAACGCATGGAACACGGCTCCTCAAATTGGTGGTTTTCACCTAGTAGCTGATTTGCCTGCTTTAGGCATTATAGCCTTCATCACTTGGTTAGTTTATCGTGGTATGAAGGAATCGAGAAATGCCAGTAACGCCATGGTGGTGGTTAAATTGGCAGTTATCCTTTTAGTGTTAGCTGTAGGTGTTTTTTATGTAGATACAGCCAATTGGAACCCCTTCGCCCCTAATGGTGTATCGGGTATTTTAAAAGGTGTTTCTGCCGTATTCTTTGCCTACATAGGTTTCGATGCCATCTCTACCACCGCCGAAGAGTGTAAAAACCCACAACGTGATTTGCCTAGAGGTATGATGTGGGCAATTGTCATTTGTACAACCTTGTACATTGCTATTGCTTTAGTACTTACCGGTATTGTAAAGTACAACACCTTGGCCGTAGGCGATCCATTAGCCTTTGTGTTTGATCAGATAGACTTAAAACTGATGAGTGGCATTATTGCGGTAAGTGCGGTGTTTGCCATGGCGAGCGTATTGTTAGTATTCCAAATGGGCCAACCTCGTATTTGGATGAGTATGAGCCGCGACGGTTTGTTGCCTAAGAAGTTTGCTAAAATCCACCCTATACATAAGACACCATCATTTTCTACCATTGTGGTGGGTTTTGTAGTGGCTATACCGGCTTTATTCCTCAATTTAACCACAGTAACCGATTTATGTTCTATTGGTACCCTATTTGCCTTCGTTTTAGTTTGCGCTGGCGTGTTAGTACTTCAAAACAGACCCGATGTGCAACGTGGCAAATTCAGAATTCCTTATGCCAATGCCAAATACTTTATACCTGTATTATTCGCTGTCGGTATTTTCCTAGCATTCACCGAGTTTAAAACAGAAACCATGGCCTTCCTTAAGAATGAGCCGAAAATGGTAAATGCAACGAGCTTTGTTACTTCGCTAAATAACGAGGAGCTACAAACTGTTAAAAACGAAATTGCAGCAAATCCAGTAGTGTTACAGGGCAAGCAAATAGACGCTGAGGCTTACCTTAGCAATTTGAAAAGCAATCAATATGAGCAATTCTTAAACAATTCCACCATCAGTTACGATAAAAAGTTCGAAAGTGGTTGGGCCTTATTCAAGCATAAAATCCCGATGTGGATCTTTATGATTATTTGCATTATTGTTACTTATTTAAGCATTGCGAAGAACCTATCTTTAATTCCTGTACTGGGTTTATTATGCTGCCTATACATGATGTGCGAATTAGAATTAAGTAACTGGATAGGATTCGGAATATGGTTGCTGGTAGGTTTAATTGTATATTTCTCTTACGGATATCGACATAGTAAATTAGGCCAAGAAGTAAATAACGAATAACGCTTATATGGCGAAGCTCATCTCCTAACGTGAGAGCGCTTCGCTACTTCGCTTCTCAACAACCCTCTCGATAATGAAACTCATCCAAATTTGTGCCGCTTATAAACCTGCTTATATTTATGGCGGGCCGACCATGTCGGTGTCTAAATTATCGGAAGAACTAGTAAGAGCGGGCGAAGACGTTACTGTACTGACCACTACGGCAAATGGTGCCGAAGAGCTCAATGTACTTCCTAATACTGCACAAAACGTAGATGGCGTAACGGTGTATTATTTCAAACGCCTAACTAAAGATCACACACA
Source organism: Pedobacter sp. (assembly GCA_045629525.1). GTDB lineage: Bacteria > Bacteroidota > Bacteroidia > Sphingobacteriales > Sphingobacteriaceae > Pedobacter. Next base: position 10,530 of record JAZQRH010000024.1, read on the forward strand.
CTTCTCTCCAGCCTTACTGCGTTTCTTACATCAACTAATTAAAGAAGAAAAGAAAGCAGGGCGAGCGCAGCAATTGGTAGTACACATTCATGCTTGGTGGAATTTGGTTTCTATTTTCAGCGCATGGATAGCCCAGTGGCACGGCATAAAAGTAGTCATATCTCCCAGAGGGATGCTAAACGAATACACACTCAACAACAGTAAGTCTTTACTGAAGAAAGCGTTACATCAATTGATAGGCCGAAAACTATTAGCCAATAGTCATCTCCACGCCACTAGCGAGAATGAACATACCGATATTGATAAGTATCTCAAGGCACACAGTACGGTCATTTATAATTTTGTTGAACTACCACAAGTCTCACGAACTACATCACGCAGTGATGATGAGGTCTTCAAGTTGATTTTCCTAGGAAGGATTAATCCGATTAAAAGGTTAGACACATTACTTACATCCCTTGCGCAATTGGATATTAACTGGCAACTTCATATAGCAGGGACTGGAGACGTCACTTATGTAAACTACTTAAAAGCTATTGTAAATAACCATAATATGCAAGATCGGGTGAATTGGTTAGGCCACATCTCTACAGAAGAAAAATATCTTGCCTTAGCTAGTGTAGACCTGCTCATTTTGCCCTCAGTAAAAGAAAACTTTGGTAATGTAGTAATAGAAGCACTTTCCGTGGGTACTCCAGTAGTAATAAGCGATGGTGTAGGCGCAAAAGATATTGTAAATCTACTAGATCTTGGATGGATCTTTAATGAAAACAGAGAAAGCCTGAGCGAATGTATTTATAGAGCCTACAACGATAAAGCCAAAAGGATAAGGATAGAACAAGAAGCTCCGAAGCAAATACAGAGACTTTTCGAAGACAATAAACTTATTTCAGAATACATTAAGGTGTACCAAACGCTCATTAACCCTTCTCAAAATGTCTGAATACAAAGAATATGGTTATAGCACGGTAAGCGCCGACCACACCCAGGATTACATTTGGCAACCGCTGTTGCAATTATTAAATCCTAACGGAAAAATACTCGATTTGGGCTGCGGAAATGGAGCTTTGGTAAACCACCTTGTCGCTAAGAATATAGACGCCTATGGCGTTGATGCCTCCATACAAGGCATTACCTTAGCCAAAACCGTGAACATCGACCGCTTCTATGTGCAGGATTTAAGTTCAGATACGCTTCCTGAAGAATTGAGGGACCTAAAATTCGACACCGTCATCTCTACAGAAGTTATCGAACATCTCTACGATCCGAGAACATTCATCGCATTTGCAAAAAATGTATTGGTAAATAGTGGCGGCGGAGATATCATCATCTCAACACCGTACCACGGCTACTTAAAAAACTTAGTCATCGCTATATTTAATAAATGGGATTCGCATGCTGATCCACTTTGGGATGGTGGCCACATTAAATTATGGTCTCGCAAAAAGTTAAGCACACTTTTGGAAGAAGCTGGATTTACTGTCACCGATTTTAGAGGTTGCGGAAGATTCCCTTATCTTTGGAAATCGATGTTAATTAAAGCACGTATCTAATGAATGTAGACTTTAGCTTTATCATTCTTACCTACAACGAAGAACAACATCTACCTCGCTTATTACAATCAATAGCTAAGCTAAATGCGCCAATCTTTATATTAGATTCTGGCAGTACTGATAACACCCTAAAAGTTGCGACAGAATACGGTGCTAACATCGCTCATAATCAGTTCGAAAACCATCCCAAACAATGGGATTTTGCCCTGCGCTGCTTCAACATCACAACACCTTGGACCATTGGCTTGGACGCAGATCAAATTGTAACGCCCGAGCTCTACGAACAATTAAAGCATTTTCGCGACAGCAATTACAAAAACGTTAACGGCATTTATTTCAACCGTAAAAACTACTTCAAAGGCAAGTGGATAAAATTCGGTGGTTATTATCCTAAGTATCTATTAAAAATGTTTCGTACCGGTATAGGATATTCTGACACCAACGAAAACATGGATCATCGCTTTATTGTACCGGGCAATAGTATCATTTGGAAAAAGGGCCACATTGTGGAGGAGAATTTGAAAGAGAACAACATCAGCTTCTGGATAAACAAACATAACCGATACAGCGATTTGGTTGCGGAGGAAGAAATTGAGCGCATGAAAAACTTGCGTAACCAAACAATAAAACCGAAATTATTCGGTAGCCCTGACGAGAGAACAGCCTATCTAAAAAGTTTGTGGTGGAGCATGCCATTGTTTGTAAGGCCATTTCTCTATTTCTTTTATCGTTTAATCTTCAGATTTGGATTCCTAGACGGAAGAACCGGCATCTTGTTTCACTTTTTGCAAGGTTTTTGGTTTCGCTTAATCATCGATGTAAAGATTAAAGAAAAACGCCAACTTAACTCATGAGCGAAAAAAAGCCTGTCTGGAGAAAACTGTGGGATGATCCTTATTATCGCTTCATCTTCCTATTCATTTGTCTCTCTTTTGGATTTTATGCCTTTAACACCCTCTATATTGCTTTAACTGTAAAAGGAGGTTTGCATGTACCATTCTTAGAAAATAACTTGAACTACATTAAATGGTGGCGTAATTTTACTGTAGATAGTACGGCAACAGCTTTACGTGTATTAGGTTTTGAGGTTTACACTAGCGAATACCGTTTAAAAGCTGTTAACGCAGGTAGCTTTCAGTTGGTATATACTTGTTTGGGCTATGGCATAATGGGGGTATTTGCAGCCTTTGTAATTACTTTCCCAGAAAAAATATACAAACGTTCTTTCTTCTTGGCCTTCGGTCTAGTTTGTATTCAGCTGCTTAATACGCTACGCTTAATATTGCTCACTCTATATTGGGATCCTAAAAACCCATTACTTGGTTTAGACCATCATGATCTATTTAACTACTTTGTATATGCATTTCTCATTGGGATCACTTACTGTTGGTTGAAAATAAACACACATTCTAAAAAGTTTTAGTGTTTTTAGGAATAATTCACTTTAAACTAAGCACTTTTAGCTCTATCTTAGCTAACTTAATAACCTCTAAATTTTTATGTACATCTTAGGAATCAATGCCTATCATGGAGACTCGTCAGCTTGTATTTACAAAAACGACGAACTAATTGCCGCCTCAGAAGAAGAACGTTTCAGAAGAATTAAGCACTGGGCAGGTTTCCCTACCGAAGCCATAAACTTTTGCTTAAACGAAGCTGGAATTGACATTAGAGAAGTCGACCATATCGCTATCTCAAGAGATCCAAAAGCTAATTTAGGCAAAAAAGCCTTAATGGCGCTAAAAAACAAGCTCAGCATTGCTAATATCATAGATCGGGTAAAGAATCTTAAAAGAGCTGCAAGTATAGAAGACGAATTTACAGCGCATTTTAATTTAGTACCGAACGAATTAAAAGCGCAAATTCATAATGTTGAGCATCACCGCAGTCATTTAGCGAGCGCTTTTTTTGCTTCGCCGTTTGAGAAATCAGCTTTGCTCTCTATAGATGGCTTTGGTGATTTCACCAGTACAATGACTGGGACGGGAAATGACAACCATATAGAGGTTCTAAACACGGTGTCTTATCCGCACTCCATCGGTGTATTTTATACCACTTTCACGCAATGGCTGGGTTTCCCTCATTACGGAGATGAATATAAAGTGATGGGTTTAGCGCCATACGGCCAACCAAAATATGTAGATCAACTTAGAAAAGTAATTAACTTTAAAGAAGATGGTCTTTTTGAACTAGAACTGAAGTACTTTAACCATCCGAGCAAAGGGGTAAACATGGTCTGGGAAGGTGGCATACCAAGCATGGATAGTCTGTACAGCGACACACTAATTGCCGAGTTTGGTCCAGCGAGAAAGGCAGATGAGGAGCTACAACAGCTTCATAGAGATTGGGCTACCTCTATACAACGCATTACCGAAGAAGTGATTTACCATATACTTACACACCTTCACAGAAAAACTGGTTTAGATAACGTATGTATTGCTGGTGGTGTAGCACAAAACTCGGTGGCTAACGGTAAAATATTGCTTAACACGCCGTTCAAAAATGTTTACATTCCGCCCGCAGGACACGATGCAGGAACTTGTATCGGTGCAGCCCTTTGGGTTTACAATCAATTGTTAGCACAACCCCGAACAGCACCAATGTTGCATGGTTATCTAGGAAGTCGTTTCAGCAATGAAGAAATTGAGAAGCTGTTAAATGAAAAAAATATTTCGTACAAGAAATACGAGGGCAACGATTTGTTTGATAAAGTAACTAACTGTTTAATGAATTCGGGTGTAGTAGGTTGGTTTCAAGGAAGAGCAGAATTTGGCCCGAGAGCCTTGGGTCACCGTTCTATTATCGCAGATCCGCGTAGGGATGATGCTAAGGAAATCCTCAACTTAAAAATTAAGCGTCGCGAATCATTTAGACCATTTGCTCCGTCTATTTTAAAACCTCAGGTACAAGAATATTTTGAACAAACAGATAATGTTCCTTTCATGGAAAAAGTGTTTTTAATTAAAGAAGAGAAGAGGGCGGAGATACCAGCAGTAACCCATGTTGATGGCACTGGAAGGCTACAAAGTGTAGACGAAAATATTGAACCTAAATATTATGGTTTGATTAATAATTTTTACCAAAAAACTGGAGTGCCAATTTTACTAAATACCTCTTTTAACGAAAACGAACCCATTGTTAATACGCCAGAAGAAGCTTTAAATTGTTTTTTGAGAACCAAGATGGATATGTTAGTATTGGAAGATATTGTGATTGAACGTTAAGCGGCCTGCAAAAAACTAGAGCATAAAAAAAGCTTAGCATGTTGCTAAGCTTTTTTTATTTATTTAAAATCTACTACAAATTAATTTCTTTCCAAAGCATATCTTTCAGTTCGAGTAGGTTGACTTGCGCCACCGAGGAAATAAAAACATGAGGAATTTTAGGCAATTCCTTTTCCATCTCTCCCTTCAACTCATCATCCAATAAATCCGATTTGGTAATTGCCAGTAAGTGTGGCTTCTGCATCAATTCCGGATTAAATTCCTTCAGCTCTTTCTTTAAAATCTCATACTCTTCTGCTATGCTCCTACTGGTATCTGCCGGCACCATAAACAATAGCACAGAGTTACGTTCAATATGGCGCAAAAATCTAAATCCTAAACCTTTTCCTTTTGACGCCCCTTCTATAATTCCAGGAATGTCGGCCATTACAAAAGATTTAGAATCTCGATAAGAAACAATTCCTAAATTAGGCACCAAGGTAGTAAAAGGATAGTCGGCGATTTCTGGCTTCGCTGCAGATACCACCGAAAGCAACGTAGATTTACCCGCGTTAGGGAAACCCACTAAACCAACGTCAGCAAGCACCTTCAACTCCAGTACCATCCACTCTTCTTTGCCAGTCTCGCCTGGTTGTGCAAAACGAGGCGTTTGTTGCGTAGGAGTTTTAAAATGCCAATTACCTAATCCACCGCGACCACCAGCCGTTAAAACTTTAGTTTCACCGTCTTCAGTAATTTCAAACAACACCTCTCCTGTTTCAGCGTCGCGAGCGATGGTACCCAAGGGCACTTCTAAGATTTCATCTTTACCTTGCTTACCAGATTTTTGGCCACTGCCACCATCACCACCGTTTTCAGCAATAATATGCTTACGATATTTCAAGTGTAGCAATGTCCAAAACTGGGCATTGCCTTTCAATATGATATGACCACCACGACCACCATCTCCGCCATCAGGTCCACCTGTAGCCGTATGCTTATCGCGATGCAGATGCGCTGAACCAGCTCCACCTTTACCCGAACGGCAACATATTTTTACGTAATCAACAAAATTGGAACCCTGTGACATATTATTTAAATCTTAGCAATACAAAAATCGGTAAAAAACAAACATCCGCAAAAAATAGTAAAACTACTTTAAGCGGATGTTAATTAGAATTATTTTAAAATTAGTACTGATCTATAACAGCACACAGATTTTCGAAAATAACTTCGATCTCTCCTATACCATTTACTTTAGCCAATTTATTTTGCGCTTCGTAATAAGGTAATACGTGTACAGTTTTAGTAAAGTACTCACTTACTCTTTTCTTTAATTTCTCAGCATCATCATCTGGGCGACCACTTACTTTATGGCGCTCAGCAATTCGGCGAGTTAGCTCTTGTTCATCAACATCTAAAGCAATTACACCGCAAATTTTCTCGCCTTTCGCAGCTAAAAATTTATCTAGCTCTTCTGCTTGAGGTACTGTACGAGGAAAACCGTCAAAAATAAATCCTTTTGCATCCGGATTTTGGTCTACTTCCTCTTCCAACATCGCAATCGTAATGCTATCTGGAACCAATTCTCCGTCAGCAATTAGTTTGCTCACTTGTTGGCCCAAAGCTGATTGATTTTTGATGTGTGCTCTGAAAAGATCACCTGTTGAGATGTGTTTTAACTGATATTTATCAATTAATTTTTGAGATTGAGTGCCTTTGCCTGCACCTGGAGGGCCAAAAAGAACTAAATTAAGCATTTAAGTATCTATCTTTTTTCAAAAACGAGTTTTATTCGTTCGAGGTTGAAATTTGACTTCAATAAGTAAACTTACCGAAGCTTGAATTAATTATTCTTTTCACAAAAAAGTGTTATTCCCAAACACTAGCTCTCTACTTTTTTGAGGTTGCAAATATACGAATAATATAGAATTTTATAAACAGGTGTGTAAAAAGTACACTTAGTAACCTGAATTTTGCGACAAACGCATTAATTACCAGCTAACAATCAACGCATTGCCAAACGGTAATAATATTCAATACAAAGTTATCACGCTAAATAAACTTAACACATTATACAATTAACAAGCGAGAAAAGCGAGGCGAAAGTACAATGCCGAAAAAATTGGAAACAAAAAAAAAAGAGACCAGTAAAACTAATCTCCTTTTTGGTGCACTTGTAGGGATTCGAACCCCAAACCTCCTCATCCGTAGTGAGGTGCTCTATCCAGTTGAGCTACAAATGCGTTTCTCTTGTTTTGTGAAGAGACTGCAAAGGTAATGCAAGATTTCAAATTATCAAATTATTTCTGCGAAAAAGTTTAAATAACTACGCTACAGTCTAGTTTTTAAGGAATTAGAAAAGCAATTAATTTTTACAAACTATTAGCGTAAGTCCCGCCACACGCTCATACTACACAAGCCTTAACCACTGGCCGGTATCCGCTGGTGTCGGGTTTAGTGCAGAAAGTATTATGCAGGTATTTACGTTACATAAACACGATTGAAGTGACTACCCTTTTTGTATTTAACTTGTCATGCTGAGCGTTAGCGAAGGATCTGTTTCTTTACGAAGATTGATTGTAGATTCCTCGTTCCTCAGAATGACAGGAATAACCAAAACGAAAAGGTAAAAACGAAAAGCGGGGCTTGCGCAAATAATAGCACAAGCCCCGCTTTTCCAACAATTTGAATACAATTAACCTTGTACTACTTTATTAATAGCTTCGAAATTTGGCAAGTTACCAGCATCTTCTAGAACCTCTGCATAGGCTATTTTACCTTCTTCGTCAATTACAAAGGCAGCTCTTTTTGCAACGCCTTTTAAACCTAAAACAAACTCTTCGTACAAAGCACCATAAGCACCTGCTGCATCTTTGTTAAAATCAGACAATAAAGGAAATTGATAGTTTTCTTGTTCTTTAAATTTTGCTAAGGTAAAAGGAGAATCAACCGATACGCCTAAAACCTGAGCGTTTAAACCTTCGTAAAAACCAAAAGTATCTCTCAAAGTACACAATTGGGTTGTACAAACACCTGTAAAAGCTAAAGGAAAGAAGTGTAAAACCACTTTTTTACCAGCAAAATCTGCTAAGGAAATATCTTTTAAATCTGAACTCTTTAAACTGAAATTTGGAGCTTTGTCTCCTACTTGTAATGCCATATCTTAATAATTTGTATTGATTTTAATAAGTGTAAATATAATCTGTTAAAATGAAATTACCTATTGAGTGCCTGCATTTGTGCGTCGACCAATTGTAAAGCTTCGGTGAACGTGTGTGGTTTGTAACCCAATTGGGTAACGGCTTTGTTTAGCACAAAGCCTGTTTTTAATGGCCTTTTTGCTTCTTGGTTTAAAGTTGCAGAACTTACTTCGTTAATTAATGATTGATCTAAGTTCCAAAATTTAGCCACTGCCTTTACAATATCTACAATGGTCATCATTTCTTTTCCCGAAATATGATAAATACCTTCGGCCTTTTGTTGAGCAGCTAATAAACAAGCGCTCGCCAGTTCGTCGGCTAGAGTTGGCATACGCCACTGGTCGTTTACTACATTAATAGGCAAACCTTTTTCTAAGGCACCTTTTGCCCAAAGCACGATATTGTTCCGGCTCATATCGTGCAAAATACCATAAACTAAGATTGTGCGAATAATTGCCCAACTGCCGTTCATTTGCTGCGTTGCCAGTTCGCCCGCTAACTTACTTTCGCCATAGTAACTTACAGGATTTGGTGTATCATCTTCTTTGTAGGGGCCGTTTAAACCATCGAAAACAAAATCGGTAGATATATAGATGAAATGGATATTCAGTTCGTCACAAAGTGATGCTAAATTCTTTGTGGCGTCTACATTCAATGCCCAGCATGCTTGGCGTTCAGCGTGGCAAATATCTACATTTGTCATTGCGGCGGTGTGTATAACCGTATCAGGTTTGTATGCGTTAAGCACTTCGGCTACCTTAGCGTAATTGGTTACGTCCATCTCAACATAGGTGTAATTGCTGTCTGTTGGGTATTTATTTTTACCGCGACTGGTGTCTATCAAATTCACACCACCGTCGGTTAAAACTTTCTCCGTGATTTTCTGTCCGAGTAAGCCATTACTCCCCGTAACTAAAATAGTCTGCATAAAGTTATTATAAGGTGCACAAAGGATAGATTTATAAGCATCAAAAAAACGACCTTTTGAGCTTAAAAACAAAGTTTTTCAGCCTTCTAAATTTAAGAATTAAAATCTCTACAAAAACATTTAAATTCTATATAAATATTAAGAGTAAATTTTATAACTTTGCCATCCGAAAAGTGAGGGTGAAAAATCACCTTTAACATTTTGAATTTTATAATTTTATCCAAATAAAAGATATGCCTAATATTGGAAAGATAGCGCAAATTATAGGACCCGTAGTTGACGTAAGCTTTGTTAACGATGCCACTTTGCCTAAGATTTTCTCTGCTTTAGAGATTACAAAAGAGAATGGACAAAAAATCGTTTTAGAGGTTCAACAACACCTTGGTGAAGATCGCGTACGTGCAATCGCTATGGACTCTACCGATGGTTTAGTTCGTGGAATGGATGCTGTAGACACTGGAGCACCTATTAAAATGCCTATTGGTGAAGAAATTAAAGGTCGTTTATTTAACGTAGTTGGTGAAGCTATTGATGGTATTAACAAATTAGATAACTCTAATGGTAATCCTATCCACGCTGCGCCGCCTAAGTTCGATCAATTATCTACAGAAACTGAAGTACTTTTTACAGGTATTAAAGTTATTGACTTATTAGAGCCATATGCAAAAGGTGGTAAAATTGGATTATTCGGTGGTGCCGGTGTAGGTAAAACCGTATTAATTATGGAATTGGTAAACAACATCGCTAAAGCTCACTCAGGTTTATCTGTGTTTGCTGGTGTGGGTGAGCGTACTCGTGAGGGTAACGACTTATTACGTGAGTTTATCGAGTCTGGCGTAATCAACTATGGCGAAAAATTCTTACACTCCATGGAAAAAGGTGGTTGGGATTTGGACGCTGTTGATACAGAAAAATTAAAAGAATCTAAAGCGACTTTGGTATTCGGTCAAATGAACGAGCCTCCTGGTGCACGTGCTCGTGTTGCCTTATCAGGACTAACAGTTGCAGAATATTTCCGTGATGGTGACGGTGAAGGCGCAGGAAAAGATATCCTGTTCTTCGTTGATAACATCTTCCGTTTTACGCAAGCAGGTTCTGAGGTATCGGCTTTATTAGGTCGTATGCCATCTGCAGTAGGTTACCAACCAACATTGGCAACTGAAATGGGTTTAATGCAAGAGCGTATTACTTCAACTAAGCGTGGTTCAATTACATCTGTACAAGCGGTATACGTACCTGCAGATGATTTAACTGACCCGGCTCCGGCTACAACTTTCGCCCACTTAGATGCTACTACAGTATTGTCTCGTAAAATCTCTGAGCTTGGTATCTACCCTGCGGTAGATCCTTTAGATTCTACTTCACGTATCTTATCACCAGCAGTTTTAGGTGACGAGCATTACAATACGGCTCAACGTGTTAAAGAAATTTTACAACGTTACAAAGAGTTACAAGATATCATCGCGATTTTAGGTATGGATGAGTTATCTGAAGAAGATAAATTAACTGTACACAGAGCTCGCCGTGTTCAACGTTTCCTATCTCAACCATTCCACGTAGCTGAGCAATTTACAGGCTTACAAGGTGTATTAGTTGACATTAAAGATACTATCAAAGGTTTCAATATGATCATGGATGGTGAAGTTGACGAGTATCCAGAAGCTGCATTTAACTTAGTTGGTAACATCGAAGATGCTATCGAAAAAGGTAAAAAATTATTAGCAGAAGCTAACTAAGACGTGAGACATTAGATTTGAGATGTGAGACGAGATTAATTCTCATATCTCATATCTTAAATCTCTAATCTAATACAATAATGAATTTAGAAATATTAACTCCAGATAAAAAAGTTTTCGAAGGTGAAGTGACTGCAGTTACTGTGCCAGGAACTTCTGGTTCTTTTCAGATTTTAAAAGACCACGCTCCTATTATTTCCACTTTGGAAGATGGACCTGTAATTGTACAAGCTACAGGTGCAGAAACTGTTTATCAAATTAAAGGTGGTGTGGTAGAAGTACTGGATAATAAAATTATTGTTTTAGCTGAAGCTGTTGTTGCTTAAGTAAAACGTACAAAATTTAAGAGCCTTAAGCATTGCTTGAGGCTTTTTTTATGCTTAAAAAATTAGGCATTTCAATTTATTAATTGAAGTTAACATCAGGCAAATCAGATGAAACTATTTTGCTTAAATTAATAAAATATAGACATAATGAGAGAAGAACTAGTTGACATAAAATTATTTAAAAATACGAACAACAACCGTTTCGAATTGACGGTTAATGAACACACGGCTTTTATAGATTACTAAGAAAACGATAATGTCACAAAATTAATTCACACAGAAAGTTTCGAAGCATTAGCTGGAAGAGGTGTTGCTACAGCGTTAATAGAAAAAACTTTAACTTATTTACAAGACAATAACTCCCAACTGGTACCGTTATGCCCACTGGTTTTTGCGTATATTAAAAGATACCCACAATGGAAAAAATTAGTACCAAGCAAATACTTAAGACTATTCAAAGAAAACAATAAGTAGTGCATAAATAATAAATTAAACAAAAAAAGCCTCCAAATTATTGGAGGCTTTTTTTTGTTTAAAACAGAACCAGTTAGTTATGGATATACACACCTAAATCCTACTTTACTGTAATTCTTAGAAACACCTAATTTGTTAGTACCAACAAGCTCTAAAACAACTACTGTAGAGCCAACACCTGCACCGGTAGACTGAACTTTAACTATCCCTTTACTAGTGCCTTTAGGGATTACAAATGATTTACCTCCATTTATTGTAAAGTCTCTATTTTCAACAGCCGTTGTTTCTCCATCTACAATTTTAACTTCAAAAGTTTCATCTGTAGTTAATTGGTTACCTATCAAGTTGACTTGGAAACTAAGCTCTGCTGTTGTAGGAGAAATAGTTCTCGTTACAATCGGATAAGTCTTACCTGCGGCAACAGAACTTATTACCGCATCATCAAATTCAATACTATTTGCTGTTATTAAGTAGCGCTCATGGAAGTCTTCTTGACAGGCAGAAGAAAGCACCACCATTAAAAATACGCAAACTATTTTAAATTTATATTTTAATCTGTTCATTTCCTTAATAATTAAAGTTTTGTTTAAGCAAGCCTTTCGCAGCAGTAATTTCTCTAACAGGAATTGGAGCTAAAACTCTATAATCTGTATGCAACACGTTTCCGGTAGATTTTATCACATCTTTTCCGTTTCTTTTCAAATCAAACCACCTATGGCCTTCAAATGATAATTCTAATCTACGTTGTAATAGAATCTCATCTACGAGTGCCGTACCTGTTAAAGATACGCTCGTTAAACCAGCTCGTTGACGAATTTTGTTTAAATCGATTAATGCATTAGCCTCACTACCAGCTTGACCAAATTTAGCGTAAGCCTCTGCTCTATTTAGATAAACTTCTGACAAACGTAAAATTGGAATATTTACTAAATTGTTTACGCTACCTTTTGTAATGAATTTATAGCTTTCATATTTTGAAGTATTAAAAAGACTGTTCCTTATCACACCCTTACGTACATCGGATGCATCGTAAAGATTAAATAAACCATCACTTAACAGGATAACTCCGTATATTGAGGACGTTGTGGCATCATAAGTCGCTCTAGAGTTGAACATGCCTCTGATAGAAGTTTCAGCTGACAATACTTCTGTAGTGGTATATTTTAACTCAAATACAGATTCTGGGTGAACCTCTTTTCTCCAATCCGCTACATAATTTGCGTTGTTAGAAAAAGTTGCAGTGGTTTCACTAATTGCTTGATTAGCTTTTGTAATTGATGTTGGATAATCACCTTTATATAATGCAACTCTTGAATACAATGCACTTACTGCTGCTTTATTACCTCTATGTATTGAAGTACTATTTTTAACTGTGAAATTCTGATAAGCTTTATCGAGATCGTCGTAAATTTGTGTATATATTTTATCTACACTGACACGTTCTTGTGAAGCTATCTTCCCCAGGTCATCTACCCCCACAAGTGCTAAAGGTACACCTCCGTAATTGTAAGTTGGTATATCTGCTGTTGGATCATAAGCATACACCTTAACTAGATCATGGTAACATAATGCTCTTAGGAAATATGCTTGACCTAATGTATTAGCTTTCCACTCGCTTTCATAATTCCCTCCATTTAAAGCATCTATAACTAGGTTAGCTTCGTTAATTGCATAATAGGCTAATTGCCAATTCACAAAATGAGCGCTTCTTGAATTGCTTGCTTCAGTTTGAAGATGCGTAGGTCCACCACGATGTATTGAATTATCAGACAAAGCCTCAGATAGTGCTATGTAATCTCTGCCATACAAATTTGAATGTTGTAACCTCGCATAAACCGAAGTTAAAGTTGCCTCAATACCTGTTTTATTGGTTAAAGCAACACTAGCATCTATTGATTGTTTTGGTTCTATATCTAACCATTTTTCACAAGATAGCAATCCAACTGCTATTATGGTAAGTATTATATATTTTAATCCTTTCATTTCGTTAATAAGTTAGTTGAATACCAAAATAATATGATTTAACTGCGGGAATTAAACCGTTGTTTCCAGCAGTACCGGTGGTGTTGTAAAACTCGGGATCATACCCTTGAAATTTGGTGATGGTAAAGATGTTGTTTGCTTGAGCGTACAGCTTCAAATTGGAGAGTTTTATCTTAGATATAATCTCTTTTGGAAACGAGTAGCTTAAGTTTACATTTTTGAGCCTAATGTATGAAGCGTCTTGAAGAAACCTTGTTGATGAAACATCAGCCAAAGCATTATTTATCTCTCCTTTACCAATAATTGAACGCGGTACTGCTGTTATTTGGCCTGGTGTAGTCCACCTATTCTCGTGAAACCATAACATCCCATTAGTTTGGGTATCCCCTTTTCTAGAGATGTTTCTGGTAAACATATCATGCATTACTCTACCGTAATCATATTGAAAAAAAACTCCTAATGAAAATCCTTTATAGGAGAAATTATTATTAAAACCACCATAAAATTTTGGTAATTCATTTGGAAATCCATACGGCGCATAAAAATCTGTATCAACAACTGTGGCAGGATTATAGGTATAATCTCCATTCTTATCGTACCACATCGGTTTACCTGTTGCAGCATTAACACCTGCATATTGAGGTAAAAGGTAGGTCCTCATTGAGTAGCCAACTCTTATCGAATTGTCGCCAGGTAATGATTGTAAATCATCATACAAAGATATTACCTCATTTTTCAAAAATGCAATATTGAAATTTGAAGTCCACTTAAACTTTCCATTATTAATAATGTTAGCACCAACCTCAGCTTCAACACCCTTATTTAAAACTTCACCAAGATTTTCAGTAATATCATTAAAACCACCTATCCAAGAAACTGGTTTGTTTAACAACAAATCTTTGCTATATCTTGAGTAAACTTCAACAGATCCAAAAAGCCTGTTATTTAATACAGAGTAATCTAAACCTAAGTTATAGGTAACGTTTCTTTCCCATCGTAAATTTGCATTTCCAATAGAGCTCGGACGTATTCCAGGTTGAGAATCGTAAGTAACACCTCCGCCATATAAAGACCTAGAGTCGAAATTACCGATTTGATCATTACCCGTTTCTCCATATCCGAACCTTAATTTTAACTGGTTAATTAAAGACTTATTTGTGATAAAGTTTTCTTTAGCAATATCCCAGCCCACCGACAACGATGGAAATAAGCCAAATTTACTATCGTTACCAAACCTTGAAGAGCCATCATAACGCAATATAGCTGAAACCATGTATTTACCATCGTAAACGTAATTCCCTTGTAAAAAGGAGCCAACTCTTTTAACACCAGTCCAAGCCCCTGTTGCGTTGGTTATTACTGCAGCAGACGACATTTGTCTGAATAGATAATTAGCAAAACTTCTACCTGTAATACTTGAAGTTGTATTCTGATAAGCTCTATATTCTAAACCTGCTAAAGTATTTAGTTGATGTTTACCTCCTAAGTTAGGTGCATATTGGAGTACTCCCGAGGTAGTAAATGTAGTTGGTTTGTTTGCTATTTCAGTTAATGTTCCCCCACTAGAACGACCAAGTTCAGTACGAGGATCTAGATATCTTCTTGAAGCTAAATCTCTATAATCGAGACCTACCAATGTCTTAAATGATAAATTTGCAAGTATGTTATATTTTAATTGAAGGTTACCCACCAAAGATTTATTCTTTTCAGTAAATTCATTAAGTTCCGTTTCATGTAGCGGATGACGAGCTAATGCACCAGAAAAACCTCCAACAGGCGCATTATAGCTTCCATCAGCATTGTAAATTGGATGAAACGGTAAAATCATCGGCGCTGAGTAACTTGGTGCAGAAAATTCTGTTGTTGAACCCAATGCACCTTGAGGGCCATTTTGTTCTACTGAAGATAGGTTAAAAGCAGTTGTCAACTCTAGCTTTTCAGTTATTTTATTATTGTAATTGAAGTTTACCGTACCTCTAAAAAAATCTGTTCCAACTACAGCACCTTCACTATCTTCTAAACTTGCTGATATTCTGTATGAACTATTATTAGCTCCACCACTAATTGCGAAATCATATTTACCTGTTTTTCCTCCTCTATATGCTGCTCGCTGCCAATCGTAAGATGGTAAAGCTGCAACATCTGCCTCAGTAAGTGTTGTAGGCAATTTTTCATCAGTGAGAAGTTTAGTCCACGCTTGTGCTTCTGAAAATGTTGGATTTGAATTTCTTATAGCGTCAAGTCTCCCTGATAAATATTGTTGCGTGTTTGTAAGCTCTAAAAATCTTATCAACTCCACACTACCCCCTCTATAACTAGCGTCAACTGTAACCTTACCTGCTTTGCCTTTTTTAGTAGTAATGAGTACTACACCGTTTCCTGCCTGAGCGCCATAAACTGAAGCAGCCGCAGCATCTTTAAGCACTTCTATAGACTCTATATCATCGGGATTTACTACAGATAGTGGATTAGTTGAAATATTATTGCTAACTCCTGAATTGTTTAGAATTAATCCGTCGACAATATAGATAGGATCTGTACCTGCAGATATTGAACCGGGCCCTCTTATTTCCACTTTCAAGGCGGCACCAGGAACACCAACTCTTCCTTGAATGTTAACACCTGCCATTCGCCCTTGCATAGCTTGATCAAGTGATACTGCCTGAGCGCCTCCAATATCTGACGCCTTTATGGACGAAATTGAGCCCGTAATTTCTCGTTTTTTCTGAGTTGCATAACCAGTAACAATTATACCATCTAAATTTGCTAAATCTTCATCTAGGGCAATTGTTAGGGTTCTGGCGCTTCCCACAGTTATCTCCTGAAGCTTGTAACCGATATAAAATACCTGCAATATGTCGCCTGACTTAATCCCTCCAAGCGAAAAAACACCTTTAGCGTTGGTAACTACACCAGTAGTTGTTCCTTTTAATTTTACAGAAGCACCTATTAAAGGTAAGTTGTTAGCCTTGTCGACAACAGTACCCGTTAAAGTTGAATTTTGAACAACTTCAATCTCATTAACCCCAGCATTTGAACTGTTAACGTAAGTAATTACAATAGTATTTTTATCGAGCTTGTAAGCTAAGCCATTTTTAACAAGTACCGTATTAAGAACCGATTTTAACGCCGTTTTTTTAAAATCGACATCAATGGCTTTAGACATCACTTTTTCGCTATACTTATAAAATAAATTATAGCCAGTTTGTTTTTCAACTTCGTTAAGTACTTTTTCAATAGAAACATTTTTTGCAGATAGCGTTACCGTTTGGGAGTAAGTTGCAGCGCTAGCATGCATGAAGGTAAGTGTAAGCATCAAAATTAACAGTCTCATCACCTGAAAAAATTTTCGATACCGTTTGGATACAAAAAAATACCCAACATCTAAGTTTAAATGCATAGTGTTTTGTTTAGATAATAGTTTATTTGGTTAATTAACGTCAAAGCCGTTGATGGTTCTTAAGGCTTTGTATCTAAACGACGACTACACTTTCACTTAGGGTAAAGATTTTTTAAATTATTTATTTAACATTCGATATTATCAATTTTCGCCCTTCAAGTTTTGCCTCTAACCCACCTGCATTAAAAATTTCAATTAACTCTTCAACGCTTGCTGTGCGTTTAATTTTGGCAACAAAGCGTTCTTCTTTAAATTGAGGAGAGTAAACAACTTCCAAATTGTACCACCGTTCAATTTGGGGCATCATTTCTTTAACCGTTAACTTGTCAAACTTAAAATATCCATTTTTCCAAGCAACAGCTTGCTCAGTATCAATATCTTCAACCATAATACCTTGCTGCGTAGTGAGTGCCTCTTGTGAAGGTTTTAATATTTTTGTGGCTGTTGCTGTACTTACAGCTATTGAGCCTTCTAGCAGCGTCGTTTTAATTATATTTTCTGTAGCGTACGCATTTACGTTAAATACTGTACCCAACACCTTAATTTCTTGCCGCCCCGATTTTACTACAAAAGGTTGTCCTTCCTTATGTGCTACTTCGAAATAAACTTCTCCTTCGACTTCTACCAACCTTTTGTCTTTTTCAAACATCAATGGAAATTTCAATTTAGAAGAAGCGTTTAACCAAACCTTACTTCCATCAGATAACACCAACTGGTACATCCCTCCTTTTGGAGTTTCTATTGTACTCACTTGAGTAGTCAATTTATCTATGTTAGCACCTTTAATTTGCGACAAATCGTACACCAATGCACCATTTGCACCTTTGGTTAGCAACACGCCGTTATCCGCCTGCTGCCTAGCGCCCAAAATGGTATCTAAAGTCATTCTTGTACCATCAGCCATAGTCAACACAGCGTGTTCCCGGCCGGGAACAATCAAATTCTTTGCTGTTGACATGGAGTAACGATATAAAACTACAGCAAGCGCAAATACTAAAATTGCAGCAGCGTATTTCAGCAAGGTAAATTTTCCACTTTTAGTTCTTTTATCATCTAAAGCACTCTTTATAGTTAACTCCATATCCTCTTCTAAATATGGGTCTAACTCACCGGTGGCTAGTAGATTGAAAAATACTTCAAGCTCGTCTTTATTGAGTGTTTTTTGAAGATAGCCCTCTACGAGCTTATGATAGTGATTTTGATGCATTTATAATTAGATTGTCCCTTATAACGATTGAAACTAATTCTAGGGTAAAAATTTTGAAATTAAAAAAATGAAAATTACCTTCATACCGCCATCTATATCAAGCTTAGCTATCACCTCCTTTTTTAACCACTTCATGCTGGCCACCATGTGATGCTTTACGGTGTTTTTCGACATTTTTAAAATGTTCGACACTTCTTCATAGCTCCTTTCTTCTGCCCTACACAATTGAAAAACCGTTTGAGAAGTTACTGGTAGCCTTTTCAACTGTACTTGCATAAAATCTAGATATTCCTTTTCTAGAAGATTACTATCTAACGCTTGTTCGAACCTAGGGAATTCTCGAATCATTTCGTCAGGCATGTAAGATACCCGCTTTATTTTTTTCAAGTAATCTAAGGCTCCGTTTTTAGCCATTCGAAACAAGTACGCTCTAGTCTCTATCACTAGGCTAAATTCATCTCTTTTATCCCAAATTTTGGCAAAAATATCCTGCACAAGGTCCTCAGCAATTTCATCGCACAACACATAGCGTTTCACAAAAATTTTTAATTCGTGCTGATGGTTGGTGTATAAGGTATGGAAAGTTTTATCAGTTAAAACCGCCATAACTTCAATTATTAGAAAGTATTTTTAACAGATTCCGCATTAACGATATAATGGATTTTCTATTTGGATTTCCTAATATAGAGAAATTAGCCGCTTAATCAAAAAGTACTTATGCCAATTTTTAACAAATAAAAATCCGCTAACTTTCGCTAGCGGATGATTTAAATTTTATGAGTACACCATTTAGGGTCTTTTGCACACAAACACCATTGGATAATGATCTGACGCATAATCTGTGAACCTATCCTTAACAAAATATGCCTTTTGATAATTATCTAACACAGGTTTATTAATGAAGATATAATCAATTCGCGTGTAATTATTATGCGAACGAAGTTTGGTGGGCGCACTTTTTTCGAAAGTACCGCTAAACAACTTCCAACTATCGTAAAAGCCATTATCTAATACCGTTCTGATTACGGTATAGTCTATCTTTCCGTTGTTTAAAATTTTTATCTCAGGGTTATTACGTTCACTTTGAATAAGCAAATTCATCTTTGCATCGTTATCATAATCTGCAGCATCTTGCGGCGACATGTTATTAAAATCGCCCATCATCAATATTTTTTCTTTAGGGTCAATTAATTTAATACGATCTAAAATGGTAGCAAATTGCTGCTGCCTTAATGTATAGGTTAAAGAACTTAAATGCGTTACAAAAAAGTGATGCCCCAATATTTCTGCTTGTATGAGGTGAAGTCCCGTTGGCCCAGCGCTTGCGTTTTTTATTGGATGTTTAGAAATTAATGCAAGCGGTAGCCCTGTCTCGAAAAACATCACTGAATGAGGATAGCCTAACTCTTCTGCAAAAGATTTTAAACTAGCCTTGGTAAAGTATTTCATTTCTTGAAACGCAATCACGTCGGCATTCAAAGTATCCGCCCATTTTTTGAAGTCTTTAATAATCTGCTCGTCTCCCCTGAAACCTTCGTAAACATTATAAGATAACACCTTAAAAGTTTTTACTGGAGGCTTTTGCGAAGGCTGTTCCTTTTTCTTGCACGACAGCGCTAGCTGTAAGCATAAAATTGCCGCAATTGCGACTATTTTGGCGGAGATAGATGAGTTCATATTATAACTTAAGCTTTTACAAAACCTTTATTTTTTGCAAACCATACAATAACTACATAACACAGCAGTGGAAGTATAAATGCTGCCATCCAACTGGAATGATCTTTAACTACCCCCATTAGGTATGAAATTAAAGCTCCCCCAACAATAGCAGATGACAGTAAGCCCGCTGCAGTACCCGTATGCTCTTTTAATCCAGAAACAGAAAGGGCAAAAATACTAGCGAACATAATGGAATTACACAATCCAACTAATACCATTAACCATACGGAAAGCATTCCTGTAGTAAGCAATGAACCGGTAATGAGTAAAACTGATGCCGCTGAAACTACCAACAACATTTTGGAAGCAGGAATTAATTTCATGAAATAGGCGCCCAGGAAACGACCAACGAGCATACCACCCCAATAGAACGATAAATAGAAATTAGCTAAATGCTCTTTAATGCTCAGCTGATCTGCAATGTAGTTGGTTAAAAACGTACCAATAGCAACTTCAGCGCCCACGTAAAAGAACAATGCGATAAACCCGAAACGTAGATTTTTAAAGCGTTTTAGCACCGCAGAAAAACTTAACTTTTCTGTTGTATCGTCATTAGCATAGCTGATAACCGGCAATTTGAGCAAATACACAATGATGGCAATAACCACTAAAGCAAGTCCAATTCCTATATATGGACCTACAAGTGCATCTGATGAAGATTGAGAATCTTCTAATTTCGACAGAATAAAGTATCCGCCGAACAAAGGAGCGACAGTTGTACCTAAAGATCCAACACCTTGTATGAGTGTTAAGCGTGAGGCAGCGCTTTCTTCTGGGCCTAAAGCGGTAACATAAGGGTTTGCCGAAACCTGTAACAACACTATTCCTATCGCGACTACAAACAATGCACTCAGAAATAAATAATAGTTATGTACAAAAGCCGCTGGGAAAAATAGAAATGCGCCAAAAGCAGCGATTAAAAAACCAATAACGATACCGTTACTATAGCCCACTTTGGCTACTAACTTACCGGCTGGTAGCGATATTAAGCCGTAGGTAAGATAAAAGTAAAACTGTACCAACGAAGATTGAGAATAAGTTAACGTAAAGCCCTCTTTAAAAAATGGCACCAAAGTATCGTTTAATACCGTGATAAACCCTAACATAAAGTAAAGTACCGCCAAGCAAATTAATGGCAATTTGTAATTAGCCGAGGAACCCTCGGCTAACTGTATTGGTTTTGAAGAGCTATACCCTTTCATATGTTTTTATTTTACTAGCAATTTGAGTTAATTGATATAATGCTCTTGGCACATGAAAGCATCCCTTCCACTTACCGCCTTTCAGGTTAAGCAATACCTCTCCTTGACGATTTAAATAGCCGAACATTTCAGGATACTCCGTATCTACAAAGTGGCTCCAAGTATAATCATGCAACTTATGATACCAATCTAAAGATTGCAAATTACCAGTTAACTGGTAGGCCTTTAAATGCGTAATCATGGTTTCTACGTGTACCCACCATAGTTTTTGATCCCACTCTAGCTGTTGCGGAGGATGACCATTAATATCTAAGAAATAGAAAATGCCCCCATGCTCTTTATCCCAGCCAAACTCAGTAATTTGATTTGCAATTTGCACGCATTTCTCTATTAGAGATTTGTTCCCCCATCGCTCTGCAATACTCATTACAAACCACATCGCCTCCAAGCCGTGACCTGGATTAATTAAACGACCTTCGAACGAATCGTAAAGGCTACCATCAGCACTCACATTCTCAAATATTAATCCGTGTTGTTCTTTATAAAACACATTCATTACCTCGTTTACACCAAAGGTTAAGGTTTTTTCTACCAATGATGGCTCCAATAAATGTTCAATTTCGAGCACGAGATTACATAAAATCATGGGAAGCGAAAAGCCTTTCAATTCTCTCGTTCCTGGGTAATTCTTAGTATATTTACCTTTCGGATTATCTCGTCGTGAAAGAATTTTATCAAATGTCTGTTTTGCCACATCTGCATATTCTTGGTTGCCCGTAGCTTTATTTAGCTGGGCAAATGCCATTGTTGCAAAGCAATCCGAAAAAATATTATAAGCCTGGATTAGCGGTTTGCCATACTGGTCTAATGAAAAATACCAATCACCGTTCTCGTCTCTTCCATTTTTAAGTAGAAAAGTGGCTCCGTCAATAGCAGCATTTAACCATGCTTCGTTTTTCTCTAGGTTGTTGTACAACATAGACAATGTCCACACTTGCCTACATTGCAACCAGATAAACTTATCAGTATCAAAAACCTCCCCTGTTCTATCTAAGCATGTAAAATAACCTCCATTTCCTTTATCTAAAGAGTTTGCCATCCAAAATGGCATTACGTTATCGGTTAAATATTCCTTATAAAATGCTGATCGTTGTTTAAAATTCATTTATGGTTGTGTCTACTTAAAATTGTTCACGTAAATGGTTTATTGATGCAACTAATTGTTTTGCCACCAAACTTTGGTTTTGAAGTTATCGCTTCCCATCCTGTCTCTTGCCTCTTCCCAGTTCTTTAGGTTTGTAGACCTAACAATGAGCGGATATTCGAAGCGAGTAGGCAATATGCGATCGTTCTCTACAGCTGGGCCGATAGTTAGATCTGGAAAACCGGTGCGGCGATAGTCATACCAACCCTCGAAACCGCAAAAGAACATAGCGATATATTTCTGGTTGATTATTCTTTCCAGTGTGCCATTGTATTTAACGCCTGCATCATTCAAAAAGGTTGTGCCAGCGCCACCATCCCAGGTTGCACCCCATTGTTTCCAAGAAAACTCAATGGCTTTGTTATAATAGTCCTCTGCGTTACCCGAGATATCTCCATTGTATGCTGCTTCGGCTAAAATAAATTGCACCTCGGCCGCTGTAAGTATCGGATAAACAGCATCCGCAGCTTTTAAATGCGCAGCGATGGTAGAAGTACCCAAACCATTATTGTGCGCCATATCTATTGTTTCAATTTCAGAAAATCCACTCTCGATACCTATATAAGCGTTTTGGGTATTTCTTGTGGCATATCTCGCCCTTCTCCCATCTGCAGTATTGTTCATCATTTGCATAAATTGGGCTCCCATCCGTCTATTTCCCCCAAACTCTGCATCGCGATAATTGGTAAAACCATTGATAAATGGCGCTACACCATTAAACTTAATCAAGGCCTCATCTTCATTACTATCAATTATTGGATATTTTGTTGGATTAGTTACAATCGCGTTAATTTTAGTAGCTGCATCGAACGATGACTGAAGCGATGTTCTCATCAATAAGCGTAGTGCTAATGAGTTGGTAAACTTCCTCCATTTCACTACATCGTTGTTGTAGAAAAGATCGTTACCCGCCATTGGTTTAGCGCTGTCCCATAAACTATTGGCTAACTCCAAATTTTCCACAAGTTTCGTATAAACACTTTCTTGAGTGTCGAATTTTGGAAACAATAAAGCTGAATCTCCTTTAAATGCTTCGGTGTAAGGAATATCTCCAAACATGTCGGTCAAGTTAGATACCAACCATGTTTTCATTACCAAAGCCGCAGCCATGTTGTTCACGTCATTTATATCTTCGGCCAACTGATACATTTTATGCATGTCGTTGGCTCTTTTGTATAAATTAGACCAGATACCGTTAAACTCGTTTTCACGAAACACATATCTAGTGTAATCATTTAAACTACCAGTACCTACGGTATACTGCATCAAATCATTATTGATGCGAAAGGTGTAAAGATTAAGCGACCAGTGACCATAGTATTGTGCGGGTGCTATTAATGTGCCAGGCGCTACTTTATCTAGACGATTAGGATCTTTATTAATATTTTCAAAATCTTTTGTACATGAACTAAAAGCGATGCTTAAGCAGGCAATTAGTAAAAAGATACTATATTTTCTCATAACAAATTGAATTAAAATAGGAATGATAAGTTAAAACCAATGCTTCTTGTAGATGGAAATTGACCAGTTTCGAAACCTGGTTCTATTCTATTTCTATTCATTGTAGCGATTTCTGGATCCCACATTGGATAGTTAGTGACAACAAATAAATCCCTTCCGTACACGCCAACATTAATTGACCTAACTGCCTTGGTTTTAAATATTTTGTTTACCGGTACAGCGTAGCTAAGTGATAATTCGCGAACCTTTAAGAAAGAAACATCGAATGTGTTTTCTTCAACATTGTCCCTTAGGTACATTTGGGTATAAAATCTGTCGGCATCCGCAATGATGTCATTTGGCGAATAACTTCCATCAGCATTTACCTTAACACCTTTACCGATTACGCCATTATCTCTACCTGCTAAAGAGTTAGTAAGCTTACCAGAACCTGCCATAATAGAGTGACTATATGAGTACACATCGCCACCGTATTGGCCGTCTAACAAGATACCCAAACTGAAGTTTTTGTAGGTAATTTGATTTCTCCAACCGGCTTTCCAATCTGGAGACGAATTACCCAAATACTTCATATTATCGGTATCTATTAGTGGCAATCCATCACCATCAAACACGATTTCTCCCTGTGGGCTTCTTAAATAACCTGTTCCAAAAATGTCGCCCACTCTACCACCTACACGAGCTTCAACGAAACCCCTTGGCCCCGATGCTAAAATTACAGACTCTACTCCTGGTGCTAAATCATTAACATAACCTCTATTACGCGACCACGTTAGGGTAGATTTCCATGTGAATTTAGTTCTATCTATAATGGTACCGTTTACGCCTAGTTCCCATCCACGGTTGTTAATTAAGCCTGCGTTAAATACTCGTTCTGTGTATCCGGTTGATGGATCGTTTGGAACTTGTAATATTTGATTTCTACTATTTGTGTTGTAGTAACTCAAATCTATACCTAATCTGTTCTTGAAGAAACGTGCCTCTAAACCTACCTCTCTATTGATAATTTCTTCGGGCTTTAAATTCAAGCCAGGCAATATATTAGGTGCTGCGTAACTACCTCCAAATGCGGTGTTGCTATAATAAAATGCGGTTTGATAAGGCTCTGTATCGTTACCAACTTCAGAAACTGCTGTTCTAAGTTTTAAGTACGAAAGTGGCTGAATAGCGCTTAAATTAAATAAATCGCTTAAAATAAAGCTTGCCGAAACCGAGCCATAAAAGAATGAATTATTCATTTTTGGTAATGCACTCGACCAATCGTTTCTTCCACTTAAATCTAAATAAATTGCATTTTTGTACTCTAATTGAGCCGTAGAATACAAACTGTTAACTACTTTGTGAAACCTGTTGGCACTTGTAAATGCTCTGTCTTTAGAATTGGCTAAAGTATAGATATCAGGATAACTTAAGCGCTCTGCAGTAATGTAGGCATTTTGGCTCTGCTGCACCATATTGTTTCCGCCAACATTTATATTCAAACGTAAATCCTTGTTCAGGTTTTCAGTATATTTTGCCAAGAAATCTAAATTGCGTTCTAACGATTTTACGTTTTGCTCTTGATACCTTCCTTCGGCGTATTTAACGGTGCTAAATGGGCGTCGATTGGTACGAAACGATTCGCTTTGATCGATACCTGTTCTAACTTGCAATGACAATTTTTTATTGAATTCGTACGATGCTTGGACATTACCAAACAAACGGCTATTGCTTAAAGTGTTTAGCTGCTCGTAAAGCATAAAGTACGGGTTGTCTATCGTTGTTAAAAGCCTGTTATTTTGTCTTTTTCCATCCTCGCCCGGTCTCCAATAGTTTTTATTCCAACTGAATGGGATATTTGGATGCGCATACATAATTGCATACATATACGTATTTGAATTGTAGCCAGATAGCGGCAAGTTGTCGCTTCCTTTTAAATAGTAATTTACCCTTGTGTTAATTTGAAATTTATTCAGTTTACTGTTAGAAGAAAATGAGAACCTATTGTGTGAATTTCCAGTATTTTCCAGAATGTAATCTCTTCGCGAATCGTTATATGAAAACCGAACTTGATTATTGGCATTACCCCCACTAAGCGCTAGCGTATTGTTGAAAGTGTAACCTGTTCTAAAGGCGTCTTTCATGAAATTTGGATAAGCTACCCATGGTGTTCTCACTGTACCTACAGTCTGGGTATTTGGATCGTACTGGTAAAACTCCTGACCATCAAACTTGGGGCCGTAGGTACTACCTGAGTGTGTAGCAGGGCCGTCTGGACTTGCCCCAAAAGAGTAATAACCAGATTTACCTAAACCTCCATCGCCATACTGCATTTGGAAGTCTGGGTAACGATTAATATCATCAATAACCAGTCCTGTTGAGAAAGAAACCGTCATTCTATCTTTAACATTGGTCTTAGTTTTGGTGGTGATCAAAATTGCTCCAGCACCAGCTCTTGAGCCATAAAGTGCAGCAGCAGAAGGTCCCCTCAAAACTGTTACTGTTTCGATATCTTCTGGATTAATATCACTTAATCCGTTGCCATAGTCGATAGGAGAATCATCACTTGCGCCGTAGCTCGTGCCGCCATTACCAATTATACCACTGGTTATTGGCACTCCGTCCACTACTAGTAGTGGCTCACCTTTATCTAAATCTAGTGAATTTTGCCCTCTCAATGTAATTCTTACCGTGCCCCCTGGGCCAGCGCCAGACCTTGAGATATTTAACCCAGGCACTTTTCCAGAAAGTGCGTTAACCCAGTTTCCTGGAGCAGTTTCTGCAATGTCTTTACCATCTACTCTACTGACCGCATAACCTAAACTTCTTTCTTCCTTTTTAATTCCCAAAGCGGTTACAACCACTTCACCAAGGCTAGTTTCAGATTCTTCCATCACCACAACTAGTGGTGCAGATGTACTAGTAGCACTAATGTTGTTAAAAGTACGAGTATAGAAAGCCAGATGTTCGAACACCAAGGTATAATTACCACTGGCTACTTTAAACTCATACTTACCATTCAAATCTGTAAGTACTTTTCTGTTTAACTCCAGAAGCTTTACCGTTACACCGGGAATTGGGTTACCAGATTTATCCTTTACCGCTCCTGATAGCATTGCGTTTTGCACTGAAAAACTAACGCCATGGTATTCAGCCGAATTGGCAGTAAGTGGCTGCAAGTTTAGTCCAGTTAATAAAACCATGCTCAGACCCAACCCTACCTTTACGCTTTTAGTTCGCATCTTCTTGTTCATAAATTGTATGTTATAGCATTTCATTTATAAGTTGTTTAGCTAGTATTTTGAATTTTTCATCTTGGCTTATTGTTCTTGATTGGTCCCAAAATGAAGTTTGTTGTTTGGTTAATATCATTGTGTTAAGTATCCAGCTCTGTGTCCATCCAGTAAGCGTGCCCCAGGGGCCCCAGCCCGAATCGGCATTAGACGCCCAATAGTCCCATCTTTTGTAATCAAAAGCTCTAAACCAAGCCCCATCCAAATCGGGGTGCTTTTGGCTTGTAACTTGTGCCCTAATTAAAAAATCGCGAATTTCCTTTACCGCACCTTTTAACCTTGCATCATCAACAGCATGAGCAGCTTCATTAAGCGTAAAAAAAGCGAAGTTTGTTGTATATAATAAATCCGCTACAGCATCGCCGTTATTCGCAATAATTGGTGCTTCCCTCGACCCGTACTCTTTATTTGACAAGATTTTTGCGTAACGACCTCCGTCCTGCGTGCCCAATTCTTCCTTTATTGCACCACTTTCTTGAAGGTTTGACAACAGCTTATCGGCTATAGTGTACAACCATTTACGGTGTAATGGGCTGTCATCAACCTTTACCAACCAAGCCAGAGGCAACAACATTCTTGCTCGCTCTTGCTGTACACCATTGGTCCATTTCCAATCTGGGTACTTTTGCATGGTAATGGTAATTGCACTCTTGGCCTTCGTCAACAGCGGCTCGTACTTGGTCTGATCGTACAACCATAAATAGCATGCCCACAACCACGACTCGTAATGTGGGTGTGCATTAATGTCTGTACCACTATTAATATCCTCTAAACCTAATTTTGCGATGGTGGTATCCCTCAAATATCCTTTTCTAAAGCCTATTTTGTTGGATGTTCTATAGTTGCCCAAAATGTTTTCAATCAATTGTTTGTCCCAAGCTGAAGACTTTAAATTAACTTTACTGCCTATAAGAGCAAGAATTAGCCTTGCATTATCATCGCCATAAAAAACATCAGGATTGGTAGTTGCCCATCCAATTAGACCACGAGATGGATCTGTTGCTGGATCCAAATGCTTTCTCGTCAAATTCGATTTCTCGAAGAGATATTTCAGCAAATTGTTAGCTGTATTGGCGTAACTAGTATCGTTTAAAAAGTTTGCCGCATTGGCTAGCGCATAAGCGGTCTCCACCTGACAGTCGGCCCGCAACCACCAACGGTAATTCTGTGTCCCGTCATGTTTTATTTTAGAATAGTGCCCTTCCAACACCCCTAAACTTCCGTCTCCATTTTTATAAGACCGAGGAACTGGGTTGTGCACAACATTTTTTTGATTTGTAACCTGATTGGTTAGGTTTTGCCAATTGGGATGAATAAAAAAGCGAGCATTATAATACCAATCGACACCTCTTTTAATACTGTTATTTAATGCATTTAGTGGTAAACTCTGCTGCTCTGAAAAACTTGGATATACTGATTTTGGCCAATTAACCAAATTCACACCTTGTTTCTCATCCACTTTATTGATGATAAAATTCCAGATCGCTTTCCATGAATCGGTCGGTCCAAATCTTCCGGTAATTGCGTTGCTTAACTTCGTTGTCGAAACTAAGACGTTACTGTGCATAAACAATACTGGATGATTATCTACATCACTATAACCATATTCAGCATAGTCAAATCCAGCCACCTTTGCAGCGGTTAGATAGGTTTTTGAATTTACTGTTGGCATCAACAAACTCATATCGTTTAGCGCTAAGATGCTTAAGCTATCTAAGGGTTTCAACGCATTTGAGCTTACTACCACCCGCTCTAGAAAAACCTTGTGGAGCGTATCTCTGAAAGTTAATTTGTTAAATGAAGCCGGATACTCGATGTAAACTTTGAGTCTCTTTTTCTTGACATCTTGAAGATTTTTGGCGGTTAACACATTTCTTTCTTCGGGATATCCTTGCGCAAACAACAAAACGCCTGCACCATTCTTTGCTGCCTTAATTGCCTCAGTATTCGACGTAAATTGCTGAAAGGTTACACTGTTTGATTTAAAAACTTTCAACAACTCATTGTGCTTCTCTGCGCTTACGTACAACTGCGCAATAGCATTAAAACCAAGCGAGAATGCAAACAACAGAAATAATAAAATCCGCTTCATGTTTTTAAATTTCGTTGGCTTTTAGAATTTCCATTAGGCGTGGCTGTACTTCACGAACCAATCGCTCAAATCCCATGTCATTTGGATGAGTACCGTCAATAGTTGCCTCGTGGTCATTCCCTAAAAAGTTTTGCGAGGTAACAAAGTATATGTTCTCCATACCTTCATTAATCAGTTTAAGCACTTCGTTTTGAATGTTTAGGTTTTGTGTTTTCACATGTTGTCCAACTACTTTGTTGTAAAAACCATGTGCTCTAATTACACTTTGCATTACAATTATTGGTGCTTTAGGATGAGATTTACGAATAGCCTTCACCAAATTGCTGGTGCGCTCTATTATTTGAGCTGGGGTGCTATTAGGCACACAGTCCAATACAAATGCATCTCCTTCAATTTTAGTTAGCATGGTGGCAACCTCAGGTTCCATTTTTGCACTTCCAGAGAACCCCAAGTTCACAAATTGATAGCCGGTAGCCCTTGTTAACTTAGCAGGATAAGCTAAGCCAGGTCTACTTGCAGACGCACCTTGCACAATGCTGGAACCATATATGATCACTCTCTTCTTGAAGGGAGAAGCCTGAGCAACGATGCTTGCTTTCTCGTCAACGCCAATTGCTAAAGATTTTACCTCATCATAAAGTGGAAGATACAACAGATACTCGCGATCAGTCCCTGCTAAGTTCTTTGCGATAGCTGCATTTGTACAGATTGAAGTTGGAGCAATAGCGGCAACAAATTGCCACCGATTTCCTTCTTTTGTGTACAAGTCGAAACCCTTGTGCGCTACAGGGGTGAGATATGGCAAACCTTTGGAACTGGTGACGCACCACTTTAGCTGTATGGTTGAAGCATTGGTTTTAAAAGATACGGCAAGCCCCGCACCATTGGTTGCCAATGCAGCAACCCTTTTAGGTAAGTTGGCGTGTTTACTCGTATCAATTCTATGATATGGAAATTTGGAAGCCTCTGGTTTTCCAATTATTTCTAAACTGTGCGCATCAACAAATTTGATACCTTTTTGAGCAAAGCAGTAGCCCACACTGCTAGCAAAAGCCAGGAGTGAAAGTGTTATCTTTTTATACATTTTAATGTGCTTATTAAATCAAAAGCTATTTCTTAAACTCTACAAAGACTGGATAATGATCAGACAAATAGTCGGTAAAATCATCTTTCACAATTAATGCATTCACTGCTTTCCTAGACAAGACTTTGTTCAAAAAGACGAAATCAATTCTTGTATAGTTATTGTGTTTTTTCACCTTTGTTGGAGCAGTTTTATCGTACACTTCGTTGAATTTTAGAAAACTGTCTGAAAACCCATTGCTCAATATTGATTGAATTGCAGAAAATTCGATATCCCCGTCCTTCAAAATTTTAATTTCAGGCCTATTGCTTTCACTTCTCAGTAATAAATTCATTTTACTTTTTTGCTTATAAGCTAAACTGTCTTGTGGCGACATGTTATTAAAATCGCCCATAATTGCTACCTTTTCTTTTTTAGAAATTTGGTTCACGTGCTTCAACAAAACATCTACCTCTTCAAGACGAGTGTGGTAAGTTTTCGGATCTAAATGTGTGTTAAAAAGATGATAACCTTTGATTTTTGCGTATAATAAACCGTGCCACATACCCTCGGTCACAATCTTCACATTTTCGATTGGATGCTTCGATATAAACGCAAGTGGATACCCCTCTGTTTTCTGCAATACAGCATAAGGATAACCCATGCCATCTGCCAATTTTCTTAATTTATGCGGGGTAAATCCGTTCATTTCTTGCAAAGCAATCACGTCAGGGTTGATAACTTTCACCCACGTTGAAAATTTATGCTGCAAGGAATCACTTCCTCCAAAACCCTCTAATATATTACAAGACAACAACCTAAAAGTCCCGCTTTTTTGCTCGGCACTATATAGTTCGCTCGTTTTCTTATAAGATAATTGATGCGGCTTGTAAACACCTGTTTGAGCAACACCTGAGAAGTTTGCTTTAACAAGAAATACAAGCAGATAAATTTTAATATATTTCATTCGCTTATTTTTCTGGAATTAGCCTTCTTACAGCATGATTGTTTCTGTCAATAAAAATTATTTCGCCGTTTTTACCGGCACTAATACCAGATGGAAAACGTATTGTCGATTCTAATGCAACTCCGGCAGAGAAACCTTGAACCCCTGTACCCGCAATTGTTGTTACTAAAGTGCCGGCTGCATTAATTTTCCGAATACGGTGATTTGAGTAATCTGCAACGAAGAGGTTTCCGTCTTGGTCTACAGTCACATCATAAGGTTGGTTAAATTTTGACGTTAAGACATCTCCATCCACAAATCCCTTCGAACCGTCTCCACCTACTGTAGTAACATTTCCATCTACACCAATCTTTCTAATGGTATTTGTGTAATATTCTGCTACATATATGTTTCCTGTGCGATCTATAGAGATACCAGTCGGACCGTCGAAAGAAGACAATAAAGCAGTTGAGTTTACTTTCCCTTTTGTTCCAATACCTGCTACCGTTGTAACAACCGCATCAGGTGTTATTTTACGAACCACATGATTTCCGTGATCGCTCAAATACAAATTATCGTTTGCGTCAATCGCTAGAGAAAAAGGATTTCTTACTCTTGCGGCCGTGCCAGTACCGTTTACTAAGCCAGCTGTCCCTCCTACAAATATCGAAATTTCGCCACTAGCGTTCACTTTACGTATTTGATGGTTTGCATAATCAGCAACAAAGAGGTTCCCTTTGCTGTCTTCAACAACATCATAAGGTCTATTAAATTGACCACTAGCACCTACAGCATTGCCAGCAGTACCAGCACCTGCTATAGTAGTTACATTATAACTAACGTCTATTTTACGAATGACATGATTTTGTTGGTCTGCAATTAAAACTTCACCTTTAGCATTTACAAAACAACCTACCGGAGTGTTAAACTTTGCCTCGGCCGCTAAACCGTTTAATAAGCCCGAAGTACCAACGCCACCCATTGTAGCCATACGGTAAATCAAATCTCCACTATTATCGACTGGTTCTCTAGGTGGTGCTACAGTTAAAATCGATTCTTTTTCTTTGCACGAAGTAAAGCTTAGTAGCACTGCGAAAAATAAAAACGCGTAATTCTTATTCATATATTTAATATTGATCTATACTGGTTAAAGTTTTACTAAATTAGATAATTATTTTATCAATCTTAATTATTTTTTAATTTTTTTTAATAATTAAATAATATTGGTAAATATAATAATTAATTCTCAGGATTTAAATGTCCAATTACATCATTTAAGATTAATTAATGATTATATTTGTGTATCATTTTTACACTTCAGATGGACATTAATCAACTTATTAACGAGTTTAAATCAATTGATGAAAATATTGGCGTCACCTATAAGAACTCTTTTTTAAAACGTGACACCCTCATACACATCATAAAAAATCAGAGAGCTACTATTTCCGACATTGCCAGCATTATTAAGGTTAGTGTGCCAAAAGCGAATGAAATTATTAGTGAGTTGATAGATGAGGGAATTATAAACGATCTCGGTAAAGAAGTAGTTGGAGTAGGCAGAAAGCCAAATTTTTACGGGTTAAATCCGGATGCTTGCTACTTTGTTTCCATAGAAGTACACAAAGAGTACGTTGATATTGCCTTAATAAACTTTGTAGAAAAGATTATTGACTTAAAGGAAAACATTGCTTACAAACTGGAAAATAGCATCGAATCGTTCGCAGCCTTATGTAACATTATTGAGCAATATTTAGAAAGCATCGGCTCGATTTACTCCATACAAGGGATTGGAATTACGTTAACGGGTCGGATCAACAACAACAAAGGTATATCATACAGCTTCTTCAATTTCCATGAAAAACCTGTACAAGAAGTCTTCACCGAAAGGTTTGGCATCACTACTATCATTGAAAACGACACTAGAGCGATGACCTTTGGCGAATACGCAAAAGGCGTTGTATCAAACGAGAAAAATATTATTTTCATCAACATAGACGAAGGTATTGGCATCGGAATTATCATCAACGGAGTTCTTTACAGCGGAAAATCTGGATATGCAGGAGAATTTGGCCATATTCCAATTTTTACTAACGATATTATGTGTCATTGCGGAAAAAAAGGCTGTTTAGAGACCGAGGCATCAGGCGAAACTATGATTAAGCTGGTGAAGGAAGCGATTAAACAAGGTACAACTTCCTTACTATCAAGAGACTTTTTAGATACCGATATAATCAACCTAGATCATCTTATTAACGCAGCGTTAAAAGACGATAATCTGTCCATCGAGATTATATCAAATGCAGCAGAAAAAATTGGAAAGGGGATTGCAACGTTGCTTAATTTGTTCAATCCAGAATTGGTAATTATTGGCGGAAAACTCGCAAAACTAGATGGACTTCTGACTTTACCCATATTATCATCAATAAACAAACATTCTCTGCATCTGATAAACGCAGACACAAAGTTCACTACTACAGGACTTCATAACAAAGCCGGTTTAATTGGAATGAGCTTGCTAACCAGAAACAAAATTTTTGCATTGTAATACTAACTAAGGCTCCCGAACTACAATTAGCCTTAGTTGTATTGATCCGTTAATATATCTCCTTATATCGTCTGTACTTCAATTCAAACAAGGATATTCTTTCTGTATAAGATTTGTTTTTTATCAAAAGAAATAAATGAGTAACTTGTTGCAAGCAAAAAATGATGAATTTCTCGAAAACACAACACCGGTAAATTTTTGACTGTTGATTAGATAGTGTTTGACAGCAATCCTAAGGGAGAACTTATGTCAAGTTTAATATTACACATCCAAAGTACTTTATACACATGAAACCCGAACTATTAAACCTCCCTCTAGTAAAAAACGAGCAATCAGCACGTTTTCAGCTTATAGTAGATGGCCATACGGCTTTTATCGACTACGAAGAGAATGACAAAATTATCAAACTCATTCATACTGAAAGTCCAGAGGCGCTAGCTGGCCGTGGCGTTGCAACTGCGTTGATAGAAAAAACATTAAAATACCTCAAAGATAACGACTACCAATTGGTACCACTTTGCCCATTGGTTTTTGCCTACATCAAACGTCACGCTGAGTGGAAAAGGTTAGTACCCAGCAAATACATAAAGCTTTTCGAAAATTAGACTCCAAAATCAGTTAATGAAATCGTCATTGCCACTGAAACTCAGGGGATTTTTATTAAACTCAACAAAGCTCCCATACAAGTATTAAGAAAAAGTAATTTGTTGCCCCAAATCAACACGACCTTTCAAAAAAAAACATTCTTTTTTTGACAATTTTTGAATTTTACGCCGAAATTTTGAAAAATTACAATGCAAGCATAGCAAACATACCGTATACCACATTTGATTTTGGTATAGCAGTAACATCCTTCTGAGCGAACAAATGCCGTTTGCTAGAAATTAAAATTCAATAACACAAGCTTAAACAGAATTTTATTCTTATTTGATAAATTTCATTTTACCTATTGCTAATATTTGAACCAAATACTAAATTGGTATTTATAAAAACTAAGAAAATATTAGCAACCTAAATTATATGCATATTAACAGTTTAACCACCCCAAATAATTTGCTTCTTCACCTAGAAGTCCTGTTGTTGGGCGCACTGTTATATAAACAATGTAAGGGTTGTTCATAAGATAAAAATATATCTAAAAAGCGTCCCTTTCTTGAAAAATGGGACGCTTTTTTTAAACCTAACACTATGAATTATTATAATTCGGACACGGTAATTTATTTAAACGGCGATTTTGTAAAAGCTAGCGAAGCAAAGACCGACTTGTATAGTCAGTCTTTGCATTACGGTTTTGCCACGTTTGAAGGCATTAGAGCCTACAAAACGCATAATGACGTGCGTATTTTTAAAGCTAGAAACCACTTTGAACGTTTAAAAAAATCTTGTGAGTTATGTAACATCCCGTTCAACTGGGATGTTGACAATCTTATTGTAGAAACTTACCGCCTGCTCGAATTAAATAATTTAAAGAATGCTTATATCCGCCCTTTGGTTTATAGCGAGCCGAAGATGGATTTGAATAGCCCAGAGCGATCATCCATTATGATTTGCGCTTGGGAGTGGAATTCGTACTTAGGCGATAGACAATTAAAAATGTGCATCTCGCCTTTCGAAATTGTGGGCACAGCATCAACCTATGTTGAAGCAAAAATAACAGGCAACCAAGCCACATCTATTTTAGCCAGCAATGATGCCAAAGCAAGAGGTTTTGACGAAGCTATTTTAACCGACAGACAGGGGCACATTGTAGAGTCATCTAGCTCAAACATCTTCGTAGAGAAAAACGGCAAGCTATATACGCCAGCAAAAGGGAACATTTTCCCGGGCATTACTAGAGCTGCAATTATCGACATCTGTAATATTCTAGACATCGAAGTGATTGAAAAAGATATCACTGTAGAGTTCTTGAGAGACGCGGACGGAGCATTTTTATGCGGCACCGCGGTAGAGGTAACGGGTATCCATACTGTGGAAGAGACCGTATTTAAACAAAGATGGAGGGACAGCTTAGGTGCAACCCTACAAAGAGCATACAAAAATTTAGTGCTAGAGAAGGTGAACTATGAAGTAATTATCTAATTACTTCAGAATTAGAGTAATTGTTGCTATGTTTGGGTTCAGCAAAAAAAAAAATGCAATTGAACACAAATATTATTAACAACATTATTCTGATTTCTCAAGCGAGGGACGGCAATCGTTGTATATAATATTTTATTAAGATACGCGAAACCGCCTCCCAAAAAGAGGCGGTTTTTTTTTGAACTGATTTAAACGAAAACAACAATATACTAAATGGAAATTAACAAGTACAGTAAGACATTTACTCAAGATCCGACACAACCAGCGGCACAAGCTATGCTCTACGGAATTGGCCTAAGCGATGCCGATATGACGAAAGCGCAAGTAGGTATTGCAAGTATGGGTTACGATGGTAACACCTGCAATATGCACCTTAATGATTTGGCACAAGTGGTCAAAAAAGGCGTCTGGGCTAATGATCTTGTTGGACTTACGTTTAATACCATTGGCGTAAGTGATGGAATGAGCAACGGTACCGACGGTATGCGTTATTCGTTGGTGAGTAGAGATGTTATTGCTGATAGTATTGAAACCATTTGTGGCGGTCAGTATTACGATGGCGTAATTTCTATCCCAGGTTGCGATAAAAATATGCCGGGTGCTATTATGGCGATGGCTCGTTTAGATCGTCCTTCTCTTATGGTTTACGGCGGTACCATTGCGCCTGGCCATTATAAAGGCGAAGAGCTAAACATTGTTTCTGCTTTCGAGGCTTTAGGGCAAAGAGTTTGCGGTAATTTATCTGAGGAAGATTTTCAGGGCATTATCAAACACACTTGTCCAGGTGCTGGTGCTTGCGGTGGTATGTACACGGCAAATACAATGGCTTCGGCAATTGAGGCTTTGGGTATGAGCTTACCTTATTCATCATCGAACCCTGCGGTTAGTAAAGAGAAAGAACAAGAGTGCTTAGATGCTGGTAAATACATTCGAGTACTACTAGAAAAAGATATTAAGCCTTCGGATATTATGACCCGTAAGGCATTTGAAAACGCAATTCGTTCTATCATTATTTTAGGTGGTAGCACCAATGCAGTTTTACACTTTATTGCAATGGGTAAAGCTATCGGTGTTGAAATTACACAAGATGATTTCCAACGTATGAGCGATGTTACCCCTGTTTTGGCAGATTTTAAACCAAGTGGTAAATACTTAATGCAAGATTTACACCAATTTGGCGGCATACCAGCGGTAATGAAATACTTATTAAACGAAGGTTTATTACACGGCGATTGCTTAACCGTAACAGGTAAAACTGTTGCTGAAAACTTAGCGGATGTAAAATCGATTATGGATTACAACCAACCGATTATAAAACCGTTAAACGATCCGATTAAAGCAACTGGCCACTTACAAATTTTGTACGGAAACTTGGCAGAAAAAGGTTCTGTAGCTAAAATTTCTGGTAAAGAAGGTGAAAGATTTGAAGGGCCTGCAAGAGTATTTGATGGCGAAAAAGATTTAGTAGCTGGTATACAATCAGGTAGAATTAAACCTGGCGATGTGGTAGTTATTAAAAACGAAGGGCCAGTTGGCGCACCAGGAATGCCTGAAATGCTAAAGCCAACTTCATTAATTATTGGCGCAGGCTTAGGTAAATCAATTGCTTTAATTACTGATGGTCGTTTTTCTGGCGGCACCCACGGTTTTGTGGTGGGCCACATCACGCCAGAAGCGTACAAAGGAGGTTTAATTGGCTTAGTAGAGGATGATGACATTATCGTTTTAGATGCCGTAAACAACACCATTAACTTAAAAGTAAGCGATGAAGTAATTGCTGAGCGTAGAGCTAAATGGCAACAACCAGCTTTAAAAGTTACAAAAGGTGTGCTTTTTAAGTACGCAAAAACAGTAACCGATGCTGCTGGCGGTTGTGTAACTGACGAAGCTTAAACCATTGAATAATTTCAGATAAAAATTAATCTCCATAACAAAATTAACTATGGAACTCTTACAAGAAACAACAGAACAAAAGGCAATATCAACCGAAAAAACATTTAAAGGCACTGGCTCGCAAATGATTTTAAACTGTCTTATAGAAGAAGGTGTAAGCACAATTTTTGGTTACCCAGGTGGTGCAATTATGCCAATATATGATGCACTTTATGACTATGCCGATAAACTAGAACACATTTTAGTACGCCACGAGCAAGGCGGTATTCACGCTGCGCAAGGCTACGCTAGAACAAGTGGTAAAGTTGGTGTCGCGTTTGCTACCAGCGGCCCAGGTGCTACCAATTTAGTTACTGGTTTAGCTGATGCCCAAATTGATAGTACGCCATTAGTTTGTATTACCGGACAAGTATTTGCTCATTTATTAGGTACTGATGCTTTCCAAGAAACTGACGTAATAAACATTACTACGCCAGTAACTAAATGGAATTATCAAGTAACTGATGCTAAGGAAATACCCGAAGTTTTAGCTAAAGCTTTTTACATCGCTCGTAGCGGAAGACCAGGCCCTGTTTTAATTGACATTACAAAAAATGCGCAATTACAAATTGAAGAGTTTGAGGCTTATGTGAAATGTAACCACATTCGTAGTTACAGACCTAAGCCAAAAGTTAGGGTTGAACATATTGCCGCAGCAGCGGAATTAATTAATAGCGCTAAAAAACCTTTCGTTCTTTTTGGGCAAGGTGTTATTTTAGGTAGTGCTGAACAAGAATTTGCGCAGTTTATTGAAAAATCTGGCATTCCTGCCGCTTGGACCATTATGGGCGAAGGTGCTATTCCGACGGATCATCCTTTAAACGTTGGTATGTTGGGTATGCACGGCAACTACGGCCCTAATGTTTTAACTAACGAATGCGATGTGTTAATTGCTATCGGGATGCGTTTCGACGACCGTGTTACTGGTCGTTTAGATAAATATGCAAAACAGGCAAAGGTTATTCACTTAGATATTGACCCTGCCGAAATTGACAAAAACGTTAAGGCTGAAGTTGGTGTTTGGGGAGATTGTAAAGAAACATTGCCATTATTAACTGCTTTAGTTAACGAAAACGAACACGAAGCTTGGTTAAAGCAATTTAGAGATTACAACCAACAAGAAATAGATCAAGTAATAACACCAGAGTTATACCCTAGCGGGGATGAAATGACTATGGGCGAAGTATTACGCACTTTAAACGAAATTACTGGCGGCGAGGCTGTAATTGTTACCGATGTTGGTCAGCACCAAATGGTGGCTTGCCGTTACGCCAAGTTTAATAAAACACGTAGTAACGTAACCTCGGGTGGCTTAGGTACAATGGGTTTTGGTTTACCTGCCGCTATTGGTGCAAAGTATGGTGCGCCTGATAGAACTGTTGTTGCAATTATTGGTGATGGTGGTTTCCAAATGACGCCACAAGAGTTAGGTACCATTATGCAATTTGGTGCAGCGGTAAAAATTATCATTCTTAACAACCGTTTCTTAGGGATGGTTCGTCAATGGCAACAATTATTTCACGATAAGCGTTACTCTTTTGTAAACATCACTAGTCCTGATTTTGTAGCCCTAGCTAAGTCATATTATATTGATGCTAACAAGGTTGAAGAACGTGCAAACTTAAAAACAGCGCTAGAAACAATGATCAACCACGATGGTTCGTACCTTTTAGAGATTATTGTGGGTAGAGAAAATAACGTTTTCCCGATGGTGCCGCAAGGTTGCAGCGTAAGCGAAATTAGATTGAAGTAATTAAGAGCAAAGAAGAAAGAACGAAGACTAAAGAACAAAGAGTAAAGTACAAAGATTACTACGTATTATTAATCACGGTATCATTATTACTTGCTCCTTAATCTTACCTCCTTAATCCAAAGAAAAATGAGTGCAGATAGCATAAAATACATAGCAGGCGATCCGAACTATGAAGGTAAACAAGACTTCACCATCACGGTTTATGCCGAAAATAGAGTTGGTTTATTGAACAGAATTTCAATTATTTTCTCTAAAAGAAAAATTAACATTGAGAGCCTAAACACCTCGCCTTCTGAGATTGAAGGTATTCACCGCTTTAATATCGTGATCAATGAAAGTCATGAAGTAGTGAGAAAACTAGCTCGTCAGATTGAGAAGCAAATTGAGGTTTTAAAAGTATACTTCAACACAGACGATCAAATTATTTGGCAAGAGTTAGCTCTTTACAAAGTATCTACAGATGAAATTGCTGAGAAAGTAACTGTTGAACGTTTACTTAGACAATACGGTGCAAGTGCAGTAGTAATTAGAAAAGATTACACGGTGTTTGCAGTAACTGGTCACAAAGAAGAAACTGATGCCTTGGTTAAAGCTTTAGAACCTTATAACTTAATTGAGTTTGTAAGAAGTGCTAGAGTTGCAATTATTAAAGATAGCGCTGGTTTCCACGAGAAACTGAAAGAATTTGAAGCAGACCAACCAGGCGAAGAATTAAAAGAGAACGAGTTTTTAAACAAAGGCGAGAAGATATTTTCGATGTAAGTAAGTAGTGTGTTTTTTAGCAAAACGTATAACTTATTACCTACAACCTTTTAAAACTAAACCCGATTGAAGTGTAAAGCCCGGAGCGTAGCGAGGACTTGAATCAAAAAGCGGGACTAAAATAACAGAAGAGCTACGAACATTGCTTTTCAAATTAAAAAATTAGAAAATTAAAGAATAAAAATAACCAAAAACGATGGCAAATTATTTTAACACACTTCCACTTAGAGAACAATTAAACCAATTAGGTGTATGCGAATTTATGGACAACAACGAGTTTTTAGATGGCGTTGAGGCATTAAAAGGCAAAAAAATTGTTGTTGTAGGTTGCGGTGCACAAGGTTTAAACCAAGGTTTAAACTTAAGAGATAGCGGTTTAGATGTATCGTACACTTTGAGAAAAGAAGCAATTGAGCAAAAAAGAGATAGCTGGAAAAACGCTACGGACAATAACTTTAAAGTGGGCACTTACGAAGAATTAATTCCAAGTGCTGATGTGGTTGTTAACTTAACGCCAGATAAACAACACACTGCGGTTGTAAATGCAATCATGCCTTTAATGAAACAAGATTCTACTTTGTTGTACTCTCACGGATTTAATATTGTGGAAGAAGGTATGCAAATCCGTAAAGATATTACGGTAATAATGGTGGCTCCAAAATGTCCAGGTTCTGAGGTTAGAGCAGAGTATGTACGTGGTTTTGGTGTACCAACTTTAATTGCTGTGCACCCAGAAAACGACCCTCAAGGTAAAGGTTTGGCACAAGCTAAAGCATATTGCGTGGGTACTGGTGGTCACAGAGCTGGTGTTCTATTATCATCTTTCGTGGCTGAAGTAAAATCTGACTTAATGGGCGAGCAAACTATTTTATGTGGTTTGTTACAAACGGGTTCTATCCTTTCTTTCGATAAAATGGTTGAAAAAGGAATTGATGCCGGTTATGCTTCTAAATTAGTTCAATATGGTGTAGAGGTAATTACTGAGGCTTTGAAACACGGTGGTGTATCGGGTATGATGGACCGTTTAAGCAATGTGGCTAAAGTTAAAGCTTTCAAAATTTCTGAAGAACTGAAAGACATTATGCGTCCGTTGTTCCAAAAACACCAAGATGATATTATGTCGGGTGAGTTTTCAAGAACGATGATGGAAGATTGGGCGAACGGCGATGCAAACTTATTGAAATGGAGAGCTGAAACTGGTGAAACTGCTTTCGAGAAAACGCCAGCTGGCGATGTAAAAATCGGTGCACAAGAATATTTTGATAACTACACTTTAATGGTTGCTTTTGTAAGAGCTGGTGTTGAATTAGCTTTTGAAACTATGGTTGAGGCTGGTATTAAACCAGAATCTGCTTACTACGAGTCGTTACACGAAACTCCACTAATTGCAAACACCATTGCTCGTAAAAAATTATTCGAAATGAACCGAGTAATTTCTGATACTGCTGAATATGGTTGCTACTTATTTGACCAGGCTTGTAAGCCATTATTAACTGAATTTATGAAAACTGTTGATACTGATTTAGTAGGTAAAAACTACAATGATGGCAAAGATGGCGCTGTAGATAATGCAGAGTTAGTTGCTATTAACGACGTGTTACGTAGCCACCAAGTAGAAATTGTAGGTAAGAGATTGCGTGGTGCAATGACTGCAATGAAAGCAATTAAAACGGCTTAATACTTCCTAAAAAAGGAAACAGATAAATAACAATCTCGAATGAGCCTGCCATTTTTGGCTTGGCTCATTTTGAGCAAAAAATAAATAATAAAATGGGTAAAACGTTAGTAGAGAAAATTTGGGACGCACACGTTGTAAAACGCGAAGAAGGTTTCCCAGACATTTTATACATTGATACACATTTAATCCACGAG
This sequence comes from Pedobacter sp., assembly GCA_045629525.1. Classification (GTDB taxonomy): domain Bacteria; phylum Bacteroidota; class Bacteroidia; order Sphingobacteriales; family Sphingobacteriaceae; genus Pedobacter. The sequence continues at coordinate 52,448 of JAZQRH010000024.1, forward strand.
GTTACATCGCCACAGGCGTTTGATGGATTAAGAAAACGTGGTATCGGCTTGTTCCGTCCACAACAAACTGTAGCAACTGCCGACCATAACGTGCCTACTTTAAATCAGCATTTGCCGATAAAAGAGGAATTGTCGAGATACCAAGTTGATATGTTGACTAAAAACTGTGCTGAGTTTGGCGTAGAGTTGTACGGTTTAGGCCATCCTTTCCAAGGTATTGTACACGTAATTGGCCCAGAGTTGGGTATTACCTTGCCAGGAAAAACAATGGTTTGTGGTGATAGTCATACTTCTACGCACGGTGCTTTTGGTGCTATTGCGTTTGGTATTGGCACTTCACAAGTAGAGCAAGTTTTTGCTACGCAATGTTTGCAACAGAGCAAGCCAAAAACGATGAAAATTGAGGTAAATGGTGAGTTGCAAAAAGGCGTTGGTGCTAAAGATATTATCCTCTACATTATCTCTAAAATTTCGGCCGCTGGCGGTACTGGATATTTCGTAGAGTTTGCGGGCTCAACTTTCCGTTCGTTAACTATGGAAGGTCGTATGACAGTTTGTAATATGTCAATCGAAATGGGTGCTCGTGGTGGATTAATTGCACCAGACGAAACCACTTTCGAATACATTAAAGGTCGTGAGTTTGCGCCAAAAGGCGAAAAATGGGATGAAGCTGTTGCATATTGGAAAACATTGTATAGTGATGATGATGCACAATTTGATGCAGTCTTGAATTTTGAAGCTTCAGATATTGCACCAATGATTACTTACGGTACCAACCCAGGAATGGGAATTGGTATTACCGAGAATGTGCCTGCAACTTCGGCTCAACCTGTAAGCGAACAAACATCATATAAAAAAGCAATCGATTATATGGGCTTAGGAGATAACGAAAGTTTGATCGGTAAACCTGTTGACTACGTTTTTATTGGTAGCTGTACTAATTCTCGTATCGAAGATTTACGTGCTGTAGCCGAGTTTGTAAAAGGCAAACAAAAAGCAGAAAACGTAGAAGTTTGGATTGTTCCAGGTTCTAAACAAGTAGAAGCACAAGCCAAAGCTGAAGGTATTGATAAAGTTTTTGAAGAAGCAGGTTTCCAATTACGCGAACCGGGTTGCTCAGCGTGTTTAGGGATGAACGAAGATAAAATTCCGGCAGGGAAGTATTGCGTATCTACTTCAAATAGAAATTTTGAAGGTAGGCAAGGTCCTAATGCAAGAACAATGTTAGCATCGCCTCTTACCGCAGCAGCAGCAGCCGTTACAGGTAAAATTACTGACGTAAGAGAATTGTTAGAAGCTTAATCTTTAAGGAGGATATCTGATGCCAGAAATTAATTGGGATAGCAGAGCTTATAATGATCAACATCGTTTCGTATCCAATTACGGAGCTGATGTTTTGCAGTGGCTTGCCCCTGCAAAAGGCGAAAACATTTTAGATGTTGGCTGTGGAACTGGCGATTTAGCTGCTAAAATTGCAGAAACTGGTGCTAACATTATAGGTGTAGATGCATCTATTGATATGATTGATTTGGCTAAAAAAGAATATCCTCACCTGACTTTTGATGTTAAGGACGCTGCAAATCTAGACTTCAAAAATGAATTTGATGCCGTGTTTAGCAACGCCACTTTCCATTGGATTGAAGACCAAGAAGGACTACTTCGTGGCATTTTTAGAAGTTTAAAACACAATGGTCGTTTAGTAGCAGAATTTGGAGGTAAGGGCAACATTCAATCCATTGTTGGTTCCATTGCCGAAGCTGGTGAAAAATTAAGTTTACGCACTAAAATGGTGACTAACTTTTGGTTTTTCCCATCAATTGCACATTACTCTGCACTATTGGAGGCCGCCGGCTTCGAAGTAGAGCAAATGTGGCTTTTCGAAAGACCAACCAAATTAATTGGCAACGATGGTATGCATAACTGGATTGCTCAGTTTGCAAAACACGCTTTCATCAATTTAAATAAAGACGAAGCTGAAGCCGTAAGCTATTTGGCAGTGGAGCTATTAAAACCAACTCATTTTATTAACGGAGAGTGGCTTGCAGATTATGTTAGGTTAAGAATTAAAGCGATAAAGAAGTAGAAAGTGATTGGTTTTAAGTTTTAAGTCTAAAAAACTAAATAACCATAGAACTAAAAAACTAAAAAATGAAAAAATTTGAAACATTAAGCTCGTCGGTAGTGCCTTTATCGATTGAGAACATAGATACCGACCAAATCATACCGGCTAGGTTTTTAAAAGCAACTACTAGAGAAGGTTTTGGCGAAAATTTATTCCGCGATTGGAGATACGACGAAAACAATCTACCAAAAGCTGATTTCGTATTAAACAATCCAACTTACAGTGGAAAAATTTTAGTTGCTGGCAAAAACTTTGGTTGCGGTTCTTCTCGCGAACACGCCGCTTGGGCTATTCAAGATGCTGGTTTCGATGTAGTAATTAGCAGTTTCTTTGCCGATATTTTTAAAGGCAATGCCTTAAACAACGGTTTATTACCGATTCAAGTGAGCGATGAATTTTTAACATCAATTTTTGAGGCCGTTAGCAAAGATGCAAATACTACGTTGACAGTAAATCTGGAGCAACAGACCGTAACTATCGATGCTACTGGCGCACAAACCGATTTCGAAATCAATCCTTACAAAAAATCTTGCTTGATTAATGGATATGATGATATCGATTTTGTACGTAGTCAAACTGAATTGATCGAAAAATTTGAACAAAACAAAATATTTAAATTTTACTAGCCAGTGCGACAGCCTTTAGTCCATATCAACAATTTCAACTTAAAACACGGTTACAAAACAGTGTTAACGGATTTGAATTGGACTATCGAAAAAGGTGAAAATTGGTTGTTGAGCGGTGAAAGTGGTAGCGGAAAAACATCGTTATTAAAGGCTATTGCAGGTTTAGAAAAAGCTACTGATGGTATCGTGGTCGTCTTTGATGGCGAAGGGAATACCAAACCTGTTAGCCAATTTATCGCCCAGTGGTATCAATTTAAAAATATAGAGGGCGTTGCAAAATTCTATTATCAGCAACGCTACAATGTGCAACGAGTAAAAGATACTGTTACGGCTTATGCAGAAATTGCTCATTTTGCAAACGAAAATAATTTAATATTACCCGAAGCAGATTCCATGTTGGAAGCTTTGGGTTTTACTGCGCTCAAACATCGCCAACTCATTGAGCTGTCTAGCGGCGAGCATAAAAAACTTCAGCTAATTAAAGCGCTGCTATTAAAACCGCAGCTCCTCCTACTCGACCAACCTTATACCGGCTTAGACGTAAAATCTAGAGCCAATTTGAACCTCCTATTAAATCAGGTTGCAGAATACGACGTACAAATTATTTTGGTAAGTTCAGAAACTGAAAGTCCCGATTGCATTAATCGCTTTGCGCAATTAAACAACGGAAAATTAGAGATATTGACTAAACAGCCCACCGAAAAAGAAATTGTTATAGAAGAAAAAGCCATTCCAACTTTTTTAATGGAAGCACCGGTTTCGGCCAGCCTAACCCTAGTAAAAATGGTTGATGTAAAAATTAGCTATGGCAATAAACTGGTATTAAAAGACATTAACTGGGAGATAAAAGCTGGCGAGAAATGGCTGTTACAAGGTCACAACGGATCGGGCAAATCAACTTTGTTGAGTTTAATCAATGGAGATCATCCGCAAGCTTATGCCAATAAAATTGATTTATTTGGCAATCCACGGGGCTCTGGCGAAAGCATTTGGGACATTAAACAACATATCGGTCTAATCTCCCCAGAATTGCATTGGTATTTCGATTTCAATGCTACCGTTTTCGACAGTATTGCCTCGGGCTTTTTTGATAGCATCGGGATGTTCCAAAAATTGGTAGGTTACCAAAAAATGGTTCAGGTAAGCGAAATCATTGAGTATTTCGGGTTAACGGCACATAAAAACGAAGCCTTAGGTACTCTATCGCTAGGTAAACAACGCTTGGTTTTATTGGCTCGTACCATTATAAAAAATCCGGAATTACTGATTTTGGATGAACCTTGCCAAGGATTGGATCGCTTGCAGACCCAACAATTTAACAACTTAATTGACGGACTTTGTACCACCAACAGAACATTGATTTATGTTTCGCACAACGACGATCAATTGCCTAAAAAATTGACACACCAACTCATCCTCAACCAAGGAGAAGTTTTAGAGAATAGAAAATACAGTTTTAAAGAAGAATTAGAAACGGCCTAAACCTGTTTCGAAAAAGATAAATAATGAAGAAAAATATATTAGTAATTCCTGGTGATGGCATTGGCCAAGAGGTAACCAAATGGGGTAAAGGTGCATTGGCACAAGTTGCTACCAACTATGGCCACGAATTTACCTTTGATGAAGCCTTAATGGGCCACGCCGCGATTGAAGTAACTGGCAATCCACTTCCAGATGAAACTTTAGAAAAAGCTAGAAAAAGCGATGCTATTCTGTTCGGCGCCATAGGTCACGCAATGTACGATAACGATCCATCGTTGAAAGTTAGACCAGAACAAGGCTTACTAAAGATTAGAAAAGAGCTAGGCTTATACGCCAACCTACGCCCTATTATGTTATTCGATGAGCTATTAGAAGCATCAAGTATCAAACCTGAAATTTTAAAAGGCACTGATATTTTATTCTTTAGAGAATTAACTGGCGATGTTTATTTTGGCGAGAAACTACGCTCTGATGATAGAAATACCGCTTCTGACCTAATGATTTATCACCGTTACGAAGTAGAGCGTATTGCGCACAAAGCTTTCCAAGCGGCACAACAACGTAAAAAGAAAGTATGCTCGGTAGATAAAGCCAACGTTCTAGAATCATCTAGACTTTGGAGAGAAACTGTACAAGAAATTGCTAAACAATATCCAGAGGTAGAAACGTCGCATATGTTTATTGATAACGCCGCAATGCAGTTAATTAAAGATCCAAAACAGTTTGATGTGGTACTAACTGCTAATCTTTTTGGTGATATTTTAACTGATGAGGCTTCGCAAATTGCTGGTTCAATGGGCATGTTGGCTTCAGCATCGGTTGGTGATGGCGTTGGTTTCTACGAGCCAATTCACGGTTCAGCACACGATATTGCTGGCAAAAACTTGGCAAACCCACTCGCCTCTATCCTATCGGCTGCCTTAATGTTAGAAATAAGTTTTGGCCTTAAAAAAGAAGGTGATGAGCTGGTTGCTGCTGTAGATAAAGTATTAAAAGAAGGCTACAGAACCAAAGACATTGCCGACAAAAACACTGAACCAAGCAAAATTTTAGGCACCACCGCAATGGGCGAATTAGTATTACAATTTTTAGCACAACAAACCATTAACTACTAAGACTATGTTACACGATCCGAACAAAGTACATATTTTTGACACCACCTTACGTGATGGTGAGCAAGTTCCGGGATGCCAGTTAAGCACTCCACAAAAAGTTGAAATTGCAAAATCGTTGGAGCTACTGGGTGTAGATGTAATTGAAGCTGGTTTTCCTGTGTCTAGTCCTGGCGATTTTAATAGTGTAATTGAACTATCTAAAGCCGTAAATGATCCTATTATTTGTGCTTTAACCAGAGCAAATAAAAACGATATCGATGTTGCTGCCGAAGCATTAAAATATGCGAAGAGACCGCGTATCCACACGGGTATCGGTGCATCTGATATGCATATCAAAACTAAATTTAACTCTACAAGAGAAGAAATTTTAGAGCGTGCAATTGAGGCCGTTAAATACGCAAAGCGATATGTGGAAGACGTTGAGTTTTACGCAGAAGATGCCGGCAGGGCCGATATTTATTACCTAGCTCAGATGGTTGAGGCGGTGATTGCCGCTGGTGCTACAGTAGTAAATATTCCAGATACTAACGGTTATTGCTTGCCAGATCAGTATGGTGCAAAAATCCGGTTCCTAAAAGAAAACGTAAAAAATATTGATAAAGCAATCATTTCTTGTCACTGCCACAACGATTTAGGTTTGGCTACTGCAAACTCTATCGCTGGCTTACAAAATGGCGCTCGACAAGTTGAATGTACTGTCAACGGTATTGGTGAAAGAGCTGGTAATACCTCGATGGAAGAAGTGGTAATGATTTTGAAAACACATAAATCTTTAGGGTTATTCACCAATATCAATACACAAGGTATCTACGAAATTAGTCACCAAGTGCGCAACCAAATGAATATGCCTGTGCAGCCTAACAAGGCTATCGTAGGCTCAAATGCTTTTGCGCACAGTTCTGGTATTCACCAAGATGGTTTTTTAAAAAATCGTGAAAACTACGAAATTATCAGACCACAAGATGTTGGTTTCCCTGATGCCACCATCGTGTTAACGGCAAGAAGTGGAAGACACGCTTTAAAACATCACTTAGATCGCTTAGGCCACAGCGTAGACAAAGAACAGTTGGCTGTGGTTTACAAAGCTTTCTTAGTATTGGCAGATAGCAAACAAGGTATAAATGACGATGATTTGAATGGATTGGTAGCTGCCCATCTTGTAGCGGTTAAATAACTTAATCCACACATCCCAAAGGGAAAAATTATATGAATAATACAATAGAATATAAGTTTGAGTTCGAGACGGCCTATGCTAAACTCAAGGAGGTTGTTAAAAGAACCCCTCTTGAATTTAATGCTAGTCTTTCGCTTAAATACAATGCCAACATCTACCTAAAGAGAGAGGATTTACAAATTGTACGTTCATATAAGTTACGCGGTGCTTACAACAAAATTAGTGGTTTACACCAAAGTCAATTAACAAATGGTGTAGTTTGTGCCAGTGCTGGCAACCACGCTCAAGGTGTAGCTTATTCTTGTAAAAAATTAGGCATAAAAGGCATTATTTTTATGCCTGAGATCACCCCTAAACAGAAAATCAAACAAGTAAATATGTTTGGTGGTGATAACATTGAAGTTGTTTTAGTAGGTGATACTTTTGATGATTGCTTGAAAGAGGCTTTAGCGTATTCGGAAGCGAAGGACGCAACTTTTATTCCGCCATTTGATGATGAGAAAGTAATTGAAGGACAGGCCACCGTGATGATGGAGATTTTTCAGGATTTACCTGAATTAGATGCCGTTATTGTACCAGTTGGCGGGGGCGGACTAGCTTCTGGTGTAACATCCTATCTGCAAACTGTAAAACCTAGCGTAAAAGTTTTTGGAGTTGAACCTATGGGCGCACCATCTTTAAGCGAAGCAATAAAAAATGGAGGTCCAGTTACCGTTGAAAATATAGAGCGTTTTGTTGATGGCGCTGCCGTAAAAAGAATGGGATGGATTACCTATAAGTACTGCGCTGATTTATTGAGTTCAACTTATTTAATACCTGAGGGGCAGATTTGCACCACCATTTTAAAACTATACAATGAAGATGCCATTGTAGTAGAACCAGCGGGCGCACTTTCTGTGGCTGCGTTAGAGCAAGTAAAAGACCAAATTGTGGGTAAAACTGTAGTTTGTATTGTTAGTGGCGGCAATAATGATATTGAGCGTATGCAGGAAATTAAAGAGAAATCTTTACTTTTTGAGGGATTGAAACATTACTTCATCGTTCGTTTCCCGCAACGCCCAGGCGCTTTAAAGTTATTTGTAAACGAAGTCTTAGGTCCTCAAGATGATATTACTCGTTTTGAGTTTATCAAGAAAACCAATAAAGAAAACGGACCTGCTTTAGTAGGTATTGAGTTGACCGACAAAAATGATTATGCAAGTCTATTGCAACGAATGAAAGACAATAAATTCGATGTAATTGAATTAAACCAAGATCAAACGCTGTTCGAATATTTGGTGTAATTAAAATAGAGCAAGGAGCAAAGATTAGGATTTTAGTACCTCAATCTTTATTCTTTGCTCTTTTTATCTTGATAAATTAGTGCTATTTAAAAGCAAATTTAACGTGTTTATTGCCAAACCCTTCTAAAATAGGTTTTAACACGTTTTGAGCATTCGTTTTAGTTTGCGCTAAAATATCCGATTTTTTCACCTCTGTAGCTATTTTAGTTTCCGCAGCTTTGTAAGCTTCATCTACCAAATCTGCCTCTCTAAAAAAAGCCATCTTAGTATCGTAAACTTTTGTTTTTATGATCAATTTTTACATAACAAATTTCGGGTTGTGGTAAATTTAATACAACCGTATCTCCATCAAATGCAATATCGTCTTTGGTAACACTTGCCAGATCTATGCATCCAACAGCCTCTGCTTTTACCACTAACAGCACACTCGCTTCTGGTAAAAAATCTGTTTTAGCTTTGTGCTCTACTACATCTCTAATTTGGTACCTAACCAGCTCCAATTTGCCTATAGCTTCAATTTTTTCAACTAAAAGTTGCTGATTGGTTTCTTTTGTAGTAGTAATACTAAAGAGTTTTGTAAACAAAAAATAACCTGCTACTATTACCAACAACCAAGGTGTAATTCTAATTAAATTTCTCATACATTTATATCATTACATTTACACAATCAATTTTTAAACCAAACTATAAGTTTTGGCAGTAGTTTTGATATACACAAAACAACACACATTTTTTAACCTGATTTGAGATTATTTTAGGTATAGTTTCTAAATCAACAATACTCACACACAATGAAAAAAATAACCCTACTCCTACTCTGCATTGCTACACTAGGTTTGGCATCTTGTCAGAAAGATACGATTGTAAATAGCGCTACGAACAACAATATCACTCTTCTAAAAACTATACAGCCCAACCAATGGTTTTTAAGTAATGATGGTTTTACTTACTCTGCTGATATAGTTGACAGTAGAATTGGTGAATATGAAGAAGATGGTATTTTAGTTTATATTAATCGTAATAACCAAGGGTTTTATGAACAAATCCCCTTCGTTTACGATACACAATCTTACAGTTACACACAAAATAATGGTAGCTTAACCCTAGACATTCAATCTGCGGATGTTCAAGCGACGGCTCCGATTAGACCCACAACACCAATGACCGTTAAAATTGTAATGATAGAATCGAATTTTTATAACTAGATCACTTTAAAATCTATAAAACGACCAATGTTTGCATAAACTTGGTCGTTTTTTTTGTGCTCGCCCGTGTTAAGTTGTAGTGCTCTTATCGATACACCATTACGTTCCAACAATAACTCGTCGTAAAAACCTTTATAGTAGATATCTTTTATATTAAACTTTTTAGCAGACCAGCCTGCTTTGAGTTCTACCCATTCTGGATAAAAACAAACCTGCGCTCCACTAACTTTCAAATCTAATTTTTGCGCTTCTTCTTTTGATAAAACTACAGCATTGCCAAGCATTTTTGCAGTATATGGGCTACTTGGATGGTTGTAAACGTCTCTTGGCTTCCCAGCTTGCAGTAGCATACCTTCCTTTAAAATCACCAAACGGTCAGCCATAAAAAGTCCATCCGTAGCATCGTGAGAAACCATGATAATGGTTAGGCCAGTTTCTTTAGCTAGGCGTTTAATATCTGCACGTAGCTGATTTTTTAGAATCGCGTCTACCTGCGAGAATGGCTCATCTAACAGAAGTACTTTACAATCGCTTACCAATGCTTTGGCAATAGCTACACGTTGCTGCTCGCCGCCACTCAATTCAATAATTCGCTTATTTTTTAAAGCTGAGATACGCAAATGCTCCATGACTTGCATGGTTTTTTCTTGCTTTAAAGCCACGTTGGTGTTCGAAAGCATCGATGCAATATTGTCGTAAACCTTTGCGTAAATATTTAGCGAAAAATCTTGTGTTACCATTTTCATCTCAGCATGCCCAGGTATTAGCTGTTCGTCTGGTCCTTTTACGCGTTTACCATTGAAACTTACTTCTCCGCTATCAACTTTCAGTAAACCGTATATAGATTTTAACAGGGTTGATTTTCCGCTACCACTTTCGCCAATAATGGCAACAATTTCACCTTTATTGATATTGAAATTGATATCGATAATGCCAGATAGCTGATTTTCGAGATGTTGTTTGCTGAGATTTTTTACACTGATGATTTGTTCGTTCACGAGTGTAAAGATAGCAAAAAGCGCCGATTTTAGGTGGCAAGCATTGGCCTCCATTGAATTTTGCCAGCAGCACAAGTTTTCGTAAAATAGCCCCGATTGCAGTGAACACGAGCGTAGCGAGTAAAACGGAAAGCGGGACTGCATAAACGTTACTGTACTGAAAGTGCGCTCCATGAAAAAGTCCTGCCTTTACTTAAAGACAGGACTGGTTTATTTGTGTGTTTAATGATTTTAATTTAGGCCAAAAGTGATTCCAAATGCCATATTTTTAAGTCCTTTTTGTGCATCTGTATCAAACATATCACTTGCGGTATATTTGGCAAACACGCCAATGCCGCCGTAACCAGCTCGTAAAGTGGCTCCGTATCTAAAGGGCGTAAAATGATAATCGTCTTTCACTTTAACTTTGCCATGCTCATCGCTAATTTGTTTAACCTTACCGCCCAATAAAAAAGCTATTTCTGGTCCAACAACTACCCTAAAGCGTTTGCCATCTGCGTTTTCTTTAGACCTAAACTCGAAGTTTAGTGGAATGTGCAAGTAGCTGTTTGAAAAACGATTTTTGCTAAATTGGATGGTTTCGGGTGTATAGTCTAACGTTGGCGCATTTTTTTGGATGGTAATGTCCCTATCCAAGCGAATGTGGGTCCAATCGAAACCTGCTGCTAAGTAAGCCTTAAAAACATTGTTAAATCGATATCCAAACTGGAAAACATCAAAAGAAACGGTACTAGTTTTCCATGGTTTATAATCTAAAAAATCGTTGGTTGGACTTAAAGAAAAGCTTCCGTTATCAATCAATTTTGAAAAGCCAATGTCTAAACGGGTAAAAGTTAGGCCACCAACAAATCTGCCTTTGCTTTCATTTACTTTACCCGTGCTGTCCTTTTTTGCGCCAATAGTAATGCCAACGCCATAGTCGATATCGAACTTTTTGCGTTTTACGCTGTCTTGTTGAGCTTTTAAGCTTCCTGTTGCCAGAAAAGTAAGTCCACTTACCAATGCTGCTTTTAAGATTAAATGTTTCATTTGCGTGTTATGATGAGTTTTTTTGTGTCTATTTATTTCTTTTGTTCAATTTTAGAAAGCCAATGTTAATGCCTACCACCGATGAATTATCATCATCGTCGGTACTAAATTTAATGAGCTTGTTTTCTCTTTTGTCCACTTTATCTACCACGTAATTAATTAAATCGCCCATATTACGTATGCCCTTTTTCTGGTTGTTTGCATCTGCATCGTCGTAAGCGTTATCGGTAGTTTCGCTTACGTGGTTAGCCATATAAACTGTAGCGTCTTCCAATACTTCTATTTGCGGATGCACTACTTCCAAAGGTTTTGCATCTGCTTTCTTATTAGGAAGATGTTCGTTGGTGGTAACAGGTTGCATGGCCATGAAAATATTTTTCTCTTCAGTGACAGGTGCTACCACTTTCTTTGTACTTTGATGCGCCAAAAGAGGCTTTTGTGGGCCAGCCTTTACACTTTTTAAAACAGCTTCTGCCCTGGTAACGCTCTGTGTGGCACCTTGTGCTACAGGCAAACTTTCTGCAATTTTAGTATTGACCAGTTTTGGGTTGGCCTGTAAATAAATTTTATCGTCGGCCTCGGGCAATAATAGTGAGACAGAAAACACCACGGCAATACTTGCAGCAGCCATCCACATTATAGGAAAGTTCCGTTTTTTGGGTACAGGCGTTAACTTTTCTGCAATATTGGTCCATAAATGTCCAGAAGGTTCAACTTCTGCGTCCGTAAATTTGTCTCTAAACAAATTGTCAAAATCTCTATCCGGCATGTGTTGCATAACCAAAGCCCTCCAATTTTAAAATTTCTTGTTGTAAAATAGCCCTCGCTCTCGATAATTGCGATTTACTTGCGCCTTCAGAAATACCCAAAGTTTCGGCAATTTCCTTGTGCGAGTAGCCCTCTATCACGTACATATTAAAAACCATCCGATAACCATCGGCAAGTTTTTGTATCACTTTCATTAGTTCTTGCATCCCTAAGCGACTAAAATCAGGAGCTACCGAAGGCTGTTCGTAATTATCGTCTATAGAAACTACATTTAAGGTGCGCAAGTTCTTTCTATAGCTTTCAATGGCGGTATTTACCATAATCCTTTTCATCCAGCCTTCAAAGCTTCCTTCGCCTTTAAAATCCTGCACTTTTTCAAACACTTTTATATAGCCCACTTGTAACACGTCCTCAGCTTCCATTCTATCTTTAGCATACCGCATACAAATCGCCAACATTTTTGATGCAGTTTGCCTATACAGCATTTCCTGCATTTGCCTATTTCCGGCCTTGCAACCTTCCATCAGCTCAATTAATGTATAAGTATTTGTTGCCTTCATTTGTTTGCTTGTATGGGTTAGATGAAAATACCTACCCAAAGGTTGCACACCATTATGTTTTTTTTGAAAAACTAAGTTACAGGTTCTTGGCTTAACCAGCCCCGCTATCCGTTTCTCCCGATGAAAAATCGGATACACTTCTATCGGGTTTAATCAACAAACACCTGTGTATTAAAGCCAAGCGTTAAACATCCATTACAAACTCCTCCTACTTTTAACTAACTTTAAATAAATCAAAAACAAAAAACTGATGAAAATTGTAAAACTTATTATTTGCGTTCTCTTTGGACTGATGTTCATTAACGCAGGCCTAAACAAATTCTTAAACTACATGCCTATGCCCGAAATGACAGCTGAAGAAATGAAAATTTTTGGTGCTTTCGGTGTGCTAACCTGGTTAATGCCTCTTATTGCCACCTTTGAAATTATTGGAGGCGTATTATTCGCTATACCTAAAACTAGAGCGTTAGGCGCCATCGTAATTTTTCCTATCATGGTAGGCATCATTGCGCATCACTTAACATTAGCTCCGCAAAACACCATAATTGCTGTAGTACTCATGCTCATTAACCTTTGGATTATTTTCGACAATATGAATAAGTACAAACCAATGATTAACGAGAATTAGACCACAAAAAAAGCATCACCTCATGAAGTGATGCTTTTTTTTAAAAATACATTATTAGTGTATACTACTAAATAGGCGGTTCCATCTAATTTTGTTAAAGAAAGAACCATTTCCATCCAAACTCATCCAAATAAACAAAGCCTTACCTACAATATGGTCTTCAGGTACAAATCCCCAATAACGCGAATCTGCGGACTGATGACGATTGTCACCCATCATCCAATAATAATCCATTTTAAAGGTGTAAGAAGTTGCTTTTTTACCATTTAATATCCAATCATTTCCCACCTTCTCTAGCTTGTTACCTTCGTAAATTCTAATGCTCCTTTCGTAAAGTGGCATAGTTAAGCTATCAAGTGTTACTGTCCATCCTTTTTTAGGAACGATAATTGGACCAAAATTGTCCAAATTCCATCTCCTATTTTTATCATGAGGGAAAATTAAAATATCAAACTCATCTTCTGGCACCAATTCCTCAGTTACAGCTTTTACGTACGGAGATTTCTTCAGCTCATTCATTAAATCTGGCGTACCTTCAAAACGGTAAACGTTTGGAAGAGCCGTGGCAATACCCTCCAAGCCCATGTCCTTAAACATGCCTAAATTAATATCGGGCGTAGTAAATTCTACATGATAACCGAAGCCACCAGTACCTACTAAAGGCGCAGGCTTACCGTTTACATAAGCTAAACCTTTTTTCATAATTACCGTATCGCCACCTATCGCTATACATCTCTTTATGAAGTTTTCGCGTTTGTCAACAGGTCTACTCACTACGTTAAAACCACCGTGAATAGATTCTTTCGTCTCTCCACGTAATTGCATTTGGTAATAGTTATCATCCTGGCGTTCTAGCACGGCGGTATCTCCCTCCGGAAAATTAAATACCACCACGTCATTACGTTTTATATCCTGAAAGCCTGGCAATCTTCTATACTTCCATTGCACGCCATCCCAATAAGCTTTTGTGCCGGTAACCGGCATGGTGTGGTGCGCAAACGGAAAGGCAACAGGTGTCATAGGCACACGAGCTCCGTAATTTACTTTACTTACAAACAGAAAATCTCCAACCAATAGAGAGCGTTCCATAGAGCCAGAAGGAATGGTGTATGCCTCGATAAAAAACACACGAATTATTGTGGCGGCTACTACTGCAAAAACAATAGCATCAACCCATTCGCGGGTTTTAGTCTTTTTCTTCTTTGGCTGTTCTGTTTTATTTTTTTGCCAGAATTTCCAGTTCATTGTCAATTATTTAAAATCAAAAATATCTATTACGCTATAAAAGCCTTTTTTATTTTGCAACCATTCTGCTGCAACTACTGCACCCAAAGCAAAACCAGCTCTACTATGTGCGGTGTGTTTAATCTCTATATCGTCAACCTCAGAGCTGTATATTACCGAGTGCGTACCCGGAATATCAGCAATACGCAACGATTCGATCAATAGCTGATCGTCTTTTAGGGGAGCAGCATCTTTACCCTCTTCTACATTTATCCACTCTTGCTTTGCATCCACACCTTCAATAATGCCTTCGGCAATAGTAATGGCAGTACCACTTGGCGAGTCTAATTTTTGCGTATGGTGTATTTCTTCAACTTGCACATCGTAAGCTGGGTAATTATTCATCAGCCTTGCTAATTGCTTATTTAAGTGAAAGAAAATATTTACCCCAATGCTAAAATTAGAGCCATAAAGCAGTGTATTGTTACTCGCTAAACAATCATTTTTTATATTTTGCAAGTCGCCATACCAGCCTGTAGTACCTACTACCACCGGCAAATTAGCTTCAAAACATTTATAAATATTTGGAACAGCTGCAGCTGGTGCACTAAAATCGATAGCTACATCTGCTTTTTGTAAGTTGTCTATTGTAAAATCGTCAAGGTTTTCGATGCCAATTTTTAATACCACTTCATGCCCACGTTGCGTAGCGAAGCGTTCTATAATTTGGCCCATTTTTCCGTAACCTAGCAAGGCAATCTTCATAATTTAAGCGTAAGTTTTAATGCCGGCGATGCCGTTTGGTAGCCGTACATTGTGTTTGAGTTTATAATTGATGGTGATACCTTAAGCGATAAAGTTTCGTCGACATTAAAAAATTTCAGCCTTGCGGTGACGTAAGCATCTAAAACATTCAGTCCGTACAAACCTATTAAAGAGAGTATTACTACCTCTCTATTACGCTTGTAAATATTCTTCGCAACCGTTAATGCTTCGGTATTCGTGTAGTTTGATAAGCCGTTGTTTGGATCAGGCTGGTTGTTATTTAGCTTTCTGTATTGCAGCTCACGCAAAAAAAGTTTGTATTTATCATTGTTATCAATGTAAGATAGCACTAAAACAGTACCGCCACCATAAATAGCCGCCACTTTACCTAATAAGTAAATCTTCTGCCCTACTCGTTTACCGTTTGTGCGACCGTTTTTTACATCGTCTACGACTAAGCCATAGTTGTACAATTGCCCTAAACCCGGAAAAATCAATGATCGGTAAACTGCCTTCTTACCAGCAATTTTCCCTTGATTAATATAAGGAGCAGGCGCTAAAGTATCTAATTTAGACACCGTATCAGCATTTTTCGACACACTGATTGTTTGTGCATTTGCGTTGGCAAACGTGAAACAGAGTATCAAAGAAAGCAGCATAAATCGCATTACCAATCTAATAATTCTAATATCCTATTCAAGTCTTCGTTGCTCACAAACGGAATTTCGATGGCGCCCTTGCCATTGTCTTTTACTTTGAGCTTTACCTTGGTGGCAAACTTAGAGGCTAAGTCATTCTGCAATTTCTGATATTCGAAAGAAACACCCTCACTTCTTACCGGTGCCTTAACCTGAACGTGGTGAATGCCTCTTACCAATTCTTCTACTTTACGAACCGACAAGCCCTTGTCCAAAATTTCCTGATGAATAAAAAGTTGCTTATCTGTTTCTTCGACTGAAATTAGTGCACGAGCATGCCCCATAGAAATTCTTCCATCGCGAATAGATGCTTGAATAACTGGTGGCAACTTCAATAAACGCAAATAGTTTGCAACAGTAGTTCGGTTTTTACCTACTCGCTCGCCTAATTGCTCTGCTTTCAGGTTACATTCGTCAATCATTTGTTGAAAACTCAAAGCCACCTCAATAGCATTTAGGTTTTCTCGCTGAATGTTTTCAATTAAAGCCATCTCCAACATTTGTTGGTTGTCGGCGGTACGAATGTAAGCTGGAATTTCTGTTAAACCCGCTAACTTAGAAGCTCTGTAGCGTCTTTCTCCAGAAATTAATTGATATTTATCGCCATTTTTACGAACAGTGATGGGTTGTATTAAACCCTGTACCTTAATCGATTCAGAAAGTTCGTTTAACGCTACCTGATCAAATTCTGTACGTGGCTGATAAGGGTTCGTTTCGATATCAACAATTTTGATATGGCTAATGCTACCCACTTGTGGTGTTGCACTAATGGTATTCTCTACAACAGGCTTCGAAGGAGCATTTACCGACTCATTATCATCGAGCAGTGCGCTTAACCCCTTACCTAATCCTGTTTTTCGTTGAAAAGATGTCATCTAAAAAAATTAAATAATTGCCGCTTTTGCTTCTTGATCTTCTGCTACTAAACCGTTCTTACGCACAATTTCACGAGCTAAATTCAAATAGTTAATTGCTCCTTTACAGTTAGCATCATGCATAATTACGGAAACCCCATAACTCGGCGCCTCGCTTAAACGTGTATTACGCTGAATAATGGTATCGAAAACCAAATCTTGGAAGTGTGTTTTTACTTCCTCAACCACTTGGTTAGACAAACGTAAACGCACATCATACATCGTTAACAGAATACCTTCTATTTGCAACTCCGGATTTAATCTATTTTGAACAATTTTGATGGTATTTAGTAATTTACCCAATCCTTCTAAAGCGAAATATTCACACTGCACTGGAATAATTACCGAGTCTGCCGCAGTAAGTGAGTTAATGGTGATTAAGCCTAGTGAAGGAGAGCAATCAATAATAATAAAATCATACTGATCTTTTACTTTTTCCAGTACCGCTTTCATCTTATACTCGCGATTGGTAAGGTTAATCATCTCAATTTCGGCACCAACTAAATCAATATGCGCAGGCAACAAATCTAGATTTGGAGTATCGGTCTTCATGATAGCATCCGTAGGCTCTACATCATTAATAATGCATTCGTAAATGCTATTTTTGATGTTCCTGGGATCAAAACCTATACCCGAAGTCGAGTTCGCTTGCGGATCTGCATCCACCAAAAGCGTTTTATATTCTAAAACTGCTAGACTGGCTGCTAAATTAATAGAAGAGGTAGTTTTACCTACACCGCCTTTTTGGTTTGCTAAAGCTATTATTTTACTCATTTATATAATTTGAAAGCGCCACAATTTTAGTTGGCTAATTTTAAACTAAAAATCTCTAAAAAATGCTAATTTTGTTAATGTTTAAGCACTTTTTAACGATTAGCTAAGATACGAACTAAAACTAAATATTAGCATGTCGACTTTGCGTGTTTTAAACATCTTATTAACAATTTGTATATGATTACCATTATAGCCGGAACCAACAGACCTAATAGTAACACGCTAAAAGTCGCAAAATATTATCAAAAACAACTGCTTGCAAAAGGCTTAAGTACTGAGCTGCTAGATTTACAGAACTTACCAGAAAATTTTATAGAAAACGATTTGTATGGCATCAGAAGTTCAGCTTTCCAAACCATACAAAACCTCACCGCTCGAACCAAAAAATTCTTATTCGTAATTCCCGAATACAATGGCAGTTTTCCAGGTGTGCTTAAAACTTTTATAGATGCGTGCGCTTTCCCTGAGAGCTTTTATGATAAAAGAGCTTGTTTAGTGGGCATCTCTTCCGGTAAGTACGGAAATATTAGAGGAATTGAGCATTTTAGTGGCGTATGTGCCTATCTGCATTTGCATGTGATGCCGTTACGTTTACACATCCCCAACATTAAAAATGAATTAAATGAAGAGGGTAATCTCTTCATGGAGGACACGCTTAAATTTACTAACCAGCAAATGGATAAATTTATTGAGTATTAATCCGTCCGTTTGGCTACGAATTTGCAGCTTTAGTAATTGAGGCAGCAAATTTGACCAATTCTTGTTCGGAGCATACGCCGTGTACTGTATGTAAATTTCCCAGATACTGCATGCCTAAATAATTCGATTTAGCCTTAAAAGGCAGCCAAAAATTATCGCCCAAATTATTGCCATTTGAAGACGTGAGTACCGCCATAGACTTCTGTCTAAACCTGGCACCTAATGCTTTGTACTCATCAAGTAAATCGGTAATTCGGTCGAAAAAAGTTTTCAAAACACCACTCATGGCATACCAATACACGGGGGTGGCGAAAATCAAAACATCGTACTCATCTAAAACTTTATTAATCAACCGAATAAAATCATCATCTTTATGCTGATGAGTATAAGAATACTGATTAATATTGTAATTAAGCAAATCGAAAACCTCAAAACCGGTAATTTCAACAAAACGATTTACGAGATGTCTTGTATGTCCATCACTGCGGGAACTACCTAGTATGATAACAGATTTCATAAAATAAATTTGCTAAAATTTCACTCATTGTGCCAATGCGTATACAGCGAACGATGCCAACCAATGGTCTCCGCCATAATTACCTTTAAATACTAGCGGTAAAGCATTATTCATAAAAACATCAGCTTGGTTTGCAAACCTATTTTTTAAGAAGTGATTTGCTGGTAATGATTTTGCTATTCCTTTCATACACCAAGCTCGTGTAAAAGACAAACCTACTAAATGTACCGTATGGTAATCATTGATATCGCTGATAATGGGCATTTCTGCTATTCTTTTCAGGCTGCGTTCTTCGTAAAAAGCTATTAACCATTTTGCAAAATCAGCCTTTGGCAAAACCCTACGCATTAGATCGGCAATTTCTAAACTTGGTGAGAAAAAATCCGATCCATCTGGCTCTAGATAGGCCGGCGTTTTCTGATTATCGAGGTAAAAGTACTTTGCTTTTGCTATCACTTGTTCTTCGAAAGCAACGTCCTTAGTAGCTCTTGCCCAATCCAACGCAAAAACCAATGCAAAAGCAGTGTTGGGATGCACACCGGTTCTGTTTGGATAGGTTTGTTTAGGCAAATATGCCTTCCATAAGCTTAAAATCTGTTGGGTAAGCGGTTGTAATGCTGCATGCCATTTTTTTGCCAAGGGATCATTCCATTCTAGCAGTTCCTGATCTAACTTGAGCAACCATGCCCAACCGTAGGTACGTTCAAAAGATTTCGACAATTCATATTTTGTAAAATAATCAGCCTCTGCTTGCATGTTCGCTTCGGCAAACGAGTTTGATAACTTCGCTATAATTTCAGTTTTGTTACTGATGTCCGGGAAGGTTTTTAAGAGATGAACCAACATCCAATGCCCATGCACCGAGCTATGCCAATCAAAACAACCGTAAAAACCTGGATGTAGCTGGGCAGGTGTCAAAGTCGCATCTGTAAAAGAAGATATGATATGGGCAGTTTTGTTAGGGTATTCCTTGTCTACGCATGACAAAGGTAATTTTGACAGTTGCTCTGCAATAACCTTATCAAACTTAGTGGGGTTTTGAGCAAACGTAGAAACGAGTAAGAAGAAAAATATTAAGGTAAGGTAGATGTTTATTTTCATAAAGCTAATTTACAAATTAAACCTAATCCATTTCGTTCCTTCATCTCCAAAAATAAAAAGACCAGGGTGTATCATTTCAGCAATAGCTTCTACTAACGCTACGGCACTTTGTGCATCGTTTAAGTTATAATTATCCGACAACAAACAAACTCGGCTATATTTTACTGCAGGCCACTCGCTATCCAACAACGAAGGTATGCTTGCCATCATCTCATCTACCACTTTACCTTCTTCAGCAAAAATAACATACATAGCTTCTTGAGGAAGTGTCGTTAAAACTGCACCAGCCAAAACAGCCAAGTCTCCTAAGTTTAACTTTATCTCGCCCTCGCTGTCCAGAAAGCAAACCGGAACCTTATCAATAAACTTAATTTTGTGTTCAACAATAGCTAATCGATCTAGTAAATCTTCGCGTTGTTGATCGGTGGTTTGGGCAATTATAAGTTCATTTACAGATGACATCGATTTTATTTTATTAATTTGTACACAAAAATAGTATTTCCCCACCGATGGCTAACATTAAGCTGCATTTATTTTGCATTTGTCTATTCTCGCTATTTGCATGCACAAAAAATGAACATGAAGAGAAACAAGTTTTTAACGTCAATTTGGATCAAAATCTAACATCATTAGATCCTGCTTTTGCCAGAAACCAAAATGCCATTTGGATGATTAATCAAATATTTAATGGTTTGGTGCAAGTAGATAAAGACCTGAACACCGTGCCTTGCATTGCAAAATCTTGGCAAGTTTCGGAAAATGGTCTGGTGTATACCTTTAATCTACGCAATGATGTGTTTTTTCAAGACAATCAGCTCTTTCCTCAAGGCAAAGGGCGAAGAGTCCATGCTGCTGATTTTGCATACAGTTTTAACAGGTTAATAGATCCGAAAGTTGCCTCATCGGGCGGGTGGATTTTTAGCGACAAAGTAAAAGATGCAGATAGCTTTGTAGCTCTAAATGACAGTACCTTCCAAGTAAAATTGATTAAACCTTTTCCTGCTTTTCTAAACCTGTTAACAGCACAATATTGCTCGGTAGTCCCCAAAGAAGTGGTAGAGCATTATGGAAAAGATTTTAGAAATCACCCGGTGGGCACTGGCCCGTTTAAGTTTAAATACTGGAAAGAAGATGAAGTTTTGGTGCTCCTTAAAAATGATAACTACTTTGAAAAAGACAGCCTTGGCAATCGTTTACCGCATTTAGATGCTGTTAAAGTCACTTTTATCAATGATAAGCAAAGTGCATTCATGAATTTTATAAAGAAAGATTTAGACTTCTTTAACAGTGTTGATGGCAGCTATCGCGATGACATTTTAACCAAAAGTGGTAAGATGACGAGTAAGTACCAAGGTAAATTTAAATTGCTTAAAGGACCTTATTTGTGTACGGAATACGTGGGTATTTTGGTAGACCCAGATAACGCTTTAGTGAAGAATTCACCGTTGCGTTTCAAAAAAGTACGACAAGCCATTAACTACGCGATTGATCGGGAAAAATTAATTAAATACCTGCGCAACAGCATTGGCACACCGGCCACCGCTGGTTTTATCCCCAGAGGGATGCCCGGTTTCGACAGCTTAAAGGTAAAGGGATACAATTACAACCCAATTGTATCCGCGAAATTGCTTGCAGAGGCTGGTTTTCCCAATGGCAAGGGTTTGCCCGAGATTAAGCTGAGCACATCTACCACATACAAAGACCTGATTGAATATATACAAGGAGAATTAAATACTATTGGGATACGGGTAAAAGTGGATGTGAGTCCGAGTGCGAGCTTACGAGATTTGATGGCAAAAAATGAGGTCAATTTCTTCAGAGGATCGTGGATCGCTGACTATCCTGATGCAGAGAACTACCTATCCGTATTTTATTCTAAAAACAAGGTACCCTTTGGGCCGAACTATACGGGCTATTTCAACAAAGATTTTGATCAATTATTTGAGCAAAGCTATTTCGAAGTAGACCAGCAAAAACGTTTTGCACTTTATCAAAAGATGGACAATATGGTTATGGAACATGCTGCCATTGTGCCGATTCTGTATGATCAAGCTGTGGTTATGCTTCAAAATAACATCAGCGGTTATGTGACCAATCCTTTGAGCTTAATGATCCTTAAAAATGTAAAGAAGAACTAAGCATTTGTTTGATGGTTCGCTTGTAGCAGCAGCAAGCAGTTTGCACACAAACAACCTTTATACTTTTTCTTGATTAATGCTAATTGTGCTGCCGTGAGCTTTACTGCATTACATTGGCATTGCTCAATATCGTACCGAGTACATTCAAAGTCACTTTTACATCTTTCGCACTTTGCCATTGCTATTTTTATTTGTTTAATAATTACGTAAAGAAAAAAGGTTCTGAGCATTACACTCAGAACCTTGGTTTTTATATTTAATTTTAAGTACTAACTAACCTGAGCAGCTGATGCAACCTTCTTCCATGGTGCATACTGGACCCGAAATAATCTCCTCCGCACCATTTTCAATAACATCCGGAATAACAGCTTCAATAGCTTTACCTCCCTGATTTTCGACTGTAAATTTAACTGCCTGAGAAGCCGCTTGTGTACGTAAATAATACATACCAGTTTTTAAACCTTTTTTCCAAGCGTAAAAGTGCATTGAAGTTAATTTAGAAGTATTTGGTGCATTGATAAACAAGTTTAGCGATTGCGATTGGCAGATATATGCGCCTCTATCTGCAGCCATATCTATGATGTTACGCATTTTAATTTCCCAAACTGTTTTATATAATTCTTTGATGTAATCAGGAATTTCTGCGATATCTTGAATAGATCCGTTAGCTAAGATAATTCTATCTTTCATTTGCGGTGTCCACAGTCCTAAAGCTACTAGATCTTTCAGTAAATGTTTGTTAACCACAATAAATTCACCACTTAATACACGGCGGGTGTAAATATTGGAAGTGTAGGGCTCAAAACATTCGTTATTTCCTAAAATTTGAGAAGTAGACGCTGTAGGCATTGGTGCCACTAACAACGAGTTGTACACGCCTTTTTTCACTACTCGCTTACGCAAAGTTTCCCAATCCCAACGGTTACTCTCTGGTTTCACATTCCATAAATCAAATTGGAATTTTCCTTTAGAAAGTGGAGAACCTTTAAAAGTTTCATAAGCACCATGTTTTTCTGCTAAATCTGCCGAAGCTGTCATTGCAGCGAAATATATCGTTTCGAAAATATCTTTGTTTAACTGTTTAGCAACATCACTTTCAAAAGGATAACGCATCAAGATAAAAGCATCAGCCAAACCTTGTACACCTAAACCAATTGGGCGGTGACGACGGTTAGAATACTCAGCTTCTGGAACTGGGTAGTAATTATGATCGATGATTTTATTTAAGTTCAACGTAGCTTGGTAAGTTACATCGTATAATTTTTGATGATCAAATTCACCATTTATTACATAACGAGGTAAGGCCAAAGAGGCCAAATTACAAACCGCTACTTCATCTTTCGAAGTGTACTCCATAATCTCTGTACATAAGTTCGAAGACTTGATTGTACCTAAATTTTGTTGATTTGATTTACTATTGGCAGCATCTTTATATAACAAATACGGAGTACCAGTTTCAATTTGTGAATCTAATATAGCAAACCATAATTCTTGCGCTTTTACTGTTTTACGAGCTCTACCTTCTGCTTCGTATTTAGTGTAAAGGGCATTAAATTCTTCACCGAAACAATCTGCTAAACCTGGCGCTTCATCTGGAGAAAACAAACTCCAATCCCCGTTTTCTTCAACGCGTTGCATAAACAAGTCGCAAATCCAAAGCGCATAAAATAAATCACGAGCACGCATTTCTTCTTTACCGTGGTTTTTACGCAAATCCAAGAACTCAAAAACATCAGCATGCCATGGTTCTAAATAGATAGCAAAAGCACCTTTACGCTTGCCCCCACCTTGATCTACATAACGAGCGGTATCGTTAAATACACGTAACATAGGTACGATACCATTACTTGTACCGTTGGTACCACCAATGTAAGCCCCCGTTGCACGAATATTGTGGATACTCAAACCAATACCACCAGCACTTTGTGAAATCTTAGCTGTTTGTTTCAAAGTATCATAAATACCTTCAATGCTATCATCTTGCATGGTTAACAAGAAACATGATGACATTTGAGGTTTCGGCGTAGCTGCATTAAACAAAGTTGGCGTAGCATGTGTAAACCAACGCTCACTCATCAAATTGTAAGTAGCAATTGCACTCTCAATATCTTCTTTGTGAATACCAACAGCAACACGCATAAACAGATGCTGAGGACGCTCTACAATTTCTCCGTTAACTTTTAATAAATATGATTTCTCCAAAGTTTTGAAACCGAAATAATCGAAACCAAAATCTCTATCGTAAATAATGGTACTGTCTAGTATGTCTGCATTTTTTTCAATTACTTGCCAAACATCCTCAGCAATTAAAGATGAATTTTTACCAGTTTTAGGATCAATATAGTTATACAAAATCTCCATCGTTTTAGAAAATGATTTGATGGTGTTTTTGTGCAAGTTAGATACCGCGATACGCGACGCTAACAAGGCATAATCTGGGTGCTTTGTCGTTAAAGAAGCTGCTGTTTCTGCAGCAAGATTATCCAACTCAGAAGTAGTAACGCCGTCGTACAATCCTTCGATAACCTTTTTGGCAACATCAATAGGGTCTACTAATTCAGCATTAAAACCATAACACAGCTTCTCAATTCGAGCTGTAATTTTGTCAAATCTCACCGCTTCTGTGCGGCCATCTCTTTTTATTACAAACATCCTT
Source organism: Pedobacter sp. (assembly GCA_045629525.1). GTDB lineage: Bacteria > Bacteroidota > Bacteroidia > Sphingobacteriales > Sphingobacteriaceae > Pedobacter. Next base: position 76,924 of record JAZQRH010000024.1, read on the forward strand.
ACTAAATTTTGCGGTGCTTATAAATAGTGGCACCTGGTTTTAAATTATTTTATGCTAAGCGATTAAAATCTAGACTTTACGCCATAGAAATCCCTCTTTAAAAATCTTCGTCTAATGAAAAAGCTTGCGCTTTATCTTCTGATGAGGTTAACACACCACTTTTTTGATAATCACCCACTCGTTTCTCAAAGAAATTGGTTTTTCCTTGTAGTGAAATCATCTCCATAAAATCAAATGGATTGGTAGCATTATACACTTTAGTGTAACCTAGTTCGGATAACCATCTATCAGCAACAAACTCTATGTACTGTTTCATCAGGTCTGCATTCATTCCAATCAATTTTACTGGTAATGCATCGGTAATGAAATCTTTTTCAATTTCTACAGCATCCTTAATGATGGTATGCACTTGTTCTTCGCTTAATTTGTTTTGCAACATGCTGTACAGTAAACATGCAAATTCGCAGTGTGAGCCTTCGTCACGAGAAATTAACTCGTTACTAAAAGTTAAGCCTGGCATTAAGCCACGTTTTTTTAACCAAAAGATTGAACAGAAACTACCGCTAAAAAAAATGCCTTCAACAGCAGCAAATGCTACTAATCGTTCTGCGAAACTTCCGTTATCAATCCAACGCAATGCCCATTCTGCTTTTTTCTTTACAGCAGGAACCGTGTCAATAGCATGGAACAATCTGTCTTTTTCTTCCGGATCTTTAACGTAAGTGTCAATTAACAAAGCATAGGTTTCAGAGTGTATATTTTCCATCATGATTTGGAAACCATAATAGCAACGAGCCTCTGGAATTTGCACTTCGCTCATGAAGTTAACCGCTAAGTTTTCGTTAACGATACCGTCACTTGCAGCAAAAAATGCTAAAATATGTGAAATGAAATGACGTTCGCCACTATTAAGGTTTTCCCAATGCTTAATATCATCAGACAAGTCAATTTCTTCGGCTGTCCAAAAACTAGCCTCCGCCTTTTTATACATTTCCCAAATGGCAGGAAATTTAATAGGCAAAAGCACAAAACGATCTTTGTTTTCTCTTAATAATAATTCGTCTTCCATAATCTCTTTTTTATGTATCCATTGAATATGAGTTTACCTCAAAACACTTGAGTTTCTCTGTTAAAAATCACCTTAAAAACCGCTTTTAGCCGACGTTATAACTACGCTTAAAAAGCGGCGCATTTACAACAAACTACGTTGCAACGAGTTAAATAATTTTAAGGGTGATTTCTGTTAAAGAACTCTGTTTAACAAATATAAAAGGAAAGCCTTTTTTTAGGTGCAGAAGTTGTTAACATATAGAAAATGGAGGCGCGATTCTGAAGAGAAAGGGAGTAGGAAGTGAATAAAACAAACTACAAAATAATGATAACCAAAACATTACAAATGTTGATAAATTTAACAAAAACTCTTTTACGGAAAAATTAAGCAGAATAGACAAAGTAATTTCTCCACAGAAAAGTGTCAAAATATCGGCTAACGGCCTATGCAAATAAGAAGTGTTAATATGTTAGAAAAAAGAAAAACAATTTGTAGAAAAAAAACTTACCTTTCAATAATTATCTAGATAGTCAAAAATAAGGTCCTTCAGGGATGGCCGCCCTGAAGGATGTACCATTGGGCTTGCATACCCGATGTTTATTTTCTTGTTTACAACTTGCATTGCCACGCTAGTTTTCAAACTTAACCTTAAAACACAAAAAGCGCTTTCGAGTGCTTTTGTGTTTTACAAATATAAAAGGAAAGCTTTTTTTTAGGTGCAGAAGTTGTTAACATATAGAAAACGGAAGTGCGATTTTGAAGAGAAAAGCCCAGACAAATCAGCAAATTAAAACTTAAACAACTATAAGACAATTAGTTAAGAATGTCAATAATTTTCATTCACCGCCATTTTAGTCGCTACTTATCGAACATAACTAATTTCTACACGGGCATAACCTAAGCGGTAAATACCTAAAGCTTTAGCTGCCGCTTGTGAGATATCTAAGGAGAATTTCTTACTAAAAGGACCACGATCATTTACTCGAACTTCCACAATTTTGCCATTATGTAAATTCCGAACTTTTACAATGGTACCAAAGGGAAGGGTGCGATGTGCGGCGGTAAATTTAGCTGCTCGGTAACGCTCGCCACTGGTTGTTTTACGACCTTCAAATTTTTTTGCGTAATAAGTGGTAAATATGGTTTTAGTTACCGTATCTGGAAGCTTAACAATAGGCTCTTGGGCAGAAGCACTAAAAGTTATTAGTAAACATAAGAAAAGTAATACTCTCATCAGCTTAAACTACTCTTAATAACGGATAGATTATAAAATAAATACACTTGGTTTTATATACTACCCCCTCTATAAAAAACAAAGCCCCCCGATTTGTGTCGGAGGGCTCATATTTTGAAAAGCTAAAATTACTCAGCAATTACTTCGAAAGGTACTTTAACTTTAACCTCTTTGTGTAGATTTAAGTTAGCAATGTACTCACCTACAGTTTTAGGCTCAGTTTCAAAAGTAATACGACGACGGTCAACTTCAAAACCTTTAGCTTTTAATGCATCAGCCACTTGAATAGTGTTAACAGCACCAAAGATTTTACCAGTTTCACCAGCTTTAGCACCAATTGTTAACTTAACATCAGTTAATTTAGCAGCGATCGCTTCAGCGTCTTTTTTAATTTTTTCTTGTTTAAAAGCAGCTTGTTTCAAGTTTTCAGCCAATACTTTTTTTGCCGAAGACGTTGCCAAAATTGCAAAACCTTGAGGGATTAAGTAATTACGACCAAAACCTGGCTTTACTGTTACGATATCATCTTTCTCACCTAGTGATTTGATATCTTGCTTTAAAATAATCTCCATTACTCAGCTCCTATTTTAATTGGTCAGTAACAAATGGTAATAAACCGATGTGACGAGCACGTTTTACTGCTTGAGCAACTTTACGTTGAAACTTCAAAGAAGTACCAGTTAAACGACGAGGTAAAATTTTACCTTGCTCATTTACAAATTTCAATAAGAAGTTTGCGTCTTTGTAATCGATATACTTAATTCCGTTCTTTTTGAAACGGCAATATTTTTTTCTGTTATCCTCCACTTTTGGAGCAGTAACATATTGAATTTGATCTTTTGCCATTACGCTGTAGCCTCCTCTTTCTTAGGTTTTTTGTTAAATGCACCACTGCGTTTTTTCTCGCTGTATGCAATAGCATGACGATCTAATCTTACAGTTAAGAAACGTAAAACGCGTTCATCACGTTTTAATTGTAGCTCTAACTTACTTATTAATTCACCAGAAGCTTTATATTCTGTAAGGTGAAAGAATCCGTTTGCTTTTTTGTCAATCGGATACGCTAATTTTCTCAAACCCCAATTATCTTCTGCGATAATTTCGGCTCCGTTATCTTTAATGATTGCTGTAAATTTCGCGATTGCTTCTTTTGCAGCTTCTTCAGATAACAATGGGGTAAGAACGATAACAGTTTCGTACTGATTCATTGTTTATTTATTTATTTTAATTTTATTCCCGCTTAAAACGGGCTGCAAATGTAACCATACTTTTCTAAAATTCAAAGCATTGTTTTAACAATCTTATAGTTAAGCATTTCCTTGTAACTAAAAAAGTACAACAAGCCACCCCACTTGGCGGCATTTAAATTTTTTTAATGCACTTTTTTATTTTACTTGCATTATGAAAACTAAAACCCTACTCACCATTTTTTCTTGCGCATTGCTTAGCAGCGTTAGTTTTGCGCAAAGCAAAATTAACAAAGAGATAGCCGCAGCGTTAACCTTAGCCGATGCTAAACAAATAAAAGCAGACATCACTTACCTAGCAGACGACAAATTGCTAGGCAGAAAACCTGGCACGCCTGGGTACAAAATGGCTTGCGATTATGTTGTCCAAGAACTAAAGAAAAATGGAGTGAAGCCCGCGGGCGATAAGGGTGATTGGCTACAAACCATTGTGATGCGGAATGCTACTTTAGCACCTGATTTTTCAGCATCGTTACATATTACAGGTGAGCAAGTAGATTTAGCTGGAAACAAAGGCATTACACTACAACCAAATCCTACGGCTACGAATACCAAAGTAGATGCAGCCATTGTTTTTGTGGGATACGGGATTACAGCTCCAGAAAAAAATTACGACGATTACAAAGAGATAGATGTCAAAGGTAAAATTGTGATGGTTGTACGTGGTGCGCCAAAAAACTTTTCTCCTACAGAAGCTTCATCAAGCATGAGACCTGCAACTGTACAAGAAAATGCTATAAAGCACGGTGCAATTGGTGTAATTACCGCTACAACAATAGAAAGAGTTAACAACAACACCCAAGGCCGACCAGCAACTGGTACTACTCGCCCAACCATAGCGCTTATGAGCGAAAAAGGCGAACTAGTGGTTTGTTCGAGTTTCGCATCCGATAAATTAAAATTAGCAGGCACAGTAGACTTTGCCACTACTCAGAAAATATTTGCTACCGCAGGCAAGGACATTAACCAAACGCTTGCAGCGTTAAAAAATGGCGAAACACCATCTTTCACTTCTTCTGTAAAGTTAAAAGCTAATTATAGCACCACTCATCAAGATTTAAAAACTTACAACGTGGCTGGCGTTATCGAAGGTACTGACGCAAAACTGAAAAAAGAGTTTGTGATACATAGTGCCCACCTGGATCATATGGGTATTGGCAAAGCTATCGAAGGCGATTCGATCTACAACGGTGCGCATGACAATGCCTCGGGTGTGGCCAGCTTATTGCAAATCACCAAAATTTATAGCGGCTTAAAGCAAAAACCTAAACGTTCTATCTTAATTTTAGCGGTAACTGCCGAAGAAATGGGACTTTTAGGTTCTGGATATTTTGCTCGTAAACCAACAATTCCGATTGAGCAAATTGTAGCCAACGTCAACACTGATATGCCAGCAATCATCGCTCCTTTGCTTTCTATTACTGCCCTAGGTGCCGAACACTCGACTCTGATAAATCCAGTAAATGAAGCCGCTGCTTATCTTAATTTAGAGGTAGAACCTGATCCAGAACCAAATGAAAATAGATTTGTTCGTAGCGATCAATATTCTTTTATTAAAGAAGGAATTCCGGCTTTACACGTAAAATACGGCAATAAAACCGCCGACGGCAAAAACAACTTGGATGTGTTTGTGAAAGAATGGAGAGCAAAATACTATCACAAACCCCAAGATGATATCAATGGCATTTTCGATTTCGAAGCTGGGAAGAAATATTCTCAATTGAACTTCTTGATCGGCTATTTAATAGCTAATGACGAAACAAGACCGAGCTGGAATCCCGGAGATATTTTTGAAAAGAAAAAATAGATAAACAGAAAGGCCGAGCATATAAACGTTCGGCCTTTCTATTCAGAATTAATATTAAACTATTTACTTTCCAATTTTCTGATGTATGAACTCACCCCAGTTCCTTCGTAATCGCCTACTCCAAAGTCAAATTTTGAAAACCCAAACCTGATCGCTGCGTCGGCCACCAGAGTGGTGCATCTGATAGAATTAGGCTTAATTACGTATAGTACAAATAATCCACCATTAGCATTTGGGCAAGTTAAACACACTATTACATCTTTACAAGTTGAATTTGCTTGCGCCTGCCATTGGGCAATATGCTCTGCATAATAAGCATCAATTTCCGATTTACACAATACCCAAGGATCAGCAGGTGGAGTATCTCCAATTGGCGGTATAAATAGTTGGTTTGCTTTAGAAGCTTTACTAATAGCAACAGCACCATCGGCAGTTAAAGCTTTTTCTAACTCGGCTTTAGCACCTACTAAGATTCCTTTTTCCACTTCTCCTTTTAGCCCTACAACATTTAAGGCTACCGAATATTTTTGTTCTTCGGCTTCTTTCTTCACTTCAGATTTTTCACAAGCGAAAAAAGTAGACATCGTAATCAATAAGGCTCCGATAAATTTAGTTGACGTTTTCATAATTTCATGATTAAAGGTTAAACATTTAATTGTATTTCGTAGATATATCAACCAGCTCAAAAATTTGTTACCTCTTTATAGAATATTTTTGTCATAATCGATTTATCTTTCGAAAACTCGGTCAGCTAATCTTAAAAATGTTTCCACATTTTTATTCGGGTTAAAACAATTTGCCTATTTTCGTGGCAATGGAAAATTTTATCGTTTCGGCTCGTAAATATCGCCCAGCTACATTCGAAACTGTAGTTGGTCAGCAGCATATTACAGGCACGCTAAAAAACGCCATTAAAAACAATCAGTTAGCACAAGCATTTTTGTTTTGCGGACCCCGTGGTGTGGGTAAAACTACCTGCGCTCGTATCTTAGCCAAAACCATTAACTGTACTGACTTAACGCCAGAACAAGAGGCTTGTGGCACTTGCGAGAGTTGCCAATCTTTTCAAACGGGTCATTCTTTTAACTTCCATGAATTAGATGCTGCGTCAAACAACTCGGTAGATGACATTAGAAGCTTAATAGAGCAAGTTAGGATACCGCCACAATCTGGAAAATATAAAATTTACATTATTGATGAGGTTCACATGCTTTCTACAAGTGCATTTAATGCATTTTTGAAAACACTTGAAGAACCTCCTCCCTACGCTATATTTATTTTAGCGACTACCGAGAAGCACAAAATACTACCTACCATTCTATCACGTTGTCAAATATTTGATTTTAACAGAATACAGGTAGAAGATATTGCTAGTCATTTGGCTAAAATTGCAGCGAGAGAAAGTATTGCAGTAGATAACGACGGCTTGCACATTATTGCGCAAAAAGCTGATGGCGGTCTGCGTGATGCACTTTCAATGTTCGATCAGATTGTAAGTTATACCAGCCGCAACGTTACTTACAAAGCGGTAATTGCCAATCTAAACATCTTAGACTACGATTACTACTTTAAACTTACCGATTTTATCACCACTGGCGACGTTAGCAACACCCTCTTATTGTTTAATGAGATTTTAAATAACGGTTTTGATGGCAATAATTTCATAAACGGATTAGCAAGTCATTTCAGAAACCTACTTGTTGCAAAAGATAACCAAACGGTAACTTTACTTGAGGTTAGCGAGAATATTAGAAAACAATATCTATCACAAGCAAATAACGCAAATGTAGGCTTTATACTTACAGCCTTAAATTTAGCAAACCAATGTGATTTGAATTACAAAAGCAGCAAAAACCAACGGCTGCAAGTTGAATTGGCCTTAATTAAAATGTGCCACATCCCATCTGTATTACAACTCGCAAACGCAACTGACCAAGATCAGGATAAAAAAAAAACTTTAGTTAAAAACGAAGCTCCGGCAGTCCAAAAGGCTAGTATTCCTGCGTCCACAGCTGTTAACGAAGCTCCTTTTGTAGCTCCGCCAGTGCCTACTGCTTCCAAACCAGAGCCAGTAGTAGAGAGAGCTGCTCCATCGCCAGTGGCGCAAAAAATCACACAGCCCACTACAACTACCATCAAGGTTCGGCCAATCAAGCCAAAATCTTCATCGCTTATCCCCTCACTTACAGATTTAAATGCGGGCGTATCTGAAGAAGAAGGAAACGAACCACAGTACGTAAGTGGAAACGACAAACAAGCGTTTAGCTCCACACAATTAATGGCTTGCTGGAAACAATATACCAACAAAGCAATGCAAGATGACAAAATACATCTGTACACTTTGTTAAGCAGCAACGAACCCATTGTAGAAGGTAACAACATTACCGTGTTGGTAGAAAACATCGCCCTAGAAAGCACCCTGCAAGAAGAAAAAATAGAACTTCTCAACTACCTAAGAAGCAGTTTAAAAAACTTCGACATACAGCTTCACGCCAACAAGGTCGAAGCAAAGCAATCCAACAGAATATACAGTAACAAGGATAAATACGCCTACCTAGCCGAAAAAAATCCAGCGCTCGATGAGTTTCGCAGAAGATTTAACCTCGATTTACTTCCTTAAAGGTTATTTCCTTTTGGGCTATCGTTTTTTGGATAACCTTCTTCATCCAAATCATCCCTAAAATCCTCAGGCGTCTGGGCCAACAATTTATCCTCCGCTTTTGTCTTCAAACTATCACCATTGGCATCCAAACGCATTCCGTTATCCGCTAAATGTTTGTCCGCTTTTGCGCTATCATCATACTCATCTCCCGAGTAAGGATTTGACTCATCATAAGTAGAAATTGCATCCTCTCCATTCGGCGCACTCGTATCATAAGGTAAAGGATGGTCATATTCGCTGTCCTTATCCTTCACATCAAACTCAAAACTATTATTTTCCTTATCAAACGATAGTTCGTTAAAATCCTTCGTCTCCCCTAAATCACTTCCATGCAATTTATCCGTAGCTGGCTTTCCTTTTTCCATAATATTCTCTTTTTATCTTACAATAAAACCCTCGTTACCACCACTTTGTTTAGGGTATTTATTCTTTTTTTTCCGAAGCGCAAGGTTCTCCCAGCTATCGAACACCAGTCCCGCTTTACACTCCTATCCCCACCTATCTCCCGTCACAAAACCCATCCCAATAGTTGGGGTATAGCGCTTCAATCGGGGCTATTCCCCAACCGTTTTATGCTCCTTTGCAACAATCCTATCACAAGCAAAAAATAAAACAATGTTTGCTAAATTTTATTTGTATTAAATCTAAATAATATTAATTTTGCATTAACAATGAGTTTACAAGTTCAACAATCAACAGCCGTTTCATACCCCATAGCAACATTCGAGGAAGTTTTTTCGAACGCTAATGGTGCTATCTTTCAATCAGACTCCGAAAGATGTTGGTATATTGACTTTGCTGGTAAACTTGCACGTTTCGATTACAGAAATCTTTTAAAGCTACAAAAGGCCGTTTATCAAGTTAATATCGAAGAAAAACTATTAAGCAGCGATAAAACCGCTGACGTAGAAATCATTTTCATTTGTGCTTGCGACCACTCTTATGTGTTAACTTTGCTTGAAATCATCAAACTTAAAGAAATTTTGCAAGGTGCCTTCGTAATGCTAGAGTTAAATCACATCATTCACGACCGTCTGCATCGTTTAGTCTCTTAACTAAGACTTAGACTCTTTCCATATTATTAATATTTTCTCTTACAGAACTTTATAGCACTAACTTTGTAGTGTAAATATTGAATTGGGCTAATGTTTGTCTGCTAACAGACCCTATAGCCTAGTAGAAATATAAATTAAATCTTACGACAATGAAAGATATCATGAGAAGCAAATGCTCTATATCCGCTGATATAGAACTTTTAATCAATCAACAAATAAAAAAAGAGGCAGCCTCTTCTGCAATATATTTATCAATGGCTTCGTGGTGTGCACGTAATGGCTACGAAGGTTCGGCTGAGTACTTTTTTAAACAAGCCGAAGAGGAAAGAGAACACCAATTAAAGTTTTTTAAATACATATTGGATATGGGTGGTATTGCGATCACTCCTGATGTTACCAACACCAGACAAGAGTATAACTCGTTTCGCGAAATATTTGAAGAAGCACTAGAGCAAGAAATCAGTGTAACGCAATCTATCAAAAACATTGCGGCTCGTTGCCAAAAAGAAAACGACTTCATTACCTTAGATTTCTTAAACTGGTTCTTTAAAGAGCAACGTGAGGAAGAAATTAAAGCACGCAGAGCTGTTGAGTTATTTGACGTTATTGGCGAAGAAGGCACCGGCAGATGGCAAATTGATAAAGCTGTTGGCTCTATCTCATACAGCAGCGAGGCTTAATCTCGTAATACGAACAATATTAGGAGCGCATAATTAAGGTTATGCGCTTTTTTTATGTACCGAGATAAGGTTCATATTTATTCTGTTTTTGTTTAATTTTCGTAATTTCGGCGAACCAAACAAAAAACTAAATTCATGCTAAACTACATGTCATTTAAAAGCTTTACTTTAAAGCTTTCGCTTCATCGTATCTACTTATTTCTAATTCTTTTATTAATTAGCTTTACAGCGCAGTCACAATGGAAGTACCCTAGCGACAATTGGAAAACCATCGGACCGCCAAAGGGAAGTTTATACATTATCGGCGGCGCTGCAGCTTCTGTAAACTATCAGCAGTTTATTAAAATGGCTGGTGGACCAAATGCTTCTATTGTATTAATTACCACCGCTGGCGATGATGTTGGCGAGAACAATAGTGCCTACAAAAGACTAATTGAAGAAGGTGCAAAAAATTTGACCATACTACATACCAAAGACAAAAACGTAGCAAATACTGAAGCTTTTGTCGCTCCTCTCAAAAAAGCAAAAGCAGTAATGATTGGTGGTGGTTTTCAAGTTCGCTTAGCGAAAGCTTACCTACATACTTTAACGCACAAAGCATTGTTTGATGTACTTGATCGCGGTGGTGTTATTGCGGGCAGTTCTGCTGGTGCATCAATTCAAGGTAGTTATTTATACGGCGGCCAAGGCGAAACCGAAGGCTTCGGATTTATAAAAGAATCAGCTATTGGTCAGCATTATGTGCGTAGAAATAGAATGGGTAGCGTAGCCAAAATTTTAAAAAATAATTCAAAACTAATTGGCTTCGGGATTGACGAGGCCACGGGAATAATTGTGAGAGGTAATGACATAGAAAATCATGGTGAAAGCAAAACAGCAATTTATGATGCTACGAGAGATGATTTTGATAAACCAAACACACAAGCTTATTTATTTCCCGGAGATAAGTTTGATTTAAAGACTAGAGAGATAACGTCAAGAACTAAAGCTAATCCGACGGACCTATGGGCAAATGCGAGAAAACCTTTTGCTAATCCAGCTAGGCGATGGGCAAACCGAATTTCTCCTAAAGGAAAAGTATTAGTTTATGGAAGCGAGATTTTTAATGATTTATCGCTAAAAAATTTCTATGAAAATGTAGACACTAAATCAATAGTACTACTTTCGTCTGGCAATAAAGAACACCAAGCAAAAACAGAGGCCATTGAGAAAAGCCTCAAACAAATGGGTGCAAAAAACGTAACCATACTGCATACTATTAACCCAGATGAAGCAAACTCATTAGCTTTTGCAAAACCACTAACAGCGGCCACAGCCGTGTTGCTTTGCGGTGGCGAGAAATGGCAATTTGCCAACAACTATTTAAACACACTAGTGCATAAAGAACTTTTTTCGGTATTAGCACGTAATGGCACAATAGCGAGCGCAATGTACACCGCACCAATTCTAACGTCAAGGCTATTCGGTGAAGCTTTCTGGTCTAGAGGCTTCTCTCTCATTAACAACAGCCTTTTATACGGTGAACAACTAACATCAAAAAACACCAAAACGCTTAATGAATTGTTAACGAAAGATGAAAAACTAACAGCCATCCGCGTAAATAAAGAAAACATTTTAGCTTTCGAAAATGGATATGTGAGCGTTTTTGGAGCAGGAGCAGCTCATATCCGTTCTGGAGCAGACAAGGAAGGAAAGAAGATTTCAACAGGCAATAAGGAAACGCTATAACTTCGTAAGTTTTATTATTAAAAGGCGCATAACAACAATTATGCGCCTTTTTTGTTTAATTTTGAGAACTCCTCAATGTCTAAGAAAGATAAAAATAAAAAAGGTTCGAAACAGGACAAAAAAGACAAAAAGAAAAAGAACTGTTGCGAAAAATACCTTAAAGGCAAACGTTGTAAAAACTGCCCTCTAGGTTAAGGCATCACTTTTTCAGGGCTTCCCATAATATTTCTACCGGATGCTTCGCAATTCTTGCTGTACCATCCTTAATTTGATGACGACAACTTGTACCTGCCGCGGCAATAATTGTATCTGCAGATGCATTTCTAACCGCCGGCAAAAGCACTAACTCCCCTACTTGCATAGAAACTTCGTAATGCTCTTTTTCGTAACCGAATGAACCCGCCATACCGCAACATCCAGAAGGAATGGTTTCTACTTCGTAATTCGCTGGAATTGCCAATATCTTTTGCGTAGGTAAAAGCGCATTTAACGATTTTTGGTAACAATGGCCATGCAACTTTATCAACTGTTCTTGGTCCGTAAACTGATCAACTGTGATGTTACCCCTATCAAACTCTTGCAGAATAAACTCTTCCACTAGCAATGTATTTTTAGCTAAGTCAACAGCTTTATCTCTCAATTCTGGATCAACCAAGTCAAGATATTCATCTCTAAAAGTTAAAATAGCCGAAGGCTCAATACCGATAAGCGGTGTTTCTGCGCTAATCAAATCTGCTAACAATTTAACATTTACGTTCGCCAAAACTTTGGCATCTCTTACCAAACCTTTGGATAAATACGTTCTGCCGCTTTCTTTGTGCTTAGGTATAATAACCTCGTAACCTAAAGCTTGTAACAATTCAATAGCAGTAGCTCCAATCTCAACATCGTTAAAATTTGTGAATTCATCACAAAACAAATATACTTTGCCCTTTGCATTGTTTACAACAGTTTTATGACGCCTATTCCACGTTTGCAACGTGGTTTTACCTACTTTCGGCAAAGATCTATCCAAAGCAAAACCTGCAATATTTTTAATGATTTTACTAGTGAAACGATTTGTAATTAAAGCATTATAAACAGAGGGTGCCAAGGATGCTAATTGCTGTGATTTGCTGAAATTAGCAATCATTTTAGCCCTAAAGGGAACGCCATTCGCATCGTAATAATGTTGCAAAAATTCTGCTTTCATTTTTGCCACATCTACACTAGAAGGGCACTCAGACTTACAAGCCTTACAACTTAAACACAAATCCATTACCTCTTTAATTTCTTCGTGGTTAAACGGATTATCGCCCGTATCGTTGGTTAGAAACTGGCGTAACGTGTTTGCCCGGGCTCTAGTAGTATCTTTCTCTTGTCGGGTGGCCATGTATGACGGACACATTGTGCCGCCACTGATATGTGTTTTTCGGCAATCTCCCGATCCTGAGCATTTTTCCGCTAAACGCAGAATACTTTCAGTTTTCGAGAAATCAAAAACAGTTTTCACAGGTTTGGGTTGATGATCCGCCTCGTAACGTAAAAATTCGTTCATTGGCGGTGTATCTACAATTTTATTGGCATTAAATATACCTATCGGATCAAAAAGCTGCTTTACATCTTTCAACAAGGCGTATACCTTATCGCCTAAAACATAGGGGATAAACTCGCCTCTTAAACGTCCATCGCCATGCTCACCACTTAACGAACCGTTATACTTTTTTACTAAGGTTGCTGTTTCTGCCAAAACTGTTCTAAAAAGCGACTTGCCTTCCGCAGTTTTAAGGTTGATGATGGGCTCAATGTGCAACTCACCGGCTCCGGCATGGGCGTAATAAGAGGCTTGCAAATTATATTTTTTGAAGATCACTTGTAAATCTTCTACATAGGCGGGCAAGTCCTCAATAGCCACAGCACAATCTTCAATTAAATTTACTGGCTGACAGTCGCCAGGGAGATTTCTAATTAAGCCCAAACCTGCTTTACGCACATCCCAAGCCAATTTAGTTAACTCACCGCGAACTACTGGATGAGCATAACCGAAGCCATTGGTCTTGAGGTCGGCAATAAGCGCATTAACTTTTTGATCAAGTTCTTCGGGTGTTTCAGCAAAAAACTCTACCATGAGCAAGGCTTCTGGTTCTCCTTCAATAAAAAAACGATTGTTTTGGTAAATAGGATGCCCCTTGGTAAAGTCCATGATGTACTTATCCACCAATTCTGACGACATAGGCTGATGCTTCATGATCAGTATATTGGCTAAAAGAGACTCGGCAATTGAGTTGAAATGTACACAAACCAAAGCTTCCTCTTTTGGAGGCAACGGCAATAGTTTAAGTTTTGCTTCGGTGATGAACATCAAGGTACCTTCAGAACCTGCAATTAAGTTGCACATATTGAAAGTATCAGCGTCATTCTGCTGCGTTAGAATATCTAATGCGTAACCAGTATTTCTTCTTGTTAGCGATTTTTTTGGATAACCTTTTTCAATAGCCGCTACATTTTCAGGCTGGTTGATTAGCTCAGAAATCCCTTTGTAAATCACACCTTCCAAGCTGTTAGCTTTTGCCTTTTGGCTCAATTCTACTTTCGATATTTCTCCAAACTGTATTTCCGCTCCGTTGCTTAAAAAGCCTTTTACCTCAAGCAAATTTTGGCGAGTATCTCCCCAAACTACCGAGTGTAATCCGCAGGAATTGTTACCAATCATCCCGCCAATCATTGCTCTATTAGCTGTCGAGGTTTCAGGTCCGAACATTAAGCCAAAGGGCTTTAAAACTGCATTAAGGTCATCCCTAATTACCCCAGGTTGCACAATTGCATACCGCTCTTCAGCGTTAATCTCCAAAATATTGATAAAATACTTAGAAATATCAACCACTATGCCGTTGCCAACAACCTGCCCCGCCAGCGAAGTACCTGCGGCTCGAGGAATTAGCGTGATTTGATGCTCGTTTGCAAACCTAATTAAGGCGCTAATGTCATCCTTGGTTCTAGGGACAGCAACAGCCATTGGCTTTTCTTGATACACCGAGGCATCTGTAGAATAAACTAATTTTTGAGCTTCGTGCTGTTTAGACTGATCGAAATACAACTCACCGCTGAAATTAGCTTGAAGTTGCTTGAAATTTACCGAAATAATTGATGGATTTAACACAAGGTAAAAATAAGTAATTTTCTTCCGTTTTGTACAATTAAAAACCGCAAGAAACTGCAAATACAGCTTAAACCCATAAGAATATCGCTTAAGAATTAAAGAAATAGCATTTAATCACAACTACAGAACTTACTGTTTTAAATGCAGGAATATCACACAAACGTTTGTGATTGTTGTAAACAAAAAACTTTCTAATATAGGATGTATAGTGGGTTTGACTAGCCTTATACAGCCAATTTACCAATGGAAAGCAAAATCTAAACGCGAAGCCAAGCAAACGTTTGATAAATATTTCCTTTCTTCTGGCATTTGCTCGACTTTAGTAATCAGAAACCAGTTGCTGTTATTAAGCCACAAGGATGCTTTGAATTTTATTTGCAAGCAAGTAGAGATTATCACAATTGTTTAGTATTTTAAGCATCTAAAAAATTACTTATGAGCGATAAAAAGACATCTTTCATAGAAAAGATTAAAGCTTCTTACTCCCCATCGGGTGCCTATATTTATTTGGGTGCTGGTATGTTAGACGGCGAAACTTTAGCTGATGCAGAAGTAAATGTTCCGCTTAGGATGATGAACCGACATGGTTTAATTGCTGGTGCAACAGGTACGGGAAAAACGAGAACTTTGCAACTGCTGGCCGAACAGCTTTCGGATGCAGGCGTGCCTGTTTTTATGTTAGACGTAAAAGGAGACCTATCTGGACTTAATCAGCCAGGAGCTACCAATGCAAAAATAGAAGAACGAGCGCAACTGCAAAGCAAGCCATTTGTACCGAGCGGCTTCCCTATAGAATTGTATTCGCTAAGCGGAAAATTAGGGGTACAAATGCGGGCAACCGTTACCGAATTTGGACCTATTTTGTTAGCGAAAATTTTGGAACTTAATGACACACAAGCCGGTGTTTTGGCAGTAATTTTTAAATATGCTGATGACAACAAAATGCCCGTAGTTGATTTAAACGATTTAAAAAAGCTGCTGAGCTATCTTTCTGAAGGTGCGGGTGCCAAAGAAATTAAAGCGAGTTATGGCTCTATTTCGAGTTCAACATCAAGCACCATTCTTCGTAAAATCGTTGCCTTAGAACAGCAAGGCTTAGGCAATGTGTTTGGCGAAACATCTTATGATATAGACGATCTATTTAATAAAGTTGATGGCAAGGGTATAATCAGTTTACTCAACATATCTGATGTTCAAAACCAGCCTGTACTTTATTCTACCTTTTTATTAAGCTTACTGGCCGAGATTTACCAAACCATGCCAGAGGCCGGCGATTTAGATAAACCCAAATTAGTTTTCTTTATTGACGAAGCACACTTGCTATTTAACGATGCGCCTAAGGCATTTTTGGAACAGATAAATACTATTATCAGACTTATTAGATCAAAAGGCATTGGTGTATTCTTCTGTACCCAATCGCCAATGGATATACCTGAAAGCGTTTTGGCACAACTGGGCAACAGAGTGCAACATGCCTTAAGAGCCTTTACGCCAAACGATGTGGATGCCTTAAGAAAAACGGTAAACACTTACCCAAAATCCGACTTTTACGCGATAGACAAAGTACTCACGAGCTTAGGAACTGGACAAGCGCTTATCACTGTATTGAATGAAAAAGGAATACCTACTGAAGTAGCCGCAACGCTATTAACATCGCCCAGAGCAGTAATGGGGCCGATGGCAAACATCGATTGCGAAAAACTGATGCAGGCTAGTCCACTCTATACAAAATATCACGAAACTAAAGACCCAATAAGTGCCTATGAATTATTAACCGATAGAATAAACGAACAAATGGCTGCTGAACATGAGGTGCAGGCCAAAGTTGAAGAACAAAAGAAAATTGTACAAGAAAGCAAACAAAAACCCGGCGAAAAAGGTATAGTAGAGCAAATAATGGGCGCTACAATAACCCGACAAATTGGAAAAGAAATAGTTAGAGGACTATTCGGTATGCTTACTGGAAAAAAAACACGTACAACAAAATCGAAAGGCGGAGGGCTTTTCGGTTTCTAAACATTAACTTTGGCAAAACTTAATTTTCACAAAAAACTAAGCAATTAAATGAAACCTACTTTATTAATTTTGGCAGCTGGTATGGCCAGCCGCTATGGTAGCATGAAACAAATTGACGGTTTTGGTCCAAACGGGGAAACCATTATCGATTATTCTATATACGATGCAGTAAAAGCTGGATTTGGCAAAGTTGTGTTCATCATCAAAGAAGAGTTCGCTCCTAATTTCAAAGCTATTTTTAACGAGAAATTGGCTGGAAAAATTGAGGTTGACTATGTTTACCAAAATTTTGACCTTAAACAATTTGGTATTGAAGAAGAGATCTACAGGGAAAAACCTTGGGGAACTGCACATGCAATTCTTTCGGGCCGTAACATAGTTAAAGAGCCTTTTTGCGTAATCAACGCTGATGATTTCTACGGCTTCGATGCCTTCAAAAAAATGGTAGATTTTTTAACTACAGATGTAACCGACAATCAATACTGTATTATTGGTTATAAAATTGGGAGAACCTTATCAGAACATGGCTCTGTATCTAGAGGGGTGTGCAAAGCTAATGAACAAGGAAATTTGACCGAAATTGTAGAACGAACAAAAGTTTACAAAAAAGGAGATGGTATTGTTTTCGAAGAAAATGGGAACGAAACGCCATTAGATTTCAATACTCCGGTATCGATGAACTTTTGGGGATTTTCACCTGCGGTTTTCAAAATTACAGAAGATCTATTTAGAACCTTCGCTATTGAAAACAAAGACAAACCCAAAGCCGAGTTTTTTATCCCCCTTGTGGGCGAGCATCTGGTTAACACCAATATAGCTTCTTTTAAAGTAGTACCAACTGACAATCAGTGGTTTGGTGTTACCTACAAAGAAGATAAGCCTTTGGTTCAAGCAAGTATCGATGAGCTTATCAAAGAAGGTATTTACCCTGAAAAACTATGGAATTAACTATTGATGAACGTGTTTTAAACCAATACGGATTAACAAAAGAAAATGTAAAAATACAACGAATAGGTTCTGGACACATTAACAGAACCTATTTGTTAATTAACCTAATTAGCAATGGCAACTACATACTGCAAAGCATAAATGAGAATGTATTTACGAAACCAGAAATAATCGCTAGTAATGTAAAAAGCGTTGCACGCTACTTGAGTATTCATTTTAATGATTACCTATTCCCGGCCCCAATTGAAACTACCACGGGCAAAGCAATGGTTGAACTGGACGGGCAATATTGGCGTTTATCACCTTTCATAGGTAGTAGCGTAGCCTTAGATACTTTAACTTCGCCAAAACAAGCTTACGAAGCCGCAAAACAATTTGGCAAACTTAGCCGACTACTGGATGGGTTTGACGCCAATCAACTTAGCCCAGCTATAGAAGGTTTTCACAACCTTAGCTTGA
This sequence comes from Pedobacter sp., assembly GCA_045629525.1. Taxonomy (GTDB): domain Bacteria; phylum Bacteroidota; class Bacteroidia; order Sphingobacteriales; family Sphingobacteriaceae; genus Pedobacter. Next base: position 94,950 of record JAZQRH010000024.1, read on the forward strand.
GATACAAACAGTTTACAGAAGCTGTAGAAAATACCGAGCAACACTACTTAGAAAAAGCAGCGAACGAAGTAAATGCTGCCACCAAACATCGCGAAATCTTAGCACAGTTTAGTATTTTTAGCAAGAGAAACGATTTCCCTACGAGAGTAATGCACCATGACACCAAGATTAGTAATGTGTTGCTTAACGAAGAAACTTTTGAAGGGATTTGTGTAATTGACCTGGATACCCTGATGCCTGGAAAATTTATTTCCGATTTAGGAGATATGATGCGCACTTACCTTTGCGAATTTTCAGAAAATGAAACCGATTTGTCTAAAATAAAGATTCGCATTCCTTACTTCATAGCTATGATGGATGGCTATCTCTCTGAAATGGGCGATATTCTCACCAACACTGAAAAAGAAGCCATTATTTTTAGCGGTAAATATATTATCTACATGCAAGCCCTAAGGTTTTTAGCCGACTATCTAAACGGCAGCAAATACTATCCCATCCATTATCCAGAACAAAACTTAGATAGAGCGAAAAACCAGTTTAAGCTATTGGAAGAATTGATACAGAACGAAGAGCATCTGCAGGAAATTGTTACCTTATGTTTAGGGAAGACAGCGTTTATTAATCGCAATTAAACTCATAAAAAAAGCGTCCCGATTTTACATCTGGACGCTTTTATATTTAAGTATAACTTCCGTCTTTTGACATCGGTCATCCGACTAAGAAACTATTTCTTTTCGTCGTCTTTTACTTCTTCGTAATCAACATCAGTTACCGTGTCGCCTGCTTGCTGGGCACCCCCTTGAGGAGCTTCTGCACCACCTTGCGGTTGACCATCTTGACCTGCTTTGTACATCTCTTCAGATGCTGCATTCCAAGCTTCTTGTAACTCGTTTTGAGCAACTTCGATATCAGCAAAATTACGAGCTGAGTGTGCTGCTTTTAATTTCTCTAAGCCGGCTTCGATTGGCGCTTTTTTATCTGCTGATAATTTCTCACCAAACTCTTTCAATTGTTTCTCTGTAGAAAAAATTAAAGCATCAGCGCTGTTAATTTTATCTGCTTCTTCTTTTGCTTTTGCATCAGCTTCTGCGTTAGCTTCGGCTTCTTGCTTCATTTTTTGAATTTCAGCATCAGTTAAACCAGATGAAGCTTCGATACGGATTTTTTGCTCTTTACCTGTTGCTTTATCTTTAGCACTTACGTGTAAAATACCGTTCGCATCAATATCAAAAGCAACTTCAATTTGAGGCACACCACGTGGCGCAGGTGGAATTCCATCTAACATAAAACGACCAATTGTACGGTTTTGGTTTGCCATTGGACGCTCACCTTGTAAGATGTGGATTTCTACAGACGGTTGGTTATCAGCCGCTGTAGAGAAAGTTTCCGTTTTCTTAGTAGGAATAGTTGTGTTAGCTTCAATTAACTTAGTCATTACACCACCCATAGTCTCAATACCTAAAGAAAGAGGAGTAACATCTAATAATAATACGTCTTTAACATCACCAGTTAATACACCGCCTTGAATTGCAGCACCAATTGCTACCACCTCATCAGGGTTTACACCTTTTGATGGCTCTTTCCCAAAGAAAGCTTTTACAGCATCCTGAATAGCAGGGATACGAGTTGAACCACCAACTAAGATAATTTCATCAATATCACTAACAGATAAACCAGCGTTTTTCAAAGCAGATTTACAAGGATCAATTGTACGTTTAATTAAATCAGCAGCTAATTGCTCAAATTTAGCACGACTTAAAGTACGCACTAAGTGTTTAGGGCCACTAGCATCAGCAGTAATATATGGCAAGTTAATTCCTGTTGAAGTTGTGCTTGACACTTCGATTTTAGCTTTCTCAGCAGCTTCTTTTAAACGTTGTAAAGCCATTGGATCTTTGCTCAAATCCATGCCATTTTCCTCTTTAAATTCAGCAGCTAACCAGTCAATCAAGATATGGTCAAAGTCATCACCACCTAAGTGAGTATCACCATCCGTAGATTTTACTTCAAATACGCCGTCACCTAATTCTAATACAGAAACGTCATGTGTACCACCACCACAGTCAAACACCACAATTTTCATGTCTTTGTGCGCCTTATCTAAACCATAAGCTAAAGCAGCTGCAGTAGGCTCATTAATAATACGTTTTACTGTTAAACCAGCTATTTCACCAGCTTCTTTTGTAGCCTGACGTTGTGCATCGTTAAAGTAAGCAGGTACTGTAATAACCGCCTCAGTTACTTCCTGACCCAAGAAATCTTCAGCAGTTTTTTTCATTTTCTGCAAAGTCATTGCCGAAATTTCTTGCGGCGTATATTTTCTATCGTCAATCTCAACACGCGGTGTATTGTTGTCACCTTTTACCACTTTATATGGTACTCTACCAACTTCTTTCTCACTTTCACTAAAACTGCTTCCCATGAAGCGTTTAATAGAGTAAATCGTTTTTGTTGGGTTTGTGATTGCCTGACGTTTTGCAGGCTCGCCCACTTTGCGCTCGCCGTTTTCTGTAAAAGCAACAATAGATGGCGTAGTACGTTTACCTTCCGCGTTTGCAATCACAACAGGTTCGTTACCCTCCATCACCGCAACGCATGAGTTCGTAGTTCCTAAGTCTATACCAATTATCTTTCCCATTTTATTTTATATTTCTTTTGTTTTTTAATCGTATGCTTCCATAATAACAAGCAATGTGCCAACGGTGTTTTGGCAGAAATTTGTCAAAAAAATCGGTTAAAATGTAAACATTGACTTGAATAAGTGCTGACAGCTTGGCAGAATTGCCATTTATTTGACTAGAAAAGCACATTAGCTAACTATCGGTCATAGCAGCCCTGCTGTCCGTTTGTATCTTTTGCTCAACTGCCAATCCTAAGTTTATTACCAGAAATGCTTCAGTAACCTCAGCAACATTAAACTTACACTTGTACTAGCAAAAGTATACCGCTACCATCAGGTTTAATTTAACCACGCCAAATGCCATGTAGTTTAAATACCTAGCAAATTCTCTAAATGATGTTCTCTAATACCGAAATAAGCTTTCGTTTCCGCTATTTTCTGCAAAGCATCTTGTCTTTGCTGCGCAGTGAAATTTTTGTACTTGCTCGCTACAATTAACACATTTTTGGCAGTGTGTGCATCCGAAACAAATTCGAGCACTTTGGTTTTATAACCATTGGCGTTCAAAATCATCGTGCGTAAGCTGTCGGTAATCATTTCCGCTTGTCGCTCTAAAAACAAACCGTACTTCAACGTGGCCGATAGCTCGTTAACAGCTTTTGCCTTCTCCATCTGCCTACGAATTTGTTTGTGACAACACGGGGCTACCACAATTAGTTCTGCATTTGCCTTTATGCCTTTATATATCGCATCATCTGTAGCAGTATCGCAGGCGTGTAAGGCCATCAATAAGTTAGTGCCAGTACTATCATAACTGTCAATTGTTCCTTCTACAAATTGCAAGTGTTCAAAACTCGCCTTGCGTGCAATGCTATTACAGAGCGCTACCATATCCTTACGAAACTCCACTCCCACAACTTCTGCCTCCTGTAAATTATTTTTCAGATAATCGTATAGCGCAAATGTCAAGTATCCTTTGCCCGAGCCCATGTCTGCCACTTTCTTTACAGTGCCCGTAGGAAACTCCTTAAGGAGTGTACTTAAGATTTCGATGTATTGATTTATTTGTTTGTATTTATCTTGAGATCTTTTAAAAACCTGTCCATCAAAATCTGTCAAACCAAGTTCTTGCAAATAAACGTTATGTTCTGCGCTAATTAATCGTTTCTTCTGCTTATCATGATTTGTTTGTATAGCGATCGGGTTTTCAATATTTTTTTTTCTTAAAGAAATAACACCTTTTTTATTTCGTTCTAAGATGAACTCTTCATTTTGGGTAAATAGCGTGATGATATTAAAGCCATCTTGAAAGGATTGCTCTATAAGGACTACCCCGTCATTAAATGTCAAATTTTTAAAAAGATCACGAGTTTTATGGCGTAACGTAAAGGCTAACTTTCGTTCCTTCTTAATCTCTACAGGTTTTACGAACATTTGCTTCAATGTACCGTCTCCACCTTTGTAATTACCCATAGAAAGCTTAACAAAGGAGTGACTATCGAAGCTAGTGGCTAAAACAGCTATAAGTTCAGCTAATGGCGACGGAACATTTTGCATATATTTTTAATTAGTCTGCAAAACTACTGCTAAAGTTTCGAAAAGCCGCCACGCGTACCTATAATTTATAATCAACTTTTTATAATTAATACAAATTATGATGGCGAGCATTACTCCACTGCCATGCTTTTTATTTAGCGGAAGATATTTAGAAACCGTGCCCCCTAATTAAGGCAGGCCGAAATAGTTTTAAATACATCAGCCTGCCTTTCTGAATACATATAAAAAGAGTGTTTAGAAACCAAGGCATCATTTCCATCGCCCAACAGAATTAACCACTCAAGAACTTACTTAAACGTCCCTGCCTTTCTCCTCCTATATTTCTATTTTACCGAACTAGCACCCGCTACAGCAACTGCGTGATCGTTTTCAACTGAATCTCCCGATACCCCTATAGCGCCAATTACTTTACCTTCTGCGTTTTTGATAAGTACACCACCCGGAAAGGTAATTAAACCATTGTTAGAATGTTCAATATTATATAACGCACCTCCTGGCTGAGACAACTGACCGATAATTCCGGTATCCATATTGAAATAACGTGCTGTACGAGCCTTTTTATGAGCAATATCGATTGAACCTAACCAAGCTTCGTCCATTTTAGCAAATGCCACGAGATTGGTTCCTGAGTCTACCACACAGATGTTCATCAGTGTTTTTAAAGACTTTGATTTTTCGATAGCTGCCGCGATGGCAACTTGAGCTTGTGCTAAGGTAATGTTTATGTTTTAAAGGTTTTAAGTTAATAATGTTCAATATTAGACATATACGAAAGAAATTGATTGCACTATTATATAAAATCCTTACACTATAATAATTTAATGGTGTTAAGGTTCTATTTCTATAGATTAGAGTGTATTTTTATAAAAGAGTCATAAACGTGCGGATATGCTGGAAAAATCGTCTATAACACCAATTAATCTCACAGATGTGCATCAACTAGATTCATTAGTAGAGCATAGAACTGTTTACAACTTAAAAAATTGTCAGCTAAATATATTTGAAACTTATCAGCAAAGTAAAGACGTTGAATTATCTTTTGATGGACTGGTATTATCGAGTATGATGCGTGGTAAGAAAATTGTAGCCCTAAATCAATTGGACAGTTTCCCCTTTGTGCCAGGAGAAAGTATTATCATGCCAAAAGATCAAGAAATGAAAGTAGATTTTCCAGAGGCTTCATTTCAAAAACCTGTACAATGTGCAACTATTGCAATGGATTGGGATATTGTGCAAGTACATTTAGATTTTTTGAACGAACATTATCCATTGGGCAACAACGGAAAGACCTGGGAGCTCAATTTTCAGCACTATCATTTCTATAACAACAATGACTTAGCATATAGTATAAATAAGCTTATTGGAATCAGTATGGAATCTCACGCTGGTAAAGATGCACTTGCCGATCTTACTTTTAAAACGCTCCTATTGCGTATTATTCAAACACAAAACCTCGTAACCATAACAAAGCTACAGCAGTCAAAAAAAATGTTCTATGAGGTCGCAAATTATATCCAGAGCAATTTGGATAAAGAAATTAGCACTGACGCTTTAGCTGAAAAAGCAATGATGAGTAAATCATCGTTTTTCAAATCCTTTAAATTAACATTTGGTGTAACGCCTGTTCACTATATTAATCAGAGAGAATGGAAAAAGCGCAACTACTATTGCTTACCACCAGTCTGAATGTTAGCGAAATTACTTTTGAATGTGGTTATAATAACATTGGCTACTTCTGCAGGCTATTTAAACAGGTAACAGGTAAGACACCTTCAGAATTTAGAGCCTAATTAACAGGCCACAGTTGATACCGATATAATTTATAACTGCTTAAGACCATTCTAACAAAATAAATGGTAAATAAAAAACCCTTTAGGAAAAATTCCTAAAGGGTTAAGCATAATAAGTTAGTTAAACTACGCTTTTTGGTCTTCAACTTCCTCAGCAGCAGGTGCTTCTGAAGCAGCTTCTTCAGCTACAGGCGCTTCTTCTTTAACTTCAGCAGCGGGAGCATCAGCTTTTTTAGCTTTGCTTCTTCCTCTACGTGTAGTTTTCTTCTCAGCAGCAGCTGTATCTTTACCGTAAACTTCGTTATAATCTACCAATTCAATTAAAGCCATCTCAGCGTTATCACCTAAACGGTTGTTCAATTTAATGATACGAGTGTAACCACCTGGACGATTTGCAACTTTCGCTGCTACATCGCGGAATAACTCAGTTACAACTTCTTTGTCTTTTAAGTAAGCAAATACTGTACGACGAGAGTGAGTTGTATCGTTTTTAGATTTAGTGATAATTGGCTCTACATACACGCGTAAAGCTTTCGCTTTAGCTAAAGTAGTAGTAATTCTTTTGTGCTTAATCAAAGAAGAAGCCATATTAGCCAACATCGCTTTTCTGTGCGAAGTAGTTCTTCCTAAGTGGTTGTGTTTTTTACCGTGTCTCATTTTGTTGTTTATAAAGTGTATACCGTCTCTTTGAAATTAATCTGAGGGAATTATACACAGTGAATAATATTATTCTTTTTGTAATAAGTTATCAATTGTACGAAATACGTAAAACCGATAACTCAAAACATTTTTATTCTTCGTCTAACTTGAATTTAGAAAGGTTCATACCAAACGATAATTGTTTAGATTTAACCAATTCTTGAATTTCAGTTAAAGATTTCTTACCAAAGTTTCTGAATTTTAACATATCAGCAACGTCGTAAGAAACTAGATCAGCTAAAGTACGGATATCAGCTGCTTTTAAGCAGTTTAATGCACGTACAGATAAATCTAAATCAACTAACTCAGTTTTAAGGATTTTACGCATGTGTAAAATTTCCTCGTCAACCTCTTTAGTTTCTTCTTTAGCTTGAGATTCTAACACCAAGTTCTCATCAGAGAATAACATGAAGTGTTGAATTAAGATCTTAGCTGCTTCTTTCAAAGCTTCTTCTGGATGGATTGAACCATCGGTAGAAATGTCTAAAATTAATTTCTCGTAATCCGTTTTTTGCTCAACACGATAGTTTTCAATCGTATATTTTACATTTTTCATTGGCGTAAAAATCGAATCGATTGCAATTACACCAACTACGCTATCAGAAACTTTATTCTCTTCTGCTGCCACGTAACCACGTCCTTTGTTTACGGTTAACTCAACCTCCAAAGTAACTGATTTTTCCATGTTGCAAATCACAAAATCAGGGTTTAAAACCTCGAAATTGTTTGAGAATTTAGTAATATCTCCTGCTTGGAACTGATCTTGACCATTGATAATGATAAAGACCTTCTCAGAGTCACCTGAATCACCGACTTTCTTAAAACGCACTTGTTTTAAGTTAAGAATAATTTCAGTTAAATCTTCAACTACACCTTTGATGGTAGAAAACTCGTGAGAAACGCCTGAAAAACGAATACTTGTAATAGCATAGCCTTCTAAAGAAGAAAGTAAAATTCTTCTAAGGGCGTTACCAATTGTTACACCGAAACCGGGCTCTAAAGGACGAAATTCAAACTGACCATCGAAATCAGTTGATTTCTGCATGATTACCTTATCTGGTTTCTGAAATGCTAAAATTGCCATTTATTAATGTTTTTAGTTCGTTTATTAATATTGCGTAACATAAAAAAGTTAAAGCCATAAAGGCTTTAACCAATATTATTACTTAGAGTATAACTCGACTATAAGGTTTTCCTTAATGTTTTCAGGGATCTCATCACGATTTGGATATGATAAGAATTTACCTGACAATTCTTTAGCGCTCCAATCTAACCAAGTGTGTTTGTTGATTGATCTACCTGCTACAGAAATTGTGATAGCCTCTAGAGATTTAGATTTCTCTCTAACAGCTACAACATCACCAGCTCTTAACTGATATGAAGGAATATTTACAACCTCACCGTTAACAGTGATGTGTTTATGGCTAACTAATTGACGAGCTGCTGAACGGCTAGGAGCAATACCTAATCTGTATACAGTGTTATCTAAACGAGCTTCCAATAATTGTAATAAATTATCACCTGTAATGCCTTCACGTGAAGAGGCTTTTGTAAATAAATTACGGAATTGTTTTTCTAAAACACCATAAGTATATTTTACTTTTTGTTTCTCCATTAACTGGATAGCGTATTCAGATTGCTTACCTCTTCTTTTAGAAGCGCCATGTTGGCCTGGAGGGTAATTTTTTCTATCTAATACTTTATCAGGGCCAAAAATAGGCTCTCTGAATTTACGGGCGATTTTGGACTTTGGTCCGGTGTATCTTGCCATTGCTTTTCTTTGTTTTAAAGTATCAACCCAACCGCATCGGGCGACTCTTAGCTTTAAAAATTAAACTGATTAAACTCTTCTTTTCTTAGGTGGACGACATCCGTTGTGAGGAAGTGGAGTAATATCTTTAATAGATGTTACTTCTAAACCTGCAACTTGTAGTGTTCTGATAGCAGACTCACGACCTGAACCAGGACCTTTAACGAACACTTCAACTTTACGTAAACCTAAATCAAATGCTACTTTGCCACAATCTGATGCTGCTTGACCAGCTGCATAAGGAGTGTTTTTCTTTGAGCCTTTGAAACCCATTTTACCAGCCGATGACCATGAAATGGTTTGACCGTTATTGTTTGTTAAAGTAACAATAATATTGTTGAACGTAGCATTGATGTGAGCTTGGCCTACTGGCTCAATCACAACAAGACGTTTTTTGGTAACTTTTTTACTTTTAGCCATTTTTTCTTTTAGATTGAAGATACGAGACTTAAGGTATGAGACTTGCTCGACCTCGGCACTCAGTACCTAACTTTTATCTTTTTCTATTCCAGACTTGAGCAGAGTAAAAGATATGTTTATATCCTATCTCAATGCTCAGATCTATCTACTATTTAGATGCTTTTTTCTTGTTAGCAACTGTTTTTCTCTTTCCTTTACGAGTACGAGAGTTGTTTTTAGTACGTTGACCACGAACGGGTAAACCTTTTCTGTGACGCAAACCACGGTAACAACCAATATCCATTAAACGTTTAATGTTTAACTGTACTTCTGAACGTAGAGCACCTTCAACTTTAATGTTGTCATTGATAATTGTACGGATTGCAGATAATTCATCATCTGACCAATCTTGTACTTTTTTGTTAAGGTCGATACCTGCTTGCGTTAAAATGCTTTGAGCAGTAGCTCTACCTACACCATAGATGTAAGTTAAACCAATCTCACCTCTTTTGTTTCTTGGTAAATCAATACCTGAAATCCTTGCCATATTTTTTTATTATACTTTTTAATGAACGGTCGAACGGCGGGCCACCGTTGTACGAAACTCGCTCCAATGTTTTAATTATCCCTGACGTTGCTTAAATTTCGGATTTTTCTTGTTAATCACGTAAAGTTTCCCTTTACGACGAATAATCTTACAATCAGCGCTACGCTTTTTAATTGATGATCTTACTTTCATTTTATTTGTATCTATAAGTGATTCTGCCTTTCGTTAAATCGTAGGGCGACATCTCAAGTTTCACTTTATCACCTGGTAAAATTTTAATGTAGTGCATTCTCATTTTACCAGAAATGTGCGCAATTATCTCGTGTCCATTTTCAAGTTCTACCCTAAACATGGCATTAGATAATGCTTCTCTTATTATTCCGTCTTGTTCAATTGAGGCTTGTTTAGCCATATTCTATTGATTTTTACTTAATTAGCTGCCTATAAAAAGGATTGCAAAATTAAATATTATTTTCCAATTATTTAACTTTTTTCCATTAAAACTTCTTCTATGACAGAAAAAGTACTTAAAACGTCTGCTTTGCCCTTTTTAATAGCAACAGTATGTTCAAAATGCGCTGAAGGTTTGTTGTCTTTAGTAGTAACAGTCCATCCATCTGACCAAAACTTAACAGCGGCAGTACCGGCATTAATCATTGGCTCTATGGCAAGCACCATTCCTTCTTCGAGTTTGATACCCGCACCTCGCTTACCAAAGTTTGGAACCTCAGGCTTTTCGTGAAGTTTTACACCCACACCATGACCTACCAACTCTCTAACTACGCCGAAACCGTTAGACTCTGCATGGAATTGTACCGCGTGAGCAATATCACCAATACGCATACCTACAACAGCCTTTTCAATTCCTAAGGCCAAACACTCTTGAGTAACCTTTACTAGCTTCTTCTGCTCTTCATTTATCTCACCTATTGTAAAGGTATAAGCCGAATCACCAAAATAATTGTTTTTGATCACTCCACAATCAACCGAAATTAAGTCTCCCTCTTGGATGACATAATCATTGGGAAAACCATGAACCACTTGTTCGTTAGGCGAAATACAAAGAGAGTTTGGAAAACCTCCGTAATTTAGAAAAGCCGGCACAGCTCCATGATCTTGTATGAACTCTTGTGCCAGCTTATCTAATGATAATGTTGTGATACCTGGTCTAATTACCTTAGCCACTTCGCCTAAAGTTTTTGAAACCAACATCGAACTTTCTCTTATTAACTCAACCTCTTCCAGAGATTTGTAATATATTTTAGACATGCTACTTATAAAGCGGCGTTACTAGTTCCAGAAATCGCTGGTACACCAGAACGACCTGTCACTCTACCGGTCTTCATTAATCCGTCGTAATGACGCATCAATAAATAACTTTCGATTTGTTGTAACGTATCTAACACCACACCTACTAGGATTAACAATGAAGTTCCTCCAAAAAAGTGTGCAAACTCTTGCTGAATACCAACTGCAACAGCCAACGATGGTAAAATAGCGATAGCTGCTAAGAACAACGATCCAGGGAAAGTAATCTTAGAAATGACGTCATCGATGAAAGAAGAAGTAGCTAAACCTGGCTTAACACCTGGAATAAACCCACCGTTTTTCTTCATATCGTCTGCCATTTGAGTTGGGTTAACTGTAATTGCAGTATAGAAAAACGTAAATGCAATGATTAAAAATGCAAAAGTTAAACTATACGTTAATGACGTTATATCAGAATATTGGTGTAACCAACTTTCTTGCAGATTAGGGAACAAGCCAATTAACGCACTTGGCACAAACATTAAAGCCTGAGCAAAGATGATAGGCATAACGCCTGCTGCATTTACTTTAAGTGGGATGTATTGTCTAACACCACCAACTTGCTTATTACCAACAATTCTTTTAGCGTATTGTACTGGTACTTTACGTACACCTTGCACAATTAAAATGGTAAACATAATAATTGCATATAGTGCAACAATTTCAAGTACCAACCTAATCAAACCACCATCATTGCCTGCAAAAACCGAAGTTACCTCTTGACTAATAGCGATAGGTAAACGAGCAATAATACCCACCATAATGATTAAAGATGTACCATTACCGATACCTTTATCGGTAATTTTTTCACCCAACCACATTACGAATAATGTACCTGCTGTTAATACGATAGCTGACAAGAAATAAAACAAAGTATGGTTAATGGTAATTGCTTCTTGAGCAATTTGTGTTTTAACATACCCTATCGCTTGCACAATAGTAATGGCTACTGTTAGATAACGAGTGTATTGCGTTAATTTTTTACGACCGCTCTCTCCTTCTTTCTGCATTTTTTGGAAAGTAGGTACAGCAATTCCTAATAATTGCACCACAATAGATGCGGAGATATATGGCATTACGCCTAATGCAACGATTGATGCTTTTGAAAATGCACCACCGGCAAACATATCTAACAAACCTAATAAACCAGATTTTTCGCCATCGGCTAATAGCGTAGGGTCAACACCCGGCAACACCACCTGACAAACCAGTCTATATATAACAAGAATTAGGAGCGTAAATAATATACGCTCTTTTAATTCTTCTATCTTCCAAATATTACTTAAAGTAGTAAATAGCTTCTTCATTAATTACAATTTTGTGATTGAGCCTCCAGCAGCCTCGATAGCTTTTTGTGCACTAGCAGAAAAAGCATGAGCTGTAATTTCTAACTTAGCTTTAACTTCGCCACGACCTAAGATTTTAACTAGATCATTTTTCGAAGCTAAACCACGTTCTTGCAATGTAGCAAAATTAATGGTTGTTAAGTTAAATTTCTCTGCGATTTCTTGTAATACATCTAAGTTCACACCAACATACTCTGTACGGTTAATTGGTTTGAAACCAACTTTTGGCACACGACGCTGTAAAGGCATTTGACCACCTTCGAAACCAATTTTGGTTGAGTGTCCAGAACGTGAACCAGCTCCTTTATGACCGCGTGTTGATGTACCACCACGACCAGAACCTTGACCACGACCAATTCTCTTACTTGTTTTTACAGAACCTTTTGCAGGCTCTAAATTACTTAAGTTCATTTTAAACTTTATTGTGTTGCCCCTTCGCTTTCACTAATCAGGAAACAACGATTAAACAAAAAAAATTTGCCTAAGATATAAATCTTAAGCAAACTTTTATAAAAATATTAGATAGCTTCGATAGCTACCAAATGATTAACTTTTCTAACCATTCCGATGATTGCTGCATTAGCCTCAACCTCTACACTTTGATTTAACTTGCTTAAACCTAAAGCTTTCATGGTTCTCTTTTGGCGCTCGCTTCTATCGATAACGCTTTTAATCTGAGTGATTTTAATTTTAGCCATGATCTTATCCGTTAAAAACTTTATTTAAATCTACACCACGGTTTTGAGCCACTGTGTAAGCATCACGCATTTTTGTTAATGCATCAACTGTAGCTTTTACCACGTTGTGTGGGTTTGATGAACCTTTTGATTTTGCTAATACGTTATGAATACCAGCACTCTCTAATACAGCACGCATCGCACCACCAGCAATTACACCAGTACCTACTGCAGCAGGTTTGATTAAAACAAAACCACCAGAATATTTACCAATTTGCTCGTGAGGTACAGTACCTTTCAAAACAGGAACTTTTACCAAGTTCTTTTTTGCATCATCCACACCTTTAGCAATAGCTTCAGTTACCTCTTTAGCTTTACCTAAACCGTAACCAACAACGCCGTTCTCATCGCCAACAACTACGATAGCTGAAAAACTGAAAGTACGACCACCTTTGGTTACTTTAGCAACACGTTGGATGCTCACTAAACGATCTTTTAATTCAATCTCGCTAGTTTTTACTCTTTTTATATTGATAGTTGACATTTCTTCTAATTTAATGATTAAAATACTAGACCACCCTCGCGAGCACCATCTGCTAACGATTTAACACGTCCATGGTATAAATAACCATTTCTGTCAAAAACAACTTCTTTAACACCAGCTGCAATTGCTTTCTCAGCAACTAATTTACCAACAGCTACTGATTGTTCTGATTTGCTTCCTGAAGCATTAAAATCTTTTGATAAAGATGATGCCGAAGCTAAAGTTTTACCAGTTTCGTCGTTAATAACTTGAGCATAAATACCTTTATTGCTTCTATAAACTGATAAACGTGGACGGCTTTCAGAACCAGTAAGTCTTTTTCTGATACCTTTTTTAATACGCTCTCTGCGTGATAATTTCTTTCCTGCCATTTTAATTATTTTTTAGAAGCTGATTTACCTGCTTTTCTTCTTAACACTTCACCAACAAACTTGATACCTTTACCTTTGTAAGGCTCTGGAGTACGTAACGAACGGATTTTCGCTGCTACTTGACCAATCAATTGTTTGTCGATACTCTCTAAAACAATTTTAGGAGTTTGACCTTTCTCAGATGAAGTAGTTACTTTAATTTCTTGTGGCAATTGAAACACATAATGGTGAGAATAACCTAAAACTAAATCTAAGGTTTGACCTTGATTTGAAGCACGGTAACCAACACCTACTAGCTCTTGCTCAATTTTATAACCTTCTGTTACACCAACAACCATGTTATTGATTAATGAACGATATAAACCATGCAAAGCTCTGTGTCTTTTTTGATCTGTTGGACGTGTTACAGATAACACACCTTCTTCTTGACTAACAGTGATATCTTTATCAACTGCTTGCGTTAATTCTCCTTTAGGACCTTTAACAGTAACTACGTTATCTTGAGATACAGTTACAGTTACACCTGCAGGCACGTTAATTGGGGCTTTTCCTATTCTTGACATTTGTACTTACCTCCTATTAATAAACGTGACACAAAACCTCACCACCAATGTTTAATTTGGCTGCTTCTTTATCAGTCATTACACCTTTAGAAGTTGATAAGATTGCTATACCTAAACCATTTAATACTCTTGGCATATTTTCAACACCAGCATACTGTCTCAAACCTGGCTTGCTGATACGAGTTAACGTACGAATAGCTGGTATTTTAGTGATTGCATTGTATTTTAATGCAATTTTAATTACACCTTGAGCAGTAGTGTCTTCAAACTTGTAGTTTGCAATGTAACCTTTGTCAAAAAGTACTTTAGTAATTTCCTTTTTAAGGTTTGAAGCAGGAATCTCTACAATTCTGTGATTTGCTTTGATAGCATTTCTTAATCTTGTAAGATAATCCGCTATTGGATCTGTATTCATTATTGTTGTTTTATGATAATGGTATCCGTACGCATCACCGGACTTCTGGACCTATTATCGGTTAATAATCTTGTTTTTACTGTTATACGCTAAAGAGCTATAAGCTGTAAGGGCTGCAAAAATACAACTTACAACTTATAACTCCAAATCGATAACTTAGTAACTACCAGCTAGCTTTTGTTACTCCTGGTATTTTACCATCTAAAGCCATTTCACGGAAAGTTACACGTGAGATACCGAAGGTACGCATGTAACCACGAGGACGGCCTGTTAACTTGCAACGGTTGTGCAAACGCACTGCCGAAGAGTTTTTAGGTAATTTGTCTAATGCTTCGTAATCGCCAGCTGCTTTTAATGCTGCACGTTTCTCAGCATATTTAGCCACTAATTTTTGGCGTTTAATTTCACGAGCTTTTACTCCTTCTCTTGCCATTATTCTGCAGTTTTTTGATTTTTAAATGGTAATCCAAATTGTTTTAAAAGTTCCAATGCTTCAACATCACTGTCAGCGCTAGTTACGAATGTAATATCCATACCTAAAATTTTGCTGATTTTATCGATGTTAATCTCTGGGAAAATGATTTGCTCAGTAACACCTAAAGTATAGTTACCTTTTCCATCAAATCCTTTATCATTGATACCTTTGAAATCACGGATACGAGGCAATGCTACAGCTACTAATCTATCTAAGAACTCATACATGTTGTTGTCACGCAAAGTAACACGTACACCTACTGGCATACCTTTACGTAATTTAAAGTTTGAGATATCTTTTTTAGATTTTGCTGCTACCGCTAATTGACCAGCAATTGTAGAAAGCTCAAGAATTGAACTGTCAATAATTTTCTTGTCAGCTACTGAGTAACGACCAACACCTTGGTTGATTGAAATTTTCAACAACTTAGGAACTTGCATTACAGTTTTGTATTGGAACTTTTCTTTAAGTGCTCCTACAATTTCCTCTTTGTATTTACTCTTTAATCTTGGTACGTATGCCATTATTTGATTTCCTCCCCTGAAATTTTAGCAACTCTAACTAATTTTCCGTCGGCGTTTAATTTACGGCCAACACGAGTAGTTTTACCAGATTTTGGATCAACCAACTGAACGTTAGAAATATGAAGAGCAGCCTCTTTTTTAATTATACCACCATTTGGTGTAGCAGCACTAGGCTTAGTGTGTTTAGAGATAAGGTTTACACCTTCTACAACTACTCTATTTTTAGCCACAAGTACTTCTTGTACTTTACCTTGTTGACCTTTTGAGTCGCCAGCGATCACCTTTACTAAATCTCCTTTGCGGATTTTTAATTTGGCTGGTTTGTTAACTTTGTTTCCCATTTTATAATACCTCCGGTGCTAATGATACAATCTTCATGAATTGTTTTTCACGCAGTTCTCTCGCTACCGGGCCAAAGATACGTGTACCGCGTGGCTCGTCTTGAGCATTTAATAATACTGCTGCGTTGTCGTCAAAACGGATATAAGAACCATCTTTACGACGGATTTCTTTTTTAGTTCTCACTACAACTGCTTTAGAAACAGTTCCTTTTTTAATGTTACCTGAAGGCAATGCGCTCTTTACAGTTACAACTACTTTGTCACCGATTGAAGCGTATCTTTTTCCAGTTCCACCAAGTACACGGATAACCAATACTTGTTTTGCGCCGCTATTATCGGCTACGTTTAATCTTGATTCCTGTTGTACCATCTTATTTAGCTCTTTCTAAAATTTGTACTAATCTCCAGTTCTTGCTTTTACTCAACGGACGAGTTTCCATGATCAATACTGTATCACCAATACCGCATTCGTTTTTCTCGTCATGAGCCATAAATTTGGTAGTTTTCTTTACGAACTTACCATAAATCGGGTGTTTCACTTTACGCTCCACTGCAACTACAACAGATTTATCCATTTTGTTGCTTACTACTAACCCGGTTCTTGTTTTTCTTAATTGTCTTTCCATTTCGACTCTAAAGTTATTTAGTTTCAGTAGCTGACGCAGCTTTTTTTGCTGCAGTCAATTCAGTGTTTAATTGGGCTATTGTTTTTCTAACTGTTTTAATACGGTTAGGATTTTCGATAGCCGAAATTGCGTGCGCAAATTTTAACTTAACTAAGTTTTGTTTTTCTTCTGCGATCTTAGCTACTAACTCCTCTTGGGAAAGCCCTTTGATTTCTGAGTTTTTCATTTTACTTTTTTTTATTAATGGGTCTAGCGGTTATAATAACAAGTTACTTACAACATTGATCCCATTATCTTTTTATGCCTCTACGTAATCTCTACGTACTACAAATTTTGTTTGAACAGGTAATTTCTGTGCAGCAAGTCTTAATGCTTCCTTAGCAATGGCCAATGGCACACCTTCTGCTTCGAAAAGGATACGACCAGGTCTTACTACTGCTACCCAATACTCTGGAGCACCTTTACCCTTACCCATACGTACCTCAGCTGGTTTCTTAGTTACCGGTTTATCCGGGAAAATTCTAATCCAAACCTGACCTTCACGTTTCATGTAACGAGTTACTGCAATACGGGCTGCCTCGATTTGGCGACTTGTGATCCAAGTAGCTTCCAAAGATTTGATCCCAAAAGATCCGAATGATAATTCAGCACCACGAGTTGCTAAACCTTTCATTCTGCCCTTTTGCATCTTTCTGAACTTGGTTCTTTTTGGCTGTAACATTTTATTTAAATATTATCGTTGAACGATTTGTTAACTATTTGCGAGGACCTCTGTTGCCACCGCCTTTATTATCTCTTCCGCCTTGACCCGGACGACCGCCACCGCGTTTGTCGTTGTTCCTTCTGTCGCCGCCGCCTCTGTTATCTCTACCACCTTGACCAGGCGCATTGTTTGCAGCACCGATATTTGGAGAAAGATCACGTTTGCCATAAACTTCACCTTTACAGATCCAAACTTTAATACCTATTTTACCATAAGTAGTTAAAGCTTCTGCTAAAGCATAGTCAATGTCAGCACGGAAAGTATGCAAAGGAATTCTTCCTTCTTTATACTGTTCGCTACGAGCCATCTCAGCACCACCTAAACGACCTGAAGTCATAATTTTGATACCTTCTGCACCCATACGCATTGTTGATGCGATAGATGATTTCATAGCTCTACGGAAAGAGATCCTTGCTTCTAATTGTTTTGCAACACCTTCTGCTACTAATTTAGCGTCAAGCTCAGG